>JBDTVP010000001.1:0-142469 GCA_040007175.1 Spartobacteria bacterium
TGCACGAGGCCGCCAACGGTCGCCAGGTGGAAACGAAAAGCAGCCGCGTTGCAATTGCGCCGCCTATTGCCGCTTTTCTAAATAAGAAGCCCTTTCACGTTGCAACGCAGATTGACTTCCTCATCGCCGCGGCAACGCGGCTGATCTGCGGTCCACTACGCTCTGATGTCGGAATGCAGACAGCAAAGAATTCCGATGAAACACCCGCGCTGCGCCGCCGGCGCTACGCGAGCGCACCCTCAAGGCAAGCCGCCGGGATGTTTCTCGCAATCAGGTGATCGCCACACAGCCATGACTAAACGACATTCAATCACCCATCCACCCCTCAGCGTCGGCGACTCCTTAGGTCAGCTCGGGCGCGAGACCTAGTGAGAAGATGACTCGGGAGTAACGCTACTCCGACGGGTCTTCACTGGCCGGCTTCTCCAGGCGTTCAACGCCAAGTGTCCACGAGGGCGGGTCGCTCGCCGGAAATGTCCCCATCAGGTTCTGATCGATCTCAGCTTCACTGATCTCCTTGGCATCCGTTCGCGCCGCGTTTTTCTCGGACCGTGCTTTGTCTTTCGGCATATAAGGAAGTGTTATTGTTGCGATTGAGTAAGAGTCTTAACCAATGCCCTGGTCTATACGAGCTTTAACGGCATGAACAAACGTCGCTCAATCCAATTACGGCAAATGCATGTGCTCACTTGAGGGAAACCACCGCAAGAATTGGCTGAGGCTTCTCTTCTCGACGGCGACAGCACATCCTTGGCGCGTTTCAGTCGCTTCACGGCCTGGCGTGTCGGCAGCCATGATGATCGACGCAGCAGGCAAGCTGGATGAACCGTGAACCCATAGCCTGCCGGGTTCATCGACTGCACGGGTAAACCTCCGGCTGCTCGATTTGTTCGCGTCTTGCTCGGCGAGAAGGCAAAGTGCAAGCGAAAGACACGGGCGGCATCTGACCGCTCCAGACTGAATGATTGTGATTTTTAATCGCGGCGCTGGTCACCAGCGGAACGAGACTCAGGCTCAAATCGCGAAGTTGTTTCAATCGCATGGCATTACGGCGCGGCTGCTGGTGGCGCGAAACGGTAGTGAAATCGCTTTGTTAGCGCAGGAAGCCGTGCGGAGCGACGCTCAGGTCATCGTGGCAGCGGGCGGTGATGGGACAATCGATGCGATTGCTTCAGCGGTGGCTGGAACCGGCAAGATTCTCGGCGTGCTTCCGCTAGGGACGTTCAACTTATTCGCGAAACGACTTAGCATTCCGCTCGAACTCGGCGCGGCGGTTGAAAATGTTGTGAAAGGGCGGGTAGCGGAAACTAACGTCGGCGAAGTAAACGGCCGCACTTTCCTGAGCAGGTCCAGCGTCGGCCTTTATCCGCTCGCCTTGCGGCACCGTGAGCAAATGTTTCGCCGTTTCGGACGAAGCCGGCTCATCGCGCTCCTCAGCGGAGCCACTGCGCTCGTGCGCTGGGGGAATGTCATGACGATTCGCCTAACAACTGATGACGGAGAGCAGGTATTTCGCAGCCGGTTTGTCTTTGTCTGCAATAACCCGGAAGAACTCGATTACTTCCATCTGCGCGGCCGGGACTGTATCGACGCGCACAATCTCGCGATCTACCTGCCCAGGCCGCTGAGGCCGGTCGGCATTCTACGTCTTGGTTTCAGGATGCTTCGAAGAAAGGTGGAAGAGACTCACGATTTTAGAATGATCTGCGCGCGCGAAGCACGTCTGGACATCGAGCCGTCATGCGTCCCGGTATCGCTCGATGGCGAAGTGGAGATGATGCCAGCGCCGTTGTCTTACCGGCTTCGTGTTGGCGTCTTGCATGTGCGTGTTCCAGAAACACAGCACACACGTCCACCAGTCGCCGACGCACCGAGGAAGCGATAGCTGGACTTTCCAGTCCTAGGTTCGCTCGCGACGAGGGTCCCTTACGCGGCTTGCGAACATTTTCGTGCGCATTCGTCTAAACGACGCACGCTCTCAATCATGTCCTGATCGGTCGTCCGCGGATTGATTGTGCAAAATCGCAGGCAGATGGCCTGCTTGATTTTGGTCGAAGTCAGAAACGCATACCCCTCGCGCAACATCGCCTCTACGATGCGCCCTGGGAGTTCGTCGTCTTTGCCGAAGCGGAAACAAACGATGCCCATTTGCGCGGGCGAAAGAATTTCCCAACCTGCTTTGCCGCGCAGCTCACGCTCCGCTAATTCGGCTAGCTCAAAGCCGCGCGCGACTGCTTCGCGGAAGGCAGCCATGCCGAATGCTTTTATCGAAAGCCAAAGCTTGAGCGCGCGAAAACCGCGAGTCAGTTGAATCCCGTAATCGGCCAGAATTACTTCGGCCGATTCCCGATGCACATCGCGGAGGTAGTCAGCCGTCACGCGGAAGGCGGAGCGAAGAAGCTGTCGATCACGGACGAGAACGCATCCGCATTCAAAAGGCTGAAAGAGCCACTTATGCGGATCGAGCGACAACGAATCGACGCGCTCAAGGCCGCGCAACTCTTTGCGTCCGCGAGGGCAAATGATGGCCGCGGCGCCGTACGCGCCATCGGCGTGCAGCCAGAGCTTTTCGGTCTGACAAAATTCCGCCAGTTCCTCGAGCGGATCGACGGCTCCGGTGCTCGTCGTTCCGGCATTCGCAATCACACAGAGTGGCCGCAGTCCGGCGGCTCGATCCGCACTGACAGCGTTTCGCAAAGACTCCATCGGCAAACGCCCTTGAAGATCGGATTCAATTTTCCGGCATTGCTCCGATGAAAAGCCGATCACGAGAAGTGCGCGCTCGACGGACGAGTGGGTTTGATCGGAATAGTAAACCGTTGCCCGCGCGAGATCCGCACGCCCGATGCTCTGGCGGGCTGCCACGAGCGCGATCAGATTTGCGGCCGAGCCGCCGCTCGTGAGCAGACCGCCAGCCGTCTCCGGCATTCCGCAAAAACGCCGCAGCCATTCGATCACGAGCAATTCCATGGAGGCCGCGGCCGAACCGCCCAGCCAGGTCCCGGCAAAGACGTTGAACCCGGAAGCGAGCGCGTCCGCCATCGTGCTGACAAAATTTCCCGGGCTCGGCACGAAGGCGAAAAAGCGGGGATGATCGAGATGCAGATTGTTTGGGAAAACGTCGCGCTTTAGGAGCGCGAGGAGTTCGTTGGGATCGCATCCATTTTCGGGAGGCTCGTCCTCGAGAAAGTGAGCATTCGGTTCCAGTTTCGCGCCGACGGGTTGATCGCCGATCTCGTCGAAATGATCGACCAGCAGATCGATCACGCGGTAGCCGAAACTCCGCATTTGCTCGCGGGAAAGAGCCAGAGGCCGCTCTGCATCGGAATCTCGTTCGTCCATTCCTGTTGATCATAGCCCTCAGCAAGCGCCAACCAAGCGCGAGAATTCATGGCGCGCGCGAGGAGACTGGAGACCGTCAACCACTCCCGTCCGGGAGCAAAATCACGCCGGCGTCACACCTTCCGGCGACACCGGGTTCTGGTTCACGCGAGTTTCCTTAATGCTGGTGACCCGGATCGTATCGACGCTGATGGTCTCGGGAAGGCGTCCTGCGATGCCTCTTTCAATTAGCGGCTTCATCGCCTTCAGATCCCGAAGAGTAAGGGCGTGGTTTTGGTTGAGGTCGATGGTGATTTTCAATCGGATGCTGGTCATACCTAATCGTGTGACGGCTTCGCCGTCGCGCAGACGAACGTGTGCACGCACGCGAGCGTGAAGGGAGTTGTCGGAATCGAACCGGCGGCTGCGCGCGCGCCGCTGTGCGGTTCCCTGCGGCAAGCTGCGCGCCAGAGATTCACCAAATCCCATAGGTAAACCGTGTCTTCCGGGGAGTGGGTCGGGTGGGACTCGAACCCACAACCAACGCCTTAAAAGGGCGCTGCTCTACCATTGAGCTACCAACCCGATGCGAGCCTCAGGTTTTACGACGATTCGTTCCGCTGCGCAACCGCGCCGAGCAAATCGCGGAGCGAGTTTCCCGGCCGCTCGAGGCGAAAGACTTTCAGCCCCGCCGCCACCGCCCCAGCCCAATCCCGCTCCGGATCGTCCCCTGCATGCAGCACTTCGTTAGGCTGGAAGCCGCTAATTTCGAGCGCGCGGCGATAAATCAGCGGATCGGGTTTGTCCGCGCCCAATTCGCTGGAAAGAAAAATGTGCCGGAAGAATTTCGAGATCGTCAGATGCTCGCAGACCAGGCGGAGCCGGCCGTCGAAATTGGAAAGAATTGCCAGCTCGAAATCCGGCGCCAGCGTCTCGAGCACGGTGCGCACTTCCGGGTAAAGCTCCCACACGCCCGGCTCGGCGAAATGTCTGTAGGCCGCCTCAAAAAACCTCTCGCGCTCGAGCGGTGCCACCTGCGGCGCCACGCGTTCGAACAAGCGCTCGACCAGGTCGCGCCACCAGCCTTTGTCGTCGTCCGCACGCGGCGCACCGGTCGCGGGGCGGAGCGGCATTTCCCTCCAGGTCTCGGCGAAGGCCCGGTCGAGCGGCGCGGCCTCGAGCGCAAGGCCCTGCCGGGCCGCGACCAACGCGTAATGCGTCCCCACGCTTTTCGTTAGGCGAATCAGGGTTCCGGCCGCGTCGAAAAAAATTGCACGCTTCATCTCGCTCTTTTCCCTTTCGAGATCGCGCGGCGGGCGTAAGAGTGAATTCCGCGCGCGCTGGCGGAAGATATGAGTCGCATTCCTTCACCCTGCAACGATCCGAAGTGGGATCAATCCCTCGGCGAAGAACTCGCCAACAGCATCAGCCACGGCCTTGGCCTGCTGGCCGGCCTGCTCGGGGCGCCACTTCTCATGGTCGCGGCCTGGCGCGGGGGCGACCGTTTCTTTTTTACCGGCACGGCGGTTTTTACCGCAGCCATGTTGCTCGTTTACCTGGGCTCGACGCTTTATCACGCCTGGCCGCGGGGCACGATCAAGTCGGTCTTTCAGGTGATTGATCACTCCGCGATTTTCCTGCTCATTGCCGGGACTTACACGCCGTTCACGCTGGGACCGCTGCGCGGCGCGTGGGGCTGGACGATTCTCGCGCTCGTTTGGACCCTGGCAATTTGCGGCGTCATTCTGAAAAGCGTCAGCGGCACGGAGCGGCGCACCGGACTTTTCCTCGCGCTCTACCTCAGCATGGGCTGGTTGATTCTGATCGCGTTCCGGCCGCTCCTTTTGCACGTGCCGGTGAGTGCTTTGCTTTGGCTGGTCGCGGGCGGTTTCGCCTACACCGGCGGCGTTTTTTTCTTCGTCAGTAGACGCCGGCGCTACACTCATTTCGTCTGGCATTTATTTGTCCTCCTTGGCACGGCCTGCCATTTTCTCGCCGTCTTTTCCTGCGCCCACACATGAACACTTTGCCTAGCGACACCTTGCCGGTTGAGCATAACGATCCGATCAACGCGCGCATTCTCGCCATTTCGGAAGACCAGATCGCCGGCTTCGTCCGCGAACCATTCGCCGAAATCGCCGAAAGGAGCGGACTCCCGGTCGAGACGGTGCTCGAGCGGATCCGCGCGATGTTGCGCGCCGGGACCGTGCGCCGGGTCCGGCAAACTTTGCTCGCGACCAATCTCGCGGATGGCGCGCTCGTCGCCTGGAAAGTGCCGCCCGATAAAATCGACGCGGCTTTCGATTACATGTCGCAACGCGATCCGTTTTCTGGCCACGTCGTCCTGCGTTCCACCGACGCGGTGACCCCGGGTTCCGAATACAAACTCTGGACCACGCTCAAAGTGCCGCACGGTTTTTCCCTGCAGCGGCATGGCGAAATCCTGACCGGCCTCCTCGGCGCGGAGCATTTCCGGCTCATGCCGGCGAAGGGGATCTTCACGTTAGGCGTGGGCCACGTGCGACGGAAAAATGTCGCGCCGGGAAGCATCGCGCCGGAGCCGGCGACCATGATCGTGGTCCAGCCCGCCAAGTTGACCGATAATGAATGGATCGTGTTGACCGCGCTGAAGCGCGAATTCGCGCCGGAGGAAATCCAGGAGTCGCCCTGGGTCGCGCGCGCCGCGGAAGCTGGCGTCTCGCTCGAGGAGTTTTTCGCGGTCGCGGACGACCTTACGAAACGGAAGATCATTGGGCGGTTCTCGACTTTTCTCGAGCACGTGAAGCCGTCCGCCGGTGGCGTGCGCGTGACGCGGTTCAACGCGCTTTTCCATTGGGCGGTGCCGTTAGGGCGGGAAGTAGAAGCGGGCGGCGAGGCCGGGCGCCATGAGATCCTGACCCACTGTTATTGGCGCGAAGCCGGGCCGGAATTTCGCAACGTCAACATCATGGCGGTCGCGCACGGGACCGACAAAGCGCTCCTGCTGGAACACAAAGCGGCGATCGATCGGCATCTCGAGTCCTGCGAGATTCCGGTTTCCTACACGAACGTTTTCTGGGGCGGTCGGAGCGAGATCAAGCCTTCCGAGATTTCGCCGCAGATTTATCGCAAGTGGCTGGCGGAAGTCGGAGCGGAAATTTGAGGGCCGTGAGGTCGAGCGCTTTCGGCGCGGCCGAAAGGCGCTCGCTTTTTTTGTCATCCCGAGCTGGCGCAAACGGCGAGGGATCTCGCAGTTGCAATCCACGCGTTCTCGTTAGGGGTAAACCTCTCTTGCAACTGCGAAATCCTTCGCCGTCTGCGCGGCTCAGGATGACAGGAGTTGAGAAGCCTTTGTTTTCGTTAGGGCAAACTCCCCGGTTCGCTCGAGCTCTCCGAGCAAGGCGACCGCGAAGGCCGCGCGATTGATCGGGCGCCCAAGCGCCATCGCGAGGGAGCCGGCGCGTTCCCGCAACTCATCCGGAAATTCTTCCAGCGCCTGATTCAAATTCACACCAATCCCCGCAATCGCTGTCCATTCGACGCCGCGGCCGGCCTTGGTTTCAACCAGCACGCCGGCCACCTTGCGCACGCCAACGTAAACGTCGTTAGGCAGTTTGATTGTCGCCGGCAGCCCGGTTGCACGACCAATCGTCGCGGCCACCGCCTGCGCCGCCCAGTTCGTCAGGCGGGCTGATTCGGCCGCAGGAAATTGCGGCCGGAGCAGAATCGAAAACCAAAGTCCGCGGTGCGGAGCTGACTCCCAGCGGTGACCGCGCTGCCCGTGACCGGCGGTCTGTTCCTCGGCGAAAACGACGAAGCCTTCCGGCAATTCCGGCGCGAGCATTTGCCGGAGGAAATCGTTCGTCGAACCGGTCGACTCGAGGACGATGATGCGCCGGCCGATGACGCCTTCGCCTAACGATTCGCTGAGTTCGGCCGCGCTGAGCCGATCCGGCTCGTTCATTTCCTGCTCCTGCTCGTGCAGGTGAAGGTTTGGCCGTCAGGCGGCGACATGAGTCAGCTCGAGAGAAAAATCGATCGCGGGCGCGGAATGAGTGAGCGCGCCGATGGAGACGAAATCGACTCCCGTCGCCGCGATCTGCCGAATGTTACGCAGGTTAACCCCGCCGCTCGCCTCGAATTTCACCTTCCCTTTGCCGATCGCGACCGCTTCGCGCAGCTGCGTGCCGCGCATGTTATCGAGCAGAATGACTTCGATTCCGTCGATCTCGAGTAACGCGCGGACCTGATCAAGATTGTCCGCTTCCACTTCGATTTGCAGCCCGGGCCGCTCCTTGCGCACCCGCTCGATCGCGACGCTCAAACGCGCCAGACCGTTGCGCGCGAGGAGATGATTGTCTTTCACCAGCACCATATCGAAGAGCCCAAAGCGGTGATTGGTGCCGCCGCCAGCGCTGACCGCTGCCTTTTCAAAGCGCCGCAACCCGGGCGTGGTTTTTCGTGTATCAAGAATTTTGGCGCCGTTCGGCCCGGCCGCTTCCACAAACTGATGGGTCAGGGTCGCGATCCCGCTTAGGCGCTGGAGAAAGTTGAGCGCGACCCGTTCCCCGGTCAGGATCGAGCGGGCGCGGCCGCGGATTTCGAGGACCGCCATGCCGCCGGCGACGGTTGCGCCGTCCTTCTGGGCCACTTCGATCCGCAGATCGGGATCGACCCGCCGGAAAACTTCCGCCGCCACTTGTGTGCCGGCGAGGATCGCCCGTTCCTTGGCAATGACGCGGGCTGAAGCCTGGTCGTCAGCGCCCACGAAATACTCACTCGTGATATCGCCACTCCCAATATCCTCGCGCAGGGCGAGGTCGATGATTTGGAGGTCTTCGGCAGAAAAGTTCATGCTTGCAGGGGAATCGCACCCAGCGGCCCCTGATGGTTGCACAATGCGAGGGGAATGAAGGGGGACAAGGCCCAAAAAAAAGATCCGGGCCGGGCACGCGGAGAAACCTTCGAATGCGAGAACGTGCGCCAGCCCGAATCGCCTTAACCAGTGCAGTTAGACAGCGGTAGTTAGGCGCCGTTCAAAAGATTTTTCCCGGGCCGTCATTGGGCTCCCGCTCGCGATCTCAATCGGGCCTTTCCGGAGCGATCACGAGCAGGAGCACGATGACGATTTAAAGCAGCTCGCCTTGCACGACGCGGCCGGGAGGGACGGTGCGGGCCGCTTCGTCGCGCACCTCCTGGAGAAGCGATTTGAATTCGCATTCCTCCAGCGCCTCGATCAATCGCGGATAGTCGGGGGTGATCCGCAGCTCATCGATCGGCTCCGGCAAGGGCAGGTGGCAATCGAGCTCGACCATTTTGCGGTTCTGCAGGATCTGCTCCCGCGCGGTCTCGATCTTGTCCCGCGTCTTGGGGAGCTTGACCTTGTCGAGCCCGGCGAGGAGCGCGTCGAGGCTGCCAAATTCCCGCAGCAGTTTGGCGGCGGTCTTTCGGCCGAGCCCGATCCCGCGGATGTTATCGACGGCATCCCCTGCGATCGCGAGGACATCGCCAATCATCGGCGGCGGCACTTCCCATTTGGCGGTGACTTCTTCTTCGCCGAGAAGGGCAAAACCGTCTTTGGGCGACGGGAGGTCCGCTTTCGCCGTGCTGTAGATTTTCACCTTGGGATTGACCAGTTGGTAAAGATCCTTGTCGTTCGTCGCGAGGATCGTCTCGATGCCGCGTTCGGCCGCCTTGATCGCGTAACAGCCCATCAGGTCATCCGCTTCGGTGTCCGGGAGCGAGAGATTCTTGAACCCGAGCG
Organism: Spartobacteria bacterium; assembly: GCA_040007175.1. GTDB lineage: Bacteria > Verrucomicrobiota > Verrucomicrobiia > Chthoniobacterales > UBA10450 > Palsa-1392. The sequence goes on from JBDTVP010000001.1 coordinate 9,065, forward strand.
CCGGCATGAGTTTCTGGATGTAATCGATCTGCGGCACCATCGGGGCCGGCATTTCCTTGCGCGTCACCTTGTATTCCGGCTGCAATTCGGTCCGGCGCTGCGGCAGGCCCCGATCCCAGACCACCGCGGCCAGGTCGGGCTGCAAATGTTTGAGCATGAGCCGGAGCGATTTGGTGAAACCGAAGATCGCGTTGGTCGGTTCGCCCCGGGAATTCGAGAGATGCAGGATCGCGAAGTAGGAGCGGTAAACGTAGTAGTGGCCGTCGACGAGGAGGAGTCTCACCTTGCTACTCTATCGCAAACCGGCGCGAAATGACCAACTCCGAATGGCAAACGACCAGGGAATGACGACGCGGAGGCGCCGCGGCCAGACTTTCGTCCTTTCGAACTGGGAAATCGAATCATCATTGGAAATTGGTCATTCGGAATTCCACCTGTCGCTAGTCATTCTCGAGAATCGCAGTTAATTGAGCCGCATGTCGGACCAATGGATCGTGCGGGTGGAAGGCAGGGAATACGGCCCGGTCGATCTCGAAGAATTGCGCGAATGGAAACGCGAAGGCCGGCTCATCCGCGAGAACGAAATCCGCGAACCGGAAAGTGAGCGCTGGATTCAAGCGGGCGAATTGCCGGAGATTTTCGGCGAGGAAAACGAGCTGCCGGCGACGCCGCCGGCGATCGTTAGGCAAGGGAGCTTTGGCGAAATCGTTGGGAGCGGCTGGCGCATTTACCGGCAGGGCTTCGGGCGCTTTTTCGCGCTCGCTCTCCTCGTCTCCGTGCCGTCGTTTTTTCTCCAGATGGCGGCGCCTTTTCTTGAAATGCCAAAAGCGCAAGGCCCGCTCGGAACGGTCATCGCCAGCGCGCTCGTGGTCTTCGTCATGCTGGTGCTGCTCGTCATCGCATGGCCATTTTCGCTCGCCGGGATGCAGCTGCTGGCGGCCGATCTCCGCGCCGGACGCAATCCCGGCCTGCGCGATATCCTGAGCCGGGCCAAGCTTCTTTGGACGCGGATGTTCATCCTCGGGCTGATCGTTTACGGCAGCTATTTTCTCTGGACGGTGATCCCGCTCCTGGTCGCGTTCTCGCTCGCGGCCGGCGCCGCATCCCTCAGCACCCTGCTCGTTACGTTGCTCCTCCTCGCTTTCACGGCCTACATGGTGGCACGGCTCTTTATTAACTTTCTTTTCTGGCAGCAGGCCGGCGCACTCGGTGGCAGCGACGCGATGGAAGCGCTGCGCGAAAGCAAAGAACTGGCGCGGAGTGGCCAGGAGCGACCGCGCACGCAACGGCCGCTCTTTCGCGGGGCGATGATCGCTTCGCTCTGGCTGCTCGCGATCATACTCTTGAACTTGGCGATCGAGCTGCCGGTAGTGCTTTTCCGGATGCGCGGCGTGACCAGCGTGGAGCAGGCCGCGAGCCTGCTCCAGGCGATGGCGACCGCGCAAGCGCCCGACCTGCTATCTGGCCTAACGACGCTATTAAGCGGACTGGTGCATGCCGTTTTACGGCCGGCGCTCGTGGCAGTTTTTGTTGTGCTTTATTTCGAGACGAAAGAGTCTCGTTAGGCGCGAAATAGTGGCCGGGGCTGTGGCGGCGCGCTGGGCCGTAGGGGTAAGCTAAGGCCCCTCCCACATTAGGAGAGGCTGACGTAGGGTCGTAAACCGTGGAGGCCGCCTTCCCGGCCGAAGCCGCTCTCGCGGTAGCCGCCGAAGGGACTGGTCGGGTCGAATTTGTTGTAGGTGTTGGCCCAGACCACGCCCGCGCGCAGTTTACTTACCATCTTGAAAATCTTGCTGCCTTTATCGGTCCAGACTCCGGCGCTTAAGCCATAGGGCGTGTTGTTCGCGCGCTCGATCGCTTCCTCCGGGGTGCGGAAAGTCATCACGCTGAGCACCGGCCCGAAGATTTCTTCCTGCGCGATGCGATGCGAGGCGGTGACGCCGGTGAAGAAGCTCGGCGGATACCAATAACCTTTCTCCGGCAAGCGCAGCCGCGGCTGCACCAGCTCCGCGCCTTGCTGCAGGCCGCTGTCGACCAACTCGCAAATCTTGTCGAGTTGCCTCTTCGAATTGATCGCGCCTATGTCGGTGTTTTTGTCCAGCGGATTGCCGACCCGGAGTGAGGAAATGCGGTCGCGCAACTTGCGGATGACCGCCGGGAAAACGCCTTCCTGCACGAGAAGGCGCGAGCCGGCGCAACAGACGTGACCCTGGTTGAAAAAAATACCCGAGATGATGCCCTCGACCGCTTGGTCGATGGCGGCGTCTTCGAAGATGATGTTGGCCGCTTTGCCGCCCAGCTCGAGGGTGAGTCTCTTTTTCGTCCCGGCGACGGCGCGGGTCAGCATTTTGCCGACCGCGGTGGAGCCGGTGAAGGCGATTTTGTTCACGTCATCGTGCTCGACCAGCGCCTTGCCCGTCGGACCGGCTCCGGTCACGATGTTGACGACGCCGTCGGGCAGCCCGGCTTCTTGGAATATCTCGGCTAAATGCAGAGCGGTGATGCTAGTCGTCTCGGCCGGCTTGAGTACGCAGGTGTTGCCCGCGGCGAGGGCCGGGGCCAGTTTCCAGGCCGCCATCAGGAGCGGAAAATTCCACGGAATGATCTGCCCGGCCACGCCTAACGAACGTGGGGTTCGTCCCGGAAAAGCATAGTCCAGCTTGTCCGCCCAACCCGCGTAGTAAAAGAAATGCGCGGCGACCAGCGGCAGATCGATATCGCGGCTTTCCTTGATCGTCTTCCCGCCATCGATCGACTCGAGAACGGCGAGCTCCCGCGATTTTTCCTGCACGAGACGGGCGATGCGATAAAGAAACTTACCGCGCTCGCGACCCGGCATTCGGCCCCAGACTTTGTCGTGCGCCCGGCGCGCCGCCTTCACCGCCAGATCGACGTCGCGCGCGCTGGCCTCCGGGATTTCAGCTAATTTCTCTTCCGTCGCCGGGTTGATCGAATCGAAATACCGGCCGGAATGCGGGGCGCGGAATTTGCCGTCAATGAAAAGCTGATAACGCGGCTTGATCTTGAGATAGTCGCTTTGCTCGGGAGCGGGTGCATAGACCCAACGGTCGCCAAAATTGAGCCGCCGTTCATCGGGCGCCAGGGCACCGCCGTTCGAGGGAACAAGAATGGAATCGGGCGAGGCGAGCGCACTCGCGACGCGGGTTGATTTGCGGGCCATCTTTCTGTTGTACCGCGTTCCGCTGTGCGGCGCACTCCTAAAAAATCTTCCGCCCGCTTCCTCCTTCTCCAGCCAGGAGAAATGGATCCCGGTTTCTGTTCCGCGGAAGGTCTCTCCCCTAGGGTAGATGCTGCTCGATCGTGACCATTAAGTCAGGCAAAAAATGCTTGACCAGGTGTCAGAAAATCCGGCCTACTCGCGGCATGAAACATCCAACCCTGCAGAAGGTAATGCTGACGACGATGGCCCTGGTCGCCTCGCTCGCACTCAGTGCGCAAGCGGGACGGCCTGGCCTATCAACAGCCAAACAACAAAATCAATCAAAAGGCGGGGGTAACAACCCGGCAATGTCGGCTCGCGGCGCGGGCCATTTGTTACCGTTGGCCATTTACCAGATCGATGACGGATCGGCGGAAGATTCGGTCGGTTTCGGTAATGGCTCACAGAACTTCGAGTCGCTCTGGTTTAACCAGTTTGACGTCATTCCAGGCCAAACAGCAATCTCTTCAGTGAGCGTCGCTTGGGGAACTCCTAATTTCCCGGAAGCGATCAACGGGACGGCAGTCACGATTGCCGTTTGGAGCGATCCAAACGGTGACGGAAATCCGAGTGACGCGGTGCTAATAGGATCCGTCGCAGGCACGATTCAGAATGCCGGCACGGATACCTTTGTGTCCTACACGTTCTCACCGGCCGTGAACCTGCCAGCCGGGGCCACCAGTTTCTTCGTCGGCGACAAGACGCCGATGAACAACGGGCCTCAGCATTTCTTCCAAGGCATCGACCAAAGCAGCACGCTGCATCGGCAGAGCTGGATCGCCGCCATGAGCAGTGGCGGTCCGGTCGACATCAATAATCCGGGAAACAACGATTTCCTCGGCTTGATCGACGACTTCGGACTTCCTGGCAATTGGTTGATTCGCGCCGATACCGGCAACGCGACACCAACGCCAACGCCAACCCCGACGCCAACGCCAACCGCGACACCTCCTCCGGGAGACGCCCTCTGGTATAACGGTGACTTCAACAACGTCAACGGCCTCGCTAACGAACAGGACACCAGCCTCGGCTCGGGCGCGTTCGCGCATACCTACGATGACTTCGAAGTGACCGATTCCGCAGGATGGGATGTGACCTCAGTCTTCTCGAATAATCTCGCGGACACTAACGTGACCGGCGCGACCTGGGAAATTCGCCAGGGCATTTCGGAAGGCAATGGCGGCACCCTCATCGCCAGCGGTATGACCGTGACACCGACCGTCACCCCGACCGGCCGCGGTGACTTCGGTTTCACCGAGTTCATGGTGGAAGTCGGCGGCTTGAGCGTCCATCTGCCCGGCGACACCTCCACCTACTGGCTCAACGTGACACCAATCGGCGACCTTTCGGGTCGTTCGTTTGTTTCGACGACCAGTGGTCTTAATGCCGTCGGCACGCCTCCGGGCAACAACCTAAACGCCTTCTTTGACAGCCCGTTCTTCGGCTTCGTCTTCAGCGACACCGCGAATGTTGGTCAGCCCTACGACTTCTCGATGGGTGTGAATGGCGCAGTCACCGGCGGCGGTGGTGGTGACATCACGCTCACTGCAGAGGCCCGTCGGCAACGGGGTAAGAACATCGTGGCCCTTCGCTGGAGCCCGTCGGATGGCGGCCCAATGGACATCGTCCGCGACGGCGCGGTGATTGCCACCACGACCGACGACGGCACCTATCAGGACCGCACCGGTACTTCCGGTGAGGGTAGAACGATCTTTATCTACCAGGTCTGCGAACAAGATACGGGCACTTGCTCGAACGAGGTCAGGGTCAGGGTCCGCGGCCAATAAAGTGAAGTAACATTTCCGGGAGCCGTCCAATCCGGCTCCCGGATTTTTATGTACCGGTCCCGGCTTTTCTGGCGCATTCTCCGGCATGCTTTACGTCGTTGGCACCCCGATCGGCAACCTGGAAGACATCACGCTCCGCGCGCTCGCGACCCTGAAGCAGGTCGACCTGATCGCGGCCGAGGACACGCGCCATTCCGGCAATTTGCTCCGGCATTTCGAGATCCGGAAACCGCTCGTTAGTTATCATGCGCATAACGAAGCGATGCGCACCGCGGAGCTGATCGAGCGGCTGGCCGCGGGCGAGGCCGTGGCGTTGATCACGGACGCCGGGATGCCGGGTCTCTCCGATCCCGGCGCGCGCTTGATCCGTCGCTGCATCGAGCGCGAGCTGCCTTTCACTATTGTGCCGGGAGTCTCCGCCATCACTACGGGTTTGGTTGGTTCCGGTTTGGACCTCGAACATTTTTCCTATCGCGGCTTCCTCCCGGTCAAAAGCGGACAGCGCGCGCGCGAACTGACGGCCGCCGCGGAAAGGACAGAGACGACGGTTTTTTTCGAGTCCCCGTATCGGATCAACAAAACCCTGGCGGCCTGCGCGGAGCTGATGCCAAATCGCCAGCTTTGCGTGGCGCGAGAATTGACGAAGAGATTTGAGGAATTCCGGCGCGGCACCGGCGCCGAATTGCTTGCCCACTACGAAGCGCATCCGGCCAAAGGCGAGATCACCCTCCTGATCGCGAAAGCCGAGACGGAAAAACAGGATCGAACGGCACGGGCAGGACGATCTCCCCGTTGATGAGCGAAGCGCCCGACACCCTGACCGGCAAAAACTTGGCCGGCACCACTCTCAACCTATTTAAAGAGACCTTCCGACAATGGACGGATGACAAGGCTCCACAGCTAGGCGCGGCCCTCGCCTATTACACCGTTTTCTCGCTCGCTCCGCTGATCCTCGTCCTGCTCGCCGTGCTCGGCCTGATTTTCCGGAACGATCCTGCCGGTGCCTGGGAGAAAGTGACGCAGCAACTGAGTTATTTTCTCGACCGGAGCGCTATCGAAGTGGTGCAGGGAATCGCTCAAAAAGCTTCGCAACCGGGCAAAAGCATGTGGGCCACCATCATCGGCGTCGCGCTCGCGCTCTTCGGAGCGAGCGGCGTCTTCGGACAGTTGCAGGATGCGCTGAACACGATCTGGGGCGTCAAAGCAAAACCGGGCGCCGGGATTTGGGGCTTTTTGCGCGCGCGTTTTTTGTCGTTCGCGATGGTCGGCGGGGTCTGTTTTCTCCTCCTCGTTTCGATGACCTTCGAGACTTTGCTCAAGGCCTTCAGTCACTACGTGCAAGGCCTTTTCCCAGGTGGAATCGTGCTCGCAGTGACCGTTTATCTCCTCTTCGATTTCGCGATGATCACCTTTCTTCTCGCCATGATTTTCAAATACCTGCCCGATGTGAAAATTCGCTGGCGCGATGTCTGGATTGGCGCCGGCATGACCGCCCTCCTCTTCGGGTTCGGGAAATGGGCGCTCGGGCTTTATCTCGGCAGCGGCTCGGCCGCCTCTGCCTACGGCGCGGCCAGTTCTCTCATCACCCTCCTGCTTTGGGTTTATTATTCTTCGCAGATTCTCCTTTTCGGCGCGGAGTTCACCCAGGTTTACGCGGATTACTTCGGCGCTCATGTCGAACCAGACCAGCACGCCGTCCGGGTCGAGCGTCAGGAAATCGAGCAACCAAAACAACCGCAATAGCCGAGCGAGAGGCGCACTTTCGCCAGACGGCGGGATTTCTACTTGTCAAAGTGGAGCGTGCATGTGACTTTCTCCGACTTTTCTCAAGGCCATGGCTTACGCAATTATCAAAACAGGCGGCAGACAATATCGCGTCGCAGAAGGTGACACGATCGACGTCGACTTGCTCGAGGGCGAAGCGGGCCACAAAATGAAATTTGGCGAGGTGCTCCTGCACGCGGACGGCGATAAAATGACCCAAGGCAGCCCCTTGGTTTCCGGCGCCAGCGTCTCCGGCGAAGTCGTCGAGCAGCGCAAAGACAAGAAGGTCATCGCTTTCAAATATCGGCGTCGCAAAGGTTACCACCGCACTGTCGGCCACCGCCGCAAACTGACCCGGATCAAGATCACCGGCATCAGCCTCGGTTCGAAAACCAAAAAGGCCGCGGCCGAAAAAGAAGCGGCCGAATAGCGGCGCGCCTCACCTCGAACTCTCAACCCAACTTTCCTCATGGCTCATAAAAAAGGACAAGGCAGCGTCAAGAATGGACGCGACAGCGTCAGCAAACGGCTCGGCGTGAAAAAATTTGGCAGTGAAGTCGTCGTCGCCGGCAACATCATCATCCGCCAGCGCGGGACGAAATTTCTCCCGGGCAAGAACGTCGGCCTCGGTCGCGATTACACCATCTTTGCCTTGGTCGACGGTCAGGTGCGCTTCGATCGAGCCGGTCGCCGGGTCAACGTGGTGCCGGCCGAAGTTGCTTCCGCCAGCTGATTTTTTTCCCGATCACTTTCGTTAGGCGTTCTTCCCCCCGGCTGAACCTCGGACCCTCGCCTTGCGCGTTGTGTCGCGGGCCAATTTCAGGTATATCCGATTTACTACCGCGATGAAATACACCACCTATCTTCTTTTCGGAGCGCCTGGCAGTGGCAAGGGCACGCAAGGGCGCTCTCTCGGGTCCATTCCACGTTTCTTTCATTGCGCCTGCGGCGATGTCTTTCGCACGATCGACACCCGAACCCGCCTCGGGACTGCTTTCCTCGAGTATTCCAGCCGTGGCGAACTCGTGCCGGACGACATCACGGTCGAACTCTGGAAGGCCCGGATCGATGCCGCGGTCGACGCCCACCAGTTTAAACCGGATATCGATGTGCTCGTCCTCGATGGCATCCCGCGCAACGCCGGCCAGGCCAAAATCATGGACGAGATGATCGATGTGAAAAAAGTTTTCCATCTTTCCTGCCCAAACCGCGATGCCCTTTTCGCCCGCCTCAAAAAGCGCGCCCTCAAGGACAATCGCCTCGACGACGCGAACGAAGAAGTGATCAAGCGCCGCCTCGCGACTTACGAAAACGAATCAAAACCGGTGCTCGATCATTACAAGGATCGCGTCCAGATGGTCGACGCCACCGAGTCGCCGGCCAAGGTGCTCTTCCATATTCTGGAGACGGTCTCGGACGGAGATCATGAGTCAGCAGCAATTTGAGAGTTTCACCGCCTCGAGCCTTTATTGCGAGAAGTGCAAGGCGGCCATGCCGGTGCGCGAACGCCTGCTTCTCATCCTCCCGGACCGCGAGCTCTACGACTATCTCTGCACAAATTGCGCCGCGTCGGTCGGTCAGCGGGAAGTGACCGCCGGCGATAAAGCGGTCGCGCGCGCGGCCGTGCCGCCACGCTCCCCGCGAACCCGGACGCCCCGTGGTTTGATGCCGTAAGGCGTGGCATGCGGATCGTCTTTATCGGCACAGGCGAAATCGGTGTGCCGACGTTGCACTCCTTGCTTAACTCCACCGAGCACGAACTGGTCGGGGTCGTGACGCAACCGGACAAGCCGGTCGGTCGCGCGCAAAAAATTCACGCGCCCCCGATTAAGGCGGCGCTGGGTTCAACCGACATTCCAATTTTTCAACCGGCGCGGATTCGCGAGGACGAAACCGTCGCGGCGCTTCGCGCGCTCGCGCCCGACGTGATCGTGGTCATGGCCTATGGCCAGATTTTGCCGAAAAGCGTTCTCGAAATTCCGAAAATCGCCTGCCTGAATTTACACGCTTCTCTTCTTCCCCGGCATCGCGGAGCCGCGCCAATCCAGGCGGCAATCGTCGCGGGCGAGAGCGAAACCGGCATCACCGTCATCTACATGGATGAAGGCCTCGATACCGGCGACATGCTTCTGCAAAACCGACTGGACATTTCCCCTAACGAGACCGGTGGCTCGCTCCACGACCGCCTGGCCGAGTGCGCGCCATCGGCTTTGCGCGACGCGCTCGCACAACTTGCGCAGCCGGATCCGCCGCGCACTCCGCAGGATCCCGCCCACGCCAGTTATGCGTCGAAGCTGACGCGCGACGACGGCCGCATTGATTGGTCGGAACCAGCCGAAATCATCGCGCGAAAAATTCGCGCCTTTGATCCCTGGCCCGGCGCTTTCACCCAACTGGCCGACGCCCACGACAAGTCGCGCAATTTGAAAATCTTTCCTGCCCAGCTCGCCGCGGAAGATGCCGCCGGCGACCCCGGCTCCATTTCCCAGACGAACGACCACGCCGTCCTCGTCACGACCGGCCGCGGCACCTTGCGCCTCACCGAAGTGCAGCTCGAAGGGAAGCGCCGGATGGGGGCGGAAGAGTTTTTGCGCGGTTTTTCCTCCCCAAGACTGCATTTCTGATCGATCATCCCGCCGAGATGGAAAAGGAAAAGCCCGCTTACAAACGCATCGTCCTGAAATTAAGTGGCGAAGCCCTGCGGGAAACCGGCGCGCGCGAAACCATCTCGCCCCAGATCGTGAAGGAGATCGCCCGCCAGGTGAAAGAGGTCTACGACCTCGGTGTCCAAATCTCGATCGTCGTCGGCGGCGGCAACATCTGGCGCGGACTCGCCGCCAGTCATCGCGGGATGGACCGCACCACGGCCGATTACATGGGCATGCTCGCGACCGTGATCAACGGCCTCGCCCTGCAGAGCGAGCTCGAGCAGAGCGGTGTCACCACCCGCGTCCAAACCGCGATCGAGATGCAAAATATCGCCGAGCCGTTCATCCTCCGCCGCGCGGTGCGTCATCTCGAACAGGGCCGCGTCGTCATCTTCGTTGCCGGCACCGGCAATCCATACTTTTCCACCGACACCACCGCCGCTTTGCGGGCGAGCGAGATCGGAGCCGACGTGATTCTCAAAGCAACCAAGGTCGATGGCATCTACGACCGCGACCCGAAAATTTATCCCGACGCGAAACGCTACGAAAAGATCACCTTCACCGAAGCCCTAACGAAGCGGCTGCAAGTGATGGATTCGACCGCTTTCAGCCTCTGTATGGATAACAAAATCCCGATGATTGTTTTCGACATGCACCACCCGACCAACGTCCGCGATGTCGTGCTCGGGAAAAAGGTCGGCACGCTCGTTTCCGATTAACGATTGCGATTCGACCCCGCCGCAGCTTTCTTGCACCACTTTATGAACGCCGAAGAAATCCTCCTCGAAGCCGAGATGGCGATGGAAAAAAGCGTCGATTACATGATCCACGAATTCGCCAGTGTGCGGACCGGGAAAGCGTCGCCCGCCTTGGTCGAGAACGTCGACGTGCAGGCTTATGGCTCGGCCATGAAATTGAAACAGCTTGCGCTCATCACCACGCCAGAGCCGCGCCTGCTCGTCGTGCAACCGTTCGACGCCTCGACCGTGCGCGATATCGAGAAGGCTCTGAAGGAATCGAAGATCGGCATCACCCCGCTGGTCGATGGCAAGCTCATCCGCCTGCCCATTCCCGAGCTCTCAGAAGAGCGCCGCAAAGATCTGGTCAAAGCGCTCAAGCAGATGGCGGAGGAGGCGCGCGTCCGGGTGCGGGCCAATCGCCGGGCGGCAATGGACGACGCGAAGAAGCTGGAGAAGGCCGGCGACGTGACGGAAGACCAGCTGCGCGACACGGAGGCGGAGGTTCAGAAATTAACCGACCGTTTTGTGAAATCGATCGACGATCATCTCGAGCGTAAAGACGCCGAGGTGATGAAGGTGTAGGCGCCAGCCGGCATCTCTCCCAATCTTGTCATCCCGCGCAGCGCGGCTCAGGATGACAAAACTTTCCCCACCGCCGCTGCAACTTCTTCCACGCTGACCGCATTCATGCAGCGGAAGTCGAGCGGGCACTCGCGCAGGAAACAGGGGCTGCACTCGACTTTTTGCCTAACGACGTGATTTCCTCGACCCAGCGGACCGGTCAGGCTCGGTTCGGTCGAACCGAAGACCGCGACCACCGGCACCCCAAGCAACGCTGCGAGGTGCATCGTGCCCGTGTCGTTCGTCAAAAGCAGGGCGCATTTCCGCAGCTCATCGATCAGTTGCTCGAGTGTCGTTTGACCGATCAGATTCGTGCAATTATCGCCCAGCGCCGCGGCGATCTCCGCCCCGACTTTCAGGTCTTTGGCGGTCCCGAAGAGCACCCACTCGCCGCCCACCGCGTTGGCGACGGCGGCAAAACGCTCCGGCAGCCAGCGTTTCGCCGAGCCGTATTCCGCGCCCGGGCAAAGCCCGATCCTTCGTTCCCCTCCACTCCTCGTCGACCGCGAGGGCAACGCGATTTCTCCCGCCTCGGCGTCCACCCCTAACGAACGCGCCAGATCCAGATAATGTTCCACCTGGTGCGGCGGCGGGCCTTTCCGTTCTGCTGGCCGCACGATCTGGTTGAGCAGCCAACGCCGTCCATGTCCGGCATACCCGACCCGGCGCGGAACACCGGCCAACCAAAGTTCCAGGGCCACCCGGAGGGAATTTGGAAAAAGAATACCGACGTCATAGTCCGGCCCGGTCCGCAACCTCTTCACCGCCGACCAGAGCGATTTCTTGCCTAACGAAATGACTTCATCGACTTCCGGGACGAGGCGCCAGACGGCCGCAATCTTTTCCGGAGCGAGCACGGTAACGTGCGCGTCCGGCCGGCCGCGCTTGATCGCCCGCACCGTCGGGATGCTGATCACGCTATCCCCCAGCCAGTTGCTGCCCCGGATCACGATGCGGAACGGCTTCAGCTCCGTCGGCGGGATCGTCTCCGGCAGAAAAAGACCGCGCCGGTATTTCATTAGCAGCCAGTCGGGCCGCGGCGTTTTCCAGCGATTGTGGACCCAAAACCAATCTTCCGGGGCGCGCCGGATCTCCTCCGCGATCAACGCGTTTGTTTTCGCCGTTAGCGCTGGCACGCTGTCGTTAGGTTGATCGGATGCCGCACTGAAAGTCATCCGCCATTGCCCCGGGCCATCGGTGTAAAGCGAGGCCGCGATCAATGCCGCGCCGGTCCGTTTGCAGAGCAACCCGGGCAGAGGCGAAGTCGAGGCCAGTCGACCAAAAAACGGCGTCCACATGCCATGGTCGCCGGCGTGCTGGTCGCTCAGGATTCCGATCATCCCGCCGGCGCGGAGCAACTTGATCGCCTCGTGAAAGCCTTCGCTCCGATCGAAGAGCTCGATCCCAAAACGCCCGCGTTGTTCCCTAACGAACCGGTCGAGATGCGGGTTACCGAGCTTTTGATAGACCGTGCTCAGCCGGGTGTAGCCGAAATAATGCGGCAGGATTTGCGCGAACAATTCCCAGTTCCCGAGATGGCTGAGCGCGAGCACGACCGGCCGGCCGGCGCGCAACTCGCGGTGCACATTCTCCGCTCCTTCGGTGGCGACGAGCGCCACGACCTGCTCGAGCGGCAGGGTGTTGAGTTTCATCCCACTGAGCAGATTCGCCCCCAGCCGTTGGAAATGGGCGCGCACAATGCGCTTCTTCTCCGGCCCCGATTTTTCCGCGCCGAAAGCGATCTCGACGTTACCGCGGGCCAATCGGCGATATTTTGAGAGAAAGATCCAGGCGAGAAAACCCAGGATTTTCCCGAGCGCAAAAACGACGCGCACCGGCAGCACGGCGAGCAAGGCCAGCGCCGCGCGGTAAAAGAGGTAAACGCAAAAATCGACCATGCAGGCAGTCGGCGAAGGCGGGACGGAATGCGGCTGCACCGTAATTTTGCCTGCGAGCGGCTGCAATCATTATAATGTGCTCCCGTGCAGCCGCGCCTCTTCCCATCCGTGCGCTCCGATTTCGCGCGCCTCATCGTGCAAAAATTCGCGCCGAAAAGCCTGCTCCTGTTCGGGAACGCAGCGGTGCAGTTTGCGGATCAACGTCCGGAGGACGGACCGGCTTTCACGATCTGTAACGGGCTGGCCGAGTTGGATGCTCTTCGGCAACATGAGCGTCAGCCGCGCTTCGATTTGGTCGTCTGGTTTTACCCGCCGCAGATCGAAGGGGGCGACGATGGCCCCGTGCTCGATCGATTAGCTCCGTTAACGAACGACGTTGTCCTCATTCCTGGAGCCGGTGCGAACGTCGCAAAGCGGCGCCCGCCACTCGTCCTCACGCTCGCGCGTCTCGGTTTTTTTCCCAGTTACGATTGCGATATCGTCGACATCCAACACGGCGCGATTTGGCTCACCCGGAAACGGAAAGCGGATTCCGCTGCCGCGCTCCTGCCGGAAGTGGAGAGTGGCTTCGCCTTGGTCAACGACCAGTTGCGCGGCTTGCATCGCACCTTGCGAACGCGGATGGCGGAACTGGAAGCGGCCGACCGCCACATCGCGAGGCTTGAGGAAAAAGTGCTAAACCTCAAACAAGCGAAGCGCGACTTGAAGCAGCTCAAGGCGGAAAAGCAGGCGCTGCGTAAATCGCCCGAGCGCAAGATCGGGCAGGTCATCCTGGCGCCGTATCGCCTGCCCCAGAAACTGATCCGCGAGGTGCGCAAGCAACTCGGCGGCGCGGCCGCGACCCGAGGCCCGGCGCCCACGCCTAACGAATACCAGAAATGGCTGCAGGAACGGCGGCCCACCGGGGACGATCTGGCCCGGGCGCTGGTCGAGGCCCGCGCTTTTTCCTATCGCCCTCTCGTGAGCATCATCACGCCGGTTTTTAACACCCCTGCGTCTTGGTTAGGCGAAGCGATCGATTCCGTCCTGCACCAGGCCTACGAAAACTGGGAGCTGATCCTGGTCGACGACGCTTCCACCCTCCCGGAGACGCTCGACCTCCTCCGCACAATTGAAAAACGTGATCCGCGCATCGTCCTCGTTAGGCGAGAAAGCACCGGCGGAATTTCCGCGGCCTCCAACTCCGGCCTGGAACAGGCGCGAGGGGAGTGGGTCAGCCTGCTCGACCACGACGACCTCCTCGAGCCCGACGCTCTCTTCGAGGTGGTCGGTTACCTGCAAAAAAATCCCGAGATCGATTTCATTTTTTCCGACGAAGACAAGATCACCGAGGAAGGCCTGACCGCGCCGCAGTTCAAGCCGGATTGGTCGCCCGATTTTCTCCTCTCCTATAATTACCTCTGCCATTTCAGCACCATCCGGCGCGAGATCGTGGAAAAAGCCGGCCGCTTCCGGCCGGAATTTGATGGCGCTCAGGACTACGACCTGTTCCTCCGGGTCAGCGAACTGACCACCCGGATTCATCACCTGCCGCGCATTCTTTATCACTGGCGCCGGAGCGAAACCTCCACTTCAGACAACATCCGCCGCAAACCGCTCGCGCTCGAAGCCGGCCGGCGCGCGGTCGAAAGTCACCTCGAACGATGCGGCGAATCCGGCCACGTCACCGTCGACTGGCAGACGCACGCCTACTGGGTAAAACGCGAACTGCGCGAGACACGGCGCATCTCCATCATCATCTCGACTCGCGACCGGATCGATCTTCTCTCCCGGTGCATCGCCAGTCTCACCTCGAAGACGAGTTACCCGAACTACGAGATCGTCGTGGTCGACAACGAGAGCAAATCCGAGGAAGCGCGCGAATATTTCCGGAATTTCGAACACCGGCTCCTGCACTTCAACGGTCCGTTCAATTTCTCCGCCTTGAATAATCTCGCGGTCGAACAAACCAGCAGCCCTTGGATGCTCTTCCTGAATAACGACGTCGAAGTGATCGAGAGCGAATGGCTCACCGTGATGGCGGAACACGTCCAGCGGCCCGAAGTCGGCGCGGTGGGAGCGCGGCTGCTTTACCCTAACGACACCGTGCAGCACGCCGGGGTCGTCCTCGGCGTCGGCGGCATCGCCGATCATGCCTTCCGCCATTTCCCGGCCGATGCGCCCGGGGTTTCGCGCCAGCTCCAGGTCACGCGCAACTACAGCTCGGTCACCGGCGCCTGCCTCCTGACCCGGCGCGAAGTCTTCGAGGAGGTCGGCGGCTTCGACGAGGAACGATTGCCGGTCACCTTCAACGACGTCGATCTCTGCCTGAAAATGCGGCGGGCCGGTTATCTGATCGTTTACACGCCCTTCGCCAAGTTGTATCACCACGAGTCGGCCTCGCGGCGGCGCAGTGTGGAAGCGCTCGAGACCGAAGTGATGCGCGAACGCTGGCCCGATTACCTCAAACACGATCCTTATTACAATCCCAACCTCTCGCGGGAACGCGCCGATTTCTCGTTAGGCAAATAATTCGACTCGATGAAGAACAATCAAGCAGAGCGCTGGCACGCCCTCGCCCCGGAAGCGCGGGCCGGGCTGGTGGAGCGCGATTACACCACGCGTTCGCTCGCCCAACGCATCGCCGAGGTCGGGATCGAGGCCGGCCAACTGGCCGCGGCGCAGCGCACCGACCCGGAGATCGCCGTGGCCTGGATCCCGGGGGTCGAAATTTTTGCACGCACCATCCATCCGCAGCGGCACCGCGGATCGTTCGGCGAGTTCGCGCGCCGCGATGAAGGCGTCCTGGCCAGGATCGGGCTTTGGCCGCAGCAATGGGCCGCCGCCCGCATGTTTGCCCAGACGGCGAAAGGGTTTCACATCCATCCGCCGCGCGTCCCAGAAGGAATTTCGCCTAACGACTGGTTCCAGCGCCTTTTCGTCGCGGAACCGGAAAATTTTTCCCTTCGGCTCTACGCTGCGGAGCAGTGGGATGTGATGTTTTTCGTCCAGGGGCGGGCCGAGATGATCCTGCACGAAGCCCGCGCCGGGTTGCCACCTCGGACCATGCGGCTTTTCATCGATGGCGACCAGCACCGCGGCCCTAACAATGCTGCGGTCGTAATTCCTCCTGGCGTCGCGCATGCTCTCCGGGTGGAGGGATCGGACGACCTGGTCATGGTTTACGGCACGAGCACATCTTTCCAGGCTGAGTTTGAAGGCCGGATCGCGAGCGAAGTGGAGACCGCCACGCTGCCGGAGTCGTGGCAGAAATTCCTCGCGTGAAGCGCAACGTCGGAGGGGCCTCGGCGCCCCGATGGAATGCGGTGGCGACTCCCCTGAACGGGCCACAAAGGCCCCTCCCACTTTGAAGCGCCAGTTCGATCCCACGGAGCCGGAATGGATGGATCTGCCCCAGCCGGTCTCGCCGGAATTGATCTCCGACCTGCGCAATCTACGTTCGTTAAATCGCTACTTCGGCAGCTACCGGTTGATCCGCTTTTTTCTGCGGAGGTGGATTCGGCCCGGTGCGAAATTGAAAATTCTCGATCTCGCCACCGGCTCGGGAGATATTCCACGATTGGTGGCTGAGTTTGCTCGCGAGTGCGGCGTCGAGGTCGAGATTGACGCGGTCGATTTGCAAGCCTCCACGATCGAGATCGCGCGCGGGTTGAGCGCGAATTCCCCTGAGATTCAATATCACCGCGCTGATATTCATGGATTCGGCGAAGCACATTCCTACGACATCGTGCTTTTCTCGCTCGCCTTGCATCACTTCAGCGCCGACGAAGCGGTGCAATTGTTGCGCCGCTGCCGCGAACTTTCGCGTGGCCAGGTTTTGGTGGCCGATCTTTGTCGCGGATGGTTTGCCAAACTCGGGGTCGCTCTGCTCACGGCGATTATTTTTCGCGAAGCGATGACGCGGAACGACGCCCGCGTCTCGGTCGCGCGGGCCTTTTCCTATCGCGAAATGAGTGAACTCGCACGCGCCGCCGGTTGGACCGGCTTTGAGCAGCGCCGATTTCGTTTTGCCCGCCAGGCGATTTGGCTGGAGCGTGCCCCCACTCCCACCGCCAGCCGAACCTGATGAAGATCATGACCACCGTCGCGGAATCGCGCGCTCATCTGCAGGACACGAAAGGGAAAGAACGCGTCCTCGTCCCGACGATGGGGGCGTTGCACGCCGGACATGTGTCACTCATTCGCCTGGCGCGGGAACGGGCCGGGAGCGCGGGCGAAGTGGCCGTGAGCATTTTTGTGAACCCGCTCCAGTTCGGACCGGGCGTCGATTTTGCGCGTTATCCGCGGCCCGAAACCGCCGATGACGAGATCTGCCGCGCGGAAGGCGTCGACCTGATCTTCCGGCCTGCGCCTAACGAGATGTATACGGAAGACCGCTCCATTTTCGTCGAGGAGACACTTCTCTCGGAGCGGCTTTGCGGCAGCTCGCGACCAGGGCATTTTCGCGGCGTCTGCACGGTGGTGACGAAACTGTTTAACCTCCTCGCGCCGACCGCGGCGGTCTTCGGTGAAAAAGATTTTCAACAACTGGCCATCATTCGCCGGCTGGTGCGCGACCTCGATTTTGCCGTGGAGATCATCGGCGGCCCCACGATTCGCGAGCCGGACGGGCTCGCCCTCAGCTCGCGCAATCAGCATCTCAGCCCGGAGGAACGGGCTCAGGCGCCGGTGATTCGCGCCAGCCTCCTGGCCGCGGCTCAGTCCCGGGAGAAATCGGCGCGCAAAGTCCTGGCCGCGGTCCGGACGCAAATCGAGTCCGCGCCCCTCGCCCGGATCGATTACGCCGAGATCGTGGGAGCGGACGACCTGCAATCGCGCCTAACGATTGAGCCGCGTTCGCTTCTCGCGGTCGCGGTTTTCTTCGACCAGACACGCTTGATCGACAACATTCTGCTCAAATGAAGGAGTTTGATTTTGTCGTCATCGGCAGTGGGATTGCCGGCCTAACGTTTGCGATCAAGGCGGCGAAACATGGCCGAGTCGCGATCATCACCAAGCGCAAGGGCGTGGATTCGAACACGGCCTGGGCGCAGGGCGGGGTGGCCTGCGTCACGAGCACGGAGGATTCCTTCGATCTGCACATTCGCGATACGCTCGAGGCGGGTGCCGGCCTCTGCGATCCAGTCGCGGTCGAGACGGTGGTGAAGGAAGGTCCGGAACGAATTCGCGAACTGATGGAGCTCGGCTTGCACTTCGACGAACGCGACGTTTCCGGGCATCGCGAACTCGATCTCGGCCGCGAAGGCGGACATTCGAAACGGCGCGTCCTGCATGTGCACGACCTGACCGGCTACGAAATTGAGACCACTCTGCTCCGCGCCGCACAGCAATCGCCTAACATTGAGCTGCTCGAGAATCACATGGCGGTCGATTTGATCACCGCGGCCAAGCTTGGCTTCGCGACGGAAGATCATTGCCTCGGCGTTTATGTGCTCGATGAAGTTTCCGGCGTCGTGGAAACGATCCGGACTGACCGGCTGCTCCTCGCGACGGGTGGTTGCGGCAAGGTTTATCTCTATACGACTAATCCCGCGATCGCGACCGGCGACGGCGTGGCGATGGCCTGGCGGGCCGGCGCGGTCATCGCGAACATGGAGTTCGTGCAGTTTCATCCGACCTGTCTTTTTCATCCGCAGGCGACTTCGTTCCTCATCTCCGAGGCGGTGCGCGGCGAGGGCGGGATTTTGCGCAATGCAAAAGGCGAGGATTTCGTGACGACGGTCGATCCGCGCGGCTCGCTCGCGCCGCGCGATATCGTGGCGCGGGCGATCGATGCCGAGATGAAACGGACCGGCGCCCAGTGCGTCTACCTCGATATTACCCAGCAGCCGCGCGAGTTTTTGCAGGAACGTTTCCCGCATATTTACGAGACCTGCATGCGCTACGGAATCGATATGGCGAAAGAGCCGATCCCGGTCGTGCCGGCGGCTCATTACCAGTGCGGCGGGATCAGGACGAACATGGACGGCGCGACCAGCCTGCCCGGGTTGCACGCCATCGGCGAGGTCGCTTCGACTGGTTTGCACGGCGCGAATCGCCTCGCGAGCAATTCGCTTCTGGAGGGTTTGGTCATCGCGCACCGGGCCTGCGAGGCGCTGATCCATAGTCGGCCGCCGGCTCACCCGGCGGGCTCGATTTCCCTCCCGGAATGGAAATCCGGCGATGTGCAGGATCTCGACGAGTTGGTCGTAATTTATCACAACTGGGACGAGATCCGGCGCCTGATGTGGGATTACGTCGGGATCGTGCGGACAGACAAACGGCTGCAACGCGCGAGCGCTCGCCTGCGAAATTTGCAGCGCGAGATCCAGGAATTTTACTGGAATTTCCGCATCACGGTCGACCTGCTTGAGCTACGCAATCTCGCGACCGTCGCGGCGCTGATCGTCGATTCGGCCCTGAGCCGGAAAGAAAGTCGGGGCTTGCATTACACAATGGACTATCCGGTAATGAGGGATGACCTTTTCCGCCGGGATACGCTGCTCAGCCGGAGCTGAGCGATTTTGGAACGGATCGTGCTAAAAGGGGATGATGAAAGCGCCTTGCCTGCGCGGACAATTCGGCTAAAACGAAAAGCGGAAATGGTGGCAAAAAAGATACTTTTTCTTATGGCGATCGCGGTCTGCAGCATGGCCGTGGTGGGCCCGGCGTCTGCCCAATCGCCCTACGAAAGCAGCGCGGATTTCGCCAAGTATGCGATGAAATTGCGCGCGCAAGCGCTCCTCAAAGTCGAGCCGCAAGTCTTCGTGCCGACGACCTCGCGCTTCTCCTCTTCGCGCTACCCGTGGAAGACCGACATTGTCACCACTATTTTCTGGATCGGCGAGATGCCAACCACGAATAACCCGGTGCCGAATCACAAGAGCTCGTGGGACCCCGAGTGGACGCGCAACTACGGCGGCTACGACAATCCCGAGCCTTCGCGCCGGCACGACTACATCCCGATTAATTTCGTCCCGCGGCAAAACCCGTTCTACATCGCCCTGCCCTATAACGATGTTTCGCACGGGCAGTTCAAACCGGAAGCGCCCACCGTGGTGCCCTGGTTTCGGCAGGCTTTTGTGCAACAGGGCCACTCCGTCTGCAAAGATCGCTGGGTCGCGATCCGGCGCGGAAACCGGGTTTGTTATGCGCAATGGGAAGATTGCGGACCGTTCCGGACCGATCATTACCAGTATGTTTTCCGCAACGAACGGCCCAAGCCAAACCTGAACCACGGCGCCGGGCTCGACGTTTCGCCCGCGGTCCGCGACTACCTTGGGATCGGGCAAACGTCGCTAACCGATTGGCAGTTTGTCGAAGTGCGTGACGTGCCGCCGGGTCCGTGGCGGAACTACGGCGACAATAATAATTTCGTGATCGCCCGACGGCAGACCGAGCAACGACTGGCCGAGCAATACTCGACGAAAGCGAAAGCCAAAAAGTAGCCGGGCGGCAGGGCCAGAAATCCCGGTCTTTTAGCTGTTGGTCTGGCCAATCCACAACTGCGTTCGGCAAAATCCCCTAACGAGCCGAAGATTTCCAAGAAATTTTTCGTGCCGCGGCCTCTCGCCTCACCGGGGTTTAGCGACCCGGCTACAAAGCTTGCGTGCTGCTCACGCTTTTCGCGAGCTCGGAGCTCAGGACGGCGAAGTTTTTCTCCACTTCGCGCACCCGGCTCAGGAGCGGATCGTAACGCTTCCGCTCCGAGGCGCAAAACGCGCGCAGCGGTTGAAAAACCCCGCTAATCTCTGCGTAGAAAAGATCGATTGCGTGCCGCAATTGCTCTTCGATCGCGGCGACCAGTTCCTCCCGCTTCGAGGCCATTTGGCGATGATATTCCGCCAGGATTTTCCGGCGACGTCCGAAAGCGACGACGGTCCCGAGCGCGGCCGCCGAAAGGGCGACGATCCCGGTCACGTCGGCCACGGCGGCGCTGCTCATAGCCGCGATCACCGTCACGATGCCACCAGCCGCAGCCACGCCCGCGGGAAAACGCAACCAAGTGGCCGTCTCGCGAAACATGCGCTCGAGTTGCGCTTCCATCCCGCGGCCGGCCACGCGCTCCACCAGGGTGAGCTCGATCGACTGCAGGAGCTCGCGCCGTTGCCGCGCGAAATCCGGGATGGTCTGACTGAGCTGCAGGCGGGCGTCACCCTTGAACTGACTCTCCATCGTGTCCTGCAACTGCGGCCAAAGGCTGCGCAGATCGGTCTCGAGCAGTTGTAGGGCGTTCTCGACTTGCGGTTGAATCAGCGCCCGCATCTTCACCTCCAGCTCCGTTTGGAATTTCTCCTGCCACTCCGCCTTTCCAAAAACAAGCCGCCAGGTTCGCCAGAACGAGAGATTCCGTTCGAGCAATTCCTGCCCCTCCGTCTCGCAGCGCCGGCAGGCCTGTTCGATCCCGCGCAGGAAACCGCCAATCTGGCGCAAGCTTTGTTCTTTCCGCGTCTCGAGAATGCCCTCGAGGCGGCCGAGCTGTTCCTCGTCGCGCACGATCGTCTTCAGGATGTTGCGCACGCGCGCGGCACTGTCGGAGAGAATAACGGCCGCCGTCTGGCAAGTGACCTGGAGTTTGGGCAACCCGTGCCGGGACGCGTCCACCACCAGGTTGATGTGATTTTCGAGCGCGGCAAACTGGCTCTCGTCCCAGAGCCGCTTTTTGTCGACGCCCGAAGTGCGGGAGAGAAAGGCTTTCCGCGCGGAGACGGCAAAGATGGGCGGCGCGAAACCCAGTTTTTGATTCGCCGTTTCGCGCAAATGCTGCTCGATCGTCTCGACTTCACGCGGGTCGCGCAGGTCCGCCTGCTGGAGAACGAAGACGACGTTCTTGAGCCATTTTTGGTTAACGAACTTAAGCAGTTCCCAAGCGGACGCGCCCCAGGGGTTAACGACGGAAAAGACGAAGAGCACGAGATCAGCGCGCGGGATAAAATTCTCCGTGATCGCCTGGTGTTCGTCGACCATCGTATTCGTGCCGGGCGTGTCGACGATGTTGAAGTTCTCGAGAAAAGCGATCGGCTGATAGCGCTCCGTCACTTGGGCCGAGACGTCGATGCTTTGCTCGTTAGGGCCGTGCTTGAAAATATAAATCCGATCGGTCGCAGGGAGGACGTCGACTTTGCAAAATTCCTGGCCGAAAAGCGCGTTGAGGAGAGAAGATTTGCCCGCTTTGACCTCCCCGACGACGACGAAGAGGAGCGGCTCGCGCACGTCCTTGAGCATGTGCTGCAAGGTGTCGAGCATGGAGGGCTCGCGTTGCATGTCGGCCGCCAGCTTGAGGAGCGCGGCCAGCGCCGCCTCGGTGCGGGTGCGAAGCTGGAGATAGAGATCGGCGACCATGCCGGTGCGCTATGGCTTCGTTAGGCTGGAGGCGGGCGACGCGACCGGGCTCGATCCTGCGGGACTCCCCGCAGGCGAAGCGAGCGGGGTCGGTCCTTCCGTGCCTGTCTCTTTCGGGGCCATCGGTTTACCCATCGCGATCAACTCCGACACGGTGACAAACTTAAATCCTTTCGCCTCGAGTTGATCAAAGGTGTCCGGCATCGCCTTGATCGTCCCCGGGTGAATATCGTGGGCCAGAACGATCGAGCCGGCACGCGTCTCCTTCAGGATGCGACTCGTCACCACGGACGGGCCCGGGCGTTTCCAATCGAGCGGATCGACATCCCAGAGGATGATGCGATAGCCAAATTCCTCGTTGATCCAATGTTTTTGCCGCGCGGTAATGGAACCGTAGGGCGGACGCATCAAGACCGGCCGGGTGCCGATCGCAGCCTTGATCGCGTCATCCGTCTTGCGCAATTCGGAGCGCACTCTTTCGTCTCCCATTTTCCCGAAAGCCGGGTGCGACCAACTGTGGTTGGCAATCTCGTGCCCTTCGCGCACCGCCCGCTGCAGAATCTCGGGGTGCTGCACGACGTTGCTCCCGATCACGAAAAAAGTCGCGTGAATGTGATGCCGGGCCAGGAGATCAAGCAATTCCGGGGTCAACTTCTCGCTTGGTCCATCATCGAACGTCATCGCGATGAACGGTCCGTCCACATGCACAGCGCTGTAGCTGATGGCTGGGCTCGGTGCCGCGGTCGCGACCGTCCCGCCCGAGGCTTCCGCGCGCGGGACGGAGGCACTTGGCGCAACCGACCCGGAGGGCGTTTGCGCGACCAGGCACCCCGCAAGGCAGAGGGATAGAGGAACAGCCAAAAACAGAAAACGGCAGGAAACGATGAACAACAATTTCACGGGTAGCAGATTTGCGCTGTACCTAGCAGACCAGCCATCCAACGCAAGAGTGAGGGGCCCCCAAGAGTGGAGAGGTTCGCGATGATACTATTTCCCGAAAAACTTCCGGAACCTTGGCAGTCAACCTGCTCTCAAAACGCTTCTAAGCGAGCCCTTCTCCCATTGTGTGCGCACCAATCAGGCTTGCCAAAGATTGGTCGAGTGGGAGGGGTAACAAGCCCATGAGAATTCTCCTGATTGAGGACCATCCTGACAGCCGGCGCAATTTGTGCCGTCTGATCGAGATGCGTGGGCACGAAGTGGTTGCGTGTGCCAGCGTCGAGGAAGCTGAGGTGGAAATCGCTAAGGAAAAGTTTTCCTTCCTGATTTTGGACTGGATGCTGCCCGGCAAGAGCGGCATCGAATTGTGTCAGGACCTGCGCGTGCGCGCGAATGGCGACGAGATGTACATCCTGCTCGTGACCGCGCGGGCCGACCCGGAGGATCTTGAGCAGGCGCTAGCCGCCGGCGCAAACGATTACCTCACCAAACCGCTCGATGCCCGCCGCCTGAGCGTCCGCCTCTCGGTCGCGGAACGGCATATCCGCGAACTGGAAGAACGCAATCACGCCCGGCTCGCCTTGCAGGATTCAGCCCGGCGCATGTCCGACATCCTGGAGAAAACGAGCGACGGCTTCTTCGCCGTGGATACGGATTGGAATTTCACCAACCTGAACGCGGAAGCCGAGGTCCTGCTCGGAACGAGTCGCGCTGCCCTCCTCGGTGAGAATCTCTGGACACGACTCCCGCACCTCGTCGGCACCACGTTCGAGCGGAATTACCGGACGGTGATGAGCCAGCACCAAGCGGTCGAATTCGAAGCCCTCGCGGCCGACGGCATGACCTGGTTCGAGGTGCACGCCTACCCCAGCGGCGGTGGCGTCTCCGTTTTTCTGCGCGACGTGACGGAGCGCAAGCGGGCGGAAGATGAGCGCCTGACGACGAGCAAACTGGATTCGTTAGGCACACTGGCCGGCGGAATCGCGCACGACTTGAACAACATTCTCACCGTCATCTCGGGCAACATCGGGCTGGCCCAGCTCGACGCGCCGACCCACAGCGGCAATCTCCTTTCTTTCCTCGCTAAGGCCGGCCAGGCCGCCCAGCACGCGGCGCGTCTCTCCAGCCAGCTTCTCACCTTCTCGAAGGGCGGAGCCCCGCTGAAAAAAATCGCATCGGTCGCGGACCTCCTGCAGCACGCCGCGGAGTTTTCGCTCCACGGCTCCAACCTGCGCGCCGCGATCGAGATCGAAGACCATCTGGGCAAAGCAGAAATCGATGTCGGGCAGGTCGAACAAGTGATCAACGCCCTCGTCATCAACGCCCGCGAAGCGATGCCTAACGGCGGTTGCGTCAACGTCTGCGCGGAAAACGTACAGCTCGGCGCCGACAGCGGCCTGCCCCTCAATAACGGCCGCTACATCAAGACTTCCATCGCCGACCACGGGCCCGGCGTGCCGCTGGACCTGGCTGCCAAAATCTTTGACCCCTATTTCACGACCAAGCCGACTTCGAGCGGCCTTGGCCTCGCGATCAGTTACTCGATCGTTCGCAAGCACGGCGGCTTCCTCCATCTCGAGAACAATTCGCCGGCCGGCGCGACCTTCACCTTTTATTTACCGGCCGCGTCCGGCAAGGTGATAAACGACCCGCTTCAGCCTAACGACCGCTTGCCGCACTACAATCAGCAACGCATCCTCGTGATGGACGACGAAGCGGCCATCCGCGAACTCACTTCGCAATTGCTCGCGACGATGGGTTACGAGGTGACTGCGGTGCCGGATGGTTCCGAAGCGATCCGTATCTACGAGCGTGCCCTGCGCAAAGGCGAATATTTCCAGGCGGTCATCCTCGACGCCACCATCCGCGGTGGATTGGGCGGGGTGGAGACGATTGAGCGCCTGCGCGCGATCGATCCGCGGGTCAACGCGATTATTTGCAGCGGCTACTCCGACGAGGCCGCCCTCACACAATTTCTCTCCTACGGCTTTCGCGGAGCCTTGCCGAAGCCGTTCACCCGGCGGGAACTGGCCGATGCGCTGCAGAAATCGTTCTCCGCATCCGAGCCCGTCTCCCTGAATCGTTAGGCATTCGGCCTTGCCGGCCCGTTGCAACGCGCTGCCGACCGTTTCCGGGTCCGCCCGATCCTCCTCGCTCGCAGTGGAGGGCCGCCTCCCCGGGCAAAAAAGACGCCCGCGAACAGTTCGACTGCTCGCGGGCGACAGGAAAGTTGCCCCCGGATCCAGCCGTTAGGCTGAATGGAGTTATTTTTTTGGCCGGTTAGGTGGCTTTGAGGTGACCGGAGACGAGCTTGGTCATCTCAAACATGCTCACCTGGCTCTTGCCGTTGAAGACCGGGCGCAGGTTCTCATCGGCATTGATTTGGGTGCGTTTCTTTTTGTCCTGCAGGTTGTTCTTCTTGATGTAATCCCAGAGCTTCTTGGTCATTTCAGAGCGCGGGAGCGGTTTCGAGCCGACGACCATGGAGAGTTTCTCGTCTGGCTGAACGGGCTTCATGAAAGCCGCATTGGGCTTGCGTTTCGATGGTGATTTTTTGGCAGTTGGTTTGGGCATAAAGGCTGATTAATCGTTGGGCTGCACGAGAGCAATACTAATTTTTCGTCGAAGAAAAATATTATTCCACCCTCAAACCACGCGCCGCACGACCAAAGCGGCCAGATCATCCGCCAGAGGACTGCCTCCTTCAGGCGCCACGCGCGCCAAAATTTGATCGAGCAAAGCTTGTGCGCTCAATCCTTCGCCGGCCAGAAGCGACTGCAATCGTTCCGGTGTCCAGCGCCCGCCTTCCGTTTTCGACGGGCCGTAGAGTCCGTCCGTGTGCAGGAGAAATCCGTCCCCCGGCTGGAGCGTGACCGCAGTCTCCTCAAAGACCGAGTGTTCGCGCAAGCCTAACGGCGGTGCCCCGGACGGCACCAACTCGGCCGCCGCCCCGTGCCGCACCACGACGAGCGGCGGATGGCCCGCCCCGACCAGAGACGCTTCCCCAGTCGCCGGGTCGAGCGCGACGCACATCGCCGTCATGAAAGATCGCGCGCCGAAGATGCTGCGGAAGTCCTCGTTCACCGCTTCCATGATTTCCGCCGGCCGCGCGTGTTCCACGCTGCCGTGATGGAAAAGCAACTTGGCCAGGGTCGTGAGCAGGGCGGCCGCCGCGCCGTGTCCGGTCGCATCGGCGATCCAGAAAAGCGTGCGCTCATCCTTCATCCGAAGCCAGCCGTAGATGTCGCCGCCCACTTGTATGACCGGCACGTAGGCGGCCGCGACTTCCCACCCTGGCAGGTGCGGCGGCTTCTGCGGGATCAGCGATTGCTGAGTCAGGCGAGCCGCCGCCAGGTCGCGCTCGAGGTTCTCGCGCCACGCCTCCAGTTCATCATTCTGCTGCTGCAACTGGCGGCGCAATGACTGGAGCCGCAGTTGGGTATCGATTCGCGCCCGCAACACTGGAAGGTTGATCGGCTTCGTCACAAAATCGTTCGCCCCGGCCTCGAGACAGCGGACTTCACTCTCCTCGCCGCCATCGCCGGTCAGCATGATGGCGGGCAATTGCGCGATCGCGGGATCCTCGTCCGACCGCAACCGGGTCAGCACTTCGGCGCCATTTAACTGCGGCATGTGAAAATCGAGCAAGAGCAACGACGGCGCGTCGGCGTGCAGCATCTCCAGCGCCTCGATCCCGCTGGCGGCTTCCCGGCAGGTATAACCGGCCGCGTCAAGAGCCCGCGCCAACATCCGCCGGCTCGCCCGATCGTCGTCGATTACCAAAATGACTTCTCCGTTGCGCTCCATTGCTTTGTAGTGATTCGAAGAAGGCCAGCTCTGACTTTGTATTTTTATCGACTCAGGGAAGCACGGCGCTCCGAGCAAATAAACTTTGTCACTCGCGATCGAATGAATTACAAACTGAACACGCCGTCCACGGGATAAACTTTATGAAACCATCGATCTTACTTGCGCTTTTCACCGCCCTTTTTGTTGCCGCCTGTGCGGAACCGGAGCCGCCGGCTCGTCGCCAGCGTGTCGCCACCTACCAAAGCACCACGGAAACGCAATACCCGCCGGTCCAGCAGCCTTTCGACCAGGGCGCCCCGCCGCCGCCTCCGCCCGAATATACCGCGCCCCAGCCGACCCCGCAGCCCGAGACTTCCGTCGCAACCGCCCCGATCAAGGAGACCAAGGGTGACATTCCTTACGGCATTCCCGTACCGAGCAAACCCGGTTTCGTGACCAGCCCCTACGCGCCAAACCAGGGTTACGTCGACGTGCGCGGCTTCCCACCCGGCACCGAAGTGCGCGATCCCTACACCCAAAAAATCTTTCTCGTCCCCTAACGAGTCGCGGTTTTTTGCCCGGTCCGGGGCGGGCGCGACCATTCCCCGCGCCGCCACGCTGGACATTTCCGCGCAACTTGGGATTCTTCTCCTCGCCTGCGGGCCAACCGGTGGCCGGCGCGCTTTTCATTCATGGATGATCTTCGGATAAAACGTTCCGCGCGACTTGAGGCGGAGATTACCGTTACGGGCGACAAGAGCATTTCCCATCGCGCGGTTATCATAGCGTCGCTCGCCAATGGACCCTGCGTCTTGCGCGGCTTCTCCCGCAGCGCCGATTGCATGAACACCGTCGTCGCGATGCGCTCGCTCGGGATCACGATCGAACAACCCGAGCCCGAAGTGCTCATCGTCCATGGCCAAAGGCGAAAACTGGTCGCGCCCAACGGCCCGATAAATTGCGGTAACTCCGGCACCACCATGCGGCTGCTGGCCGGAATTCTCGCCGGTCAACCCTTCAAGAGCCGTCTCGTCGGCGACGGTTCGCTCTCGAAGCGGCCGATGGGTCGGATCATCGAGCCGCTGCGCCTGATGGGCGCGAAGATCGAAGCGGAAGGCCAGCAGGATACCGCTCCTTTGCGAATCGAAGGCGCGCCGTTGACCGGGATTAAATATTCGCTGCCGGTGGCCAGTGCCCAGCTAAAGAGTTCGATCCTTTTGGCCGGTCTTTTCGCCAAGGGCAAAACCACCGTCCAGGAGCCGGTCGCCACCCGTAACCATACCGAGCTGATGCTCAATTATTTCCTCGTCCGCACCCACAAGGACGAGCACGGCGTGAGCGTCTTCGGCGATCATGTGCCCGAGTCGCGCGATTTCAGCATCCCCGGCGATATTTCTTCCGCCGCCTTCTGGCTCGTCGCGGCCGCCGCCCAGCCCGGCGGTCATCTTCTCGTCCGCAACGTCGGGTTGAACGAAACGCGCACCGGCATTCTCGGCGTCCTCGTCCGGATGGGCGCGCAGGTGCGCGAAGCAATCGATGAT
Organism: Spartobacteria bacterium; assembly: GCA_040007175.1. Lineage (GTDB taxonomy): Bacteria > Verrucomicrobiota > Verrucomicrobiia > Chthoniobacterales > UBA10450 > Palsa-1392. Next base: position 37,333 of record JBDTVP010000001.1, read on the forward strand.
GTCGACCAGGTGGAGCCGCGCGGCATCCTCGAGGTCACCGGCGCAAATTTGAAGGGCACGGTCATTCAAGGAAAAGAAGTGCCGCAGTTGATCGATGAACTCCCCATCCTCGCCGTCGCCGGGGCGCTCGCCCGCGGGACCACCATCATTCGCCAGGCCCAGGAGCTGCGGGTCAAGGAAACCGACCGGATCGCGGCGATCGCGCACAACCTGCGTTCGATGGGCGCACAAGTCGTGGAGTTGAACGACGGGCTCGAGATCCATGGCCGCGCCCCGCTTCATGGCGCGCGGCTCTCCAGTTTCGGCGATCACCGGATTGCGATGGCCTTCGCCGTCGCGGGCATGTTCGCCGAGGGCGAGACCGTGATCCAGGATGTCGATTGCGTGGCCACCTCCTATCCCGGTTTTGAAAAAATGCTCAATGAGCTGGCCAACCCGAAAGGTTTTCGTACCACCACGCCGGTCATCACCTCTCTTTCGCATTCGCGTCCGGAGGGAGAATAACCGGGCCGCGGCTCGCCTCCCGATGAAGACTCCGGCCGCCCACCAGATTATCGCGATCGACGGCCCGGCCGCCTCTGGTAAAAGCAGTGTCGCGCGCGAACTGGCCCGCCGGCTCGGATTTGCCTACGTCAACTCCGGCGCGATGTATCGCGCCATGACCTGGCTCGTGCTCGAACGCGGGATCTCGGCCTCCGATGCCGACGCCATCGAGGCCCTGGCCGAGAAAGCTCCGATCACCTGCGAATTGCGCGACCACGATTCGGTCATGTTGATCGACGGGGTAGATCCTGAGCGCTTCCTGCGCGAAGACCGCGTGAACGAAAACGTCTCGCTCGTCAGCAGCGTCCCGCGCGTGCGCGAAATCCTGGTCGCGCATCTCCGTCGTTATGCCGCGACGAACGATCTCGTGATGGAAGGCCGCGATATCGGCTCGGTCGTTTTTCCCGACACGCCGTTCAAATTTTACATCGACGCTTCGCCCGAGATTCGTTTGCGCCGGCGCGAAGCGCAGGGCCAGCGCGACCGCATCACCGCGCGCGACGCGGCCGATTCGTCGCGGCGCGCCTCGCCTCTCATTATCGCGGAAGACGCCCACGTCATCGACAGCTCCAACCTAACGATCGACGGCGTGGTCGGGGAAATCATTGGTCGCTTGAAACTAAAGGGATTAACCAGCGCCCGGTGAATCCCTGGTATTTCACGGTTTATCATCTCACCCGTTTCGTCGCGCGGGTCTTCTTTCGGTTTCGCGTCGTCCACAAGGAGCGCTTCATCCAGGAGGGCCCGGTCATCCTCGCGATGAATCATGAAAGTTATCTCGACCCGCCCTTCGCCGGTATCGCTTCGCGTCGCGCGATTTATTTTCTCGCCCGCAAATCGCTCCTCGACGTCCCGGTGCTCGGTTGGATCCTGCCCAGAATCAACGTCATCCCGGTCGACCAGGATGGCGGCGACCGCAGCGCGCTCAAGGCGCTCATCCGGATCCTGCGCGCGAACCACGGCACGCTGGTTTTCCCGGAAGGTTCGCGCACGCTCGATGGCAAGCTGCAGCCGCCTCAGCCCGGGATCGGATTCCTCATCGCCAAAACCCTCGCTCCCGTCGTCCCAATGCGCATTTTCGGCGCGCACGAAGCGCTCCCGCGCAAAGGCGGGAAAGTGCGTTTCACTCCAATCACCATCGTGGTCGGTGAACCGCTCCGCTTCACCGCGGCCGAGGTGGAGGGCAAAGGGCGCGATGTTTATCCGCTCCTCAGTCAACGCGTGATGGACGCGATCGCCGCGATCAAATTGGAATAACGAGAAATCTCCCCGATAATCGCGCATGGAATTACCCGGCCCGCCTACCCGTTCGCCCGGCGAGACCCGCGCGCCGGCCAGCGGGCTGAAGCTGATGCTGGGCATCCTGGTTGTCTTTGCCCTCCTCGCAGGCTATGGACAATGGGAGCATTTCCGGCGGCCGAAAACGGACTCGGTGACGATCATCCCCGCGCCCGCGGCCAGTCCGACTCCTTCCCCTAACAATAACTAACGAATCCACGCCGCGAGCAAAACGCGGCGCAATTTCGAATAACCGGAGGCCGATTCGGTCTCACTATTTTATGAAAAGAATTGTCCTTCTGCCGCTCCTCGCCGCCCTCGGCCTGGCCGTTGGCGCCTGCCAGAAACAACAGACCGACACGGAACGGAACGCCGAGATCGAACGCCAGGTGCAGGAGCGGGTCGATCGCGAGCGCCAGGGGGACGAACAACAACGGCTCGCCGAACGTCAAACTGATCTCGACGCCCGCGAACGCGCCCTCGCCGCGAAGGAGAATCGTCCTGTCGCCACGGTCGCACCAGTTGCCGCCCGGCCGGTTGCCACCACGACTCCGGTTACTCGCACCACCACGGCCGAGACCAATTCTTATTCGACCTTCTACCGTAAGCTCGAGCCTTACGGCGATTGGATGGAGACCGGCGATTACGGCTACGTTTTCCAGCCTCGCCAGGCCACGCAATCGCGCGACTGGCGCCCTTACACCAACGGCCATTGGGTTTACACCGACGCCGGCTGGACCTGGATCTCGGACGAGCAATTCGGCTGGGCCACCTATCATTATGGCCGCTGGACCCGGCTCCGCAGCGTCGGCTGGGTCTGGGTCCCGGGCGAACAATGGGCCCCGGCCTGGGTCTCGTGGCGCAAAGGCGGCGACTACGTCGGTTGGGCGCCGTTGCCGCCCGAAGCGCATTTCGATCGCCAGACCGGCATCCGCAATTGGGCCGACAATTATTACGACATCGGCCCCGACCAATATGCTTTTGTGCCGGCCAACCAGTTCGGCGCCAAGATCAGCGCGCGCGTCGTGCTCCCGACCGAGCGCAACGTCACGATCATCAACCAGACGACGAACGTGACCAACATCACCTACAACAATTCGGTCATCGTCGATCGCGGCCCCAGCTACGACGATCTGCGCGCCGGGAGCAGCCAGACGATCGAGCGTTTCCGGCTCGAACGGACCCAGGATTCCAACAACGAACGCCCGGTCTTTCGCGGCGAAGTCGTCGCCCTGCCGACGCTTGATTTCCGTCCCGCGGAGCGCGCCGCGCGACCCGCCCGGGTTACCCGGACGCTGGCCCAACCGGTCGTGGAACGCGGTTGGACTGAAATCCAGGACAGGCAGGCGGCGGAAAAGGCCCGGACCAAGATGAAAGCCGAAGCGACCCCGCCGGCAAGTCTACCGCCCAATCGATTCGTTAGGCCGAATCCTCCCAACAACCCGGGCAACTCCGCCCCAGTCAGCGTCGGCACACCCGTGCCGCGCAGTACACCCGTGCAGCGCACCACTCCGGTGCCGGTTGCAACTCCGAAGGTCATGGCCACGCCGATGGGCATCGCCACGCCGCCGCCCGTTGCCGAACCGACCCAGCCGAGCCCGGCCGAAAATGTTTACTCGCCGAAAGATGCGGCGCGCAATCGCCGCGAAGCGGAGAAGGCCGCCCGGGAAGCCAAACAGAAGCAGCGGCTCGAAGAGCAGACCCAACGCCGGGCCGAGCGGCAGCAGAATCAGCCCGACAAACGCGGCCGTCAGCCTAACGAGACTGCAAAACCAGCCCCGAGCGCGACCGCTGCGCCAGCTACCCCTCCCGCCGCCAAAGCCGCGCCGACCGCCGCAGCCACCCCGGAAGCAACCGCTCCGCGCGATCGGGCCGAGCGGCCCCGCCAGCCCCGGCCTAACGAAACCGCCTCCCCCAGCCTGACGCCGGCGCCCGCCGTCACGCCGAATGCGACGCCGATGTCCACCAGCACGTCGGAAACGAGCGCGGCCCCGGTGCAACCGGAAGCGCGCAACCGGGGCGAAGCGCGCCGCGCGCAACAGGAAGAACACCGGACGCAACAGCAGAAGCGCATCGAAGAACGGCGCGCCAAGAAATCCGGCGAAACGCCCGCCGCCAGCCCGGCCGACGAGGCCGCTGCCGAAGCCAGCCCCGGCGATTCTCCGGCCGAGGCCGGTAACGATCGTCCGCGGCGCGGCCAGCGCGGCAAAAACCGCCGCGCCAATCCCGACGCCTCGCCCTCCCCTTCGCCGAGCGTCGCTCCCTAACGAGTCTCTTCCGCCAGCCGCCGCGCGTAAGCCAGGGTATCGATCGCGTCCGGCGTCTTGTCACGCCGGATTGCCTTGATCCGCGGGAAGCGCAAGGCGAGGCCACTCGCGTGTCGCTTGCTCGGCTGGATCGAGTCGAAGGCGATCTCGAGCACCGTGTCCGGCTTCACCTCAAGATAACGGCCGCGGTCGCGCATGGTGTTTTGGCGAAAATGTTCGGTCAGCTCCGCGATCTCCACATCCGTTAGGCCGCTGTAGGCTTTCCCGATCGGCAAAAGCTGCCCGCTCTCCTCATCCCGGACCGCAAACGTGTAATCGCTCAGCACATGGTTGCGCTTGCCGTGGCCGAGCTCGGCCGCGACCACCACCACGTCGAGCGTGGCCAGCTCCTTTTTCAGCTTGAACCACGACATCCCGCGCCGCCCGGGCGTGTACTGGCTGGCCGGGTCCTTGATCATCAGCCCTTCGTTGAAACGCCGGCGCGCCATTTGAAAAGCCGCCTCGATCTCGTCCGCGGAGCGAGCCGCGGAAATTTCCGCCACCTGGAACTGCGCCGGCATCGTTAGGCCGCGCAACAGTTCGCGTCTTTCCTGCAAAGGCGCCTTGAGCAGCGACCGACCCTCCAGCCAAAGGAGATCGAAGGCGATAAAGACCACCGGCACGTCGGCCGCCGGCGCGGCAAACAGATCGGCGCTTTCGCTCTTCCGGCCGAGACGCTTTTGCAGGTCGAAAAAAGTGAGCCGCTTGCCATGCTCGAAAGCCATGATCTCCCCATCGAGAATCACCTCGGCCGCGAACCCGCGGGCGCGCCCGGCGATCTCTTCGAATTGACCAGTGACTCGGCGCAGGTCGCGCGAGAAAAGCTCGACCCGCTCCGCCCCGCGATGGAGCTGGGCGCGAATCCCATCGAACTTGTCTTCAACATAAACCACCGACTCGTTAGGCCCTTCTCCCGCGAAACGCGCCCAGATCGCCTCCGCGGTCGGCTCCGGGCTGGCCAGCATGCTTTTGATCGGGCGAAAAAGGGTGAGCTCCGCCTGCGCGAGCTCGCGCCGTGCGGCCAGCAGCGCGGTCTGCCCGATGTCGCCTAACAACATGTGGGCTTCCTTCAAATCGTCGAGCGGCGCCTCGAAAGCGCGCGCGATCGCCTCTTCGACCAGGCCTTCGCGCAGACCGATCCGTAGGTCCCCGGTCAGGATTTTGACTACGTACTGCGCTTCGAGCGGAGTGAGTTTTCGCAAACGCGACTGGAGGAGCTCGGTTTTGCCGGCCGGTCCCCGGGTTTTGTGCAGCTCCTCGAAAAGAGCCTCCGCTTCGCCTAAAGAAAACGGCGCGGGCGTGGTGCGCCCTTCGAGCGCTTCGAAGGCGCTCTTGCTCGCGTCGCCGTGGCTGCTCGCGATCCGCCGCAACTCGGCGTCGCCGCGTCCGCTCGCGCCGAGGAGCGCGCGGTAGATGATCGCCCAACCGGCCTGCACGGTCCGCTGGTCGGTTTGCGCAAAGGGTTTGCCGGTCAGAAAAATGGCGGCGATCCGCAGCGCGCCCGGAGCAAGCGCGCGCAGGTAATCGGCCAACAGTTGCACTTTTTGCAGCTTGGCGGGAGTGGCGGCGATCTGTTCGCCGAGTTGCGCGAAGGCCGCGAACTCGGACGGTGAAGAGTCGTTTGTCCCGGGAGCGGGTGACGGACGTTCGTTAGGCCGCGGGACCTCGGCGCGCAGGGTCAACTCGAGCTGGTTCTGGACGCCGAGTGGCCAGGCTTCGATTCCGCGCTCGCGCAGGTCGCGCGCGAATTCCGCGGCGAAACCATGCAGGGTGAGTACGCGCTTCGGTTGCACCAGCTCGACGTAGCGCAGCAGGTCGTCGTAATCCGCGTGATCGGAAAGGGCGAAGGCGGCGTCGACCTGGTAGCGGTAGACCGCGTTCGGGTCCACCGCCCAGCCGCTGATCATGGCGACGCGCTTATTGGGAATCTTCTCGAGCATGCGCGAGCGGTTCGCGCTCGGCGGACAGACCAGCACCTTGCCCGCGACCGCGTCGGCGTTGTAGCGCTCATACTCGCAAAAGGCCTGGCCGAATTGCTCATAGATCTGGGTCATTCGGAAAACGGCTCCGTGCAGCATCGGCTGGAGACGCGCCTCGGCCAGCGCGCAAAGAATTTCCTGCGCCTTGCCTAACGAATAACCGAGCAAAACCGGAGTCGCTCCCTCCTCCAGGGCTTCTCGACAAAAGGCGACGATCTGTTGCACGACCAGCTCGGTCGGCGGCAACCGATAACGCGGGAGGCCGTAGGTCGTTTCCATGATCAACGTGTCGGCCTGCTGCCATTCCGTCGCCTCGGCGGAACGGCCGGGCCGCAACTTGAAATCGCCGGTGTAGAGAAGCGAACCGGCGTCGGTTTCGAGAAACAACTGCGCCGAACCAAAAATATGACCAGCCGGGAGCAAAGTGACCGCGAGCCCGCGGACCGTCGAGGGCACGCCAAAAGGGAGAACGTGCTCGTTCCGTTCCCCCGGGAGCCGCGCCTGCATCAGGCGCGAGGTGCGTTCCGAGACGATGATTTCGTCGTGCCGCGCGATATGGTCGCTGTGCGCGTGCGAGACGAAGGCAAAAGGCTTCGCGTCCCAGGGATCGAGCCAGATGTTTTCGTTAGGCAGGAACACCCCGCGCTCGTAGTGGACGGAAATCACGGCAGGAAATTAGCGGGATCTGGCGCGCGTGCGAACCGTCGGCCCTCTCCTGCTCGTGCTCCTGCTCGTCCTCGCAATCGTATCTTCCGGCGTGCGAGCACGATTACGATGACGAGACAGGGCAGGAGGAAAATTGACACCGAGGCGCTCTTCTCGTTTGATGCTCGCGTCGTGAGAATTTTGCTGGCCGTTATCTGCCTCGTCTTTGCCGGCTGTGCCGCGACCGACCCGAAGCCTTATCAGGTGCCGGCCCCGAAGCCGCCCGCCGTCGCGCTCGACCCCGCCTTTGAGTTTCGCAAGGTGAAACAATATTTTCTCGACCCGGCCGCGCCCGCGCTCGGGCAGGTCGACGCCTCGGTCGCCTTTGAACGCCCCTACCGAATGTACGGTGCGATCACTACGCTCGATCAACGCCAGCGTTACGGAAATTATTTCGATTTTTTCTGGCGCGCCCAGCGCGACGCCGACGTGCGGGTCCGGCTCGAGTATCGCCAGGAAAAATTGCACGCCTTCGTCCAGGCGCGCGAAGTCCATTATCCGCAGGGGCGCGGCCATCACCGGACGGAGTTTGCGGTCATCGGGGATGACTATTTCGATGATGGCCGGGTGATTGCGTGGCGCGCTTCGCTGCTCGTAGACGGCCGAATTGTGGCCGTGACCCGATCTTACCTTTGGGAATAGGACGCGGTCAGCGCTGACCGCATCGTGATGCAAATGCTTCGCCACCAATCTTCATTGTCAGGCGGATTGCGTCCGGCGGCGGCCGAGCGGCGGAAAAGAAAGAAGTCCGATAACGGTGGCCAATGGATTGACTATCGGCCGCGAAATTTTATCTTTAGTTAGTCGTGCAGTCCTCGATTCAAGTAGGCGTCAACGGCCCAGTGGTCTGGGTGAGAGTGGCGGGGCGGGGCAGCTTTCTAGAGAGCGGCGGCCTGAAAGAGTTCGGCCGCGAGATGGTGAAGCGAGGTTACCGCGAGTTTATCTTCGACTTGGAAGAATGCGCGATGATGGATTCCACCTTTATGGGCACGATGGCGGGAATGGCGCTGCGCTTGAAGGAACTCGGCGAGGGAGGCGGGCTCCACGTGATTCATTGCGGCACGCGCAGCCACGATTTGCTCTCCGGCCTCGGGCTCGACCAAATTTTCGACATTCAGGCGAACGGCGCCACCGCTCCGCGGTGCGAAATCCTGGCCCAACCAGAGGAGGACGCAGCGGCGAAAAAGGACGCGGTCGCCAAACAGGAACAGGCCAGCACAATGCTTGAGGCGCATGAGGCGCTCTGCGAGGCCCGGCCGGAGAATTTGACCCGGTTCAAGGACGTCCTTGAATACCTCAAACAAGACCTCCAGCACGAGAGCCCAGCGAAGTAGACCGGCTTCGGCTCCATGCGTTTTCTTCTCTTCGGGCTGCTTGTCGCTGCGCTACTGGGCTGGTTGCTCACCTACCAACGGCAACGCTGGCGCATCCGCGCCCTCGAGCGCTCGAACGAGGAAATCCAGGTCGAAGAAAATCTCGTCTTCGATTTCCTCCACGGCCTCGGCGAGGCTTTTCGCGACGTCATTCGCCCGCACGATCTCCACCGGCTCATCGTTGAGAGTTCGGTCCGCATCCTCGACGCACACGGCGGCGTGCTTTACCTGGTGGACCGGACCGGGACGAAGCTAACGCCCGCTTTTCTTTCCAAGGGCTGCCCGCCGCTGGTCAGTGTGCCCGACCGCATTCTGCAGCAGGCTGCCATCACTCCCCGCGCGCTCGATAACTTCCTGCGCTCGCACCCAATCCAGGCCGATGAAGGTCTCGTCGGGCACGTTTGGAAAAGTGGCGAGCCGACGCATCTCGAGGATTTCTCCGCCGCGCCAGAGTTGGAGAAATTGCGCGAGACCCCGCTCGGCACTTCATCGGTCATGGTCACGCCCTTGCTTTACGGCCGACAGAATCTCGGTGTCCTCGCCGTGGCCAACGGTCCGATCAGCGCAGATTTCTCGCCCAGCGACTTCTTCGTTTTCAAATCGATCTCCGAGCAATCGGCCTTCGCGCTGTACAACGCGATCATCTACTCGGAAGCGAACGAAAAGAAGCGGCTCGACCACGACCTGCAGATCGCGCGCGACATCCAGCGCATTCTCCTGCCCTCGAAACCGCCGGCCATCGACGGCTTTGAACTCGCCGGCGTGAACTACGCCGCCCGCCAGGTGAGCGGCGATTATTTCGACTACATCAAGGTGGATGAAGACCGCCTCGGCGTGGTCATCGCCGACGTCTCGGGCAAGGGCGTGCCGGCTTCCCTCATCATGGCCATCTGCCGCAGCGTTCTGCGGGCCGAAGCGCGCCTCGGCCAATCGCCGGCCGCCGTCCTGCAGAAGGTAAACCGCCAGCTCTATCCCGATATTAAAGAGGACATGTTCATCAGCATGGCCTACGTCATTCTCGACCATAAAAACAACCAGGTCACCCTCTCGCGCGGCGGGCACGACGCGCCCCTGCTCTATCGCGCTGCGACCGGTAAAGTCGAGATTTTGAAGCCGCCCGGGATGGCCCTTGGGATTGACAGTGGAGACGTCTTCGATAGGATAACCGGCGACCTTTCCGTGTCTCTCGAACGCGATGATTGCCTGGTGCTTTACACCGACGGCGTCACCGAGGCGCTCGATGCGAACGGAGATGAATTCGGGCCGGAACGGATGACCCAATCCCTCCGGGCCAGCGCAAGCGAAGGGGCGCAGGGAGTCATCAACCGCCTCATCGCCGATGTCCGCGCCTTCGCCGGCGGCCATCCCCAGCATGATGACATCACTTTGATTGTAGTTCGAAAGACATGAAGAATTTCAAAACCGACCGCCGCAACATCCCCGTGACCGAAGAGGACGCGCCGCCCTCTGCGGCGAGCGCGCCTGCCCCTCACGACGCGACCGCGCCTAACGACAACGGCGCGGAAAACGACGACCCGACCGCCGGGTTGCAGGCCGACCTCGACCGCTTCCGCGATCTCGCCCTGCGCAGCCAGGCCGATTTCGACAACTACAAGAAACGCGCCGCGCGCGAAAAAGAAGACGCGATCAAATACGCCAACAGCTCGCTCCTCGAGCGCCTGATCGCGATCGTGGATAATTTCGAGCTCGGACTTTCCGCCGCGAAAAGCGAAGGGGCGAACTCGCCCGTCTACTCCGGGATGAGCATGGTCCTGAAACAGCTGAGCGATTTCCTGGCCGATAACGGCCTCCAACTGATCGACGCCGAGGGACAAAAATTCGACCCCAACCTGCACGAAGCGATCGCGCACGAGCCGAGCGCGACGGTGCCAGAGGGCGTTGTCGTTAGGCAAATGCGCCGCGGTTACAAAATGAAGGACCGCCTCTTGCGGCCCTCCAGCGTGGTCGTGTCGAGCGGTCCTTCTGCGTAGCATTTACTCCTCCTCATGCTCGTGATCGAAACTCCGGCGAGCACGAGCACGATGGAAATTTCCACATGACTACCAAGCGCGATTACTACGAAATCCTGAGCGTCGAACGCACCGCGTCCGGCGACGAGATCAAGCGCTCCTATCGCAAGCTCGCGGTGAAATTTCACCCCGATAAAAACCCCGACGACCCCAGCGCGGAGGAGAACTTCAAGGAACTCGGCGAAGCTTACGACGTCCTGATGGACGAACAAAAACGCTCCGCCTACGATCGCTACGGGCACGCGGCGTTTGCCCAGGGCGGCCGCGGCGCGGGCGGCGGGTTCCACGATCCGTTTGATATTTTTCGCGAAGTCTTCGGCAGCAGCGGGGGCGGCGCCGGCGGGATTTTCGAGTCCTTCTTCGGCGGCAGCCAGGCCGAACGCGACGGCACCCAGCGCGGGAGCGACCTGCGCTACGACATGCAGATCACGCTCGAGGAAGCAGCCTTCGGCGTGGAAAAAGAAATCGAAGTGCGCAAGCTCGGCACTTGCGACAAGTGCCAGGGGAGCGGCGCCGCCTCCGGTTCACGCGTCGTCACCTGCCCGACCTGTCGCGGCCGCGGCCAGGTCGTGAGCGCGCGCGGATTTTTCCAGGTCTCGCAGACCTGCCCGCATTGCCGCGGTGTCGGCGAAGTGGTTGAGAACCCGTGCGACGCCTGCGCCGGCGAAGGCCGGGCCGAGAAGACCAGCCGGATCAAGATCAAAGTCCCGCCCGGGATTGCGCACGGCTCGCGCCTGCGTTCCACCCGCAATGGCGAAGCCGGCGTGCGCGGCGGCGACCAGGGCGACCTCTACATCGTCGTCCACGTGCAGGAACACCCGATCTTCCAGCGCGAAGACGACAACCTCTTTTGCGAAGTGCCGATCTCCTTCACCATGGCCGCGCTCGGCGGCGAAGTGCCGGTGCCGACCCTGGAAGGAAAAGCCAGCCTCAAAGTGCCGGCCGGGACCCAGAGCGGGCAAAGCTTCAAGTTGCGCGGGAAAGGCGTGGCCCACGTCACTGGCCGGGAGCGGGGCGACCTCTTTGCGCGCCTTCTCGTCGAAGTCCCGACCCGCCTGAACGGCGAACAACGGCAAAAGCTGGAAGAATTCGCCGCCCTCTGCGGCGAGGACAACAGCCCGCTGCACAAAAGCTTCTTCGAGCGCGCCAAAGAATTTTTCCGTTAGGCGGAGAGAATCTGGAAGCCAGGAAGAAGAAGGGATGAATCAGGAAAGCAGGAACGCAGGAAAGGGATAGAGAAGAAGAGGAGGGACGAACCATCTTTTCATCTCCTCCTGTTTCCAGGCTTCCAGATTCCTCCCCTCTTCTTCCTGCTTTCCTGCTTTCCTAATTCATCCTTCCCATTCCTGGCTTCCTGGTTTCCTGGTTAGATTCACACCATGCACCGCTTTCACCTCGCGCCTGACGCCTGGCCCGCCGCCACCTTGACCGGCTCCGAGGCGCACCATGCCCGCAGCGTCCTGCGATTGCAGGCCGGTGAGCGGGTCGTCCTCTTCGATGGCGCCGGCCGCGAGGCCACCGCCGAGATCACCGCCCTCGCCAGCAGCGCGGTCCAGTTGCGGATCCTGCACGAAGCGCTCACCCCGCCGCTCCCGGCCCGGATCACCCTGGCCCAGGCCATTCCGAAAGGGAAAAACATGGATCTCATCGTGCAGAAAGCAGTCGAGATCGGCGCCGCGGAGATTTTCCCGCTCCTTTCCGCCCGCACCGTCGTGCAGCTCGACCCGGAGAACGCGGCCGCGAAACAGGCGAAATGGCAGACCGTCGCGCTCGAAGCGGCCAAGCAATGCGGGCAGAACTGGCTCCCGCAAGTGCACCTCCCGCGCACGCCGGGAGAATTCTTCGGCGATCCCGCTGCGACGGGCGCGACCGCGGGCTACGATCTGCGGCTCATCGGCTCGCTCCAGCCGGGCGCGCGGCATTTGAAAAAGATCCTGGCCGAGCACGCCGACGGACATCGCGGGGCGCGGCCGGGCCGTGTCCTCATGCTGATCGGGCCGGAGGGAGATTTCACGCCGGCCGAGATCGCGCTGGCGCGCTCGCACGGGTGCGCGCCGCTCACGCTGGGGCCGATCATTCTGCGGGTGGAGACGGCAGCGCTTTATTGCCTGAGCATCCTTTCCTACGAGTTGCTCGGGGAACGTTAGGCATCCGTCAGGCCAACAAAAAACCCGCGCCGTGAAGCGCAGGTTTTTGAAGATTGGAGAGCCTACCGACTTGGGCGAATTCGCCATCGAGTTCGCTCCGAACTCAACCGCGTTAGCTCCAACGCAACCGAGTTCGTTCCGGACTCAACCGCGTCTGCTCCGAACGCAACCGCGTCTGCCCCGAACTCAACCGCGTTTGCACCGAACACCTCGACCGCGTTTGCTCCTAACTCAACCGCGTTTGCCTTGAACTCGACCGCGTTTTCAGCTCACTCGAACAAGCTTTCCTACGATTGAGGCAAGCTTTGTTGAATTCGGCAAAGATTTAGCCCTCCTTGTTCGAGCTTTGCCTCGTCTTTACAGGAGTACGGCCAAAATCTCGGGCTTAACTGCGTGGTTTTCCAGCCTTTTTGGCGGCGGAACGGCTTTTTGCCTTCTTCGCTGGGGCTTTAGCCGCTTTTTTCGCCTTAGCCGCAGGTTTTGCGCTGGTCTTCCGGCTCGGAGCCGGCTTTTTGCGGCTCTTGCTCGCTTTCTTACCGGGCGTGATCGCTTTGACCGCTCGCTTGGCGATCGGCACGGCGGCCCGGGCGGTTTTCGCGACCACTTTCGCGCCGGCCGCTGCCTGGCGCGCCCCGCGCTTGATCGCCGGCATCATTGGTTTCTCGCTTTCCGCCCGTTTCCCGATAGCGGCACCGATCACTCCGCCGACAACGGCGCCGACTGGCCCGGCGACGGCGCCCATCACGGCTCCGGTCGCGGCGCCGGCCGCGGTCTTGGAGATGGGTGGGATCTCGATGTTTTTGTTTTCATTCGAATCGCTGCGGGTGGTGGAGGAGCGTGATTTTTTAGCCATATAATTTTGTTTTAGTTAAACGATCGAGCGCGCGGGTATTCCGTCGCTGCAACGATCTATTCGCCGCTCCCGGCGCGACTGGTCGGATGCGTCGCCTCACCAAACAAAAAAAGCGCCTGGGTTTTCCCCAGGCGCTTCTTGCAAATTGTTGTTGTTAGGCTGGTCTAGCGTCCGCGGCGCGAACCGCCGTCGCGACGTCCACCGCCACCACCGCCGCCGCCGTAGCCGCCGCCACCACCGCCGCCGCCGTAGCCGCCGCCACCGCCGCCGTAGCCGCCACCGCCGCCGCCGTAACCGCCACCGCCACGTCCTCCACCGCCGCCGCCGCCACCTGGGCGTGCTTCGCGCGGGCGCGCTTCGTTTACAGTCAGGGGCCGGCCTTCAACGGTTTTGCCGTTAAAATCGGTGATTGCCTTGGCCGCATCGGCTTCGTTGCTCATGGTGACAAAAGCAAACCCGCGAGATTTGCCGGTGAATTTGTCCTGCATGAGGGTAACCTCGGAGACCGCGCCTGCTTGCGCGAAAAGGTCCTGGAGATCCGTTTCAGTGGTATTGAAGGAAAGATTTCCTACGTATAATTTGGTGCCCATCAGAGTATGTTCTTAGTTGGAAACGCTGCTCGGTCACTGTTCCCGCTTTTCGGATTTCAAATCGCCACTGAAGCAACTCAACTGACAATTCACCAACGTCCGGAACGGCTGTTTCTTGCGGCTATGTAATGGGGTTCGCTGGGCAAATCAAGCGGAATAAAAGCAACCGAATCTTCTCAAAATGACCAAGCAAACGAGCACCTTGCAGACGCCGAAACGAGCCCGCGTGGCGGTCGTGGCGGCAGGGGTGATCAGCCCGCTCGGGCCCGGTCTCGCGGCCACTTTAGAAGCGCTCGAGACGGCACGCGATTGCATCTCGCCGGTCGCACGCTTCCCGGTCGAGCAATGCCGCTGCAGCACCGCCGGGCAGGTCGATGATGCCTGGCTGGCCGACGTGCTGCCGGACGATCGGCGCGCCCGTCGGCTCCACCGCGCGTCGCGCATGATGATCGGCGCGCTCCGCGAATTGCTCACCCAGGCGCCGGATTTCCGCCCGCAGCTCGCGGTCGTCGGGACGACGAGCGGCGGGATGAGTTTCGGCGAACAATATTACCGCTCGCTCCAGCAATCCGCGGCCCACACCAGCCAGACGCCCGAATGGATCGCCAACTATCCACCGCAAAAACCGGCGATTGACGCGCTCGAAGCCTGCGGCCTTGCTTCTCCCTGCCAGGTGATCGCGAACGCCTGCGCCTCGGGCTCGAACGCGATCGGGCACGCCTTTGAATGCATTCGCTCCGGGCGTTACGATCGCATCCTGACCGGCGGCTACGACGCGATCTCGGAACTGGTTTTCGTCGGGTTCGATTCGCTCCAGGCTTCCACGCCGGATAAGTGCCGGCCGTTCGACGGCGCGCGCAACGGCCTCGTCCTCGGGGAAGGCGCCGCTCTGCTCGCGCTCGAAAACCTGACGCAGGCCGAGGCGCGCGGGGCGACCATCCTGGCCGAGATCACCGGCTACGGCATCTCGACCGATAACCATCACCTGACCCAGCCGCACCCGTCGGGGATCGGCCCGCGGCAGGCGATGGAACGCGCCTTGCAAAGTGCCGGCCTCGCCCCGGAGGCGATCGGTTACATCAACGCGCACGGCACCGCCACGCCCTTCAACGATGCCGCGGAAGGGAAAGCGATCGCAGAACTCTTCGGCCGGGTCCCGGTCAGCTCGACCAAGGGAATGATGGGGCACTCGTTAGGCGCGGCCGGCGCGATCGAGGCCGTGCTCACGATCCTGGCGCTGCGCCACAGTTTCCTGCCGGCGAATATCAATTTCCGGGTCTTGGATCTGGGGCTCGATCTCGACATCGTGGCCAACCGGATCCGCCCGGCTCGGACCAGCGCGGCGCTCTCCAATTCGTTCGGCTTCGGCGGCACGAATGCTTCCATTATTATCCAGCACGAGCAGCAGGCGGCATGAGCAGCCTGCGTCTCTCCGGTTTGGGATGGGTCACGCCGCTCGGGAGCACGCTCGACGGAGTCTGGGACCAACTGCGCGCCGGGGCGGAAGCGGAAGCGAGCACGATCAGCAGCTCGTTAGGCGGAAAGAATTGCCCGGTCTATCCGGTGCCGGCGACGGCGATCGCGGAAGCGACCCGGCTCCCGCGGCTCCGGCGCTCGAGCGCGATCTCGCGTTTCGCGGTCGTGGCCGGGTTGAACGCGCTGCGCGACGCCGGGCTCGAGCTCGATGAAGCGAGCGCGGCGCGGACCGCGCTGATTTTTGCGATCTCGAACGGCGGGGTCATTTATACGAAGCGCTTCTTTCACGAGATCATGCAATCGGGCGCGGCGGCCGCGAGTCCGCTTCTATTTCCAGAGACGGTCTTCAACGCGCCGGCCAGCCATCTCGCGGCCATCCTCGGGATTAGCGGCGCCAGTTACACCCTGGTCGGCGACGGCGCGGTCGGGATCCTGGCTTTGCAGATGGCGGAAGATTTAATGGCGAACCCGGAGCTGGATCGCTGCCTCGTGGTCGGCGCGGAGGAAGCGGACTGGCTGCTCTGCGACGCCTATCGCAAGTGGCGGTTGCTCCGGGCGGCGCCGCCGATCGAGCCTTTCGCGGACCCGGCCCGGGGAATGATCCCGAGCGAAGGCGCCGGCGCGGTGGTGGTAGCGCGCGAAGGGGCGATCGCGCTGGAGCGGGTGCATCCAGGTGGGAATTTTGCCCGGCAACGCGAGGCGGCGGAGCAGCTCGACACGATCTGCCGCGAGTTGCAGGGCGAAGGCGCGACGGATGTGCTCTTGGCGAGCGCGAACGGGACCTTTATCGACGCGGCGGAACGCGCGGCGACCGAGCACTATTTTGCGGATGCCGCGCTCTACACGCCGAAGCCGGCGCTCGGTGAAAGTGTGGCCGCAGGAGCGCTCTGGCAGGTCATCTGCGCGGCGCAGGCGCTGCGCACGCAGCAGCTACCGCCGGTCCTGCACGCTCCGGCGGATTCTGGCCTAACGACGGCGCGGGCGGGCGGCGCATGGGAGCGCGCGGTGGTGACGACCTGCGGGTTGAACCAGCAGGTTGCGGGATTAGCTTTGCGCTCCTCCGCGCGGCAACGTTAGGCAATTCGCGCCCCCTTTTAACTTTGCAAGCGCTCCGCGCCACCGTTAACTTCGGCGTCCGCGATGCGTAAGCCGGTTTTTCTTCTCCTTATCTTGCTCGCCGCCAGGGGAGCAATCGCGCAGGACTTGGAAGGGCCCGGTTCTCTCCCGGTCGAGATCAATGCCACCGGGCAAACGACTTATGAGAATGGTCTCGCGACCGCGCGCGAGAATGTCGCGATCCATTTCGGCGACACGGATATTTATTCCGACTACGCGCAGTACGATTCGAATAAGCGCACGATTTTTCTCAAGGGCAACGTGCGCATCTATCGCGGCCTTTCGCTCTACCTCGGCGAGCAGGCGACCTACAACCTCGACACCAAGGCGATCAATGCCGACCAGATGCGGTCCAGCACCTACCCGTATCTCATCTCGGGCCAGAAGGTGACGAGCGAGTCGGACGACCACTACACGGTCCAGAACGGCAGCTTCACCACGCACGACGCGGAGAAACCGGATTTCCATCTCCAGGCGCAGAGCGTGCGGATCTACCAAAACGACCGCGTCATCTTCAAGAACGTCACTTTCTACGTCGGTAAGATCCCGATCTTCTGGTGGCCCTACCTTTATCAATCGCTCGATCGCGCCTTCAGTTACTCGGTCGTGCCCGCTTTTCTGAGCTCGTGGGGACCGTCCCTCCTCGGCCAGATCACTTTCCCGATCGGGGAAAAAATCACGAGCACGCTGAAGCTCGATTACCGCAGCCGGCGAGGCGTCGCGATCGGTTTCGATTCCGATATTCGCTATGGGAAAGACGACAAAAGCATCGCGAAGTTCTCCACCTATTTCCTGCAGGACCAGAACCCGGATTTAAACCGGACTTCACTTCCGCGTAACGGCACCCCGACGAGCCGCTTCCGTTTGTCGCTCCAGGATCGCACCCAGATCACCGATTCGCTCGAGGCCACGATCGACGTAACGAAACTGAGCGATGCATTCATCCTCCAAGATTTCTTCCCGACGGAATTTCGGACCAACCCGGAGCCGGACAACGTCGTCGCGCTGACCAAGACGAGCCCGTTCTACACCCTCACGGCCTACGGGCGTTTTGCCTTCAACACCTTTTTCGAAACGACCGAGCGCCTGCCGGAAGTGGCGCTCGACATCAAGCGGCACGGACTTTTCGGCGGCCCGATTTTCTACGAAGGCGAAACGAGCGTCGGGCAGTTGAGCCGGAATTTTCCGGCCGGCTCGATCTTCGAGGATTACAGCGCCTACCGAATCGATTCTTTCCACCAGCTGACTTATCCGAACACCTACTTCGGCGTGCTCGCGATCGTGCCGCGGGTCGGGTTTCGCGAAACTTATTACAGCCGCACCGAAAACCTGACCGGCTCGCTCTTCGTGCCCGATCCGGCGGCGCCCGAATTTCCGCTGCCGAATCCGACGACCAACTCTTTGTTAGGGCCGCCCTTGGACTACGGCGGCGGAGTCTTCCGCTCCATCTTCAATGCCGGGGTCGAGGGTTCGTTCAAGATTTCGCGGGAATGGGAGGACGTGCAAACCCGCTTCCTCGGGCTCGATGGATTGCGCCACATCGTTCAGCCCTTCGCCAATTTTTCCTACGTCTCTTCGCCGAACGTCGATCCCGCCACCATTCTCCAGTTCGATCGGGTCCAGCCTTCGACCAAGCTCAACCCGATCGATTTCCCGCAATACACCTCGATCGACGCGATCGACAACTGGACGATCGCGCGCATCGGGGTGCGCAACCGCCTCCAAACCCGGCGGGACGACCTGACTGTGAGCTGGCTCGAATTGGAGACCTACGTCGACGTCAACTTCGATAACCCATTCGACAAAACCGATTACTCGAACGTCTTTAACAAACTTCGCATCACCCCGGTGCCCTGGGCCACGCTGGTGATCGAGTCGCAGATCCCGCTCCTCGACAGCGGCTTCACCGAGGTGAACACGAGCGTCAATTTCAAGCCCTCGGCCAACACCGTCCTCACCCTGGGCCATCGCTATCTCGAAGGGAATCCGCTCTTCCTCGACAGCAGCCTTTTCACCATCGGCGGCTACTGGCGGATCGATGACAACTGGGCCGTCGGTTTCCTCGAGCAATACGAAGCCAACACCAACATCGTCGAGCAGCAGCGTTACTCGGTTTACCGCGACCTGACCAGCTGGGTGGCGTCGTTAGGCGCGATCATTCGCAACAACGGCGGGGTCAAGGAATACGGCGTCCTCCTCACCTTCACCCTCAAGGCTTTTCCGAAATTCGGGCTCGACCTGAACTTCGACCCGGCCGGGACGAACCAGACCTCGCAGTGAATTGTCGATTGCAGATTGCAAATTTCAGATTTGTGTCCGCAGCGCCGCCCAATCTGAAATCTCCCTTTTGAAATCTTAAATTGCCCATGGATCTCTCAATCATCGGTTCCGGCTACGTCGGTCTCGTCACCGGCGCCTGCTTCGCCGATGTCGGCCATAACGTCATTTGCGTCGATAACGACGCGCGCAAAGTCGAGTCGCTTCGGCAGGGCAAAGTGCCCATCTACGAGCCGGGCCTGGAAGAGATCGTGCATCGCAACGTCTCCGCCCAGCGCCTTCGTTTCACCGACAGCATCAAGGAAGGCGTCGACAACGCGCAGGTCATTTTCATCGCCGTCCCCACCCCGCAGGATGCCGACGGCAGCGTCGACCTCAGTTTTATCGAGAAAGTCGCGCGCGAAATCGCCGGCGTCCTGACCGACTACCGCGTCATCGTCGACAAGAGCACGGTGCCGGTGAAGACGGGCGAGAAAGTGGCGGAATCGATCAAGCGCTACAACAAACATGGCGCGGAGTTCGACGTCGTGAGCAATCCGGAATTCCTGCGCGAAGGCTGCGCCGTGGCCGACTTGATGAAACCCGATCGCATCGTGATCGGCGCCCAAAGCGAACGCGCGATCGACCTGATGAAGAAAGTTTACGAGCCCTTCATGGCGCCGATCCTCGTGACCGATATCAACAGCGCGGAGTTGATCAAACACGCGGCCAATTCTTTCCTCGCGCTCAAGATTTCCTACATCAACGCCGTCTCCGCGATCTGCGAGGCGAGCGGGGCGGACGTGGAAAAAGTGGCCGACGGCATCGGGATGGATCGCCGGATCGGGCGGAATTTTCTCAACGCCGGGATCGGCTACGGCGGCTCTTGTTTTCCGAAGGATATCGCGGCTTTCATCACGATCAGCGAGCAGCTCGGAGTTCCGTTTAATCTCCTCAAAGAAGTGCAACGGATCAACGCCTCGCAGAAGGAGCGCTTCCTCAAGGTGGTGCGGGATGCGCTCTGGGTTTTGCGCGACAAAAAGATCGCGGTCTGGGGCCTCACTTTTAAGCCCGATACGGACGACATTCGCTCCTCGGTCGCGATCGAACTGGTCGCCGACATGCTGCGCGAAGGCGCGCAGGTCACGGCTTACGATCCGAAAGGGATGGAGAAGGCGCGCGAAGTGCAGTCGATCGCCGGCGCCCGCCTAACGGAAACCGCGCTCGAAGCAATCGAAGGCGCGGAGGCGCTCATCATCGCGACGGAATGGGCCGAGTTTGCCAATGTCGATCTCGCCACCGTGCGCGAGAAAATGCATACCCCGATCGTCTTCGACGGCCGCAATCTTTACAGCCCGGAGACGATGCAGAAACTCGGTTTCCAATACACCTCGATCGGGCGGCCGCAGGGCAAGAAGGCCTAACGGCGTCGGAGCGGCGGTTGGTCACCGCCGAGGCTCGTCCCCGGGACGTTGGTTCTCCGGCGATTTCAAACGCCGCAACAAAAATCCGCTTTCATGCCTGCGCCAATATCCAGCCGTTCGCTCGCTCTCGCCGCGCTCGACCGCTGGCGCAACGGGACCGAGTTCGCTGATAAAATCGTCGCCGAAACTTTCGCGGCCGGCGACCTCGGCTCTTCCGATCGCGGCTTCGCGCTCGAGCTTTTCTACGGCGTCCTGCGCAACCTCAGCCTGCTCGATTTTTGGATCGCTCAACTCCGTTCCGGGCCGATCGAAGCGAACGCCCGCGATCTCCTCCGCCTCGGTCTTTACCAGATCATGCTCCTCGAGACGGCCGCGCACGCCGCCGTGTTCGAGACGGTGAAATTGGCCGGACCGCGCAAGCGTCCGCTGGTCAACGCCATCCTCCGCCGCGCTCTCCGCGAGCACGTTGCCCTAACGAAAAAGGCGGAAGCGCAGCCGGTGCACCTCCGTTTTTCCGCGCCGGAGTTTCTGGTCGAGAAATGGTCGCAACAGTTCGGACCGGAATCCGCGCTCGCGCTTTGCCGGTGGAACAATCAGCCCGCGCCGGTTTACGCACGGATCAACCGACTCCAGGTCACGGCGGCGGAATTTCTCGACCGTTATGAAGGCAGCGCGCTTCTGGCCGGGAGCGCAAATTTTGCCAGCTTGCCCGAGCCGATGGGGGCCGCGCGCGCCGGCGCTGCCTACCTCCAGGACCCGAGCACCGCGCTCGCCTGCGAGCTTCTGCGGCCCGCCCCGGGCGAACGCGTTCTCGACGCCTGCGCTGCGCCCGGCGGGAAGAGCGCCTATCTCGCCGAGATGATGGATAACCAGGGCGAACTCGTGGCCGTCGATCAGGATGAAGCTCGTCTCGAGCGGCTGCGCGGTAATCTCGTTAGGCTGGGAGTGCAGAATGCGCGTCTCGTGCAGTGCGATTGGCTGAAGGAAGACTCCGTCCGCGCCGCCGATTGGACTGAGCAATCGTTCGACAAGATCCTGCTCGACACGCCTTGTTCCAACACCGGCGTGATGCGGCGCCGAGTCGACGTGCGCTGGCGGCTGCGCCCGGGAGATTTTAACCGGATGCAACGACAGCAGTTCGCCATTTTGAAGGCGGTCGCGCCGCTCCTGCGGCCGGGCGGTTCGTTAGTCTACAGCACCTGCAGTTTGGAATCGGAGGAAAACGAGGAGGTCGTTGAGTCGTTTCTGCGCGCGCAGCCCGGCTTTCGCCTCACGGATCGGAAAGAGATGCTTCCTTTCCGGGACGCGCTCGACGGCGCCTTCGCCGCGCGTCTGGAGCGCTCCCCTTCGTGATCGTGCTATTGCTCGTGCCCGTGATCGATCAAGGCCGAGCACAAGGACAATTCGGAGAGCCCGGTTTGCATCCCATCTCCCCGGTGGAATGATAACGCCCTATGCAAGATGCCCGTTACGACAAGCTCGCTTCCCTTTTGGTCGATTATTCCACCACCCTGAAACGCGACGAAAAAGTCCTGATCGAATGCTTCGATGCGCCGGATGAAATGACCATCGCTCTCATCCGCGCCGCCCGGAAAGCGAAAGCGATCCCGTTCGTGCAAATCCAGCGCGCCCAGGTCGGCCGCGAGCTCGCGCTCGAGATCGACCCGCGCGCGCTCGACCTGACCGCCGCCCACGAGCTCGCCCGGATGAAAAAAATGGACGCCTACATCGCGATCCGCGGGAGCAACAACATCAGCGAGCTGGCCGACGTGCCGGTCGACAAGATGAAACTGATCGCGAAAAAGTTGCGGCCTTTACAGGACCAGCGGGTGCAGAAAACCAAATGGGTCGTCCTGCGTTGGCCCACCCCGGCCATGGCGCAGCTCGCGGGGATGAGCACGGAGGCGTTTGAAGATTTCTTCTTCAAGGTCTGCACGCTCGATTACCGCAAGCTCCAACCCGGGATGAAGGCGCTGAAGGCGTTAATGGAAAAAACCGACCAAGTGCAAATCAAAGGGCCGGGAACCGATCTGCGCTTCAGCATGAAAGGCATCGCCGCCATCATTTGCGGTGGCGATCGCAACATTCCCGACGGTGAGGTTTTCAGCTGCCCGATCAAGGATTCGGTCCAAGGGCATGTCACCTTTAACGCGCCGAGCATTTACCAGAGCACCGGCTTCGACAATATCCGGCTCGATTTCCGCGACGGGAAGATCGTGGAGGCGACGAGCAACCAGACGAAGAAGTTGAATGCGGTGCTCGACTCCGATCCGGGCGCGCGATACATCGGCGAGTTCTCGTTAGGCTGCAATCCTCACATCATGCATCCGATGCGGGATATTTTGTTCGACGAAAAGATCGCGGGCTCGTTCCACTTCACCCCCGGCCAGGCCTACCAGGAAGCCGATAACGGCAACCGCAGCCAGGTGCACTGGGACATGGTCAGCATCCAGCGCAAGGATTACGGCGGCGGCGAGATTTACTTCGACGGCAAACTCATTCGCGAAAACGGCGAGTTCCTGCCGAAGGACTTGCGCTCGTTGAACTGGAAGAAGTTCCGCTAGGGCGGAGAAGTTTTTGGGGCGACGCGCTTTCTTTCTGTCATCCTGAGGCGGCGCAGCGCGCGGAAGGATTCCGCAGGCGCAGGTCGAAGGTTCTCGTCAGCTTGCGCCTCGCCGGTGAACTGTGAGATCCCTCGCCGTCTGCGCGGCTCGGGATGACAGAAGAAAAAGAGCGCGCGCTCCGGGCACTCCAAATCGCAAGGAGCTGGCGAACTCCTGAAGGTCCGACCCGGTGGGAAGCGGCCCCCCAAAAAGAGCCGGAGTCAGCGACCCCGGCTCCAAATTTTCTGTGAAACTCCGCCTAACGAGGCGGGCTGAGTCGCTTTAGCGGCCGGGCGCGACCTGGATGAGGCCGAGCTCGTCGCCAGCGCCGAGTTGCACGTTCTCGACTTCGAAAACCGGGGCGCCATCGATCGTGCTCGGGCCGGAACCCGGAAGCTGCATCGAAACTTTCTTCGAGGTTGAGGTAAGCACGATGTGCGCGATCTCGAAGAACGGCGTGAACTCGATCGCGGCGATCTGGAATTCCGCGGTCAATTGCACGGAGGCCTGCTCCTGATGCGAAGGCGTGAGCTGGACCGGTGCGGCGCCGGAGCCGGCGACGAGTTCGAGGCCCGAGATGGCAAACGAAGGCGACGTAAGCACAGCCGGTTTCTGCTGCGAGGAGGGCGCGAGACGGACCGTGCCGATGGCGCCGTTGTTGAGCTCTATCTTGGCCACTTCAAAGGTGACCTGCAGGTTCATCGGCGGCTGCGGATTTTGCGAAGGAGCGAGGCGCATTGAGACGACCTTGGAAGTTGGCTTCAATTGCAAACCGCTCATTTTGAAGGTGGGCGTGAGCTGCATCGAGGCGATCTCCAAGGAGAAGGTCAGTTGCACAGCGGTGTGCATGCCTCCCACTGGTTGTTGCACCGACACGGTGGGTGAGGGCGCGCGGAAGGTTGGAGCAGGAGTGATCGTGGTTTCAGGCATGGTTACAGGTATGTTTGGCTGCGGTCGGATGGGTTCAGTGGAAATGATCTTAGAAGCAAACGAAGGAGTTTCAATTGAAGAGTACGCCGGTCGCCGTCCGGCGATCGGAGCGGCTAGTTCGACTCCCGGTTCGATGAGTTCGAGCGTGGATTCCGGTTCGGGCTGGGTCAGCTCCGATATGACAGGTTCGGGTGCAAGAGCAGTGGTGAGTTCCGGAATCGGCTGGCCCTGACCGACTGGTTCTTCTTCCGTCCAGGCCGGCTCTTCGGTGGGTGCGATCTCGGGTTCGGCAGTCGCCGCGACGGGCACTGGTTCCGCGATTTCGGGTTCGGAAATTGCCGCAACGGGCGCGGGTTCCACAACTTCGGGTTCGGGAATCGCCGCGACGGGCGCAGTTTCCGTAATTTCAAAGTCGTAAGGCGAACGCATCGGCTCAGGAGCCGAAGTCACGGGTTCGAAAACTTGCGGCGCAACCGGAATGGCCGCCGCCGGCACAGGCACGACTTCAGTCTTGGGTTCCGGTGATTCGTTAGGCGAAACGGTTGTCGGTTCGTCCACGCCGGGGAGAGCGCCCCGCGCCGTGATCGCTCCCGATGGGAAAACCGCCGCGCCCACTGTTGGCTCGCTGGCCTTCAAATTGAGTGAAAGTTTGGGTGGGCCGGTCGAGACCAGGTCGCTCGCACGCTTGCTTCCTGCACTCTTGGGCGACTCTTCGTCAGCGAAAGGCGGCTCAGTCAAAGGCGCGGAGGGCCGATAGAGCGGCGGCGACGAAAGATGACGACGGAATTGTTGCATGACGAGCCAGACCAGTAGCAAGAGTCCGGCCAACAGCAGGCCGCCAAACAATAAAGTTTGTGGACGCATGATGCGGTCGGCCGTTTCGGCAAATGTCGGTGACCAGGCGCCAGCCCGGGCGGGCTCGAGCGCAGTCGCAGCGGGAGAGGCATTGGTGGTCGTCGCCGCGACCACTGGTGCGGCGGATTTCGCCACCGCGGGGACGACCGTCGCGGCCGCAGAGGTGACAACCGGTGCAGGCGTTGCGGCCGCGGCCGGGCTGGCTTCGACCGGCGCGCCGTCCGTCGTCAGATCGGGCTCGGGGCGGTCGTTAGCCTGGCTAAGACGCAGCGTGGGCTTGTCCTGCATCGCAACTGGTTCCGCCTCGGCTTGGGCGAGCGCGGAAGTAGCCGGACCGACATCCGTCTCGGATTTCTTCAGCCATCCGAGATCGTAAAATGAATCGGAAAAAACGACGTTCATCGCGGGCGAATAAATCTTGCGCGCGGACCCAACCCAATCGGTACCCTCCGAGGTCTTTCCGTGTTTAAATTCCCAGGCCGCCTGCGCGTAATAAAGCGCTGGCGTGTCGCCGGTGAACTTAAATTGATCCATCAACTGCTGCGCCTGGGGATCCTTCCCTTCGAGCAGCAGGGTCAGGAAAATCTTGAACTTGATCAGTTGGGCGGCCTGATTTTTTTCGTCGCCGGGTGTCTCGGCGAAGAGCGCTTCGAAGCGGTCGCGCGAGGTGGAGTATTCGCCCTTCTTGAATGGGATTTGAGCGAGATTGTATTGCGCCTCGCGGAATTTCGGGTCGGCTTCGAAGGCTTTGCGCAGAGCCGCTTCGGCGTCGTCGTATTTCTCCTGTTCGATCAGGATCTCGCCGCGCAAGTTGTCCGCGACCGGATTGTTAGGCACGCCTTCGTCGGCCAGGTCGAGAAATTTCAGGGCCGGATCAAACTCGCGTTTCTGGAAAGAGCGCTCGGCTTTTTCCAAGTTGGCCTGCGCCTCCCCTTTCAGCCGCTCCTGCCGCTCGGCCGTGGAAGTAATCTCGACCGCGGCCCGCGGCTCGCCGTTCGGTTTCTTCAGCCAGCCGACTTCGTAAAACGACTCGGCATAAAGCTTGTTCAACGGAGCGGAAAATTTCTTCTCGGCTGAACTCCTCCAGTCCGCTGCTTCCGCCTCATTCCCCTGCTGGAGTGCGATGGCGGCGTTGGAATAATAGAGCGCCGGGCTGTCCTTCGTCAGCTCGAACTTGTTCAGGATCCAATCGACCATCTCCTTCTTGCCCTGCAGAACGAAGGTCAGAAGGATTTTGTATTGGATGAGCTGGTTCGTCTCGGGCTGGAGCTCGTTGTTTTCCCCGGCCACGAGCGCTTCGAAACGGTTGCGCGCTTCCACCCAGTTCTTCTGCAGGAAAGGAATTTCCGCGAGGTTGAAACTGGCGTTCCAAAATTTTGGCTCGAGCGCGAGAGCCTTGC
The DNA here is from genome assembly GCA_040007175.1 of Spartobacteria bacterium. Taxonomy (GTDB): domain Bacteria; phylum Verrucomicrobiota; class Verrucomicrobiia; order Chthoniobacterales; family UBA10450; genus Palsa-1392. The sequence goes on from JBDTVP010000001.1 coordinate 63,197, forward strand.
GCAAAGCAGCTTCCGCTTTGTCATACTTTTCCTGCCGCATGTAGACCACGCCGCGCAGGTTGAGCGATTCCGCGAGGTCCGGCTGGCGTTTATCGATCGCGTCGAGCGCCTGCAAGGCTTCGTCGTATTTGGCGGCGTCGAAGGCTTGGAAAGCCTTGTCGTACATCGTCTCTAGCTGGGACTTAGCCGGCGCGACACCGGTGCTGGCGAGAAGGGTGAAAAGCAGGAGGAAGACAGTTTTGCGAATCATCATCACAGGCGCATCAAACCGTCGCCCTTGGGCGAAAACAAGTTATTTCCGCGGGCGGCTTCGTCCCGCCGGGCTCGGCGAGGGTGTCGGGCTCGCCACCGGATTGATCTCTGCTGGCGCAGGAGTCTGCGCTTTGTTCCCCCGGTTTCGGAACGGGTACGACAACAGTCGCACGACTTTATCTCCGAGATTTTGGTGGACCTGCTCCGGGCTCGGGGCCGGCACGAACGACGCGGGCGTAGGCGTCGGGGCCGGTTTGGCTTTCTCCGACCTGGCCGCCAGCCGCTTCGCGCGCGCACGGCTTTTCGACTCTTCATCCGAGGATTTGGCGCGTTTCTTTTTCGGAAGCTCGGAGGCGTCTTCTTTCTTTGAGGGGGGCGTCTCTTCGGCCTTTGCAACTTTTTTCGGGGTTGTTTCCGGAGTCGGCGTGGGCGGCTCACTTTTTTTCTCGGCGACTACGGGCGCTGGCTTTTCGGTAGGCGACGCGGCCGGCGCAGCGGTGGGCGAGGCGGCCGGCTCGATTTTGGCGACTCGCGGAGTGCTCCTCGGCGCGGGGGTTGCGGAGGGCTCCGGCGAAACCACTGTCTTGGCCAGTACCGCAGGAGTGGCCGCGGGTTCCGCGTTCTCCACCCAGCCGAGACCCGAGAAGGACGCGGCGTAAGTGCGATTAAGCTCGGCCGAGAAAAGGTTGGCGGCATTCGCCACCCAATTTTGCGCCTGCTTCAGGTTGCCATGCTGAAAAGCCCAGGCCGCTTGCGCGTAATAAAGCGCCGGCGTGTCGTCCATCATCTTGAAATCTTCCAGCGCCTTTTGCGCCGCCCCCTCGCGCGCCTGGAGCAGGAGAGTGAGGAAGATCTGGTAGCGGATCAACTGCTCGCGCTGGCGTTGCGCTTTGCCGCCCGAGGTCGCGCCGAGGAGCGCTTCGAGTTGCTGGCGCGAGCCTTCGTAGTCGTGTTTGCGAAAGGCGACCTCCGCCAGGTTGAGCCGCGCATCGATGAACTGCGGATCGAACTCGAGCGCGTGGCGCAAGGCGGTTTCCGCTTCCGCGGGCTTCCCTTCTTCGAGCAAAATCCTGCCGCGCAGATTCGCCGAGACCGCCTGGTTAGGCGCGACCGTCTCGACCTGCTCGAGCAATTGCATCGCGCCCTCGTAATCCCTTTGCCGGAAAGCGCGCTCCGCTTTCCCAAAATCCGCCTGGGCTTGCGCGAACCGATCGGCTTGCGAACTCACTTCGAGGGCAACCGGCGTCGCGCCGTCCGGTTTCGTGAGCCAGCCGATTTCATAAAACGATTCCGCGAAGAGTTTGTTCACGTCCGCTGGAAAAGATTTTTCCGCGGCGCGGAGCTCGACCCGCGCTTCCGTTTTATCCTCGCGACGCAAAGCGAGCGCGGCCTTGCCGTAATAAAGCGCCGGGCTTTCCGTCGTGGCTTTGAATTTCTCCAGCATCGCCTCCGCCTTCTTCTCCTTCCCCTGAAGGAGATGCGTGAGCAGGATCTTGAACTGAATCAGATCGGCGGTGGTTCCTTGGGCCTGTTCATTCTGCGCGGCGGCCAGGGCCTCGAAGCGATGACGCGCTTCCGCCCATTCTTTTCTCAGGAACGGAATCTCCGCGAGGTTGAAGCGCGCCTCCCAAAACTCCGGGTCGATCTCGCGCGCTTTCTGCAGCGCTTTCTCGGCCGGACCGTAGACACCCTTCCGCATCAGGGCGACGCCGCGGAGATTCTTTGCCGCCGCCATCTCCGGCTGGCGAGCGTCGATCGCGTCGAGTTGTTTCAGGGTGCCATCGAGATTTCCGGCATTGAGTTCGCGTGCGGCGATGGCATACATCGCCTCGAGCTCTGCTTTCGTCGGGGCGACGGAACTCGCGCCTAACGAACTCAGAACCAGCAATAAAATGATCGTGCCTTCTCGGAATTTCATGAACCTCGCCGCCAGCCTGTCTCGCACGGACCCGGCAACAACTGAAACTCATCGGGCGACATGACCGACTGGGCAACCTGGGAACCGGGCGTGCGCGCCAACCTCCTCTTTATTTTGCGCGAGGAAAAAATTCTACTCATCCGCAAGAAGCGCGGCTTCGGCGCGGGCAAGATCAATGGGCCCGGCGGCAAGATCGAGCCGGGCGAAACCGCGCTCGAATCCGCGCTGCGCGAAACCTTCGAGGAGCTCGGCATCCGTCCGCGCGGCGCCGAGCAGCACGGCGAATTGCACTTTCAATTCCGCGACGGGTTCAGTCTGCACTGCGCTGTTTTCCGCGCCGACGACTACGAAGGCGAGCCGCGCGAAACGGACGAGGCGATCCCACTCTGGACTCCGCTCGACCAGATTCCCTACGACGAGATGTGGGCGGACGACCGGCACTGGCTCCCGTTGCTCATTCGCGGAGCGCATTTCGACGGCTACTTCGAGTTCGACGGCGAAGAACTGCTGCACCGGAAAATCATCGTTAGGGAAAGCTAAACGGGATTTCGTTCGGGCGCGCGCGGCTCCGCGATTTCCCCCTAACGATTCAGGTTTCCGATGATGCGCAGACCTTCCAGCGTCAGATCCGGGCGAACCGCGCCGATCTCGGGGAGCTGAGCCGCGATTAATTTGGCGTAGCCGCCGGTCGCGACGACGTGCGCCTTTTTTTTCCCGAAAGCCTCCGCGGCGACCCGGGCCAGGATCTCTTTGACCAGCCCGCGATAACCGAAAATTGCGCCCGACATCATCGCCGCTTTGGTCGAGCGCCCGACCGCGCGCCGCGGCTCGGCCAGGATGAGCTTCGGCAGGAGAGCGGTGCGTTTGTAGAGATAACTGGTCATCGCCTCGAGCCCGGGCGCGATCACCCCGCCGATGTAACAGCGCTCCCCCGAGACGACGTCGAAGGTCACCGCAGTGCCGAAATCGACCACCACCGCCGGGCAGCCATAGAGCGCCACGACCGCGGCCGCGTTGGCCAGCCGGTCCGCCCCGATCGAGGCCGGTTCGGGGTAATCGACGCCGACGCCGAGCTCGCATTTCGCGTTCACGAAAGAGACGCGCGCCTTCCCCGCCGCCCGGCGAATGGCGGCATCCTTTTTCGGCACGACGGACGAGACCACGATGCGCTCGACGTTTTTTTGGCCAATGATTTTGTGCAGCGCGGCCGCGCTCAGGCAGGCCGTCTCGATTCGCTGCGTCGGGCCCAGCTTTTCCGCCGAGGCAAAGGCGAGCTTGGTAAACGAGTTGCTGATATCGATCAGCAAATACTCCAGCTTTCGGTTAGGCGTAGAACGCGGCACAGCGAGCGCAACAAACACCGGCGGAAGCAACCGCACAACCAGCGAGCCGCGCTCCTCCCCATCCCCATCTCTCATCCCGAGTCGGCGCAGCGCGGAAGGGACTCGGGAGGACAACAGCTGGCGAGAAGCACCATCGCAAGCGCCCCCGTGGCGCCACCACGCCTCGCCGCGCCGCGAAATCCGCCAAAGCTTGCCCCGCCGAATCGCTGCGCGTAGCCTCCGCCCGTGAGGAAAATGGTTCACCGCCCACGCCGCCTGCGGCGCACTCCCGCGCTCCGCAATCTCGTGCGCGAAAGCAGCCTCAGCCCTAACGACTTCATCCTCCCGCTTTTCGTGCACGAAAGGCTCCGCACCCGGCGCCCGATCGCGAGCATGCCGGGAGTCGAGCAGCTTGCGCCTAACGACGTGGCAGCGGAAGCCGCCCGGGCCGCCGCCGCCGGGCTCCAGGCCGTCCTCCTCTTTGGTATCCCTAACGAAAAAGACGAACATGCTTCCGGCGCCTTTGCCGAGAATGGCGTCGTCCAGCAGGCCGTGCGCGCGATCAAGGCGGAATGCCCTGACCTCCTCGTCATCACCGACGTTTGCCTCTGCGAATACATGAGCCACGGCCACTGCGGCGTGACCCGGATCGATGGGGACCATTTCCATGTCTTGAACGACGAGAGCGTCGAGCTCCTGGTCAAAACCGCGCTCTCCCATGCCGCCGCCGGAGCCGACTTGGTGGCGCCGAGCGACATGATGGATGGCCGGATCGGCGCGATCCGCGAAGCGCTCGACGCGGCCGGCTACGACCAGACCGGGATCATGAGTTACGCGGCGAAATTTGCCTCCGCCTTCTACGGACCGTTCCGCGAGGCGGCGGAAAGCCCGCCGCAATTTGGCGACCGGCGCGGTTACCAGATGGACCCGGCGAACGCCAGCGAAGCGCTCCGCGAAGTGGCGCTCGACGTGGCGGAAGGGGCCGACATCGTGCTCGTGAAACCGGCCCTGCCCTATCTCGATATTCTCTGGCGGGTGCGGGAACGTTTTGGCCTAACGACGGCGGTCTATCACGTCAGCGGCGAATACGCGATGGTCAAGGCCGCGGCGGAAAAAGGCTGGCTGGACGAGCGCGCCGCGGTGCTCGAAATCATGACCGGCCTAAAGCGGGCCGGCGCCGATCTCATCATCACTTATTGGGCGCGGGAGCTGGCCGAGTGGACACGTTAAATGGCAAGAGCGCGGCCGTGGAGGGACGACCGCCGTGTCGTCCGAGTTTCAGAATCACGGACGGGACAGCGCCCGTCCCTCCAAGACGCGGCGAGACCGCCGCGCACCTCGAGCTGAAACGCCTCGCGCTCCTTTGGGCGCAGGCGAACGGTTACCCCATCGCCGCGCTGGAAGTCACCCTCCCGAAATGCCGTTACCGCGCCGACGTCGCGGCTTACCGCCCGCAGAAGAACGGCGCCCTCGGGCACACCGTAGTCTTCGAGTGCAAGCAATCCGCCCCCGACCTGCGACGCGATGCCTGCCGCAGCCCGCAGACTCTCGCCCGCCTCGAGTCGGTCTACCGTCGCCGCCAGATTTTGGAAAAACATTTGCGCATCCACTACCCGACCCTGCGCACGGGGGACTCGCTCTTTCCCGAATGGGACGCGCTCGATCTCGGCGCGCTCGCACATCGCGGCTACCAGCGGGTCACGCGCGAACTGACCGCGCTCCAGAATCAACTCCGCGACGGCCGCAAATTTGAAAAGCTGGCCCGTTACGCTTGCGCCAATCTTTTTTTCCTCGTCCTGCCTAACGATCTTCTGCGCGAACCGGAAGCGCCGCTGGGCTGGGGTCTGCTCGTGGAAAAAGAAGGCGGGCTCACCCTTTGGCGCCGGCCTGTTTGGCACGACAGCGCCGAGGCCGCCCGCCTCCGCGTCCTGCAGAGAATCGCCGGCGTCGGCACCCGCCGGCTCCATCGCCAGCTAGGCATCGCGCCGTGGCCCGGCCCCGCCACGGCCGCGCCGGCACAAAGCGATTGACGCCCCCGGAGCGAACTACGAACATGCGAAAGAATTGTCCGGATGGCTGACTTTCCTTCCTCTGAGCAGCGGCGCGACATGTCTCTTCCACCTCCTTCCCCCTCAGCGCCACTCGACCAGGATCCGATACCGAAAAATAGCGCGGCGCCTCTCCAGATCGTCATCGCCGACGACCATGAAATTGTGCGTGAAGCGTTGCGTCGAATCATCCAAGAGCGCCCGGAATGGCACATTTGTGGCGAAGCCGCCAACGGCCCCGAGGCCGAGGAGCGCGCGACCCGGCTCCGGCCCGACCTTCTCATTATCGACATCGGGCTAGCCGGACTCAACGGAATCGAAGTCGCCCGGCGCGTGAACGAGCGTTTCCCGGCGGGCAAAATTCTCATCTTCAGCGGACTGGCCACGGCGGAATCCGTTCCCGCGGCTTTCCAGGCCGGCGCCCACGGATACGTCCTGAAGACGGAATCCGACCGCGAACTGGTCGCGGCGATCGAGGCGGTTTTCCGCGGCGAACGCTACTTATCGCCGACCGCCGCAAAGCTCGCGATTGGCGATTACGTGAGCCCGGGCGCGGCCAGCCAACCGGCGCCGATCACCGCCCGCGAACGGCAAACGATTGCGTTAATTGCCGAAGGCCAAAGCAACAAGGAAGTCGCTTCAGCCCTCGGGATCAGTATCAAGACGGTTGAGACCCATCGGGCCAGCCTCATGCGCAAACTGAACCTGCGCTCGACCGCCGACCTTGTTCGTTATGCCATCCGCCACGGCATCATCCAAGCCTAACGACGCGGTGATGCCAGCGCGATCTTATTGCGCGCCGAGGAAATAGGTTTCGACCAACGCCACCCCGGTCGTCCCGTTGGCGCCCCGCACGACCAGCGTGTAGGCCCCTTCCGGCAGGCTGAGGAGGATGGCCGACTCGCGCGGATCGCGCGGCGCCGCACCGGTCGCGCTGATCGCTGCCGCCTGGTCGGACTGCCAATTGTCGTTCGCCGCGATCAGATTTCCCGCGCCGTCGTAAACCTCCATCGTCGGATCGAGCAATGCGCCCTCGACACCGAACGGGATCAAGCTCGGGCCGGTCGCGCGGAGTAGCACTTTGGCGTCGCCACTCACGATGAACCCACCGATCAGGACAGAGTCGCCGCTCGAGACGGCTCCGCGGGAAGAGATATTGACCAGCGACGAGTGGTGCTGCCCGCCGCGTCGAGGTTGTAGATTTCGACTAATCCCAAACCAGTCGTGTTCCCCTGCCCGCGCAAGATGGCGGTATAGGCACCCGGGGCGAGCCGGGTGATGATCGCCGCTTCGCGTTCGTTAGTCGGGGCCAACCCCGAGCTCGCGATCGCCGACTCATTCGGGCTCTGCTTCCAGTTATCGTTGCGTACGATCAGTGCGCCTTGCGCATCGCGTAATTCCAGGACGGGATCAGCCAGTAACTAGTCCGCGGGAAGACCGAAATTCTCGAGGGAAGGACCTACCGCGCGGATGAGGATATCCTCGGCAGTGGAACCCCCGATGATGAAGCCGCCGATCGATGCGGAATCGCCGGTTCCGACCTGGAAACGGGTCGACATATTGCGCAGCTCGGCGCCGCCATCGACTGGCGTCGGTGAAGGGCCAGGGGTGGCACTCGGACTTGGGGTGATGCTCGGCTCGGGCGTCGCGGTCGGCGTGGCCGTCGGGTCGGGAGTTGGCGTTGGTGTTGCGCTTGGCGTGGCCGTTGGTTCGGGCGTTGGCGTTGGTGTCGCGCTTGGCGTGGCCGTGGGCTCGGGCGTCGGCGTTGGCGTCGCGCTTGGAGTGGCAGTCGGTTCGGGAGTTGGTGTTGGTGTCGCGCTCGGAGTCGGCGTCGGCGTCGGGGTGGTCGGCACCGACGGGTTATAAGTGTAGGTGATCGTCGCCGAGACGGAGGAAGATCCCGCTCCCGCGAGCGAGAGCGGCACGAGCGTCGCCGAAAGCCCATAGTGACTGTCGACTTTGGCATTCACCGAGACCTGCCCCGAGTTCCCGACAAACCGCACCAGCTCAGAAGCCTAGGCGAAGGAAACCGTGCTGTCGATCTGGGCCGCATCCGTCGTGACGAGGATTGATCCTCCCAACAGCTTGTTTAGATTCAGGCTGACATCGGTGACTCCGTGCAAGGTCCCGATCGCGCCGGTTGCGCCGTTCGAAAATTGATATCCCAGTATGTGATTCTGCGTGCAGCGCACATTCAGGATCGCGGTGAGCACTCCATAGGTGAGGGTGCCAGTGAAGGTCGGTGCGTTTGTGACCACACGCACCGACACTCCGGTAAGCGTGCCCAGACTCGCGGATCGCTAAAGTCGACACTGGCACCGAGACTGATCGGCGCGATCACGGTGTGATTGGTAGAGAGCAAGGTCGCGTTGGTATGCACCGCAGTGGCCGCCTCCGCCCCGAGCGGCAGGCTCAGCAAAAGTAGGGCGAAAACGCAAGAGCGATTGAGGAGGCAACGTGGTTTCATGTGCCTCGGATTGGAGCAGATCCGACTCCGTGCCAGGAGCATTTGGGCAAAATACAGGGAACACCCGGTGCGGCCTACGTGTTACCATGGAGACCCTTTCCCGGCCTCGAGGCAGGTCTTTAACGCTCCTCCGAGGCGTGTCCACTGGCCCAAGATGCGATCGAATCCGCGTGCGAAGCGGATGTGCGGTGTCAGCTTTAGGATTTCGCCGTCGTCACTCCCAAACCTCGGGGTAGCGAGATGATGAAGATCTACCCCCGTTGATGTCTTCCGCGTGGACGACTTCGAGATGGCTCTGAAGAGGGCACGCGCTCTCCTCGTCAGGCTCGAAGAGGAGCTCACGTGAACCCGAACACTCAAACGGGAGTTCTCACTCCAGGATCCGGACGGTTCTACGTGACGATCAGTGCGCTCTCTGGGCCTGAGCCGACATCGAGTGCGGAGGACGTCGAGAATGCCGGGGCCTAACCAATCGCTGGCCGCCGTGAAGTCCACGTTTGTTTTTATGAAACAATTCCTCATGATTGCCACGCTCGCCCTCGCCAGCGGTGGCTTAGCTCCGCCTCGTTAGGTGTTGCTACGCGTTCCTTTAATCGTCTGGTAAATTTTTGCCCAACCATGCCACAACTCGGAATCTTTTGGGTCTTCAACGGTCAAGTGATCGGTCGGGCACGCCCGCTTGCCGAGGGCTGTGAGAGATGGCCGGGGCTGCTCGATAGCCCCGACGACCATATTACGCTTTGGGAGGATCCCACCCTAAAGAAGGCTCATCTCCATCTCGCGCCCGCTGATTATACCGAAGTGCCCAGGGGCCGAGTTATCTTCTCAACCAAAGATAGCCGCGCGAACATTTACTTGGACGAGACGCTCTCCAGCGCGGCGGTCAGGAAGCGCATCAGAGCGTTTTTCGATCTCCAGTCCACGCCCGTTATTTGGAAGCGAGACCCGCACTACACGACCGACCCCCAGAAGCTTAACGTCATATTTGAGCAGGACATTTCCAGTGATTGAAACCTCTTCCAATGCCACCGCAAAACCTAAGCAAACGATGCAGCCAATTCCTGGTCGGCGTACGCCCACGTTTCCCATGACTTCAACTTCTTCTCAGCCACCAAGCGCGCCTCTCCAACTCGGGGATTCGTCGTTACGTGTTCCGCCGCTTCCCGTTCGTTTCCTACTATAACTGGGAGACAGAGGAGCAGTTCGTTACCATCCACGCGACCATGCGTTGCAGTCGTAATCCCGGATTGGAAGCACCGGGTTGGCTAACCGTAAGAGCCTGTAGCCAGGAGTCTAAGCCGTGCCTTAACCGCGCCCGGCGCTGCCTTCGACTACGGTCGTGCCGGGTCGCCTAACGAGAAATTCATCCCGGTAACGCGGGGTCTCCTCGGGCGCGAAACCGTGGCGCATGATGTTCTCGGTCACGATCCGTGGGATAAGGAACTGGAGCAAATAATCGCCGCCGCCAGCTTTCGTGCCGCCGCCGCTCATCTTGAAGCCGCCAAACGGATGCCGCCCCACGACCGCGCCGGTGCAGGAGCGGTTGATGTAGACGTTGCCCGCCACCAACTCGGCTTTGATTCGCTCGATATTAGCCGGGCTGCGGGAGAAGAAGCCGGCGGTCAGGGCGTAGTCGGTTTCGTTCGCGACTTTGAGGGCTTCGTCGAGGTCGCGCACTTTGAGCACGCTCAGGACCGGGCCAAAGATCTCTTCGCGGGCCAGTTTCCCGTTCGGTGACACGCCGGTGAAGATGGTCGGGGGAATGAAGTAACCTTCGTTAGGCACGTTCTTCGCCTGGTAGGCCAGGGTCGCCTCCTGTTTGCCGGCTGCGATTGTTTCCAGGATCCGTTTGTAAGCGGTCTCGTCGATCACGGGGCCGACGGTAATGCCTGGTTCCTCGGGGTTGCCGATGCGCAAGCTGGCGGTCGCGGCCAGGAGCCGCTCGATCACCCGGTCGTAATTTTCCTCGAGCACGATGAGGCGCGAAAGGGCGGAGCATTTCTGGCCGGAGTAACCGAAAGCGGAGTAGATCGAGTCGACGATTGTCTCGTCGAGGTCGGCGTCGGAATCGACGATGATCGCGTTTTTTCCGCCCATCTCGCAGATGACGCGTTTCAGTTCGCGCTGGCCGGGGCGGGTTTCGCCGGCTGCTTTCCAGATGTGGAGGCCGACTTCGCGCGAACCGGTGAAGGCGATCAGGTCGACGTCCTTGTGATTCACGAGGTGCTCGCCGATGACGGCGCCGTCGCCGTTGAGCAGGTTGAGCACGCCCTTCGGCACGTCGGCTTCCTCGAACATTTCCATCAGGAGCGCGCCGCAGATCGCGGATTGCTCAGCGGGTTTCATGATGACGGTGTTGCCGGTGACGAGGGAGGCGGAGACCATTCCGCAGAGGATCGCGATCGGGAAATTCCAGGGTGCGATGACGAGCGCGACGCCGCGCCCCCAGTAATGCTGGTAGTTCTCCTCGCCGGCGACGTGTTGGGTGATGCGCGGCCGGCCGAGGATGCGCATCTGCTGGGCGTAGAAGAGGCAGAAATCCATCGCCTCGCGAATGTCGCCGTCGGCTTCGTCCCACGGTTTGCCGACTTCGAAAACTTCCACCGCGCAGAGTTCGAAGCGGCGCCGCTCCATGATCGCCGCGACGCGCTCGAGCAACTGCGCACGATGTTCGACCGAGGTCCGCGACCATTTGTCGAAAGCGGCCCGCGCCGCTGTCACTGCCCGCTCCGCCTCGGGGATTCCGGCGTCCGCGACGCTTCCGACGATCTCGTTAGGCTGGCTCGGGTTAACCGACTCCATCCATTTCCCGGTCGTGACTTTTTCGCCGGCGATGGTGAGCGAATATTTCCGGCCAAAACGCGCCCGCACTTCGCGCAGGGCGCTCTTCATCTGCTCCTGCGTTTGGCGATGGACGAAGTTGACCATCGGCGCGTTCTCGTAGGTGTCGCCCGGCGGGGTATCGAGCGAGAAGCCGTTCGCCGAATGCAATCGTTCCACCGGCGCTATCTTCGCCGCGGGGGTGATCAATTCGGTCGGATCGCGGAGCAATTCGGCGGTCGAGAGATTGTCGGAAAACTTCGCGCGGAGGAAACCTTCGTTCGAAGTGTTCTCAAGCAGGCGCCTAACGAGATAAGACATGCCGGGAAGCAACTCCCCGACCGGCGAATATTCGCGCACCCGGTAGCCGAGCTCGACCAGCGCGCGTTTGATCGGTCCCGCCATTCCGTAGAGGAGCTGGAATTCGAAACGGCTCTTGTCGATCCCGAGCTCTGCCGCGTAAGCCATCGCGTGCGCGATGCTGCGGACGTTGTGCGAACCGAAGGCGGCAGTCACGATCGACTCGTTCTCGAGCAGGATGCGGGTGCAGGCTTCAAAACAGGCGTCGCTTTCCGGTTTCTGGAGGAAGACCGGGCAGACCCAGCCGTTCTGCGACGAGACGATCTTCTCGTAGTCCCAGTAGGCGCCTTTCACGAGGCGAACGGCAAAGCGGGTGCCGCGTTGCCGGCCCCACTCAATCAGGTCGCGCAGATCGTGCTCGGCGTCACGCAGATAAGCCTGGACCACGATTCCAACCTGAGGCCAATCCTTAAACTCCGGCTCGGTAAAGAGCGCCTTGAAAAGATCGAGCGTGCCGTTCTTCTGCGCGTAGCTCTCCATGTCGAAATTAACGAACGCGCCGACTTCCTTCGCCCGGCGCAGGATCGGGCGCAGTTTCGGCGCGAGATGCTCGATCGCTTCCTCCGGCGCGGCCGGGTCCATCTGCGAATAAAAAGCCGAGATCTTGAGCGAGAGATTAACCACCGGAAAGAGCTCGGTGTTCTTGCCTAACGGATCGGTCCAGCCGCGCGTCTCGCGCGAAAGGGTGTCGAGCAGCTCCATTGCGCGGGCCGCATATTCATCCGCCTCGGTTTCGCTCACGACCGCTTCGCCTAACAAGTCGACGGTGAACCCGATGTCTTCCTTGCGTTTTTTCCGCAGAGTCTTCATGACATCCGCGCCGTCGCGCCCGGCGATGAATTGCCGCGCCATCCCGGAGACGTTGCGCCGCAGGATGGTGGCGGTGAGCCAGGGGAAAATACCGGCGACTTTCAATCCGGTTTGCATCATCGGGACGAAGCCGTCCATCCCATGAAAATATTCCCGCAGATGGACCACGATATCGCTCGAGCGCCGGAGCGAGGCGAGGACATCGACGAAGCGAAACATCTGCACCTTGAAGGCTTCGTCCTTCATCGAGAAAGCCATCATCTTTTGATAGAAACCGGCTTTGCTGAAGATCGATTCGGGATGTTGATCGACCAGGTCGAAAATTTGTTGTCCGCGCCGTTCGACGGCGGATTGCAGGGCGCTCATGCGGCGAGGATAAAGCGGGCCGCGCATTTCAGCAAAGCGGTCTCGTCAGGCGGAACGGCGAATCGGAGCGCAGGTATTTTTCGGACAAGATGAACAGGATTTTTGGGGATGGGGAACCTGGAGCCGCGCTCTCATTTCCCCCGATCCGGTCAATCCCGTAAATCCTGTTTAAATTTTCGGCAAAGGCACGAGCAGACGTGAGGCCTGCTGCGAAAGAATAGCCAGACAATGAAACTAACAGAACGCATCAAAGAGGTCGGCGCCGCGGGATATATTTTGCTTTGGCTCCTGGGTATCCCCATTCCAATTTTGTTCGTCGTCTTTTTGCTGCGTGGTTGCAGCTAGTAGGCAAGGTGAGAAGTCTGGCGGGACGTTCCCGGTTGGTTAGGGGAACGCTCCCGGCCAGGCATGCCTGACGGTTTGCCGCCCGGTGGGTTGTCGGCTAGGGATGCTCTCGATGCCGACCCGTCACCGTCACCAATTCGCGAGCGATAATACAGCCGCCATTTGTCCCGAAGCCTGGGCAGCCTTGGCGGAGGCGAATCAAGAAGCTGTCGTCTCCTACGGCGGCGATCGTTGGAGCGAGCGTCTTCACGCTCAAGTTAGTGAACTTTTCGAGACGGACTGCGAAACGCATCTTGTTTTCAACGGCACGGCGGCTAATTCCCTCGCGCTCGCGCAGCTTTGCCAGCCCTTTGAGAGCGTGCTTTGCCATCAACACGCGCATATCGAAACGGACGAATGCGGCGCGCCGGAATTTTTCTCGGGCGGCGCAAAACTGCAACGGGTCAGCGGCGCCAACGGCAAAGTCGACCTCGCCGCCGCCGCGGAAGTGCTGGCCCGGCACCGCGACGTGCACAACGTTCGTCCGCGCGTCCTCAGCCTCACTCAGGCGACCGAATTCGGAACGGTCTACAGCCTGGCGGAGCTGGATGCGGCCGCGGCTTTCGCCCGGGAACAGAACTTGTCGATCCACATGGACGGCGCGCGGTTTGCCAATGCGGTCGCCTCGTTAGGCTGCAAACCGAAAGAGATGACCTGGGAGCGCGGCGTCGATGTCCTCGCCTTTGGCGGCACGAAAAACGGCCTCGCGGTCGGTGACCTGATCGTTTTCTTCAATCCTGCCCTGGCCCGGGATTTCGATTATCGAGTCAAACGCGGCGCCCAGCTTGCCTCGAAAATGCGGTTCCTGGCCGCGCCCTGGACCGCTCTCCTGACCGACGACGTCTGGCTAAAAAACGCCTGGCACGCAAACGAAGCCGCCGAAACCCTCGAGGAAAAACTGCGCGACGCGGGCATCGGCAAGGTGGCCTTTCCGCGCGAGGCCAGCGCTCTCTTTCTCCACCTGCCTGAGGACTCCGTCGCGCAGATGGAAAAGCGCGGCTGGCATTTCTATAAACACCTCGAGCCCGATATCTATCGCCTGATGTGCGCGTGGTCGACGACCGGAGCGGAGATCGACGAATTCGTGGCCGACTTCCGCGCGGTCGGCGCATGATCCCGCGCGATCTCCCGATTTATGAGCTCGAAGACGAGCTCGTTAGGGCGCTGACCGCGCAGCCGCGCCTCATCCTGCAGGCGCCGACCGGTTCCGGGAAATCCACCCAGGTTCCGCAGATCCTGCTCGATCGCGGTCTGCTCGGAGAGGGCGAGGTCGTCGTCCTGCAACCGCGCCGGCTCGCCACCCGTCTGCTCGCCAGCCGAGTCGCTGCCGAACGCAAAGTCCGGCTCGGGGACGAAGTCGGATACCAGATTCGCTTCGAAAAAATCGCCTCAAAGAAAACGCGGATCCGTTTCGTCACCGAGGGCATTCTGCTCCGGCAACTGCTCCAGGATCCGGAACTGCGCGGCGTGGCCGCGATTCTCTTCGACGAATTCCACGAGCGCCATCTCTACGGCGACATCACGCTCGCGCGCGCCTTGCAGTTACAGGAAACGACTCGGCCCGATCTCCAGCTGGTCGTCATGTCCGCCACCCTCGAGTCGGACAAGCTGGAAAAATATCTCGCGCCCTGCCCAACGCTCACTTCAAGCGGGCGAATGCACCCGGTCGTGGTCGCATACCTAACGAAACCGGTGCGGGCGGAAAATTATCCGATCTGGGACCTGGCGGCAGACGAGCTCGAGCGCATCGCCGCGCAAACCGAAGGCGACGTGCTTATCTTCATGCCGGGCAAATACGAAATCACGCGGACCATCTCGGCCCTGCGCGCATCGCGGTTGAGCGATCGTTTCATTCCCCTGCCCCTCTACAGCGAGCTGCCGCCGGCCGAGCAGGACGCGGCTCTCGCCCGCTACGAGAAACGGAAAGTGATCGTCGCGACCAACGTGGCGGAAACTTCCCTAACGATCGACGGCGTGCGGGTCGTAATCGACAGCGGGGTGGCGCGAATCGCCCGTTTCGATCCGCGCCGCGGGATCAACACTCTCTTCATTGAAAAAATCAGCCGCGCCTCGGCCGATCAGCGGACCGGCCGCGCCGGGCGGACCGCGCCCGGGCATTGCCTGCGGCTCTGGACAGAGAGCGAACATCTGGAGCGGGCCGCGCAGGAATTGCCGGAAGTGAAACGCCTCGATCTCGCGGAAGTGGTTCTGACTTTGAAAGCGAGCGGGATCGAGGACATCGCGGGATTTCGCTGGCTCGAGTCGCCCGATCCGAAAGCGCTCGAAAATGCCGAGCAGCTCTTGACCGATCTCGGCGCGATCCGCGCTGGGAAATTAACCTCGTTAGGCCGGCGCATGCTCGCCTTCCCGGTGCATCCTCGTTATGCCCGCATGCTCCTCGCGGCGCAGGAACAACGCTGCGTCCGCGGCATCGCGCTGATCGCGGCTCTGACCCAGGGCCGCAACCTGCTCCGGCGCGCGGAAGGAAAAGAGATGCGCGACGAGCGCGAAGATTTTTTTGGCGGCGAGGATGAATCCGACCTCTTCATCCTGTTGCGCGCGTTTCGTTTCGCGGAAAAGAACAACTTCGATCCGCGCCGCTGCGCGCGCCTCGGGGTCAATGGAGGCGCAGCGCGCGAGGCTGCGCAGCTTTGGGAGCAGTTTCTTTCCATCGCGCGGGCCGAGGGCCTCGACATCGCGGAGCGCGAAGCGGAGCCCGGCGCGGTTGCCCGCTGCGTCCTCTCGGGTTTTCCCGATCAAGTCGCGGTGCGGCTCGATCAAGGCACGCTGCGTTGTGCGCTCGTTCACAACCGCCGCGGCGTCCTGGCTCGTGAAAGCGTGGTCCATCGCGCGCGGCTCCTGGCCGCTTCCGAGATCCGCGAGATCGAATCGAGCGACGGCGAGCGCCAGGTGTTGCTCACCCTCGCGACCGCGATCGAGGAGGAGTGGCTCCGGGAGTTTTTCCCGGATGCGATCCAGGAGAAAACAGAAGTCACCTACGACTCCTCGCTCCGTCGCGTGGTGGGGCGAACGGTGACCCTGTTTCACGACCTCCTCCTGGCGGAAAAGAAAACCGAGCGGGTCCCGTTGCCGGAAGCGGCCGCTCTCCTAGCTCGCGAAGTGATGGCGGGAAATTGTCCGCTAAAGAAATGGGACCACACGGTCGAGCAATGGATCGCGCGACTGAACTTCGCCGCCGCCACTTTTCCCGAGCTGGAATTGCCGCCCATCGGCGAGAGCGACCGCGCGCTCCTGATCGAGCAGGTCTGCCAGGGCGCGGCGAGCTATAAGGAGATCAAGGAGCGCCCGGTCGCGAAGGTCTTACGGTCTTGGTTAAGCGCAGCTCAGCAGGCAGGGCTCGAGCAGCTGGCGCCGGAACGGATCAAACTGCCTACCGGCCGGCAGGCCAAGATCGTTTACGGCGCGGGCAAACCGCCCACGATCGCGACCCGCATCCAGGATCTCTACGGCGTGGCCAATGGCCTAACGATCGGGCACGGCCGGGTGCCGTTGCGGATCGAAGTCCTGGCTCCAAACCATCGCCCGATCCAGATCACCGACGATCTCACCACTTTCTGGCGCGACAGTTATCCGAAAATCAAAGCCGAGCTGCAGCGCAAATATCCAAAGCATCAGTGGCGCTAACACCGCCAGAGCTCGGGGAACGACGGGTGCTCGAGGGGTGCACCGGCGGTCAGCGCGGCCTCCGCTTCCGGAAACGGCGGACTCGTGCGGTGCGGACGCGGGGCCCAGGTCACATCATCGCCGGTCAGGCGGAGCGAGAAGGCGCGGCGCCGCGTCGGCGAGCCGGCCGCGCCGTGCAGCGTGAGCATGTTAAAAGCGACCGCATCGCCCGGAGCCATCGCCCAGCCGACGATTGGCCAGGCGGCGCGGTCGGAGTCGATGTCGGGGACCTCATCGAGCGCGCCCTCTTCAAAAACCATGGCGGTTTTTTGGACAAACGAGCGCGGCATATACCAGCGGCCTTCGGCCTGCGAGCCGGCGACAAACTCCAGCGTGCTGGCGCGCGCCACCGGATCGAGCGGGATCCAGAACGAGACCGTCTGACTGCCGTCGATCGGGTAATAGGGTTGGTCCTGGTGCCACGGGCTGCGATCACGCGTGCCGGCTTCCTTGACCAAAAGGTGATCGTGAAACAGGCGCACACTTTGCGAGCCCATGAGGGCGCCGGCCACCGCCGCCAGGGCCGAGGACCGAATGATCTCGCCGTACTCGGGGATGCGCTGCCAGTTACAGAAGTCCTCGACGAATGCGCCCGGCTCGCCCGGCTTGGTCGCGTTCATGGCGAGCGGGCCGAGGTCGGCAAGGTTGCGCTCGACGCCGGCTTCGAGCGTGGCGATTTCTTGCGCGGAAAGGATCCCCGGTAAAAAGACAACGCCGTCGCGTCGGAAGGCCTCGCCGGGGGCAGGATCAAGTCCGTTTTCTCCGGGCATTTTCATCAGCATTTCGGGCAGGTTATGGGCTCGAGAGGGCAACGTCAATTTGGGCAAGCCGCGCGGCGTCCCGTCCCCAGACGTTCGGGCCGCGCGCGGTTTTCCGCTCGCCAGACTCGGTCGCATCCATGCCAAACTCGGCCGCGTTTACGGCAGCCTCAATTGCTCTTCGGACAAACCGATCGCCGCCTTAGCAACCCAAGCCGGTTCAAATACTGCCACGAATGCCGCGAGTCGGATCGCGAGGCGAATAAAGCCCGCTCACTTTCGAGAAGGCGGCTTTGGAGGCGCCACGGACTCGGTCCCAAGGCAGCGCAGAGCCGATCTGGTGCTTCTCGTAGTCGAGCGCGATGTCATCCTCAATCTCGTGGAACTCTTTGCCCGGGTGCCTGGTCGCAGCCGCGGCACCGACGCGATAGGCCGGTGCGAAATGCTCGTAGGTGGTTCCTTCCTCCGCGTGCGGCTGGGACTGATGATGTTCCTGCCAGTACTTTTCCTCGGCCGTCAGATCGACCGCTTTTTCTTTTGCTTCGTCGCTCATGATATTTCTCTCCGGTTACTAAGTTCTCTTTCTTCGCGCGCCACCGGGTCATCGGACGCGGTCGCCCGCAGGAAATGCGAAACGAAGGACGCAGAATGACCACGATGTGCGAAGTTAATATATGAAGAATTCGAACGGAGACAATTTTACGGAACACGATCCGATGTCTGAAACAGAGTTTGGCGGCCAGTCGACCGGCCACCCTGCCGAAAGCCGCATGTCGGAAGGTGCACGGAAGTTTTCCGACGCCGCCTCCGATACCTGGGACCAGACCCGCCAGAAGGCAGTCGTCGTGCGCGAACGGACGGAGTTTTTCCTTCGTGAAAATCCGGTGCCGACCGTGCTCGGCGCGCTCGCCCTCGGTTTGGCGATTGGTCTGGCCATCCGCTATTCCTCGCGGCCAGAAGAGCCCACGCCCCTCTCGATCAAACGCGCCCTGCGCGAGATCGATTGGAGCACCATCTCGCCCGCCTTTTTGCCCGGCCTCATAAAGGGTGCGAAACGCGGCTACGCGGATTCGGCCGAAGTAGTCAAGGGAGGCTTCGACCGGGTCAAAGACGTGGACGTGGACGAATACGTGAAGCCGCTGCGCAAGCAGTGGAAGAAGTGGATGAGCTAGGCACACCTCGTTAGGTATTTCGCCGCAGCGTGTCCCGCACGCGTGCCGGTGGAGAAGCAGCCTTGGAGAAGATAACCGCCGGTGGGTGCTTCCCAGTCAATCATTTCACCGGCGAGAAAAACGCCGGGTATTTTGAGCAGCATGAGTTGCTGATCCAATTCCTGCCACAAGACCCCGCCCGCGGTAGAGATCGCTTCGGCGATCGGCCGCGGGCCTCCCAATGGCAGGGGGAAATCCTTGAGGCGCAAGATTGCTTTTTCGCGGGTGGCGCAATCGTCGAGGAAATATTCCTCGAGAAGCGCGATCGCGCCCGGACTCAACTTCCAGGCGCGAAACCAATCGTTAGGCGCAGGCTTTTGGGCGGCGCGTTCGAGAAGGACTTCGGCCGTCACCTGTGGTTTAAAATCGATCCGCAATTCCGGTTGCGCCATCGCGCGCAGGATCGGGCCGAGCCGGTAAATCGCGCCCCCTTCCAAACCGTGGCGCGTGATCAACAGTTCGCCCGAAACCGACTCCTCGCCAGCGCTCACGTTCAGGTTCTTGAGCGGCAAACCTTCCGCGCGCTCCAGGACCGCGGGCGGCCAATCCACATTCCAGCCGCAGTTGGCGGCGATAAAAGGCGCCACCTTGACCCCGTACGCGGCGAGAAGATCCGGCCAGGCACCATCCGAGCCCGTCTCCGGCCAGGAAGCGCCGCCGAGCGCGAGCACGACTGCATCTGCGGTCAGCACCTCGCCGCCAGCGAAACGGAGGCGCCATTGACCGATCTCTTTCGTTAGGCCGGCCAGCCTTAAGCCAGTGCGCCAATTCACCCCGGTCTTGCTTAAGCGCTGGGTCCAGGCCCGCAACAGCACCGCCGCTTTCTGCCCGCGCGGGAAGACCCGTTTGCTTGTGCCAACGTAGGTTTCCACCTCAAGCGCTGCCGCCCAGGCCCGCAGGTCGTCCGGACCAAACTCGGCCAGCAGATCGCGCCAGCGCTCCGGTTCCGTGCGATAGCGGGCGGGGAAATCCTCGACCGGCTCGCTGTGCGTAAGATTCAAACCGCCGCGGCCGGCGACGAGAAATTTCCGTCCCGCCGAGCGCTGCGCATCGCAAATGATCACCTGCGCTCCGCGCTCTGCGGCCACTTCCGCCGCGCGCAGGCCGGCCGGACCGGCGCCGACCACGACGACGATCTTTCCCGCGACATCTTTTGATTCCACAGATTCTTCTCCCTTGTCCGGTCCCGACATGCAACTCTCTCGCCCAGCTTCCTGATGTCTTCGCCTAACGACTCGAAACCAAGCACGGAGGTGGCGCATCCGACCTTTTGCGCCGCCTTCCGTTTCTGGCTCAAGCTCGGGTTCATCAGCTTTGGCGGTCCGGCCGGCCAGATCGCAATCATGCAGACGGAGTTGGTCGACCAGAAGCGCTGGATTGGACAGGCGCGTTTCCTGCACGCGCTCAATTTTTGCATGCTTCTGCCCGGGCCGGAGGCGACCCAGCTCGCCATCTACATCGGCTGGCTGCTCCATCGCACGCTCGGTGGCATCGTGGCGGGCGTTCTATTCGTTCTTCCGTCGATGGTTTTGCTCTGGGCGCTGAGCTTCGTTTACGCTGCCTATGGCACCGTGCCTTGGATCGCGGCGATTTTTTACGGCTTGAAACCAGCGGTGATCGCGATCGTCGCCACCGCCGTCATCCGGATCGGACGCAAGGCGCTCAAAAACGAAGTGATGTGGTCGATTGCCGCGCTCGCCTTTATTGCCATCTTTTTTCTCGGCGCGCCGTTCCCGCTCATCATCCTCGCCGCCGGGTTGATCGGGTTCGTCGGAGGGAAACTCTGGCCTTCGAAATTCACCGGCCTCCTCAGCCACGGGACAGGTGAGGCGAAATCAGTCCTGGGCGACGAATCGGAGTCGCCCGCTCATACTCGGCCTTCGTGGTCTCGCGCGCTTCGCGTCACGCTCCTTTGCCTGGCGCTTTGGTTCGGTCCGCTCCTGCTCGTCGGATTTTCGTTAGGCATGAATCATACACTTTTCCGGGAGGGGCTCTTCTTCAGCAAGGCCGCGGTCGTCACTTTCGGCGGCGCTTACGCGGTCCTGCCTTACGTCGCGCAGCAGGCTCTCTCGCACTACGGCTGGCTGGGGCCGGGCCAAATGATGGATGGCCTCGGCCTGGCCGAGACCACGCCCGGACCGCTCATCATGGTACTGCAATTCGTCGGCTTCATGGGCGGCTGGAATCATCCAGGCGGCCTCGCCCCGATTGTAGCCGCGACGGCTGGCGCGCTGCTTACCACCTGGGTCACGTTCGTTCCCTGCTTCCTCTGGATTTTCCTCGGCGCGCCTTACATCGAACGATTGCGCGGCAACCTGCGACTCACGGCTGCCCTTTCCACCATCACGGCCGCGGTCGTCGGGGTAGTCTTGAACCTGGCGGTCTGGTTTGGGATGCACGCGCTCTTTCCGGCTGGCGCGGGGATTGACTGGTTCGCGTTTGTTGTCGCCCTCGTCGCTTTTGTCGGAATGCTGCACTGGCGTTGGCAGATCATCCCGGTCGTGCTGGGAACTGGCGCGCTTGGCCTGCTTTACCACCTCGCCGTCCTACCGCGCATGTAACTCGGCGCCCCAGCCAAAGAAAAAGGCCCCGTGTCTTGCGACACGAGGCCTTTTCTGTTGCCCTTACTAGAGTTAGTGACTCGCTTCAGGCGTCTTCGACATCGACGAGGTCGTGATGTCTTCCGCGTCGGCGTCTTTGAAGATCTTCTCCGCCCGGTCTTCCTGGTCGCCGTCATGCGTGTGCACGGAGATCAGATAGTTACCCTCGCGGATTTTTTCGTCATAACGCTTCGCTTCGATCTCGGGAATGCCGAGGCCTATGAGACCACCGACCACGCCGCCCGCTGTGCCGCCGATGGCCGCACCGCTCAAAGCCGCCATGATCGGGCCGGCCGCGATCAGCGGACCAACGCCCGGGATGGCGAGAGCGCCGATGCCGGCGAGGAGGCCAATCACGCCGCCCGTGACCCCGCCAGTCGCTGCGCCAGTGGTCGCGCCTTCCGGCGCCTTGGTCGCTTTGACGTGACCAATATCATGATTGCCTTCGTCAGCGGGAAGCAGGACGGAGATTTCCGCGGCCGGGAAGCCGGCGCCTTGGAGACTCTCCACGATGCGTTCCGCCTGGGAGTAAGAAGTAGCAATACCGAATACAGATGTTTTAGACATATAAGTGTTTGTTTAGTAGGTTAGTTGTTATGGGTTATTTAGAGGCTTTGACTTCGAGTTCGTTTTTGATCTTAGCTCCTGGCGCCGCAGTTTTGGCCAGTTGATCGATCTTGCTTTTTTCCTCAGCATTCATCACTGGGCCGCGCAAGGTGACCATTCCGCCAGCGGTAATGATCTTTACGTTCTTAGCCGTCATAGTGAGGGAGTCATCTTTCATCACAGCGCGACGAATCGCAGCTGTGATCTTGATGTCCTCGGAGCTGTTGGATTGATCGCCTGAGGTCGCGGTATCGCCGGAGCGATCCCGTTCATTCATGGCAGAGTTATCGACCGGTTTTTCCTGCGCCATGGCAGAGCAGGCGAGACCGGAAAGACAAAGGATGGATAGTGTGAGTAGTTTCATTTTTAAAGTGCCGCGGGTTGGCGGCGCTATGGATACGGGATGAGAACTCGGATTGGTTCCATTCTTTTTCCGATTCCTGAAGTAAAACCGCTGGATCGTCAAACTGCGCGCACCGAAGTGGCAGCCACTCAATTAGATAGGCGATTTCGCAGGCTAAATGGCACTGTTCGACGCCGACCAATCCGAACCGTCGCCGGACATCTTTGTCGCGGCTTTGAAAAACTCGGCGGGATTCCGGCGGCCACGGCGCTAGTCTGGGACACGCGCTTCGACTTGGAGGCAGCCGGAAGCAACGGCTTTCCAGCGATTGCGTTCCTCTGCGGAGGGCCGGCGGAAGCAATGCTCCGCCGCTCCGGCGCGCGAGCCGTTTCTCGCGACCCGGCTAATCTGCTCAGCTCCTACGAGGAAAAAGAACAGATAGCAGTAACTAAGAACCGATCTACGCTGCCTGCCGCGATTCCCTATTTAAGGACGTAATCGTCGTTATCCCGCTTGGCGGTGAACGAGTAAGTCTTACCTGCCTCGACGGTGAGTTGGGTTTCCCGCGCCTTGCCGGCCATGCGATTGGGGATCGGGATCACGCTCAAAACATGTTTCCCCGCGGCCAACGGAGCGTCATAGTGACCATTGTAGTTGATCGTAGCGGTCTGAACCCCATCGACCGAAAGACCGACGGCATATGCTCCCAAGTTGGCGGAGCGTCTGATCATCAGATGGCCTTCCCCCTGGACCTTTTGCGCCGGAGCAACGGTTGACTTGGTTTTGCCGGCCGCAGACGCGTTCGCCGGCAGGAACGTGACCAAAGCGAGCGCCGCGCCAGCGACCGCCAGAGTACAAAGAATGCGATTGGAATTGAGACGAGTCTTATACATGTGGCGAGACTCTCGACCCAAGATTCACTTTGTGCGAATCGTCAAACGGCCGGACGCGACTGCATTCCGCGAGCGCCGGGAAATCAGCCTTTCCCCGGGCATCCGACTATCCCTGCGTCTTGCCTTTTGGTTCTGCCCTCTGCTTTTCGGACTCGATTCCCGCCACCATATCCTTTGCATCCGCTCCATCTGCACATGATGGCGTCGAGGGTCTTGTGCGCCTGAGCGACTTCGAGGAGTTCCTTGAGCGAGGAGTCGCTGGGTGGAGCGTCGGCCGCATAAAGCGCCGGACAAAGTAAGGCGAGAACAAGCAGGATTTGGATTTTCATAGGAAGCGCAGAATGATTTCTGCGCCTCGGCGAACAGCATTTCAGCTTTTCGCCTTCCGGACTATCTTGCCTCCGGATGTTTGAGATCAAGGCCAAGGACAAAGCCGTCGAGCGCGCCCTGCTCGTGGGCGCCTACATCAAGGCTGAGCTGAAACCAGAGGCGCAAAACCTCCTCGACGAACTAGCCGACCTGGTCGACACCCTCGGCATCCCGATGGTCGGCCGGGAGCTGATTTCTTATCGCGAAAACCACGCGCGTTATCTCATCGGCTCGGGCAAGGCACAGGAAGTCGTCGACCGTGCGAAAGAACTCGAGTGCGACGTCCTGATTTTCGATAACGAGCTCAGTCCTTCGCAGCAGCGGAACTGGGAAGAACTAGCCGGCATCACCGTGGCCGACCGTCAGGAGATCATCCTCGATATCTTCGGCGCCCGAGCCCACACCCGCGAAGCGCGCATCCAGGTCGATCTCGCCCGGATGCAATATTCCCTGCCGCGCCTAACGAGAGCCTGGAGTCACCTCGGCCAGCAGGGCGGCGGGATCGGCGCGAAAGGTGAAGGCGAGAGTCAGCTCGAGCAGGACAAACGCAAGATCCGGCTCCAGATCGACCGGTTAAAAGGCGAACTCGTGGACGTGCGCCGGGCCCGCGCCACCCAGCGCAAAGACCGCAAACGCGCTCCCGTGCCGAATGCCGCCATCGTGGGCTACACCAACGTCGGCAAATCCTCCCTCCTCCGCCGGCTCACGGGCGCGGACGTATTCATCGAAAACAAACTCTTCGCCACCCTCGACACCACGACGCGGAAGATCGCTTTGCCTAACAAACAGCCGCTCCTCCTCACCGACACCGTCGGGTTCGTCCGCAATCTCCCGCACCAGCTCATCGAAGCCTTTAACGCCACCCTTGAGGAAGCCGCCCTAGCCGATTTCCTCATCCACGTGCTCGATGCTTCCCAGGAAGAAGTGATGGCTTTTTACAACACGACGATGAGCGTGCTGAACAAGCTCGGCGCCGACACCAAACAGATGCTCGTCGTTTTCAACAAGGTCGACAAGGTGACCGACCCGCACGCCCTCCCCGCGCTGCGACGCCATTTCCCAGACGCCGTTTTCATCTCCGTTCAGACTGGCCTGGGCATGGATGAGTTGATCGAACGCATCTCCGACTTCGTTGCCCGCGGGACCGTGACCGTCGAGCTGCGGCTCCCGCCCGACCGAGCTGATCTGCTCGCCCGCCTACATCGCGACGGCTCAGTGCGCGACCTTCGTTACGAAGGAGCATTCACCGAAGTCGTGGCCACCATGCCAGCGCGCGCGCTCGAGACTTACGCGCCGTTTCTCCATCCGTCCGCAGCCGCGCCCGAGCCGACGCATGCGGCGCCGGAGTAGGATATTTTCCGCTCCCGCGTCGAACCTCCAGCGGGAACCAGAAAGAATCCTCCCTCCAGCGCCGGGCGGTCGCCGAAGCCTTTACCTGCTTTTCGACAGCCGTAACGAATATCCCGCCGGAGCCGACCCAAACCGGCTCCCAACCTTCAGACCTGCCCTAGAACACACCGAGAAGTTTGAGCACGATGATGATGACGACGATAACCCCGATGATGTAAAAGATGCTTCTGTTCATGGACCGTGGATTACACGCCACCATCCCCGGCGGCAAGCGATTAATCCGCGTCGCCGCACTTGAGTTGACTTCCCTGCCCCGCCCGAGCTAAGGGAGCGGCATGAGCCGAGTGACGGGACTGTTTGCCTTCAAGATGAAAGTCGAAGGCCAGGAACGCCCGGCGGTCGTAGAGATTGTGGCCCCGGGACTTGAGACCCAACACGTCGTCCACGTGGTGCGCGGTGAATGGGCCAACCTCATCATACCCGGCGTCTCCCAGAACCGCATCGAGTGCCTCGGCTGGGCGCCAATTGAACGCGCACCGGAAGGTTGGAAGCCTAACAAACCCATCGGGCCGCATCCGCTTCGCATCTGGCGAGAATAAACGGACGTTTCGTTCCAAAGCCGAGGCGCATTCCAAGAACCTTAAATTTCGCCGCGCCGAACTGTGTTTGTGCCCATCCCGCGCTCGTTAGGCCACGATCTTCTGGCCTTCGCGCCCCGTTGTGCGAGGCCCGGATCCGCCTTACTCTTTCTTCGTCATGAAAATACTCAAGATCAGCTCCGCCGTCGTCACCCTTCTCCTTCTCGCCGCCCTGCCGTTGCATGCGGAGGACAAGAAACGCGTCAGCCCACACGAAACCGTTGACGCCACGATCGACGGTGCGCAGGTCAAAATCGTTTACGGCCGGCCCTTCACGAAGGACCCGAAAAGCAGCGAGATGCGCAAAATCTGGGGCGGCCTCGTCCCCTACGGCGAGGTCTGGCGGATGGGCGCCGATGAAGCCACCATCCTGACCACCGACAAAGAGCTCGACCTCGGTGGCACAAAAATCCCCGCCGGTTCCTACTCCCTCTTCCTCCAACCGGAAGAAAATGGGGGCGCCAGGCTCATCGTGAACAAGCAGACCGGCCAATGGGGCACAAAACACGACGCCAGCCAGGACCTCGGCAAACTCGAGATGAAGAAGAAAGCGCTCGCCGCGCCGGTGAATCAATTCACCATCCTGCTCGACAAAGAATCCGGCGCCAACATGCTGCGCCTGCAGTGGGAAAGCACCGAATACTCCGCTCCCATCACCGCCCAAAAATAGCGCGTAGTAGCCGGCGGTCGCTTCCCCAGCCTCCGCCGGCGCTCCCCAGAGCAAAGCGGCGGCCGGGTCGGCTGCACCCCAACCGCTCCGCCCCCGCTTTCAGCTTTCAGCTTTCAGCTTTCCTAGACGTTAGGCCACGGCCAGAAAACTGCTCTTCTTTCCCGGCATGAACGATTTCATCCCGACGAATGATCTCGACCGTGCCCTGATTGCCGTCCAGCGCAGCCGCGCCGCCGTGCCCGACCTCTACCGCCAACTGGCCGAAGGCGAGCTCTGCCTGCTCATGCCTTACCAGGCCGAGTTGGAAAACGAAGCGATCCTGCTCGAGAACGGAATGGAGTTCCCCTTCATCCGGCTAAGCGACGAAGAGGGCGACCTCGTCCCCATTTTCTCCTCCTGCGAACGCGCCGAGGAAGGCACCGCCCGTGGCAAAGTGCCGCCGCACACCTATCTCATCGGCTCCATGCCCGCCCGGCAGGTCATGGAAATCCTCGGCAAGACCAACCTCCGCGCCATCATCAATAAAAGCTGCTCCACCCCACAGTTCATCATTCCGCCCGATCTCATGCGCGACATTGCCAGCGGCGAAATGCTCGAGCCGCTCCCCGAAGGCGCGACCGAGACGACCGCCCTTAACCTGCTCGACCCCGCCGAATATCCCACCGACCTCATCCAGCCCGTCTTCGAATTCTGCCGCCAGCATCGCCAGTATCGTGCCGCCTGGGTTTTCGATTCCCCGGCCGGAAGGGAGAGAGTCGCCGCCACCGGCGGACGCGCCTATCAGCTCCTTTTTCTGATGGATCCGCGCGACCGGTTCGTGCACCACGACCTCAGCATGGTCATCGCCGCCGCCGTCGCCACGGGCGATGATGTAGCGCACGGCCAGGTCGACGAGACCGATCCGGTTTACATCGCCAAGATCTTCAGCGTTGCCGAGCCCTTCTACCTCGCCGCCGATTTCGCGCAACCCAAAGCGCGGTAAGGCTCCCAGTCTCGCTGCCCGGATCTCCCTCCGCCAGCTCCTTCACCTTTTGTTTCGAGCTAGAGATTTTAGTCGTCAGCTTTCCGCTTAGCCCAAGCTCTTCCACTCCTCCGGGGTGAGCTCGAGCTTCGCCGCCGCGACGTTGTCTTCCAAGTGCGCGACGGACGCCGTTCCCGGGATCGGCAGCATCACCGGGGAACGCTGCAACAGCCAGGCCAGCGCCACCTGATACACGCTCACCTGATGGGCCTTCGCCACCGCGCCCAGCGCCCGGCCCGTTTTCAATCCCCCGCCGCCGATCGGCGACCACGGCATGAAACCGAGCCCCTCTTTCTCGCAATAAGCGAGCGTCTTTTCCCAACCGCGATCGGCCACATTATAGCGATTCTGCACCGTCACGATCGGCAGGATTTTTCGTGCCTGCTCGATCTCTTTCGGCGATACCTCCGAGAGCCCGACATGCCGGATCTTGCCGGCGTCCTGCATTTCCTTGAGCGCGCCGAGCGACTCCGCCGCCGGCACTTTTTTATCGATCCGATGCAGTTGATAAAGATCGATCCGCTCGAGCTTGAGCCGCTTGAGACTGTTCTCGACGCATTGCTTGAGATAATCCGGCCGGCCATTCGGTTTCCACGACCCCGGACCGGGCCGGGTCAACCCACCTTTGGTCGCGATCACGAGCCCCTTGGGATAGGGATGGAGCGCTTCCGCGATGAGCAGCTCGCTCGTGTCCGGCCCGTAAGCGTCCGCGGTATCGATTAAATTCACCCCCAGCTCGACCGCGCGTCGCAGCACCTTGAGCGCGTTCGGCCGATCCTTCGGCCAACCCCAGATGCCGTCGCCCGTGATCCGCATTGCGCCGAAGCCGAGCCGATTCACGGTCAGATCGCCGCCGATTTTGAAAATAGAATTCATCGCCATACCCTCAGTATTCGCAGCAGCGCCCGCCCACAAGCGTCGCGCCCCGCCCGCCAGCAAACCGGCCCCGCCCACCAGGCTGAGCCCAAGAAAAATGCGCCGAGTCAAGGTGTGGTCCGGTCGTGCGTGCCTCGCGTGTGGAGATTGGTCAGCCATGAACGCAAAATTACGGGCGGCGGAAAGAGGCGTCAATCAATGCCACACCCTTTGGGGAGCTATCACTGGGTCCCCCATTTGGTCATCTCGGTTCGTTGGGAAAAAATCCGGAGGCGGCGGGCCGCGCCCCTCCATTGCCTGGACGTGACGGCGCACGTCCCTCCATGGCGCGGGCCTGATCTCTCTTCGGAGACGGTGGCGGGTTACCAGGGATCGGTGGAGATGAGTGGGATGACTTGGGGTTTACCGAGGTAGTCGACCGTGACTGTCTGGGTGTCGCGAGTGATGACTGGCAGCCGGATGCCGCGCGGGAGAACGGTTTGGCCATAGGAGATCTTGATCGTGACGGGCCGGCGCAGGGTGATGTATTGCTGGCTGAGTGTCGCGACGGGAGGAGTGGGAGTTGAGCTGGACTCGTTAGGCGACGGAATGGGAAGCGCGGGTGTGACTGTCGGCTCGCCGGCGGGGGCGGCACTCGGGATGAGGGCCGGGACGGCGGAGTCGAGCACTTCGATTTTTGTAATGGGATGGATCTCCCAGGCGCTGACTCGCCATGGGTTATGATACTTGTTCGCTCCGACGGATTGGATGATGGGGCCTACATCGGCGGAGCCGTTGTGGTCGTCGTCCAAAAGGAGGTGCCCGGTGATGCGGATCTTGCGCGCGGGATGGCCGGTCGGTTCGTAACTCAGGTCGGGGGCGCGGATGAAGGCGGCGAGGCTCTGCATGCGGATGCCGGCCCGGTAGAGGGCGTTCTGGGTGCGGGGGCTGATTTCGCAAATGATCGGGGTCGGGTCGCCGGCCTGTGGCGGGTGATCGGAGGGGTTGGCGAAGAGTTCGAGGTGCCAGTCGTGGAAATCGGTGCTTCCGCAATTAGTGGACTCGGGCGGGCCGGGATAGGCGAGGACAAGATAGCCGGTGAGGGAAACGAGCTGTTGTTCGCGTTGGTCGAGTTCTGCTTTTAAGGCCGGGGTGAGGTCTTTGCGGCGTTTACCTTTGGTCTGGTTGTCGAAAGCGGCGACGAGGCGCTGAAAAGCGGTGAAGTCGAGCGCGTCGACGCGCGCGCCAAGGAGATCGGCGGCGGTGCGATTTTTTAAGCGGTTGCGCTCCAGGCCGTCGGGTGTCTTGGCGCTGCCTTCGAGCCGATCGACGCAGTCCCAGCCGGTAAGGTCGATTT
Source organism: Spartobacteria bacterium (assembly GCA_040007175.1). Classification (GTDB taxonomy): domain Bacteria; phylum Verrucomicrobiota; class Verrucomicrobiia; order Chthoniobacterales; family UBA10450; genus Palsa-1392. The sequence goes on from JBDTVP010000001.1 coordinate 92,299, forward strand.
CCTTGAGCTCGCGGTCTTCGGTAATGCGCGACCGCTGAGCCACGGAGAGGGTGGTGAGGAAAAGGAGGGTGTAACAGCCGGCTCGGAGAATGTTTCGTCCCGGAAAAGATCGGCGTAGTGGAGGATTTTTCATGGAATTGAAACGGGCGACCATGTCACCGATCGGTTTGGAATGGCCAGCTTCTTCTTGGAACACGGTCGCGGCCGCGGGTAGACAAATTGGGCCGGGGGCGGCGTCCTATCAGGGAATGCTAATGCCTTTGCTGATTCGCGGGAGCGCGGTCGTTCTCCTCTTCTCGCTGCACCTGACCGGCTGCCGCCAAGAGCCACTTACACTGGACGATCTGATCGAGCGCAACGTGCAGGCGGTCGGAGGCCGCGCGTCGATCGAGGCGGTCCGGAGTATCCGGTTCGACCTTCATATTATGGATCCGGGTTTTGAAGTGGATGGGATTTATCGGGCAGCCCGGCCGGGTTGGATGCGGATCGATGTGAGTGCGGAGGGCCAGCGCGTTTTCACGGAAGCGCTGGGCGAAAACGGCGCCTGGCAATGGAAAGGCAAGGGGGAGCCGGTGGAGGCGACGGCTAAGGCGACCGCGGCGCTGCGTCATGGGGTGGATCTGCCCGGGCATCTTTTCGGGTTACACGAACTGCGGGCGCGCGGGCATCGGATCGAGCTGGCGGGGCGCGAACAGGTGGAGCGGATCAATTACCATCTGCTGCGCGTGACTTTCGCGGATGGCGACACGACGACGCTCTACCTGGACCCGGACTCTTGGCTGATCACGCGGCGACGCGACGTGCGACCGTTGCATCCAGATGTTGATCCCACCCCGACGACGATCGAGAACAAAGTGAGCGATTTTCGCAAGGTCGGCGATCTGCTTTTTGCCTTCACCTCGACCGATACAGACTTGAGGAGTGGCAAGGTGCTGGAGAAGGTGGCGGTGCGTTCCATCACGCTCAACCCGGCGGTGGATCCGACCGTGTTCACGAAGCTCTGAGGCGGGGCCGCGCGCGCCGCAGTGGCGCGAAATTCGTTAGGCCGCAGCCTGGTCGACGACGGAGCGGAGCTCACCGAGGTCAAACGGCTTCGGGAAAATCGCGTGCACATCCATGCTTTCGTAGGCTTCGCGGATCTCCGCCGAGAGGTCGGCGGACAAGACGATGATCTTGCAGCCGATGCCGCGTTTCCGGATCTCGGCGACTAGTTCCACGCCGGTGAGGTTCGGCATTTTTTGATCGACGATGATCAGGTCGTACGGCTCCGGGTTGTTCTCGAGTTGATCGAGGGCTTCGCTGCCGCTATCGGCGCTCAACACTTCGTAGCGCGGATCAGCGAAGACGTATCTGAGCGAAACGGTGACAGACCGCTCATTATCAACGGTGAGAATTCTGAAAGGCGCGCTCATTTCGCTACAATATAGAGCAGCGCCCGTACCGGGAAAAGGAACCCGTCGCGCTGCTTCCGTGTGAACGACTCAAGGCCAGGGCCCTGACTGGTCAGGAACCAAGGCGGGGCAGGGCACGATGGGGGCGGGGCGGGGCGATGGAGCCTCCAAATTCCGGAGGTCCAGCCCGCGTGTTTCCGTGCCGAAACGCAGGAATAAGGCGAGAGCAATGAGCGTTGGGATCATGATAAAAATCGATGCAATTCCCAACGACGGGACGAGGGCGGCGATACTCAGGCCTTGCGCGAGGACTCCCCCGCCCTTGGTGAAAGCGGCCACCCAGCCCGTGGCGCGGCCGCGCACTTTGATCGGGTAACTCTCGGAGGCGTAAGGGAGAAGAATGGCGATCACACCATTACTGCCGATGATGAGCAGGCCGATGGGCCAGACGGGGTTGCTGCCGGGCGTCATCTCCAAGTGCAAGACCCAGAGCAAGCCGAGAAGGGTGAGGGCGATCATGCTGGTCAGCGCCCATTTGGTGCTCCAACGGCTGTAGATGTAGGCGCAGAGGAAAACAGTGGGGAAGGCGATGAGGGCCGACTCCGCGAGGAGTTTGCTCGAGAGCGCCATGGAGTAGCCTTTCGCCACCAGTTCGGTCGGCATCCAGAGGAGGAGACCAAAGTTGATCAACCCCCAGGCCAGCGCTGCAATCGTGAGAGCGGCGGTTTTCCCGATCAGGGCCGGCGTCCAGTAGCTGGGTTGCGGGCCAGGGTCTGCTCCGCCGACATGATGATGGTGGGCGATGACTTCGGTGATGTCTTCTTCGCCTTCGGCTAATTCGTGGCTCACGGTGCCGAAGCGGGCCATGACCTCATTTGCTTCCGCGACCCGCCCGCGGGCGAGGAGGAATTTTGCCGACTCCGGGATGAATCGGCCCATCGCGAGCAAGACCAGTCCGGTCGGGAGATTCAGCAGCCAGAGGATGCGCCAACTGAAGAGCGGCTCGAGCAAAGCCGCAAAAGCGCTCGCGGCCAGGTAACCGCCGACTGCCCCCAGACCGCCGACGAGGACGAGCGCCCAACCGCGATGTTTCGACGGCATGGTTTCAGCGAGGAGCGCGTAAGTCACCGGCAACATCCCGCCCGCCCCCAGACCCATCAGGAAACACATCCCGATATTCCAATTGATCGAAGGCATCGCGCCGCAAATCGAGGTTCCGACAAAAATCACGGCCGATAAAAGGATTGAGGCTTTGCGGCCATAAAGGTCCGCCAGGATTCCCCACAGGACTGATCCGCTGACGGTTCCAACGAGCGCCGAGAAAGGAACGAGCGAAACATAGGCATACGAAGCCTTGTATTCCTTGATCATTCCGGGAATGACAAAACCGAGTGTGGCCGGCTTCAGGACATCGATCACCAGGGCCACCGTTAGGGCGGCCATCAGGGTCCAATGGGCTGGCCCCAATTTTGCATCTTCCGGAGCGGTCACACTGATCCGCAGTGCAGCCTGCGCGCGGTGCGCGGCCTTGGAAGGCAAGAGACCGTAGGCGGCAATCCCCACGCCCGCGATGATGAGATACATGCCGAAAATCATGCTGTTATCCATCGGCATGCCGGCGAGGACGAACCCGTTGGCGTGGCCCATCCAAAACATCGGGACGTGGAGCAGAACGCCGACCGTGACGGCGAGGCAGCCGAGTCCGAAAGCCCAAACGCCGCGGCGGTCGTGAAAAAGTTGCGGATTGATCATGCGTGCGGTTTTTCCCTTTTCCGCCGGGCGGAGCTCCCGACGCCGACCGCAGGAAACGGTCGACCAAAACTAAAACTTATGCCACTATCGATGTCACCGATGGTAGAATAACGCCACTCGGGCAGCAAGTCCTTTCCGTTTCCTACCGAGAAATCTTGAGAACAATAAATACAAAAAATCGGCCTGACTGATGCGGAGTCTTTACCCTCCAACACAGCCGTCGGATCAAATCCGGAGAGCGCTGACACTCCAAAATCGTCCGCTGGTGCCACGTCTGGTTCATGAATAATCACGAGACCGCCTCCATCTCCGCCGACGCAGAATCGTCGCTGCGCGATTTCCGCACTGATTCCCGCATGCTTCTCCTGGTTGCGCTGGCTCTCCCGGTGGGCGCGATCAGCGCACTCGTCGCCAAAGGTCTGCTCTGGTTGATCGCGGAAATCACCAATCTCGTCTTCTTTCAGCGTTTCTCCCCCGTGCTCGGGTCACTCCAGCACCATCATCTTGGGCCATGGATCATCGCCGCGCCGGTCGCGGGTGCGCTGGTCATCGGCCTGATGGCGCGCTACGGCTCGGAAAAAATCCGCGGGCACGGCATCCCGGAAGCGCTCGAGGCGATCTTGCTCGGGCGCAGTTTGATTCAGCCGAAAGTAGCGCTGCTCAAGCCAATCTCATCCGCGATCTCGATCGGCACGGGCGGTCCGTTTGGCGCCGAAGGTCCGATTATCATGACGGGCGGTGCCTTCGGCTCCATTCTCGCGCAGCTCTTTCATCTCACGGCGGCCGAGCGCAAGACGCTGCTCGTGGCAGGCGCGGCCGCTGGTATGGCAGCGGTCTTTGCGACGCCGATCGCGGCCACCCTCCTCGCGGTCGAGCTGCTTCTCTTCGAATGGCGCCCGCGCAGTTTCATCCCGGTCGCGATCGCCTCGCTCGTCGCGGCCTTGCTCCGCGTGCCGCTCCTCGGAGCGGGCCCGATTTTCCCGATCTCGGCGCACGCCGCGCTCGGGACGGAGGTGATTCTGTTCGCTCTCCTGGTCGGGATCGCCACCGGGTTCGGCTCGGGACTGCTGACCAAGATGGTTTATCTCTGCGAGGACGCTTTTCTCAAGCTCCCGATCCATTGGATGTGGTGGCCGGCGATTGGCGCACTCTTTGTCGGAGTCGGCGGATATTTTGATCCGCGCGTGCTCGGGGTGGGCTACGATTTGATCCATGGCCTGCTTCGCGGGGAGATTCTTGGTCTCGCGCTCCTGTCGTTAGTCGTGCTCAAGTCGGTGGTCTGGTCGATCTCGTTAGGCTCGGGCACCTCGGGCGGTGTGCTCGCCCCGTTGCTCATCATCGGCGGCGCGCTCGGCGCGCTCCTGGGACAATGGTTCCCGGTCGGTGACAGCGGGCTTTGGGCGATGCTGGGAATGGCCGCGATGATGGCCGGCACGATGCGTTCGCCTCTAACCGGGATCTTCTTCATGCTCGAACTGACCCACGACCTAAATGCACTGCCCGCTCTGCTCTGCGCGTCAGTGGCGGCTCTCGGGGTGACAGTGCTTCTGATGCGACGGTCCATTTTAACCGAGAAACTGGCGCGGCGCGGGCAGCACATCGCGCGCGAATATTCGGTCGATCTCTTCGAATTGATGCGGGTCGGCGAGGTGATGGATCGGGATGTTCCGTTACTGCCCGCGAGCACGCCGCTGCCGGAATATTCGAGGCGCCTGGCGAACGGCGATCCGATCGTGTGCGCACGCCAGGGGACGATGTTGGGCGACGCCCAGGGAAATCTCGTCGGCATTATCACCCGGGGCGATGTCGTGCGCGCCTTCGAGCGGGCAAAGGGTGATACCCTGACCGTGCTCGACGCCGGGGAAACGAATCTGGTTGTCATTCATCCTGACGAAACCCTGCACGAAGCCATCGCCCGGATGTTGCGACAGGGAATCGGTCGACTCCCCGTGGTGGAGCGGGCGAATCCGCGCAAGGTCGTCGGCTATCTCGGGCGCGCCGGCATTTTGGCGGCACGCGCGCGTTACCATGACGAAGAGGAAATCCGTGAACGGGGCTTTGGGGCGGCCGCGCCCTAACGAAGTATCGAATTAAGCGCGGAGCACAGGTTGCCATCCTCCGGCGAATTCCGGAGACATCCGAACGCTCTGTGACCCGATCTCGCGCGGACTAAATGAGCGACCGCTTTGCCTGACGGAATGAAAACCGCCAGGATTCCAAAGAGACAGATCAGCGAGCGGCGCGCGTCGCTTCTTCGGCGGAGATAATTTTTGTTTCCGAAACACGGCGCAGGCCGCGCACGAGACGAAGTTTCTCGAGCGTCCAGATGGTCCATTTGGTCGGGTCCATCTGCCAGGGTTTTACCCCGTTGCGGTAGTCATGCTGAAACTCGTGGTGATAGTTATGATAACCTTCGCCAAAGGTAAAGATGGCGAGCAGGAAAGAGTCACGCGCGCTGCACTTGGTCGAGTAAGGCTGGCGTCCCATCGTGTGGCAGGCGCTGTTGATCAGAAAAGTGCAGTGTTGCAGGACGACGATACGCGCCACGCCGGCGAGCAGGAAAGCGCCGAGCGCGCCGCTCCATCCATTCCAAAGAAAGCCCAGGGTCGCGGGAAAAACGAAGCTCACCACGACGGCGATGGTCTGCACGTGGCGATCCTGCCACATGACAAGCTTGTCTTTTTGCAGGTCGGGCACGTTGTCATAGGGCTCGTCGTTGTGGAGCTTGAAGAGCAACCAGCCGATGTGCGCGAAGAAGAACCCCTTCTTGATGCAATACGGGTCGTCATCGTGATCGACGTGTTTATGGTGCCGGCGATGCTCGCTCGCCCACATCAAAACCGAGTTTTCAAAAGCTGCCGCGCCGAAGATCAGCGTGAAGAGCCGGACCGGCCAACTCGCCTGGAAAGTCATGTGCGAAAAGAGTCGATGATAACCGAGCGTGACGCTGAAACCGCAGACCATGATCATGCTGAAGAAGAGCGTGACCTGGAACCAGTCGAGCCCGAAAAACCAAAGATAAGCGGGCACGGCGGTCAAGGTGAGCGCCAGCGTGCCGATGAGGAAAGAACTGGTGACCCAGTTAATCCGGTCGAGCGGGAGACGAAAAAACAAACGAGGCGCGGCGGGCGCGCTCGCTTCGGGGAGCGGCGCGATCTCCACTTCGTCGGCGATTAAGATAGTATCGTTCAATTGATTTGGTCCGTTCTTTTCCCAGCGCTACGATGCGCTGGCTTGGTGTGGCAGCTTTGCCTTGTAGCGCATCTCGTGCCGGAAAGGTGTTTCGACAATCTTTCGTGGCTCTGCGCGAGTCGCAGCATAGCTCATCATTGGACGAACGCGGCGGACTATTATTGCCGATAAAATTTTAGAGCTGTGAGCGGAGCAACGCGGACATGCTGTCGCCTGCCTGTTGCCAGAGCGGGCGTCGCTGCCATTCGTCGTAAGTGACCTCGCGGGAGCGCGCCACGTCGCCGTCAAACGAGGCAGTCTCCGCGGCGGCGATCTCGCGGTCGATGACGTTGAGATTCGCCTCATCGTTCAGGCGGAAGGAACGATTATCGAAATTAGCCGAGCCGACCGAAGTCCAGAGACCGTCGATGATCATCGTTTTGCAGTGATACATCGTCGGCTCGAACTCGTATATGCGCACCCCGCGCTCCAATAACTGGCCCCAGCGATTACGCGAGGCGGCCCGCACTATCCGGGAATCAATGTGCGGACCGGGCAGGAGCACTTCCACTTTCACTCCCCGGTCGACGGCCTCGACCAGGGTCTGCGAAGTGAGGTCGTCCGGGACGAAATAGGCGTTGCCTACCTTGATGCTCTCCTCCGCCGCCGCGATCGAGAGGAGATACATCAGCCGCGCGCTCTCGCTCCCTTCCATCGGCGAACTCTTGAACATCTGGCAGCGATGCGGACCGACCGGCGCGAGGGCCGGGAAGTATTCTTCGCCGTGCAGGACGATGGCGCGCGTCTTCATCCAGTTATCGAGAAACGCCGCCTGCATCTGCGCCACGACGGGACCTTCTACCCGGTAGTGGGAATCGCGCCATTCGTTAGGCGAAGCGGCGTTCCCATCCCATTGATCGGCAATCCCGACCCCGCCGGTGAAGCCGATCCGGCCGTCGATAATGAGGAGTTTGCGATGCGTACGATGATTGGCGCGAGCCAGATTCTTGATGTGGTAAACCTCGACTTGCACTCCCGCTTCCTCCATTTGCCGCAAGGCCGGGCCATTCACGCAATCGCACCCAACGCCGTCGACGAGCAGGTGCACTTTCACTCCGCGACGCGCGCTGGCGGAGAGCGCGTCGGAGAATTTCTCCACAATTTCTCCTGACCAGTAGATGAAGGTCTCGAAGGTGATGCTGCGCTCCGCGCGGACGATCGCATCGAGCATGGCGGGGAAAATCTCGACCCCGTTGCGCAACGGCACGACGAGGTTTCCCTCCAGGATGGGCGGCCCGAGGAGCTGGCTCATCGAGCGCTCGAATTGCGGATCGGAGATACCGTAGCGCTGCGCGATGCGGTGCCGGATTTTTCTTTCGCCGCTGATAAAATTGCGGGCAAAGGTGGTAATCGCCGCCGTCACGAGGGCGGTCACGCCTATCGTAACGAGTTCGGATCCAAGTTTTTTCGTGGCCATGGCTTTGGCGGATAATCGGTTGCGGAACTCGTCTCGGCTGCGCCGAATCGGAAAGGCTTTTAGCAGATCGCGGGTTTGGTTAATTTCCCGGCATGTCCCAGCATGTTCCAAGCCCGCCGGGCGGCGCCTTGATCGCGGTCGAGGCCCTGATCGACGACGCGCGGCACGAAAGTGTTTTCGGGCTCCTCCTGTCGCTCAACATGCTGATCGAGTTTGGCGAGGCGTTCGATTACTCGGGCGCAGACTTTAAAAAGTGGTGCACGGAAGTTGGTTTCAAACGTTTCGAGGTGGTCCACCTCGCGAGCCCGTCGAGTGCCGCGATCGCTTTCAAATAGTTCTCCCGTTCTTCCGGAATTCCAGGCACGAATAAAAGCGCCATGACTAACGAAAAGGTGACGGCCGGCTCACCTCTCTCGACCGGCATGATCGTCCTGATGGCGTTCGCCTGCGGGGCGATGGCCGCCAATCTCTACTACGCGCAGACCCTGATCGACGAGATCGGCCCGGAAATCGGGCTCTCCAAAGCGCTCGCCGGTATGATCGTGACGCTGACCCAATTCGGCTACGGGCTCGGTCTGTTTCTCCTCGTGCCGCTGGGTGATTTGTTTGAGAACCGGCGACTCACCTTGCTCCTGACTGGCGGCACCTTTCTCGGCAGTCTCGGGATTGCCCTTTCGCAGGGGCCGACCACGTTTCTCGCCGCCTCGCTCATCACCGGAGTCTGCGCAACCGGCGCGCAGATTCTGCTTCCGCTCGCTTCGCACCTCACGCCGCCCGAGCGCCAGGGCCGGATCATCGGGCAGATCATGAGCGGCCTGCTCGCCGGGATCATGCTGGCGCGACCGCTGGCCAGTTTCATGACGGAGCTGTTCGGCTGGCGCTCGGTTTATTATCTCTCCTCGGGGATGATGGCGGCGATCGGTTTTGCCCTTGCCCTCACGCTTCCGCAGCGCGCGCCGCGATCGGAGAAAAGTTACGGCGCAATCCTTTCCTCGATGATTTCGCTCGCGAAAAAGCATCGCGAGTTGCGGCTCCGCGCCTTTTACCAGGCCGCGCTGTATACCGCCTTCAATCTTTTCTGGACGGCCGCGCCGCTCGTCCTGTTACGCAAGTTTCATTTCACGCAGAACGGGGTCGCGCTCTTCGCCCTTGCCGGCGCGGGCGGCGCACTGGCCGCGCCGCTGGCCGGCGCGCTGGCCGACCGCGGGATGACTCGCCTAACGACTCTGATTGCGCACGTCCTGCTCGTCCTGTGTTTTCTCGCCGCCGATGCCGTGGTCGCGGCCGGGAGCGTGGTCGCGTTCGTCGTCACCGCGCTCCTGATCGATGCCGCGGTGCAATTAAACCAGATCACGAGCCAGAAAATCATCTTCGCGATCTCGGAAGACGCGCGCAGCCGGATCAACTCCATTTACCTGACCTCGATGTTCGTCATCGGCGCGAGCGGATCGTTGATCGGCTCGGCCAGCTTCGAAACCGGCGGCTGGCTCCTGACCGCCAGCCTCGGGGCCGGGATCGGGGCCTTGTCGTTAGGCGTGCTCCTCGTCTGCGATCGCGCGCCGCGGAATTGATCTTTCTGCTCCGCACCGGCGAAACCGTTTGGGAACTGACCGGGAACGAGCGATCCTAACCGCCTTATGGGAAACAGCCAAGGCAGAGACAACGTCAAAAAGCGCGCCGCCCGGCGCAAGAAAACCGAGCGCCTCGCCGCCGCCAAAGCGAGCAAGAAGAAACCGACCAAGTAGCACGTCCCGGCACAGCCTGAGATCCGGAACGCGATGCCGAGAAAAGATTCTGAGCCCGTCCGGCGCGCCCGACTTTTGGTCCTGGTCGACGAATCGAATGTCGGCAGTTCCGTGCGGACTGCGGGGCGCGGGCTCGATTGGCTGCGGTTACGCGAGTTTCTCGCCGGCAGCGCTACTGGGCGCGACCTGATCGAGATGGTCGTTTACGCCGGGTTGCCGCCGGCGATCCCGCTTTGGCAGGACGAGCGGGACAAGAAGAACAAGTTCATCCATTGGCTGCGCTCGAACGGTTTCCTGGTCGTGACCAAGGACGGCGCGCCGGCCGATGAAGGCCATTACAAGGCGAACGTGGATGTGATGATGGCGCTGGATGCGCTCGAGCTCGCGAACGAGATGCGACCCGACGTGGTCATCCTGGTCACGGGTGACGCCGATTTTGCTCACCTCGCCACAAAACTGCGCCGGCGCGGGATTCGCGTGGAGGTGGCCTCAGTCATGCAAAATCTCGGCAACGTGCTCAAGTCGGCCGCGAACGCGGTGATCGATCTGGCGGAGTTGTTTCGGACCTTCGATTTGATTTCGGTCGCGGATTCCCCGTCGTCACCGGCGCGGCGCAAACGCCCCTGAGAGCCGCCTCCAGCACTGAAGCGTAGGCCTTCCACCTAGAGGGCCTTTCGGCGAACGCCCGATTGCGCGCTAACGCGCAAGTTGTTTCTATCCGTCTTGCTTTTATCACCATGAATCACCCTTCGGCCCAAGAACAGCTCACGATCCTGCAAAATGCGGATGGACAACGCCGCTGGCGCTCGCTGGAGGACCAACGCCTCTGCGTTCTCTGTCGCCGGGTGATCACCGGCCGCGAGATTCGAATCACGTCGAACGACACGGGCGGACACGATTTGCGTTGTCCGACCGAGGACTGTGCGGCGGCACCGTCCGACTGGTATTATTTCGGCAGTGCGCAGGCTCCGATTCGGCCGGACGCGCAGACCGCGCCGCAGCGGGTCGAGATGGATCTCGATCTTTTTTAATTGCGCCCGACTCGTTAGGGCGCTACTCGAAAACTGAAACTGCCCTTGCCCACGTGCATGTCCTCCGCGACGGCGCTCCAGCTCACTTTGTAGGCCCCGGGAGGGAGCTTCGCCGGGAGCGAAAGACGCACCATGGCCGGTTCTTTTTCATCGGCCCGCAAGTCGCGCTGGTCGATCTGCTGCCCGGCCGCGTTGCGCACGATGATGGTGCTCAATCCCGCTTTGATCGGCTCGCTGTACCACAGTTGAATCTCGTTAGGCGCGGAGGTCAGCGTGGCGCCATCCTTCGGCTCAGTCCGGATTAGGGAAGAGTGCGCCCAGGCCGGCCCGGCGAGGGCCAGTAGGCTAACGACGAGCAGGAAGTTGCGCTTCATTTCCCGAGCAGCACAATCGGTCCTTCGGCTTTGGTCACGCCGCCTTTGCGTTCAAGGCTGATGGCAAAAGCCTGCGCCGCGCGCACCGGCGCAGAGGGCTTGAACGGCACCCGCATCGTGCCGTCGTTTGTGACGTGGAAGACGCCGCCGTCGACGGGATTCTTGTAGCGCGGGTCGACCAGCCAGAGTTGATAATCGCGGTCCGCGGCATTGCGCGGAAGCTGCGTGACGCGCAGGACGCCCCGTTGCTTTTTCTCGTCCCAGACCACGACGGCATTCGCGTCCGGCGCGTTCTCAATTTTTGAACTAAGCGAGGCAATGCGGACTTGGGAAAGGATATCGCGCTCCTCCAGCCGGGTGATGCGATGCCGCAAGCCGATCCGTTCCGCGATGAGATAGGAACAGGTCAGTGCGAGACAAGCCGCGATCGCCCACGGAATCCACCGGCGTCGGCGCGGAAAAGCGACGAATTTTCCGGCGCTGATTTCGCCCAGCACGCGAGCCCGAAGCTCCGGCGGCACCGGTCGGGCGGGAGCTTGCAGGGCAAATGTTGACGCGGCTTCGTCAAGTTCGTCCACGAACACGCGCAGTTCGGCCTCCGCATCCAGACGTTTCTCGAAAGCGGCGGCTTCCGCGCCCTCGAGCAGGCCGAGGACGTAAAATGAAGCCTGTTCTTGAAGTTCTTCGTTCACGAGGCCATTCCTCCCAAGACTTCCCGCAAGGCAAGCAAGCCGCGCCGGATGCGGGCTTTCACGGTGCCTAACGGTGCGCCGAGTTTATCCGCAATCTGGGTCTGGGTGAGCCCGGAGAAAAAAGCGAGATCAATCGCCTCGCGCTGCCCTTCCCCAAGTTGGGCGAGAGCGGTGCGCACGCGTTCGCGTTCATCGCTGCGCACGAGAAGATTGTCGGCGCTGTCGGACGGCGCGGTGGCCGCCATGTCATCGGTCTCATTGGCCATCGCCTCGGCCAGGCGCCCTTGTCGTTGTCGGGAGCGAAGCCGATCGATCGCCTTGTGGCGCGAAATCATCACAGCCCAGGTAAAGAGACTGCTCCGGGTCGCGTCGTAGGATGCCGTCCGTTTCCACATCTGAACGAAGGCTTCCTGGAGCACGTCCTCGGATTCTTTCTGATCGTGCAAGATGGCGTAGATCATGGAAAACAGTCCCGGAGAAAAACGGTCATAGAAGGTGGCAAAAGCCCCTTCATCCCCGGCGCTCATTTGGCGGACGAGTTCCACGTCGGCCTCGACGGGGACACGAGGACCACGGCGCACTCCTGTGCGCGGAGCGTCTGGGTCTGGCTGGAGACTGGAAGGTTGCATCGCCACGTCGAACGAACCAGACCGAGGAATCGCCCGGGTGCAAGAGGGGAACGGCGAGCTTCCCTGCTGGCTCCAGCAGAAAAAACCGGCCCGTTTGCCAGACTCCGAAAAATTCCCTTCTGCACATAGATTAAGACGAGAGGGAGAGCCAAACAGATGCATTGACCGGGGAAGTAACGCGCCGAGGAGGTTGACAAGCAAAGCGCGTTACGGTCTAATGGGCCTCGGTTGCCTCCTCGTCAGCCCTCTCCTTTCGAGACGTCCGGTCCCGCTTCTCCCACGCGACCCAGGTCGGCCCGGCAAACACCACACCGAACCCATGTCGGGACATAGCAAATGGTCCAAGGTCAAGCGTTCTAAAGGCGCGCTCGACGTGAAACGCGGCACGATGTTTAGCAAATTCTCGAAAGAGATCAGCGTCGCGGCCCGCCTCGGCGGCGGCGACCCGGAAGGAAACCCGCGGCTGCGGAGCGTGATCGAGATGGCGCGGGCGCAGAGTATGCCTAACGACAACATCGAGCGGGCCATCAAACGGGGCACCGGCGAAGGGGTCGACGTCCAGCAGTTCGAGGAGATCGTCTACGAAGGCTACGCCCCGGGTGGCGTGGCGGTGATCGTGGAGGCAGCGACCGATAACAAGAACCGAACCGCCGCGGAAATCCGACGCATTTTTACCAAGAACCATGGCAACCTCGCGACGAGCGGGAGCGTTTCTTACATGTTTCACAAAAAAGGACAGATTACAGTGCCGCGAGATTCGATAGAAGAGGAACGCCTCTTCGAGTTGGCTCTCGAAGCTGGGGCTGCGGAGTTGACAACGGAGGAGGAACAGTATGTTATTCAGACTTCCCCCGATCAGCTCTACGCCGTAGCTGAGGCGCTCAAACACGCGAGCGTTACCATTGATGGGCAAAAGTTTACTTTCATTCCCGACACGACTGTTCATGTCGTCGACGAGGCAGCTGCGCTTCAGATTTTGCGCCTCTGCGATAGCCTCGAAGACGACGACGACGTTCAAAACGTCTATTCAAATTTAGATATCCCTGAAGAGTTGCTGGCGACCTTGCCAGCCTGAGAACTGCGCGCTGCCACCGTTCGTCCGTGTGCCGCCGCCACTAGCCGGTTTCAATTATGAGCGAAGAAATGCAAAATCAGCCAACCCAGGCCTCCGCGCCTCCTTACCGGAGACGCCGTCCGTCGCGCCGCCGTTCGGGGCGCCGCAACGAAGGTGGGCGCGGGCCTGCCAATCCCAGCAACTCCGGTGAGGATAAAACGGACGCTCCCGGTGGTCCGGAAGTTCTCGAAAACGATCCTTCCCGGCAAGGCGAGCGGCGTCGCGAGGATGCAGAGGAATTTGTCGAGGTGACGGAAGAGACCGAGGGCTCGCCCGAAGAGCGCAGCGATCGGGCCCAGGGCGGCCACCAGAACGGGATTGAACCAGAGCGCGAACCGGAATTTGGTGAAGGCATCATCGAGATCTCGGGCAAAGGCTTTGGCTTCCTCCGTGACGCGAAACGCAACTTCGTCCAGACCCCGGCGGATATTTTTGTTACGCCCGAAATCGTTAGGCGCTTTCAGCTGCGCGACGGCATGTGGGTCTACGGCGAAACCCGCCGCGGCAATCGTGGCCCGCAATTGACTCGCCTGCTCAAGATCAACGACGACGAGCCGACCAAGTATCAGGATTTGCGGCCCTTCGAGGAACTGACCACGATCAATCCCAATCAACGGATCAAACTGGAAACGGACTCCGATCGTTACACCACCCGGGTGATGGATCTGATGACTCCGCTCGGCAAAGGCCAGCGCGGATTGATCGTCGCTCCGCCGCGCACCGGCAAGACCACCCTCCTTCAGCACATCGCCGATGCGGTCGTGAAAAATCATCCGGAGATGAAGTTGATTATCCTCTTGGTCGACGAGCGCCCGGAAGAAGTGACCGATTTCCGGCGCTCCTGCCCGAATGCGGAGATCATGGCCAGCTCGAACGACAGCGACATCAAGAGCCACACGCGCATCGCGCAGCTCGCCATCGAACGGTCCAAGCGCCTCGTCGAAGCGGGCAAGGATGTCTTCATCCTGCTCGACTCGATCACCCGCACCGCCCGCGCCTTTAACAACGCGACCGGCGGCGGCGGACGCACCATGAGTGGTGGCATCGACGCGCGCGCCATGGAAATCCCGCGGAAACTTTTCGCGGCCGCGCGCAATACCGAGGAAGCCGGCAGCTTGACGATCGTGGCCACGGCCTTAATCGAAACCGGCAGCCGGATGGACGAGCTGATTTTTCAGGAATTCAAAGGCACCGGCAACATGGAGCTCGTTCTCGATCGCAAGATCAGCGACCAGCGCACCTATCCGGCGGTCGACATTTTCCTTTCCGGCACCCGCCGCGAGGAATTGTTGCTCCAGCCTTGGGAACTCGACAAAATCAATCTCATCCGTCGCGGTCTGGCCGGCCATAAACCGGTCGAAGCGATCGAGCGTTTGCTCATGTTCGTGAAAAAATTCCCGACCAACGCGCAGATGCTGAAAGAGATTCCGGGCTAGCTCCGGGCCGCATCCCGAGCCTCCGAAGGAAAGAGAGGGGACCCCACAAGCCACGAGCGACCAGGCCGACCGGAAACGCGCGGCCCTACCCGAAAGCTCCTTCGACTCCGCGACATTCTATTTGGGATGAAAACCAAAGACCCGCGCGACCCGATCGATCTCGAATGGGAAGTCCTCCCGCCGGAGGAAAAGGAAAAGCGCTCCGAGCTTGAGCCGCTCTTCCGCTGGCTCGCGCTCATCATGGACAACTTCCTGCGCGTGCCCGGAACCAAGTTCCGTTTCGGGCTCGACCCGTTGCTCGGCCTGTTCCCCGGCATCGGCGACACCGGTTCGGCCGTCATCTCTGCGATGGCGCTGATCGCCGCGGCGCGGCGCGGGCTGCCGAAAATTCTCCTCGCGCGCATGTCGCTCAACATTTTGATCAACGAAGCGATCGGCATCATCCCGATCGCGGGCGACGCGTTCTCGTTCTGGTTCAAATCGAACGCGCGCAACTACGACCTTCTCCGGAGCCACACCGCCGGGTCGCGTTCTTCGACCACGAGCGATTGGATTTTCGTCGCGCTCGTCCTGGCTGCGTTGGTTATCATTCTGATCGTTAGTCTGGCGGTCAGTTTTTGGCTCTTGGGCCAGATCGTGCACCTCCTCCGCGGCACGCCCGCCTAGAGACCGGAGAAGTCGCCCGCTAGTCGACCAGATATCGCAGCCGCAGGGAGTGAATGATCTCTCGTGCCTGCCCGTAGGGCTTTCGGAAATCTTCGATCGAGGCACATTTCATCCGGCGGGCGAAGATGTCTTCTTCCGGCCGATTCGCCGGCAGCCGCGAAATGCTCCGATTGTCCCAGCGGCGCAGGACCGATTCACAGGCCCGCAGAAAGTTGTAGGCACTGCGCAGGCTGCCTGCGTCGCTTGGTTCCATGATTTTCTGACCCCGCAATTTATCCAGTGCGGAAAGAAAATTCGGCTCCCAGATCGTGTGCCGCATCTGCAATCCCTGGACGAGGAACTCGGCTTCGATCATCCCGCCAATGCCGGTCTTGAAATCATAGAAATCGTTTCCGCTCCCCCGGTCGTTGGCAATCCGGACGAGCATATTCTCGATTTGCCTAACGAGATCGGGGCGACGTCCCGCCTCCCGCCAGATTTCCTTTGCCAGCGCCTCGAAATCGTAGCGCAGTGGACCGGCAATGGCGCGCGCCCGGGTCAGCGCCTGCAGCTCCCAGAATTGCGCGCGCTTCTCGTAATACCCGCGCAACGTCGCCAGCGAACAAACCAGCGGCCCTTTCTCGCCCTCCGGCCGAAGCCGCGAATCAATCAGGGCAAAGCTTCCTTCCGCGGTCGAGAGCGCCATTTCTCCGATTAAGTTCTGCGCCGGACGCGGGTTTTCGCCGATGAAAAGGACGTCCAGGTCCGCGCCATAACCGGTCTCTCGCCCGCCGAATTTACCGAGCGCAACCACGGTCAGCGTTCCTTCGGGATCCAAGAGCCGATCGAGGAAAACGAGGCAGGCTTCGGCGAGGTCATTTTGTTCGGCCTGAAGTTGCGGCAGGGGAGCGATCTCAAAAACATCGCGGAGGAGGATGCGCAACGCTTCCCGCTGCCGGTAGACCCGCACCGGGTCGATTGCTTCGCTCGTCGCGCCTAACGCTTCCAGCCGTTCGAGGTGGGCTGGAACATCGAAGGTCTTGTCGAGCATCCCGCTCCGGGTCAATTCCTCCAGCCACTGCGGGCGCCGGATCAACCAGCCACCCCCTGCCTCGCTCGCATCAAAAGTTTTCACGAGCAGCTCGAGCAAACGAGGATGCGCGGTCAGCATTTCGAAGAGCAGGCTGCGGAATCCGTACGCCTCCACAAAACGCACGAAGTGCACAAGCGCCGCGTCGGGGTCAGCCGCCCGCGTCAGCCACTGGAGCAGTGAGGGGCGCAGCTTACGAAAAATCTGCCGGGTCCGGGGTGCGACATGGAAGCCCGCCGCGCTTCGGCCGAGCTGAGTGATCGCCCGCTCGGCCTGCGCCGGATCGCGAAATGCGCTGAAATCGGTGGCCGCGGAATCCTTCGCCGGGGTGGTCGCGCGAATGACGCGCCGGAAGATCGCGCGCACCCGTTGCATTTCTTCGTGCAAGGTCGCCAGCAGCTCGGGTCCGTTCGTTAGGCCGAGACTGCGCGCCAGCACCTCCAGGTCCTGCGCATTCTCCGGGAGGGTGTGGGTCTGTTGTTCGCCTTCGATCTGCAGCCGATGCTCAACCCGGCGGAGGAAACGATAAGCCAGCTCCAGTTGCTCGGCGTCTTCGTTAGGCAGAAACTCCAGCTCGGCCAGCCCGCGCACCGCTTTCATCGTGCTCGGCTCCTGTAAAAAGGGATGCCGCGCCGCGTGCAACAATTGCAAGGCCTGAGTCACGAACTCGATCTCGCGAATGCCACCAACCCCGAGTTTCACGTTCCGTTCTCGATCCTCGAAGCCGACGATGTCGCGCTCGATCCGCAACTTGATCGCGGCTACTTCGTCGAGCAGATCCGGCGTCGGACTTTTCGGGAAAACAAACGGAAGCAGCTGGCGCAGATAATCGTAAGCCAGCTCGCGGTCGCCGCAGATCCAGCGCGCCTTGATCAGGGCCAGCCGCTCCCACATCTCGCCGAAACCGGCGTAATAATTCTCCATGCTCTCGAGCGAACGGACGAGCGGTCCGGCGCTGCCTTCCGGCCGCAGCCGCAGGTCGACCCGGAAGAGCGAACCAGCCGGATCGGAGGCAGCGAAGGTCTCGATGATCTTGTTCCCGAGCCGGGTAAACCATTCGTGGTAGCTGAACTTCGGAGTCAGCTGGCCTTCGTCGCGATAAACGAAAATAAGATCGACGTCGGAACTGTGATTCAATTCGCGCCCGCCCAGCTTACCCACGCCGATGATCGCGAACGGGCTCTCCGGCGAGCCCCAGCGCAGGCGCAGTTCCGCATTCCAATGCTCGAAGACCGTCGTTAGGCAAATATCGGCCAGTTGCGACAGCTCGATGATCGTTTCCTCGAGCGGCGCCGCGCCCGCCACTTCGCGCAAGGCGATCCGCACCATCTCGCGCCCTTTCCAGCAACGCAGGACCCGAAAGTTATCGGCCGCGACCGGCTCCCGGCCGGCCAGGTTTCTCAGGTCGGTCAACATCCGCCCATAACCGCGCCGGTCGGCGCAGGTATCGGGATGGGCCAGCCAGAGCAGGATCTCCGGCTGCTGGACGAGGCGCGCGCAACAGATGCTCGAGACGGAGAGGAGATGATAAAGTGCTTCTTCGCCTAACGGAAAGCTGGCGACTACTTCCTCCAGCGGCGGGCTCCCGGCTGGCCAGTTGGCCGCGATCGCCTCCAGGGTGCCGACCACCTGCACCGGCCGAATGCTCCGAGAAATTTCCCCTAACGAATCGGCGACCGCCACGCTATTGCGGGGGTTCGGCCATCTTCTCGCGCACCTGCGCCAGGGTCCGCCGCTCGGTCCGGGTCAAACTTCCGATTCCGCGGCGCGCGATCTTTTCCAGGAGCGGATCGATTTCCTCGCTGATGAATTCGCCCACCGACATCCGCCGCCGCCGTTCGCCTTCGAGGCGCCGGCGTTGCAGCGCGCGTTGCACAAACGACGGGCGACCAAAGCCGAGGAGATGCGCATACAACCAGCCGACCGCGCAGCCGCCCAAGTAGGCACTGTGACCGACCACTCCGGTTCGATCGAAGACCAGGAAAACCAGACCGACACCGAAGAGCGCGCGGCCGAGATATTTCGCCTTCAGTTTCACCGGCAGGACGAAAAAGAGCGATTGCCCCAATTCCAACTCGGGCAAAATCGTGGCGTAAGCCACCGCCACAGCCGCTGCGCCGCCGGCCGCGGCCAAGAGCACGGTTGTCGGCGGCATGAGAAAGAGGTGCGCGAGCTCCCCGCCGATCAGGCCGCAGAAATAAAGATAAAGGAAATGCTTTTGCCCGAGGATCGCCTCGACGTCGCGCCCGACGAAGTAGAGCACGAGCATGCTGCCGGCAAAGCTGAAGATGCCCGCATGCAAAAACATCGCGCTCAAAAACTGCCAGGCATATGCCTGATCGACGCCCTGATAGCTCAGCCCCAGATAGACCGGAATGAGCGAAGGCTGATAGGCCTGCAAGACCTGTTGTGCGAAGAAAACGGCGAAATTAATGCTGACCAGTGTCCACAGAACGACTTTCTGCGGCGGCCTCCAACGCGGCGCGTAGGAAGAAGCTTTGCGGCCAGACAAACGCATGCCTCAAAATTATCGTAAATGCTTCCGCTTGTCATTGGGAATCAAGACGTGGGCCAAGAAGAAGCGCTTAGCGCTCGCTCTTTCCCTGTCATCCCGAGCCGACGAAGCACGGCGAGCGACCTTACACCGGCGCAAGCACCTTCAGACGCCGTGGATTCATCTGAAATTCCACCGGACAACCACCAGCCAACTCGCCATCCAATTCCACCGGCACCTCTTCCGCACTGCTCACTCGCAGCCGCCGAGTTTGGAAATATTCCACTTCCCGAGTCGTGATATCGGAGGTAAAAATGACGTTTTGCAGATACTTGATCAGCTCGATGTAACCGAGCTGCTTGAAGACGAGGACGTCGAACACCCCGTCGTCGAGCGCCGCATGCTTGAAAAATGGCAAACGCCCGCCGTAAAGCCGGCCGTTCCCGACGAGGACAAACGATCCTTCCTCCGCGACCGCGTCCTCCGACTCGATGAGCAGGCGCGGCGGGCGCCGCCCGGCGATCTGCGCGGCTGAGATGAGATAACTCAGCGGCCCGAAATTTCGCTTAAAGGCAAGGCTGGTTTCCTTCACCACCTGCGCGTCGAGACCGACCCCGGCGAGTTGGACAAAATGCTTATCGTTAGCCGTAGGGAGATCGATCAGGCGGGTTTTGGCCGCGCGGATCACGTCCCAGCAGCGGCCGAGGTCGTTTGCCGGCAGACCCAGCTCGTTCGCGAAAACATTCATCGTCCCCAGTGGCATCAAACCGAGGGTCGCGTCCGATCCGGCGATGCCGTTGACCACTTCATTGATTGTGCCGTCCCCTCCCGCGGCCACGATTTGCTCGAAGCCCTCCCCGACCGCCTTGCGCGCCAGATGCTCCGCGTCGCCGGCCCGCGCCGTCGCCCAAAACGAAACGTCGCCACATATTTCGCGCAGCCGTTCCGTCGAGCGCCGGGCGCGCTCCCCCCGCGCGCTCGGGTTTAAAATGACACAGGTGTTGGGCAAGAGATTAGTTGTTAGGCGGGTTTCATCTTTTCTTCAATCCCGCGTTGCGTAGCTTGACCGGGTGAAAAAGCTTGGCCGGCTCCTCCTCTGGCTCCTCGCGGGATTATTCGTTTTGGCCGGCATTCTCTTGCTCGGAGTGAATCTCTATGTGCAATCGCAGGGGACCCACCATCGCATTCAGCAGGAACTCAGCCAACGGCTCGGCACCCCGTTACACTTGCGCCAGATCAGCGTCACGCCCTGGAGCGGATTGAAACTCAATGGCATCACCATCCCGCAGGAATCGGGAAAAATCGGAGGCGATTTTCTCAAGGCCCAGAGCTTTCAGTTGCGGGTGCAATTCTGGTCGCTTTTTAGCGAACGGCTCGTGATTCGCCAGGTCTCGTTGATCAAACCGGAAGTCGTCTGGGCGCAAAACGCGGCCGGAAAATGGCGTCTGCCCGAGCTGCCGCCGGAGAAAACCATTCCGGCACCACCGATCCCCACGCCCCCGACCGCAGAGCCTGTGATCGTTCCGCCGGCCCCCACTTCCACTACTGCCCCCAGCGCGGTCGCGCCTGGCACCACCGCGCCTAACGAACCCGCTTTCGCCGAAGCTCCGCCGCCAGCTTTTACCCCTGAAGTCCAGCGCGTGAACTTGAAAGACGGCAGCTTCACTTTCCTGGATTCCGCCGGGAAGATCATCGCTAAATTCATCGGGCTCGATTTCAATTCCAGCTTTCGCACCGCCACTGCGATCAAAGGCAACGCCCGCGTCGAGAGGATTTCGCTCCGCGACCGCTTCTTTATCGAGGATCTCGAGTCGCCGCTGCATTACGACCCGGCCGGGCTCACCTTCTCCAATATCTCCGCACACGCGGCCGACGGGACGATCAGCGGCCGCTTCGAAATGGAGCCGCAATCGGAGGATTCGCCCTTCACGGCTGAGGTAAAATTTCGCGACCTCGCCGCCGACAAACTCGTGACCAACGCCGGCGGCCCTGCCGGCATGATCCAGGGACGAGTCGAGGGCTTCCTCAACGCAAACGGCAAAACCGCCGATAGCAACGCCCTCGCCGGCCAGGGCGAAATCATTCTGCGCGATGGCAAATTGCATCAATACAGCCTCCTCGTCGCGCTCGGCCAGATCCTCCAGATCGACGAACTCATGCAACTGCAACTCGAGCAGGCTGAAATCAAATATCGCATCAGCCCCGGCATCGTCACGATCGACCAGTTGCTCATCCGCTCGCCTAACATTCGCCTCACCGCTACCGGCACGCTCAGCTTCAACGGCAAATTACGGCTCGATGCCCAACTGGCCTTGAACGACAAAGTGCGCCGCCAGCTCTTCGCCCCGATTCGCGAAAATTTTCAGCCGTTGGCCGACCCGCCCGGTTATGCGGCGGTCGATTTCAAAGTCTCCGGCACAATCGAGCGCCCGAAAACCGATTTGATGGACAAACTCGTTGGTCGCGACCTGCGCGACTTGGGCGGCGTCATCAGCAGTTTTTTCGGTCACGGGAAAAAGAAAAAACCGAAGGAGGAAGCCACCCCCTCGCCCACCCCGACTCCTTTGCCTAACGACATCGCGCCTGCGCTTTCACCGGGCGAGCCCACTCCTTCCGCTCCGCCAGAGGAAGCGTCCCCTCTCCCTTCGCCCACGCCGGCGCTCGCGCCATGAGAGTCATCGCCGGGAGCGCCGGCGGCCTCCGGCTCGTCGTCCCGAAGACCGACATTCGACCGACGATGGATCGAGTGAAGGCCGCCATCTTCTCCAGCCTTGGCGAGCGCATCATCGGCGCGAACGTGCTCGATCTCTTTGCCGGCACCGGAGCGCTCGGGATCGAGGCTCTCAGCCGCGGCGCGGCCTCAGTCATGTTCGTCGAGAGTGACAAACAGGCCATCGCCGCAATCGAGCGTAATCTCGCCCAGACCGGGCTGAGCGGGCGGATCCGGAAACAAGACGTGTTTGATTTTCTGAACCACGCCAGTACGGCTGAGTCGCACGATTTGATCTTCGCCGATCCGCCCTACGACAAATCCAAGCTGGGCGATTCCTTCAGCAGGCTCCTTCTCCGCAACGATCGCCTGCCCGCGCGGCTAACGAGTGACGGAATCTTCGTTCTTGAGAAAAGGCCGAGCGAGCGCCTGCCGACGACGGAGTTCTGGGAAGTCACCCGGCGCAAAACCTACGGCGCGACCGAGACCATTTTCCTGCAACGCAAAGCCGGCGAATGATTCGCTTCCTCTACAACCTGCTCTTCCCGCTCGCCCTCCTGGTTTTCCTCCCGGGCTACGTCCTGAAGATGCTCCGGCGCGGAAATTATCGGGACAAATTTGGACAACGCCTTGGCTTCTACGACGCGGCAACGCGCGCCCGGCTCGCGTCCGGCGCGACCTGGCTGCACGCGGTCAGCGTGGGCGAGGTGATGATCGCGCTCAAACTCGCGGCGGAAATGAAAAAGCAGGAGCCCGCGCTGCGCATTGCCCTAACGACTACGACCACCACCGGCCACGCGCTCGCCTCGAAACAGGCTCCATCCTGGATCGAGGTCCTTTATACCCCGCTCGATTTTTGGCCGATCATGCGCCGCGCCTTTGCCGTTATTCGCCCCAGCCGGGTCGTCCTCGTCGAGGCGGAAGTGTGGCCGAACCTGACCGCCATCGCGCACCAACGCAAAATCCCTCTCGCTCTCGTCAACGCGCGCCTTTCACCCCGCTCCGAAGGGCGCTTCCGGAAGTTTAATTTCTTTATCAGGCCCTATTTCCGGAGGCTGGACCTGATCTGCGTACAGGAATTGGAAGATGTCGTCCGCTGGAAGGCGTTAGGCGTGCGCGCCGACCGCATTCATCCGGTCGGGAGCATCAAATACGATCCCGAGAACGTCAGCTCGCAATCGCCGGTCCCCCGCACCGTCCTCCAAACCCTGGGCGTGAATTCCAATCGGCCGATCCTGCTCGCCGGCAGCACGCACCCGGGAGAAGAGGACATCCTCGGCCGCGTTTTCCTCGAGTTGCGGCGCGAATTTCCCGAACTCTTTCTCATTATCGCCCCGCGTCACGTCGAGCGGGTGCCGGAGATCATGACCCGCCTGCGCGCACTCGGCCTCGAATCGATGAGGCGCAGCGTAACCGCGAGCGGCACGGCGACGGACTGCCTGCTGCTCGATACGACCGGCGAACTGCGCGATTGGTACTCGGTCGCGACAATTGTTTTTATTGGCAAAAGCATGAGCGCACGCGGCGGGCAGAACCCGGTCGAAGCGATCGTGGCGGATCGCCCGGTCGTATTTGGGCCGCATATGGAGAATTTCGCCAACCTCTCGCGCGCCCTGGTCGCGGCCGACGGCGCTCTTCAGCCTAACGACGAAACCGGCCTCACAAAAGCACTGGGTGAACTCCTGCGCGACGGCGCAAGGCGAGACGAGCTCAGCCGCCAGGCCCGCACCGTGCTCGACTCGCACCGCGGTGCGACGAAGCGCACCGCGCAACTCCTCGCAACGCTCGCCCGGCCCGCGCCCTGAAATCCCTTGCATCGGGCCGGACCGCTCCGGATATTGGCCGCTCTCCAGACCCTATCGTCCAGAGGCCTAGGACACCGCCCTTTCACGGCGGTAACACGGGTTCGAATCCCGTTAGGGTCGCCATTTTTTTCCTCCTCGGGCCTGGCTAACTTCGTGGTTCTTTCGCGAAGGTCCCAGTAGGACGTTAGGCGAATTGAGCGTCATTCTGCCGTCGCCGCTAAGATACGATTCCGCGTTTCTGCTCGATTTCCCTGCCTTCCCTGCGCGCTTCCGCCCAGGTCAGCGGGAAGAGATGGATGTCGCCGCTCTTTTCAGCGTCGATGATTCTGGACAAGGCCGTCCGGATGATCTTTTTCTGCAACTCCTGATGAAATGGAACCCCGAAATGATGTCCCATCATGAAGGGCAAAAACATCGCTCGGGGCGGCTTGAGATGCTCGGTGACATCCAGCGAAACCGACAGTGAAACCGTCGGAATCCCTCTTTGCTCTAGTGCTCGCTGAACCAGCGAGATGCTCTGGTGGCAGATGGGTCAGGCCGGCGCCAGCAACGCAACGTCTGCGTTCTCCGCCTCCACCGCAGCGGCAATCTCTTCCGCCAGCGTCCGCTCCAGCCTTTCCGGATCCATATTGTAACCGATGAAGGTATAAAAGTTTTTCGTTAGGCTGCCGATGAATCCCTCGTTCGCTAGCTCCTGCAGCCGCTCTATCGGGAAAATCACATTCAAATCCCGGTTCGCGCCGGAGGTCGGATATTTCAGCTGGTGAATCTCGAGATCCGCAGGCTTCGAATCGGATGGAACGCGCCGGAAAGTGTAGTCGCCTACCGGGTGCACGGTGTCGAAGGGCAAGGTCCCCTTCGGCTGCACACCCGCCGTACTGACAAAAGCCAGACGCGCCTCGCTCAGCGGTTTCGACAACTTCGCCAAGGGGATGAAATCCGTTTTCATGATCATCGAGCCGGGATAACGCTCGTTGACCGTTTCCCACAAACCGGGACGCAGTTCCTTTTTCTCAGAGGTTGCCATCGTGAATCCACTCTCCCGAGCGCCCGACAAAATAAAAGTGCAAATGAAAAAACAAATGCGCGAGCGTCGCGGGGTCCTTCTCGCCCAGTGTTTTCAGGATAAATTCGCGCTCCGTTTCAGGAATATCGAGCATGGGTTTCAGAGCCTCGACCCACGCTTTATCGATTTCCTTGGCGCCTCGTGCCTCGTTGCCATCACCGAAATGAAGCCGGACATAACGAATCAACTTCTCCGAATCCCCATCTTTGATCGCTTCTTTTAGGTAGGCGAGGGACATTTATTTTACCCGGTTAGGCCTCCCGCAAGTGCCGGTCGCGATCACCGCTTACGGACGACAAACTACTTTTCCAGCGCCGCCTGGGCCGCGGCCAGCTTCGCGATTGGGACGCGGAACGGACTGCAACTAACGTAATCCAACCCCAGCCGATGACAGAATTTCACGCTATCGGGATCGCCGCCGTGCTCGCCGCAAATCCCGAGCTTGATCTTCGGCCGGGTGCTCCGGCCCTTCTCGACCGCGATCTGCATTAACTGGCCGACGCCGTCCTGATCGAGCGAAGCGAACGGGTTCTTCTTGAAGATCTCGTTCTCGACATAGGGCATGAGGAAACTGCCCATGTCGTCGCGGCTGATCCCGAGCGCCATCTGCGTCAGGTCATTCGTGCCGAAACTGAAAAACTCCGCGGTCTGCGCGATTTCGTCGGCGGTCAGGGCGCCACGCGGCACTTCGATCATGGTGCCGACGAGATATTCGAACTGCACTTTTTGCTCCGCCATCACTTCCTGGGCGACGCGGTGCACGATCGCGGCCTGCAAATCGATTTCCTTCTTGAAACCGGCGAGCGGAATCATGATCTCGGGCTTCACCTTGATCTTCTTTTTCGCGACCGCGGCGGCCGCTTCAAAGACCGCGCGGGCCTGCATCTCGGTGATCTCGGGATAGGCAATCCCGAGCCGGCAACCGCGATGCCCGAGCATCGGATTAAACTCGTGCAACTGCGCAACGCGCTGCGCGACTTTCTGGGCCGAGACGCCGATCTTCTTCGCCAGTTCGGCCTGCGCTTTGGCGTCGTGCGGAAGGAATTCATGCAGCGGCGGATCGAGAAAACGAATCGTCGCCGGGAAACCCTTGAGCGCTTTGAAAATGCCGGCGAAATCGTCGCGCTGATAGGGCAGGAGCTTGGCCAGCGCGGTTTTCCTGTCGTCGACATTATCGGCCAGGATCATCTCGCGCATCGCGTCGATCCGATCGCTCTCGAAGAACATGTGCTCAGTCCGGGTGAGCCCGATCCCGACCGCGCCGAAAGCGAGCGCGTTTTGCGTTTGCTCGGGATTGTCAGCGTTGCAGCGCACGTCGAGCCGGGCCAGCTCAGTGCACCACTCCATCAGTTGGTTGAACGATTTGAACTTCTCGGTTTTCCGCGCGGCTTTGTCGCCTTCGAGAGTTCCGGTCACAATCTCACTTGGTGCGGTCGCGATCTGGCCGGCATAAACCGTCCCGGTCGTACCGTCGATGGAAAGGAAATCGCCTTCCTTGTAAGTCGTGTTTCCGGCACGCACCGTCTTCTTCGCGTAGTCGATCTGCAACGCCGAGGCGCCGCAGATGCAGACCTTGCCCATCTGCCGCGCGACGAGCGCGGCGTGCGAGGAGACGCCGCCTCGTGCGGTCAGAATGCCTTCGGCCGCGATCATGCCGCGCAGATCTTCCGGGCTCGTTTCGTTGCGGACGAGCAGGACCTTTTCACCTTTTTCCGCCGCCGCCGCCGCACGATCGGCGTTTAGGTAAATCTTTCCCGAAGCCGCCCCGGGCCCCGCCGGCAACCCGCTCGCGATCGCCTTCGCCTTCTTCACTTCAGACGGATCGAAGATCGGCGCGAGCAACTGGTCGAGCTGATCGGCCGGATTGCGTTTCACCGCGGTTTTCCAGTCGATCAATTTCTCCTTGTACATGTCCATCGAGAACTTGAGCGCGGCCGCGGCGGTGCGTTTGCCGTTGCGCGTCTGGAGCATGAAAAGTTTCCGATCCTGGATCGTGAACTCGACGTCCTGCACGTCCTTGAAATGTTTCTCGAGCCGCGCCCGCACCTTGAGCAACTCGGCGTAGGCTTTCGGCATCAGCTTCTTCAACTCGATCACCGGCTGTGGCGTGCGCACGCCGGCGACGACATCTTCGCCCTGCGCGTCGATCAGAAATTCGCCGTAAAATTCGTTCACCCCGTTCGCCGGGTTGCGCGTAAAAGCAACGCCGGAACCGGAATTCGCGCCGGTGTTGCCATAAACCATCGCCTGCACATTGACCGCCGTGCCCCACTCCTGCGGGATGTTGTATTTGCGGCGATAAACGATCGCGCGGTCGTTCATCCACGAACCGAAAACCGCGCTCGACGCCCCGCGGAGCTGGTCCCAGGGATCGTTAGGGAAAGCATCGCCGGTCCGTTGTTTGACCAGCTTCTTGAAGCGCGCCACCAGCTCCTGGTAATCGCTCGCGTCGAGCTTCGAATCGTCGATGTCGTGCCGGCCGTGCTTCTCGTCCTTGTAATGCTCGATCACCGCTTCGAAGGGATCGTGATCTTCGCCTTCGCGCTTCTGCACGCCCATCACCACGTCGCCATACATCTGGATGAAACGGCGATAGCAATCCCACGCAAAACGCTTGTTCTTCGTCGCCGCCACGAGCGCCTGCACCGTCTCGTCGTTCAAGCCGAGATTTAGGATCGTGTCCATCATGCCGGGCATGGAATCGCGCGCCCCGGAGCGGACCGCCACGAGCAGCGGCATCTTCGTCGTGTCGCCAAATTTCGTCCCCATGATCCGCTCCATGTTTGCGATCCCCTGCTCCATCTCGGCCTGGAGCGTGGGCGGATACTGTTTTTTGTGCGCGTAATAATAGGTGCACACTTCGGTCGTGATCGTGAACCCGGGCGGGACCGGCAGATCGATCCGCGTCATCTCTGCGAGGTTGGCGCCTTTGCCGCCGAGGAGCGGCTTCATGCTGCCGTCGCCATCCGCCTTGCCGTCGCCAAAATTATAAACGTGACGCGTGGACCTGGCCGAGCGGGATGCAGGCTTGGATTTAGAGCGGGATGATTTAGTGGGCATGAAGAGAAGTGTGGTTTCGCGCTGGAAGCGCACGCTAAAGCGCGAGGTGAGAGTGTCAACGCAACGCCGACGGCTCGTGCCCAGCCCGGCCGTTCCGTTTCCCGCGCCGCTCAGCCCGTATCCAATGGGCGGGGCGGATGTTGGGCACCCGCCCTTCCGCATAAGAAGCAGAAATTTTCGCGATGAGGGGAGATTGATCCCCATCCGATCCACTCGCGGAATAGGTCGGCATCCCGCCCGGTCCTCGTCTGGTGTTTTGGCTCGACAATCACCGTTCGTTTTGCTCCGCTTCGAGCCATGCTACGATCGTTTTTCCGGTTACTCATCCTCACTGCCGCGATCCCACTTCCTTTCGTTAGCGCTCACGCCGGCAGTGCCTCTTGGAAGCCTGCTCCAGCCAGCGGCACTTGGAACATGGCCACGAACTGGACTCCAGCGACCGTGCCTAACGGGCCGACCGACATCGCGACTTTCGGAAATTCGAGCACGACCAATGTGTCGCTCTCGACCAACACGCAGGTCGACCGTGTCGTCTTCAGCGCCGCTGCGAGCGCTTTTAACATCGCGACTCCGCATGCCATCATTTTCACCGTTAGCGGTGCCGGCATCGTCAACAACTCCGGAGCGACCCAGGGATTCGCGGTGACCCCCGACCCGGCAAACCCGCTTGGAGATTTGGCTCGAATGGTCTTCACCGGGAATGCGGCAGTGGGCGCGGCGGTGGAACTAACGACCAGTGGAGGCGTTAACGGTGGCGGAGGCAGCCTGGTCGAATTTCGGGACCAATCGACGCCGGGCAACGCTCTCATCACCAACAACGGCGGTATCCAAAACAGCGCGGCCGGTCAGACGCAGTTCTTGGACAACTCGACCGCGGCTAGTGCCACCATCGAGAATAAAGCCGTCACCGACGGCGGCTTTAGCGCCGGCGGATTGACTGCCTTCTTTGGGAGTTCAAGCGCTGGCAATGCCAGCATCACCAACCGTGCTCTCAACGGGCAGAATGGCGCACCGGGCGTAACCACCTTTGCAGAGAATGCCTCCGCCGATCACGCCAACATCGTCTGCGAAGGTGCGGATAACATTCTTGGTTTCGGCGGCGCGGTCGACTTCCTCGATAACGCAACCGCGGGCAACGCCCAGATCACGCTTCTGGCCGTCTCGTCCCGGACGAGTGCCGCGGTCAAGTTCCTGGATAATTCCAGCGCGGGGAATGCCACTATCATTGCCAATGGCGCGAGCGGTAACGGGGGCATTATCACATTCGCCGGCGGCGATGGCGGCACGGCTCGTTTCGTGATCAATCGCGACGCGGTGCTAGATGCGAGCTTCCCTGACGACGACGGAGTGAACCTCGGTTCGGTGGAAGGCAGCGGTGCCCTCTTTCTCGGCTCAAACGAAATTCGGATCGGGACGAACAACCTTAGCACGGCCTTCAATGGCACAGCTGCCGACAAAGTGACCGGAACTCATGGTTCGATCACGAAGGTAGGCACCGGGACGCTCGAACTCCGCGGCGATAATCTTTATAGCGGGAATACGACGGTCGAAAATGGGACGCTGCGGGTCAGTAATCGGAAAGGCTCGGGCACCGGAACCAGCGTGGTCGAGATCAACGCCGGGAACCTGGCCGGAAGCGGCACCATCGCAGGTGCGACGACGGTCGGCGCGGGCAACGGCACCAGGGCCACGCTCGCTCCCAGTGCGGGCGTGAGGCAGCCAGCCAGGCTCACCATTCAAAGCATGCTCACCTTCAAGAGCGACGGGAGTTACACCTTCATGTTGAACGCCAGGAGAGCTGCCGCCGATATGGTGGTCGCGAACGGCGTGACACTGGAGAGCGGCGCACAATTCACCTTGCGCGCGGTGGCGTTGAAGCGGCTGCCGGAGGGGACTAGCTTTACCGCGATCAGCAACACGAGCGCGGAGCCGATCAATGGCACCTTTGCCAACTTGCCGGACGGCTCCACTCTCGTCGTCGGTCGCAATACTTTCGAAGCGAGTTACTGCGGGGGCGACGGAAACGATCTCACTCTTACCGTCGTGCCTTAGACGGAAACTAGGGACTTTTTAAATCCGAGGAAGCGACGGTGCGCTTCCATCCAGCGCCAGCGGTTCCGCCGGGAATCTGCGTGGCAGAACTCGGCGAACGATTCGATCCGCAAATGCTCGCCGGCCACGAATCGTGAAAAGGGTAATCCGACGGCGAACGACCGTTGCCGGAAGCGAAGGGCGCTCCGGATTCTCCCAACGCCGAACGCGTCCGGCGAAGCCGTTACGGCTCGACCGGCTGGGCCGGTTCGGCGTCGAGCACGTCGTCGATCGCGTCCGCGAACTCGTCGACTCCGGACATGGGGACGATGATAACGTTGCGATGTCCCTGGCTGTCCTCCGTGATCCGAAGAAATCTGCCGCGGCCATTTTCGCGCAGGTCGATCGAAAAAACTTTTCGTTCAATCTGCAGCTCCCTTGATTCAATGATGCTATCCATATTCAGCGGCGCGGATGTTAGGCCCGGGCCCAACGAAAAGGGAAGAAAAATCTTTGCGGTCGAAAACCGAAAGCTCACGGCCTGCGCAACCTCACCGAAAAAACTCGGACGACGCGGCGGTCGTCCCTTCGCGCCAGTAGGTGATCAGGAACGTCGGCGGCGCGAGGGTCGCCGGGCGCGTTGCTGCTGTCGCGGGCCGCGGGGCGGTGGCTCCGGCCGGGGCGCAGCGGCCGGTTGTTCCCGCCGGGGCGTGCGTGACGCGGGCTCGTTGACAATCGCGAAGTCGGCCTGGCGTTTGAAGACGTCGATCCGGGCGACCTTGACCTTGAGGGTGTCGCCGACCGCGAGGACGCGCTTGGATTGCCGGCCGATGATCCGCCGCCGCGCGCCGTCGAAGATGTAGAAATCGTCCTGTAACGAGGAGATGTGGATCAGGCCGCTCAGGAGCACGTCGGGCAGCTCGATGAGCAGGCCGTAGTTGCGCACTTCGAGCACGATGGCGCGGAAGACCTGCGGGTTCTTATCGCTCAATTGCAGTTGCAGGAACTCGAGCTTCTTGAGTTTTACCGACTCGTTCTCGGCCTCGGCTGCAACGCGTTCGGTGGCGGAAATGTGATCGGCGATGCCGGCCAGCTCCCCGGCTCCAAGGCGCGCGCTGTTCTTGCCTCCACGATCGGCCAGGCAGCGATGCACCACGAGGTCGGCGTAACGCCGGATCGGGCTCGTGAAATGGGTGTAGTTGTTTTTCGACAACCCGAAATGGCCCAGCGGCTGAATGGCGTAACGGGCGCGCTTCAGGCTTTTGAGCAGGCCGATCTTGAGCGCCTGCTCTTCGGGTTTGCCGCGGAAAGATTCGAGAAGCCGTTGCAGCTCGCGCCGATTAGTCAGGTCGCCGGCCTGGAAGCCGTAGCTCATGACCAGCTCACGGTAATCGGCCAGTTTGTCGGGATCGGGATTTTCGTGCACGCGATAAACCGTCGGGGTTAGGCGATTCTTTAACTCGAGCGCGACGGCTTCGTTAGCCGCGAGCATGAATTCCTCGACCAACTGATGCGACTCGTCGTTCTCGATCCGCTCCAGCCGGAGTGGGCGGCCGGTTTGTTTGTCGACCACCACTTTCACTTCCGGGAAATCGAGGTCGAGCGAGCCCGCGGCAAAGCGGCGCCGGCGGAGAATGGAGGCGAGATCCCAGGCGGTGTGCAGGCGTTTACCCAGCTCGTCGTTAGGCGGCTTTTGCAGGAGGCCGTAGGCTTCCTTGTAGGTGAGGCGGCGCGCGCTTTGGATGAGGGTGCGCGCGAAACGGGCGCTCTTCGGTGCGCCGTTCTTGGCGAAACGGATGAAGGCCGAGTGGGTTAGCCTAACGACGTTTGGGTTGAGGCTGCAGACGCCGTTGCTCAAGCGCTCCGGCAGCATCGGGATGACGCGGTCCACCAGGTAAACGCTGTTCCCGCGCTTCAGCGCCTCGCGATCGAGCGCGCTCCCCGGCGTGACGTAAGTGGAGACGTCGGCAATGTGCACGCCCAGTTCCCAATCGCCGCCCGGGAGTTGCTCGACGTTGACCGCATCGTCGAAATCGCGCGCGTCGTCCGGGTCGATCGTGACGATGAATTTGCCGCGCAGGTCTTCCCGGTCGCGGTAACGATCGGGATCGACCGTCTCGGGAATGGCCGCCGCCTCGGCGATCACTTCTTCGGGAAACTCGACCGGGAGATTGTTCTTCCGAATGATCGAGAGCATGTCGACGCCCGGGTCGGAGGAGCGCCCGATGAGTTCGACGATCTCGCCTTCGGGATTGACGTGGCGCGATTCCCACGGCTCTAGCCTAACGACCACCTTGTCGTCGGTCTGCAAAGGGCGGGGCGCGTCCGGGAGCGGGCGGAGTTGGACGTAGACGTTGTGCACGATGCGCGGGTCGTCCGGCACGACGTAGAAGAAATTCCGCGTCTGCTGGAGGGTGCCGACGATGGTGTCGTGGGCCCGCTCGAGGATGCGGATGACGCGGCCCTCGGGGCGATTGCTCCCGCTCCGGGCGCGATTGTAATTCGCGTCCCGGGTGATGCGCGCCACGACGCGATCGCCGTTCATGGCCGTGCCGGTGTTCTCAGCAGAGACATAGATGTCGCCCCCTTCCTCCGTCCCTTCGCGGACGAGGAAACCGAAGCCGGCCTGCATAATCTGCAGCTTCCCAGTGACGAGGTCGGCCTCGGCTGGAAGGATGAAGCGATTCTGGCGGATGCGCGCGATCTCCCCGGCGTGCTCGAGCTGGCGGAGGACCTCTTTGATTCCACTGCGCGCCTCGTCTTTCAAACCGAGTGCGCGAGCCAATTCCTTCTTGTCGAGCGGCCGGTACTTGGGCCCCTGGAGAAGTGCGAGAATTTTTTGTTTGAGGGCCGGGTCGCGTTTCATGGGTCGGAGCGATGATCGGGGAAAGCGGCGGGATTGAAAGTGCACATTTTTGCGGAGCGCCCCCGGTCGAATAAAGCGCCGGCTGTGATAGTCTGAAGCGTGATGGACGCAACGCGCTGGCAGGTGGGCGGAAACGTCCTCGATCTAACGAACCGCTCGCTCCTCATGGGCGTCCTGAACGTGACCCCGGATTCGTTCTCCGATGGCGGAGAATTTTTCGCCACGGAAGCGGCGGCGAAACACGGGGTCGAGATGGCGCAGAGCGGCGCGGCCATCATCGACATCGGCGGCGAATCAACCCGGCCGGGCGCGGAGCCGGTTTCGCCTAACGACGAGCTGAGCCGCGTGCTCCCGGTCATCGAGCAACTCGCCTCCTCCGTCCCGGCGCATCTTTCCATCGATACCTCGAAGGCGGCCGTGGCGCGGGCTGCGCTCGCCGGCGGCGCGACGATCATCAACGACGTGACCGGCGGCCGTGGTGATCCGGAAATGTTCGCGCTGGCTGCGGAAACCGGCGCCGCTCTCATCATCATGCATATGCAGGGCACGCCTGGCACGATGCAGGCTAATCCTAGCTATACCGATGTGGTCGCCGAAGTGGCCGATTTTTTTCGACAGCAATTTGCAGAGGCCGTACGCTACGGGATTGATCCCATGTGTATTGCGTTTGATCCCGGAATTGGCTTTGGCAAAACAGTCGCGCATAACCTGGAATTGCTCGCCCATCTTCCACAACTGCGGGTCGAGAACCGACCGCTCGTCGTCGGTGTCTCGCGCAAATCTTTTCTCGGCAAAATCTCCGGCCCGAGCGATGACCGGATGAGCGCGACCGTGGCCATGACTTCGCTCCTGCGCGAACGCGGCGCGCACGTCCTCCGCGTCCACGATGTGGCGGCCAACGCCAACGCTTTGCGCACAACCGAGGCGCTTCTCGCCGTCACCCGATGACCATCCAGGAATTCACCCAGCTCTTTTTCGACAAATGGCGCAGCGCGATCGAAATCTTGCTCCTGAGCGTGGTCATCTATTACGGCTATCTCTATTTCCGCGGTACGCGAGGCGCGAAGGTGCTGACCGGCATGGCGATCGTTTTCCTGACGCTGATTTTAATTTCACAGCTTCTGAACCTGGTCGTGATCAGCTTCATCATCCGGAGCTTCTCGGTTTTCCTCGCTGTCGCTTTGGTGGTCATTTTTCAACCGGAACTCCGCCGCGCGCTCGCCGAGCTCGGGGGCCATCCCATTTTTTCGCTGACGAGCGAGAAACGCGAAACGGTGCACGACCTCGCGGAAGTCGTGACGCAGCTTTCGAACAAACAGTTTGGCGCGCTCATCGCAATCGAGCGGGACACCTCGATTAAAATTTACGAAGAGACAGGCGTGGTCGTCGACGCGGCTTTCTCGACCGAGCTGTTGCTCACGCTTTTTCATCCGAAATCCGCGCTCCACGACGGCGGCGTCATCCTGCGCAACGGCCGGATCGCGGCCGCGGCTTGCATTTTTCCCGTGAGCCAGCGCGAGACGCTCGATCGTAGCCTGGGTTTGCGACACCGGGCGGCGCTCGGCATTACCGAGGAATCGGACGCGGTTGCAGTTGTCGTTTCGGAAGAGACCGGCGCGATTTCGATCTGCCATCGCCGCCGGATCGAGCGGAATTTTACCCCGGAGAGTTTCCGGCAACGACTCGGGGAGGTGTTACTCCATCGCACTCATGAAGAAGCTGATCCTGAACAACTGGCGCGCGAAGCTGACCTCCCTCCTGCTCGCGACCGCGCTCTGGTACCTCATCAAGAAGAACGTAGCAACGACACCCTCGCCGTCTGAGTTGAACGAGCGGCCGGCGGCGGTGGAAGTGCGGTAGAGAGAGATCACGCCTTGCGCGGTTGCTCGCTATTCTGGCGGTTGTTCCGGAGGGCGAACAAGCGGAAGTCGGGCTCTCCTCTGCTTTCTGTCATCCTGGGCCGGTAGTCCGCGGCGAAGGATCTTGCAGTTGCAAGCCACGTTCTCTTTTTGCGAGGGTGCGCGGATTGCAACTACGAGGTCCCTCTCCGTCCTACGGCGAATCGGGATGACAGAGTAGAAGAGGAACGCGTCGTAATGCTTCGCACCGCGAGCGAATGCTCGAAGAAGAGCGCGCCGTCGGTCTCTGCGACGGCTACCGGATTATCCAGGCGACGATTAGCGGAGAAAACGCGCGAGATTTTCGTCTTCCCAGCGTCGCGCACGGCGATAGCGCGGGAACGCTTTTTCGCGGCGATAAAATTCTTCCGTGTGCACCCGGCGCCGGCCGCCCGCGTCTTTTTCTTCCGGCACAACCGAGTGCAGCATCTCGTGGTAGAGCACGTACTCGAGAAACCAGCGCGGAACAAAAGGTTGATCGAGCAGCGGATGAATCCGGATGACGCGATCTTCCTCCTGAATGGAACCGAAGATGAAATATTCTTTCGGCCGTTCTTTCCGGCGGCGTCCCCAGACCACTTTGTAACCGCGCAAGCGCCCGCGAAAATGACGCTCGTTTACCCGATCGAAAATC
The DNA here is from genome assembly GCA_040007175.1 of Spartobacteria bacterium. Classification (GTDB taxonomy): domain Bacteria; phylum Verrucomicrobiota; class Verrucomicrobiia; order Chthoniobacterales; family UBA10450; genus Palsa-1392. The sequence goes on from JBDTVP010000001.1 coordinate 127,410, forward strand.
TGGCGCAGATCAAAACAGCGGCCCTCATCACGAAGGTTCAAATGCCGCTGCATCGGCAAGGTTGGCCGGGCCAGTTTTCGTTTTGCCTTTTTCTTCGCCATCGGTTGATCCAGGTATTTAAGGGGAGGAATGCCAAGAAGTTTACGGTTACCGCACCAGACTGACAAGGATCCGCATCCCCAGGCAGTCGAAAATACTACCTAAATATCTCATAATGAAGGATATAAAATTTAGTAAACGCCGAATCTATCGCTCACTGGACTTCCGCCCCGGCTCGGCCATCTTAAGCTTCCGGCGGGCTCCCGTTGCACCGTAAATGACTCCGTTTCTTCGAAAACTGCTTGGTTTCAACTGGTTACTGGTCGCATCCATGCTTGCGCTCGCTGTTTTCGGCGTGATCGCCATTTATAGCGCCACTTATATGCGATCCGACCCAAATGCGGCGGAATTCTGGCGCAAACAAGCCACTTGGGTCGCGGTTGGCTTCTTTGCTTTCATGGTGACCAGCCTGATCGACTATCGCTGGGTCAAGTGGGGCGCGCTGCCGATGTACTTGGCCGGCCTCTTTTTTCTGATCCTGACGCGCTTCATCGGCACGAAAGTTTATGGCTCGCGCAGCTGGCTGCATCTCGGTCCGATTAATTTCCAGCCGGCCCAGCTCGCGGTTGTCGCCGGCATTATGGTGGTGGCGCTCTTCCTCAGCCAGTTCCGGCAGATGCATCCGATGCTCCGTCTGACGCTCTGCGGCGCGATCGCCGGCGCGCCTTGTTTGCTCATCCTGATGCAACCGGATCTCGGTGAAACCATGATCTGGGGTCCAGTTATACTCGCCTTGCTCTTCGTCGGTGGAATTCCGCTGCGCTATCTGATCTGCGTCATCCTGATCGCGGTCGCGTTTATCCCGGTCGCGTATGTCGGGTTAAAACCGTATCAACAAGAGCGGATCACCGCGTTCATCAATCCCGATATCGACCGCCAGGGCTCGGCGTGGGCGATCAATCAATCCCTCATCGCGATCGGCTCGGGCGGCTGGGCAGGAAAAGGCTTCAAAGCGCCCAACACGCAGATCGAGCTCGGCTTTCTTCCGGCAACCGCGGTGCATAATGACTACATCTTTTCCGCGATCGGTGAACAATGGGGTTTCGTCGGCGGCATTGCACTCCTCGGCGTTTTCGGGGTGCTCCTGATGTCGTGCCTTTTCGTGGCCTATAAAGCGAGCGACCTCTTCGGGCTGCTCCTCGTCATCGGCATCGGCACTCTCATTTTTACCCATATCTTCCAGAACGTCGGGATGACCATTTCCATCCTGCCGATCACCGGCGTGCCGTTGCCGCTCATCAGTTACAGCGGCTCGTTCGCGTTAATGATCATGTTCGGCCTGGGGATCGTGAACAGCGTTTGGGTGCATCGCAAAGTGCCGGTGCGTTGAAATTCAAGATGCCTTCGCCGTGGACAAACCCGCGGCATTCGCCATATTGCCCGTCCCGATGACCATTCTGATCAATTCCCTGCTCGTGCTCGAGGCGATCGTCGCCCTGCTCATGATGCTCGTCATCCTGATGCAGCGTCCGAAAAGCGAGGGCCTCGGCGCAGCCTTCGGCGGGGGCGTCACGGAAAACATTTTCGGCGCACAAACGACTACCGTTCTCACCACCATCACGACCTGGCTTTCCAGTATCTTTTTCGTCGTCGTACTCCTGCTTTCGATGCTCTACGCGCATCGCGGCGCGCCGAACTCGATCCTCCGCCGCGAGCTGGAGAGAACGTCGCCGGTTTCCAAAGCTGCTGCCCCGCTCCCGCCCAAAGCCGCGGCTCAGAACGCCGCCGCGGACGCGAAAGCGAAGGTAAATCCGGTCCCGAATGGCAACACCGCGCCGGTCCGAACCGCGTCGTCTCCATCCGCCGCTTCGGCCGCAGTGGGAGCCGAGCCCATCGGCGCACCGGCTGGCCCGGTGGCGACGCCGGCCCCGTCCGCGCAGCCGACCCCGTAGTCGCGCAATAATCGCGCAAACGGCGGCGCCCAAGCCGTCGAAACTCTTGTAATCATTCTGCGCGGACGAATGTTGAGGGGCCAATGACGTCGACTCAGCAAAAGACGCTCGCTTCTACCACCTGCGACATCGTCTTCGATAATCGCACCCGGCAACTTTACGCGACCGACGCTTCGCTTTACCAGATCGAGCCGGCCGCGGTCGCTTTTCCGCGGAGCGCTCCCGAGGCGCGCGACGCCATTCTCGCCGCTGCCGATGCCGGGATTTCCGTCTCGCCGCGCGGCGCGGGCAGCGGCCTGGCCGGCGGCGCGATCGGCGACGGCTTGATCGTCGATTTTTCGCGCCACAATCGCCAGATCGGCGGGCTCGATCTCGAGCGGCGAACGATCCACGTCGGCGCCGGCGTGGTCCTCGATCAGCTCAATGCTTTCCTCAAGCCGCACGGATATTGTTTCGGCCCCGACGTTGCCACCAGCTCACGCGCGACGATCGGTGGGATGATTGCGAACAATTCTTCCGGGGCAAGGGTCCCGGTCTACGGCACGACGGCGGATCACGTTCGCGCTCTCGAAATCGTGCTGGCCGATGGACGAATCGAAACGATCGGGCCCGGGCACCCGGCGCTCGCCGCCGAGCAGGAGCTGATTTCCCGACTCGTTAGGGCGCAAACCGCCGAAATCGCGGAGCGGATGCCGCCCGGGATGTTGAAACGATGGAGCGGCTACGCGCTCGATCGGTTCTCTCGCGCCCCGCAGAACCTGACCGAAATTCTCGCGGGCAGCGAAGGCACCCTCGCCGCGATCTTTTCTGCCGAGCTCCAGATTGTTCCACTGCCGCGCGCGAAAGGGCTCGGCCTGGTTTTCTTCGCCTCGGTCGCGGAAGCGATGCAGGCCACGGTCGAGCTGCTCGAGCTGAAACCTTCGGCCATCGAGCACATCGATCGACCGCTCTTTGACCAGACGAAAGGCCAGCTCAACTTCGAAGCCGCGCGCAAGTTGCTCGAGCTCGATAGCAAGCCGTGCGAGGCGATTTTGATCGTGGAGTTTTACGACGACGACGTGGCCGGGCGGCTGGCCACGCTGGCCGCGCGGAAGCTCGGTCTGCGCACTCTCATCTGCGCCAACAACGCCGAGATGAACCTCGTCTGGTCAATGCGCAAAGCCGGCCTCTCCCTGCTCACGGGCCGCCCCGGACCTGCCAAGCCGGTTGCTTTCATCGAGGACGCGGCGGTGCGGCCCGAGCAGTTGCCGGCTTACGTCGCCGGTCTGGAATCGATCATGCAACCGCTCGGCCTCGAAGTCTGCTACTACGGCCACGCGGCCACCGGACTGCTCCACGTGCGCCCCGTGCTCGATCTTCACTGCGCCGCCGATCTGGACAAATATCGTCTCGTCGCGGATCAGGTCGCCGCGCTCGTTAGGCAGTTCAAAGGCTCGCTCGCGGCCGAGCACGGCGTCGGGATCGCGCGCACCGAATATATGCAGGAACAGGTTGGGCCGGAGTTGCTCCAGGTCATGCGCGAGATCAAGCGCGCCTTCGATCCGAAAAATCTGTTCAACCCGGAAAAGTTGATCGGCGACGGACGCTTTAAGATCGATCACGATCTGCGGGAGAATTTTTCGCGCCCGATCGAGTTGCCATTCACCCCGTTCCTCGCCTTCGCAGCCAAGGACCATTCTTTCCTCGGCAACCTCGAGCAATGCAACGGCTGCGGCGGTTGCCGCAAAGACGCGCCGACGATGTGCCCGACTTTTCTCGCCACCGGCGAGGAATACATGTCAACTCGCGGGCGGGCCAACGCGATCCGGACCGCGCTCGAGTTGCGGGTCGAGGGCGACGATCCGCTCCGCGCCCAGGAGCTGGAAGATGCGCTGAGCAATTGTCTTTCCTGTAAAGCCTGCACCACGGAATGCCCGTCGAACGTCAACCTCGCGCTCTTGAAAGCGGAACTGGTCCACGCCCGGCATCAGCGCGACGGCCTCCCCTTGCGAGTCCGAATCCTGAGTGCGGTCGACTTGTTAGGCCGGCTCGGTTGCGCGTTGCCGGTGCTTGCCAATGCGACGCTCGATTTTCCGCCACTGCGTGCGTTGATGGAAAAAGTACTCGGGCTTTCCGCGAAACGAACCCTGCCGCATTACGCGAAGCAGCGCTTCGATCGCTGGTTTGCGCAGCGCACGCCTAAATCGAACGGCAAATCGCGCGGCCAGGTGATCCTTTGGGACGACACCTTCGTCCGTTATCACGAGCCGCAGATCGGGATCGCAGCGGTCGCGGTGCTTGAAGCGCTCGGGTTCGAGGTGCTCCTGCCGACCGGGCGGAAGTGCTGTGGTCGCCCCGCCTTCAGCCAGGGAAATCTCAAGGAAGCTGAACGGCTCGGCCGGCATAATCTCGAATTGCTCCGGCACGGCGCTGCCCTGCCGATTCTTTTTCTCGAGCCCTCCTGCTATTCGATGTTCGTGGAAGATTATCGCGAACTGAACCTGCCGGAGACGCAGGCGATCGCGGCGCGCTCTTTTCTTTTCGAGAAATTCGTCGATGACCTGCTCGAGCGCGAACCGGATGCGCTCCCCTTCGAGCGGCGTACGGCGGAGGTCGCGATTCATGCGCATTGCCACGCGAAATCGCTCCTCCATTCCGGCTTCATGGCCCGGCTGGCCGAGCGGCTGCCCGGTCGCAAAGCGACTCTGCTCGACACCGGTTGCTGCGGGATGGCCGGCGCGTTCGGAATGTTGAAAGCGAAATACGAACTGTCGCTCAAGGTGGCCGCGCCTTTGGTCGATCAATTACGCCAGCAAGCACCCGGCGCGGTGGTGGTCGCTTCCGGCACCAGTTGCCGGCATCAGATCGACGATCTCACACCGGTCCATCCGAAACACATGGCCGAGCTCTTGGCCGACGCGCTTCCTCGTTAGGCGAACCCGATTAGGCTTTCGGCGGCGCCGCGGCCGGACTTGCGGCCGGTTTGGCTGCATCCGCTGGCGCTGCGGCTGCCGGAGCGCCCGGAAGATCGGCATCGGCCGGAACGGCCAGGAGATCAGGTTCGGTCCACGATTCGGTGCGACCGGCGACTTCTTTGCGCAAAGCCCCAACGCCTTCCGCCGTCAGCGGCCCGGCAGTGTTGCCCCATTCCTGTCGGACGTAAGTCAGCACATCGGCGATCTTCTGGTCGTTCAGGGTTTTTTCCCACGGTTGCATCACCGCGGAGCCATACTGCACGCCCTTCACGGTGAGCGGGCCTTGCAGCCCTTTCAGGACGATCATCGCGGGACGGCGTGCGCCGCCATTCACGATCTCGGAGCCGGCGAGCGGCGGATATTGCCCGGCCACACCGAGCCCGTTGGCTTGGTGACAGGTAGCGCAGTTGGCTGAGAAAATTTTCTTCCCCTTCTCCGCTTGGGTCAGTTCGGTGGCCGCTTCCGCGGCGCCACCGCCGCTCGCTTTAGTCGCGACGCGCGGCGCACCGCCCAGATAATCGAGGCCGTCGCCGCTGAAATTACCGGCGTAGCGACCGAGATAAGCGCCGCCGAAAAAGACGGCAAAGCCATAGATCGCAATCAGCCAGAGCGACAGCGGTTCGCGTCCGATGACGGGTTCCACTTTTTCCCTAATGATCGCGGCGTGCGTATCGCGCACTTCCCGCGTTTCGCCGTAATCCATTCCCTGATGCGGAAAATTCTCCGGAGGTTGCTCCATCATTTCGTCGCCTCCTTGCCGGGGGCAGGCGCCAATGTGAGCGCCGATTTTGCCTCTTTCAAGGCATGCGATTGATCGCGCGACATGATGTAAGCGACGAGACACTTGGCGTCATACGTCGGAACGATTTCCCAATTCGTCTCCGGTTCCTCGCTCGTATCCCCTGCAAAATTAAGCGCGTCGGGGGAGGCGGCGCCGCTGATCCGGCGTTTTTCATAAAGGAACCGGTAAGCCGGCATGTTGGAGTCCTGGGAAATGCTGCGCGGATTATAAAGATGGCGATGATGCCACGCCGCGGTGTAAGGCCGCGGTTTGCCATCGGACGTCAGGGCCTCGACATCCGCGACTAACGACGGCGCCGTCGTCGGCAGATTGGCCGCGGGCGCTGTGCCGGCGGCCGGCAAAGTGGCCGGCGCGCCAGCGGGTGCGCCCGCCACTACGACAGGCGAAGCGGCTGGACTTGCCCCGGCAGTTGCAGGCGCGGCTGCCGGGCTCGCGGCTGCAGGACTTGCAGCAGCTGCCACTGCGGCAGGCGGAGCGGAAGCAGCCGGCGAAGCGGCGGCAACTGTTCCGCCAGCGTCGGCAGGCGCAGCTTCTGCAGTCGCCGGCGCGCCAGCGGCCGGAGCTGCAGCGGCAGGTGAGGGAGCCGGCGTGGCCGCTCCTTCCTCCTGCATCGCCGCCCGATGACCCGCATTCGCGAGATCAGGGCCGGTCCGCATCGTTCCCAACTGCACAAGCGGCTCGAAAATGTAATCGCGCGGCGCACTCCGGCGCTCGCCCCATTTGCGCTCGAGATCAGAACCACCGTAATCCGGACGCACCTGCTGGGTGTGGCAATAAACGCAACCATTTGCGGCGTAGACCTGCGCGCCGCGCAAAGCCATGCCGGAAGGTGGCGAAGGATAAACGTCGGCCCCGTCTTCATCCGTTTGCGGATTGAGACTGCCGATTTGCAAATTCGGCACCACCGTCATGCCCAGCCAGGAGAAGGCGAAAATACCGAAGATACCGAGAAAAAGTGGCTGAAATCCTTTCATCAGTGCCCACCCCCCACTTCCCGTTCCAGCGGATTCAAAAAGGTCGGGACGCTCGCAGTGCGGCCAAAGCCGAGGAGCATCAAGCCAAAGTGAAAGGCAAAAACAAAGTGCGACACGGTTAACAAAATCCAGGAGAGCGTGCGACCGCGCAAATAAGGCAGCACGGATTGGGTCGTTTCATCGAATGGTAAAGTGGCATCGGCGAGGCTGAGGCCCTGCACCATGCCGCCGACGAGCAGGAGCAGCACCATCAAGCCGATACCGTAGGTCGAGCCCCAGAAGTGGAGCTTGATCAGCGAAGCGTAACGCCATTCCCGCCCGACGAGCCGCGGCACGATGTAATACATCGAACCAAAAATCACCATCGTGAAAAAGGCGTAGAGCCCCATGTAGGTGTAGCCCAGGGTCGCCTCGGTGAAGTGCACGATCGACGCCATCGAGCGGAGGGAAATAATCACCCCGACAACACTAAACGCGGTGTAGGCGATCGCGCCGAAAACGGTGAAGCGCAGGGTCGGGCTGTAACGCATCAGCGGGAAATGATCGCGCATCGTCATGTGGTGATTCAGGCCCACGGTGGCGACTGGGATGATCGTTAGGATGGTAGCCGCGATGCTCGCGGTGATCATCCAGGCCGGGAACGGTCCGTCGATCAAACGCTGCATCCCGGTCCAACTGGAGAAGAACGCAAAAGTCCAAAAACCGATCGCGGCCAGATAGTAACTGTGCACCGGGCGGCCGATCACTTTCGGGATCATGTAATAAGCGGTCCCGAGTCCGATCGATCCGAACCAGAGAAAGAGCAGATTATTGGCAAACCACCAATTGACCGCCGCCTGCATCACGCCCTGCACCGGGAAAACGAAAAGCATCACCTGCGCCGCGGCATAGAGCCACGGGAACCAGAGAAACGCGCCTAACAAATACCACTGCGTGATGTAAACATGACCGCGGCGCCGGTAACGGAACATGACCAGCGCCCACGTCATGATGAGCAGGTAAGCGACGAAAAGAGTGATCGCGGAGTAACCTGGGAACTCGAGCCACTCGTAGCCGGTGCTGTCGCCGGCCAGGATCCCGAAGATTCCCATGAGCACGCCGAGATTCCAAAAAGCCGCGCCGCTGACCAGGAGCAGCGGATGCCGCAGGGTGGTGCGGCAGAGCCGCGCCATCAACCAAATCGCGGTGCCCATTCCGGCCATCGATCCCCAGCCGTAAATCAAGGCATTGAGATGAGCCGGACGAATGCGGCCCCAGGTCAGGAAGCTCCAACCCGCTAGAAAATCGGGCGAATGCATCATGAACGAAGTGAGGATGCCGAGAAATGTCGCGACGAGTAACCAGGCAATGGCCGAGGTGTAAAAGATCAGGACCGGCAGACGGGTCGAAGCATCGATCAACGCGCGTTCGACGCGCTCGACGTCGCTCGTCGTCACTTCCACATCGCCTAACGGCGGCTCTTGCGTTGATCCAACGGGCGTGTTCATGAAAGTTTAGGTGCAGCCGCACGGTGCGCCGTCGGCGAACTCTTTTTCAAATCGCGGCGACCAAACCAGCGCTTGCGCGGCATAACCAGATCCGTCGGGCGACCGATCGGTTCGTCCTGATCGAAGATCACAGCCGCGTTTTGATCGCTGCGCTTCAGGTTGGCGAGAAATTCAGTCCAGCTCATCGTCTTATTGGGGCGGTGGAGTAGGCGTGGCGGCAGGTTTCGCGTCGGGCGCGCCGCGCACCGGCAGCGGCGTACCTGGAGCTTGTTTGATTGGGGTGCCAGTGGGTGAAACCGGTGGGACTTGAGATTGAGATTTCGGCGCGGCGGCCGGGGTGGCCGCGGCGCCGGGCTGAGTGCCAGGCGCGACGTTAGGCGGATTTGCGGCCGCGGCTGGCTGGCCCCGGATCTCCGAGTTAGGGCCTTCCACGGATTTCGGTTCCGGCGTGGCCGAACCGGTCGGCGCTGCTTCGGGTGCTGGATTTTTCGGTTGCTCGGCCCCGGTCTCAGTCACTGGCGCAGCGGCTGGAGCCGGCAGCGCAATCGGACCGGCGGGCGCAGGTTTTTTCGCCTGGAGATCGGCCATTTCCAATTCCATCGCGCGCTGGATCGGGATGTGAGCGACGCCCTTCTCCTTATCGACCCAGCCGTAACTGCCAGCGGTCTTGTGCCATTCGTCCTCGGCCGTCTTGAGTTTTTCGGTCCGCGTTTTCGCCCGCTCCGCTTCGTAATTCGAGCCCCGCTGCATCGTCCCGAAAGTGATCGCGACGATCACGCCGAAGAAAACAAACAGGATAACTGCCCATAGCCAGGCGGAGAGCAGGAAGCGCGGCTGCTCGGGATGAACTAATGTTTCGTCGTCGTTAGGCATCGGTTAGTTCGTAATGCGCAGCGATTCGATGAGGCGCGGGTCGCGCACCGGAAAGAGCGAAGTCTTGCCGATGATCCGCAGGTAGAAGAAAGCGAGCGTGCCGCCGATTCCGATCAGCGGGAGAAAATCGAGAATGCTGAGATGCACGCCAGTGCCGTAGAGCGAAGGCAGGACGATGACGTAAATATCGAGTAACTGCATGAGGATGATCCAGCCGGAGATGGAACAGAGCCAGGTCAGGTTCGTCTTCGTCGCGCGCGGGAGAAGAAGAGCGAACGGCACGAAGAACCGTCCGATAACGAGAATCCACGAGAGCACATTCCACGACTCGGTGTTCCGGATGATGAAGTATTGGGTCTCTTCCGGGATGTTCGCGTACCAATAAAGCATGTACTGGCTGAAGCCGATGTAGGCCCAGAAAACGGTGAAGGCGAGGAGCCATTTCCCCATGATGTGGAAATGCTCAATCGTCAGCACGCCCTTCATGTAACCGGCGCGTTGCAGCGCGGCACTGACCAGAATGATAAGCGACATCGAGCTGCCCGCGGTGCCGGCGAAAAGGTATGGGCCCCACATGGTCGAGAACCAGTGCCAGTTCAGGCTCATCAGCCAATCGAACGCGCCGAAGGTAAGGCAAAGGGCGAAAACCGGCAGTCCGATAAAGGAAAGCTTCCGCATTTGCAGGGTGTAGCGCGGGTTGCCATCGCGATCCTGCCGCACGGAAAGACGCCGCAGAAGATAAGCGACCAGCGTGAGGGCGATGAAAAAGAAGATCGCGCGGAAGAGGAAGAAATCCCAGTTCAGATAAGCCCGCTTGGCATCGAGGAGCGGATCCACGCCGACCGGCACATCGAGCCAGCGGTAAAGATACTTGCGCCAGAAAAGCACCGGCAGGAAAAGCACGGCCAGGACCGGCATGAGAAGCGCGATATTCTCGAGCTGGCGCCGCACCACGACCGACCATTCCGCATCCACCGCGTGATGGACGACCGTCCAGAAGAAACAGCCGATGCAGAGGGTAAAGAAAAAGAAGAACCCAAAGAGCCAGGAGAAGCTGAACTGGACCGGCGAGACAAAACCGCCGATCAAGCTGAGCACGAGCCCGACCAGGCCGATCGCGCCGCAGAGCAGCGACAACCCGGTAAAGCGCCCGGTTTCAAAATACTCGCCTTCCGGCGCTGGCGGTTCCTGAGTTCGATCGCTCATTTCTTCTCCGGTGCGGCGGCAGGAGGTGCCGGTTCCGCTTTCTTATCCAAGTCCGCCTGATGATCCGCCGGCACGTCCGCCGCGCTCGCGCGCTGGCTGCGTTGCAACGCGCGCAGATACGAAATGATTGCCCAGCGATCCTGCACCGTGACGCGCGGTCCGTAGGCCATCATCGTGTTCTTGCCGTGGGTGATGGTGTTAAAAATCTCGCCGTCCGCCATATTGCGAATCCGATCGTCCTGCAGAGTGACGACGGTCGCGAGGCCGTAGCCCTTGACGATGCCGTCGCCAGCCGCGAGCGGTCCATGGCAGACCGCGCAATTGATGTCGAAACGCTGCCGGCCGCGCTGCATCAAGGCCGGTGTGACATCAAGCGGAAGCCCGGTGCCCCAGTTAGCGCCCATCTTGCCAGTATTGTAGTAATCCGTTCCTTCGCTGAACCCGAAGTGTGCCCGCATCGTCGCTTCGCCGGCCGCATCTACCGCCGTTCCGGCGTCGTTAGGCAGAGGCATGTCGTAGCCGATTGGCACCGTGCCGTCGACTGGTTTACGGGCGCCGCGCTGGTCGGCGAAGAAGTTCGATTCCGATTGCGCGCGCACTTTCGGCTGCCGCACCATGTCAGGAAAAATTTCGATCTCGGGCCGACTGCTTTTTTGCCCGCGGAAACCGAAGATCGCGATCCAAGCGATCGTGACCAGCGCAAAGATGAGGAAGAAAGCGCGCAGCATCAGGGTTCCTCGTGCACCACGGTGATATGTTGGCCGCCGGTCCGCTCCAGCAGTTCGCGCGCTTCGTTTTCGCTGAAACGCGGGTCGCGCGCCTCGAGAACGAGGAAAAATCCGTCGTTGGTCACGCGCTTGAACCGCTCCCAGTTAAACATCGGATGATTCCAGCGCGGGAGAAAATTCATCCCGAGCATGGCCGAGAAAGCGGTAAAGGCGGAGAAAAGAATCGTCAGCTCGAACATGATCGGGAAGAACGCCGGCAACGTCCAAAAGTTGGTCGGCTTCCCGTGCACGATGAGTGGGTAAAGATAAGAGGAAGGCCCGAACTCGAGGACAGCCGCGGTCAGCAATCCGGTGATGCCACCGATCAGGACGAAAGCGCTGAGCCACGATTTCCCAAGACCCATCGCGTCGTCCATCCCGTGAATCGGAAAGGGCGAGTGCACATCCCAGCGCTTGAAGCCGGCGTCGCGCACCTGCTTGGCCGCTTCATAAAGTGAGGAGGCGCTCGAATATTCCGCGGCCATTCCGTAAACACGATTTCCGCTCGGCGTGATCATGTGCGCTCCTTTCCGCCCGCGGCCACGGTATGATGCGCGTCGGGCGAACCGTGATGCGGATCGGCTTCCGGCAGGACAATTTTAATCTCCGACATCGCGATCATCGGCGCGAAGCGAATGAAGAGGAGGAAGAGCGACAGGAAAATCCCGAAGGTGCCGACGAAAGTCCAAATGTCGACCCAGGTCGGATGGAACAGTCCCCAGGAAGAAGGCAAGAAATCGCGGTGCAAACCGCCGACGATGATGATGAAGCGCTCGAACCACATGCCGGCGTTCACGCACATGCAGACGAAATAAACGACGAGGATGTTGCGTCGAGACCACTTAAACCAAAAGAGCTGCGGCGCCAGCGTATTGCAGAACAACATGCCGACCCACCAATACCACCAGTAGGGTCCGAAAATGCGGTTATAGAAGGCGAATTTCTCGTATTCGTTCCCGCTATACCAGGCGATGAAAAATTCCATCGCGTAGGCATAACCGACAATCGAGCCGGTCAACAAAATGATCTTCGCCATCTTGTCGATGTGCTGCGGCGTGATGATGTCCTGCAGACCGAAAATCGCGCGCGCCGGAATCATCAGCGTCAGCACCATGGCGAACCCGCCGAAGATGGCGCCCGCGACGAAGTAGGGCGGGAAAATCGTGGTGTGCCAGGTCGGGATCACCGACGTGGCGAAGTCGAAGGAAACGACGCTGTGCACGGAAAGCACGAGCGGAGTCGAGAGGCCGGCGAGGAGGAGATAAGCCATCTCGTAATGGCGCCAGTTGCGGTTCGAGCCGCGCCAGCCGAGGGCGAAAATTCCGTAGAAGAATTTCCGCATCTTGGTCGTGGCGCGATCGCGCAAGGTGCCGAGATCAGGAATCAAGCCGGTGTACCAAAAAAGCACGGAGACGGAGAAATAAGTCGAGACTGCGAAGACGTCCCAAAGCAACGGACTGCGGAAGTTCGGCCAGATCGCGTATTGGTTAGGCACGGGCGCGAGGAACCACGCCATCCAGACGCGGCCGACGTGGATGCCCGGGAAAATCGCGGCGCAAATGACCGCAAAAAGCGTCATCGCTTCGGCCGAACGGTTGATCGAGGTGCGCCATTTTTGGCGAAGCAAGAACAAGATGGCGGAAATAAGCGTGCCGGCGTGACCGATACCGATCCAGAAAACGAAATTCGTGATGTCCCAGGCCCAGCCCACAGGCGAGTTCAAACCCCAGGTGCCAACACCGGTCGAGATTTGGTAGGCGATGCAAAAGAGCCCGAAAGCCGCGGTGACCGAAGTGACGGCGAAGGCGACCCACCACCAGCGCGGGGTCGGATTTTCGACCGCACCGGAGATCCGGTTCGTGACCCAATCGAAATTGCGCTTGTTTAGAACGAGCGGAACGCGCGCGAGAGGACGCTCGACCGAGGAAGAAGCTTCACTCGCGATCACTTGTGGTGCGGTGGGTGTGCCGTCCATTTAGAACTCGCTCCCTAATGTTGTCATCTCGAGTCGCGCCGACGATGAGGGATTTCGCAATTGCAATCGAGAGCTTCTCGTTCCGAGAGCGCAGAAATTGCAATTGAGAGGTCCCTCGCCGCGCTGCGCCGGCTCGGGATGACAGGCCTTAATACAGGTCAAACTCTTCACGGTCTGGCCTCCGATTTTGGTGCGGCTTCGTGCGTCTGCGGCATCGCATAGCCGTTTTGACCTTCCGTCGCCGCGTGTCCGTTGTGGCCGGCGTTTGTCTCGTGCCCGTGGGCTGGACTTGCGACGCCGATGAGGGCGGCATCCGGCATCTTCGGGTTTGGATTGCGAATCCGCGCCAGGTAACTCGTCCGCGTTTTCACGTTCAAGTATTCGAGCAGGCGGTAATTTCGATTCTCGGCCTTGATCTTCGAGACCCGCGTCTCGGGATCGGCAATATCGCCAAAGACAATCGCTTCCGTCGGGCAGGCCTGTGCGCATGCGCTGGTGAAGGAATCGCGCGGAATCAAAGTCTTGTCCGAGGCGCCGGCGCGCACGTGCGCGGAGATTTTCGCTTCCTCGATCCGCTGCACGCAATAGGTGCATTTCTCCATCACGCCGCGCATCCGCACCGTAACGTTGGGATTTTTCTGCAGCTTGACCGAGTCGGCCGCGCCTTTCTTGGTCAACGGCCCGAGGTATTCCTGGTAGACGGAAAATCCGCCGATCTTTTTCTTGCCGATCGGCCGCTGGGTATAATCGAAATAGTTAAAGCGCCGCACCTTGAACGGACAGTTGTTCGCGCAATACCGTGTGCCGATGCAGCGGTTATAGACCATCACGTTGAGTCCGCTCTCGCTGTGAATCGTGGCGTTGACCGGGCAAACGGTTTCGCAGGGCGCGTTCTCGCAGTGCTGGCACATCATCGGCTCGTGCACGAGTTCGGGATCCTCCGGCCACTCGCCTTTGTCCTGGTCGTAAGGTTTCGCGCTCGCGTAGTAGCGATCGATCCGGATCCAGTGCATCACGCGGCCGTGCGCAACCTGGAGCTTGCCGACGATCGGAATGTTGTTTTCCGCCTGGCAGGCCATCACGCAGGCACTACAACCGGTGCAGGTATTGAGATCGACCGTCATCCCCCACTGCTGGGGCGAGTCGAGTTTCGGATGCGAGTAAAGGGTCGGGAGTTGCTTCGGCAATTCGTCGTCGCCCCCAAGTTTCTTAACGAACTCTTCGTCTTCGCGATAATGATCGAGGGTCGCTTCCCTAACGAGACCGCGGCCTTCGATCGAAAAATGTTCCTGCGTAGTCGAAAGCGCGTAGCTGCCGGCGACCTTCGTCACCTCCACTTTGGCGATCGCCTTGCCGTCCGCGATAATGAAATGCGGGTTCGAACTGGTCCGGAGGAGATAGCCGTTGAAGCCTGCTTCTTCTCCGACCGGGCCGGTGTGTTTGCGCCCGTAGCCTAACGGAATCGTGACTGAATTATCGGCGTGCCCGGGCACAATCAGCGCCGCAATGACGAGTTCGCGCCGGATCGGTTTGCCTTGCGGATCTTTCGTCGTGTCGGTCACCGCGACTTGCACGAGATCGCCATCCTTGACCTTGATCTTGCGGGCAAATTTCGGGCTCATCATGGCCGCGTTATCCCAGGTCAACTTGGTGATCGGGTCGGGCATTTCCTGGAGCCAGCCGTTGTTAATGTAACGGCCGTCATCCATCGCGTAACTGCCCACGAGCACGATCTCCGGCGAAGCAGGCGTCGGGGCCGGCATCTCGTTATTCCAAAGCGTGTGCGCGACACCGCCGGCCGAGTTGCCGTTGAACTTCGCTGGCTGATCTTTCGCCGGGATGTGGCTGGCGAAACCGTCATGCAAAAACTTATTCCAGGCGACGTCGAAATCCCCGGTCGGCGCGGTGGCGCGGAAAGTCTCCTGGACAAGCTGCGGGCCTTCCGCCTTCGGCTGGCCGAGCATCATCTGGAGCAGATCGAGCTCCGACAATCCGTTGAAGAGCGGCAGGATCATCGGCTGGATCGCGACA
>JBDTVP010000002.1:0-129092 GCA_040007175.1 Spartobacteria bacterium
CAAGGAAAAGCAGGCCAAGGAAAAATTGGAACGCATCCTCGGGGAATGGCGCGAGAAGCGCGAAGAGAAGGAAGTGCTCGTGACCGCTGAGGACATGATGTACATCATCTCCAAGGTGACCGGCGTGCCGCTCCAGAAAATGGAGCAGAAGGAAACCGCGAAACTTCTCGCGATGGAAGCCGAGATTAAGCAGCGCGTCATTGGCCAGGACGAAGCGGTCAGCGCGATCAGCAAGGCACTGCGCCGTTCGCGCGCTGACCTCAAGGATCCGAAACGCCCAATCGGTTCGTTTGTTTTCCTCGGCCCGACCGGCGTCGGTAAAACTTTCCTTGCCCGCACTCTCGCGGAATTCATGTTTGGCGACAGCGACGCGCTCATCCAGATCGACATGTCGGAGTACATGGAAAAATTTACCGCCTCGCGCCTGATCGGCTCGCCTCCGGGCTACGTCGGTTACGAGGAAGGCGGCCAGCTTTCCGAAGCGGTCCGGCGCCGGCCCTACTCGGTTGTGCTTTTCGATGAAATCGAGAAGGCGCACCCCGACGTGATGCACCTCCTCCTGCAGATTCTGGAAGAAGGAAAAGTCACTGATTCGTTAGGCCGGAAAATTGATTTTCGGAATACGATCATTATCATGACCTCGAACGTGGGCGCGGAGCTGATCAAGCGCCAGACGACGATGGGCTTCGGCGCCTCGTCGCGCGATGAAGCGAACTACGAAGTGATGCGGGAAAAGATCCTCGATGAAACGAAGCGGGTCTTCAAACCGGAGTTTCTGAACCGGCTCGATGAGATCATCGTCTTCCACACGCTCGAAAAACCCGATCTGCTCCAGATCGTCGACCTCGAGGTGAACAAAGTGAAGCGCCGTTTGCAGTTGAAGGAAATCGAGATTGCGCTCGACCAGGCGGCCCACGAGTTCGTGATCGAAAAGGGTTACGATCCAACCTACGGCGCGCGGCCCATGCGACGCGCGGTGGAGCGTTACCTCGAGGATCCGCTCGCGGAAGAGTTGCTGCGCGGCGGCGTCAAAGCCGGCGACCTCGTTCATGTCACCGTGGAAAACGCGAAACTCGTTTTCAAGGTGGCCGAACCGCACGATAACGAGCCCGCTAGCGCGTAATACAGCCGTCCTGGGTTGTTAGTCGCCAGGCGTCTCCAGCTCCTCGGATTTTCCGTCGGGACGCCCGCACGGCGCGGCAGGCGAGACGCCCCTGTTACGCCCGCGGGTGCGACTCGGCGTAGGCTTTCTTCAATCGCTCGGTCGTGACGTGCGTGTAAATCTGCGTGGTCGAGAGGCTGGCGTGGCCTAACAATGCCTGCACGCTGCGCAAATCGGCCCCGTTATCGAGCAGGTGCGTGGCGAAACTATGGCGCAGCTTGTGCGGACTGAGCGCGATTGGGATGGAGGTGTGGCGCAGATACCGTTTTAAGATCAGCCAGATCGAGCGGGGCGAAATGCGCCGGCGGCCTTTGTTCAGAAAGAGCGCGCCGCTGTGCACATTTGCCGCCGCGCGGTAGCGCGAAACCGCTTCCAGTGCGGGCGCGCCGACCGGACAGACACGTTCTTTCCGGCCTTTACCGAGCACGCGGACCGATTCCGTGTAGAGATCGAGGTCGTTTACGTTGAGTGAAGCGAGCTCGGCCAGGCGCAGCCCGCTGCTGTAAAATACTTCCATGATCGCGGCGTCGCGCTGCGGCATCCAAACCGGTGCGCTTTTCAGTTTCTTAACGGTCAGAGGCGCGGCGAGAAGTTCACTGATCTGGGTCTGGGTCAGGACGAGCGGCAGTTTTTTTTCTGCCTTGGGCAGCTGGATTTCGCGCACCGGATCTTTCGTTAGGCGATTCCGGGACATGAGGAAGCGATAGAAGCTGCGCAGGGCAGAAAACTGGAGCCGGATGTAAGAGCGCGCTTGTTTCCGCTTCATCAGGTCGAAGAGGTAATCGCGGAAATGTTGCGCGGTGCACCGTCGCCAGCCGGGCGCATCAGTCTGCGCGTGGAAATCGCGCAAAGCATCGCGATAGATTCGCAGAGTGCGCGGGGAGGCGCTGCGCTCGACCTCGAGGAAGGCGAAAAATTCCTCGGCCAGCTTGTCTTTCGGAGAACGCTCTCCCGATGAGCGCGTGGAGGCGCCGGGCGTGCGGTTACTCCGGTTTTTCGATTGGGTATCGGTTGTCACCCGCGCCGCCGTATTGGCTTTTGAAAATCGGAACCGGGTTGGTAGAAATCAGTTCGTAGCCTTTGAGGACGAACTCCGGGTAAATGCCGTTGCTCGCCGGCTCGTAAACCCTGTCGCCGCTAAATCGGCCGAAAATCCGATACTCGTAGTTGTTGTCGAAACCAAAATTTACCTGTTCACGATCCGGAGCCAGCTTTTGGTTCTCGTTCAACATAACCAACTGCGCGCTGCTCCACGGCTGGCCGGGCCGGCGGATGTAACCCCAGAATTTGTAATTCTGTTTGTAGTACCGGCGGCCGATGTAGTAATCGCCCGGCGGCTCGGACTGGATTCGCTGCGACATGGCGATCCGCGCCTGCTGGATGCCTTCCGGCATCGTTTGGCAACTGGCGAGAAGGCAAAGGCTGAGGAGAAGAAAAGTGTGGAGCGGGCGAAATTTCATGGTTGCAGCAGACGGGTTCATGTATCGCAGCTTCGCCGTGGCCGCAACGCGTGGTCGACGCTTCACGCCAGCGAGACGGCGCTTCGATCTTCGTCTACAAAGGCTGCTCGATGGCCAGCGCGAGATCAGCGTTCCTCGTCAACTGGCTTTTAAAGATGGGCGCGGGGTGGGTCGATACCAGCTCGTAGCCCTCGAGGACGAATTCTGGCAGGACGCGATTGCTGACCAGCTCGTAGACCCGGTCGCCGCTGAACGAGCCGCGCAGTTTATATTCGTAGTCGTTATCGGCGCCGATGCTGAGCTGTTCGCGGTCCGGCGCGAGCACCTGGTTTTCGTTTAAGACCACGAGCTGGGCGGTGCTCCAGGGTTGACCAGGCCGCCGCACATAACCCCAAAAATGAAATTCCTTTTTGAAATAGCGCCGCCCGACATAGTAATCGCCCGGCGGTTCGGCCTGGATCCGGTGCGCCATCGCGAGCTGCGCCTCTTCTCTTCCATTCGGGATCGTTACTGTCTGGCAACCGCCGAGACCAATCAGACTAACGACCGCGGCGATAAAAAAAACGAGCGTCATCACGGACCGAGGCTTTCGGCCGAAGTCGATCTCGAATTCATTTTTGCATCGCGCACTCATGCTGGTTAAACTCGCCCACGCTGTCATGATCGAACTGGAAGTCTACGCGGCCGGCGTCCGCGACTTGAACAAAATTCTCGAGCTGGATCACCAGCTCGAGGCCGTTCCCGGGTTGCGTTACAAGGTCGATAGCAACCACGACATCGTCTATCTCGAGCTCGACGCGCCGAGCGTCACTTTTCGCGAAATCAGGAGCATTTTTGTGAAACTCGGCCTCGAGCCGCGTTTCGTGGGCGCCGTCCCGCCGGAGCTGCGCCCGCGTTCCAAGACGCAACTGCTCAGTGCCTGATCGCGGCGCGCTCGTCGCGTCCCGCGCTCCTGACCATATGTTCGCCCGTTTTTTCATCGGCCTTGGCGCGATCGTCCTCGCCTTCTTCACCTATCTTGGCGAACTCGTCGTGCTGGCCGCCGAGACGCTGCGCTCCGCGGTCACGCATCGCCTGCGCTGGCGCCTGTTCCTCCGGCAGATGGTCGATATCGGACTCCTCTCCCAACTCGTTGTCGTCATCACCGGCGGCTTTACCGGCGCGGTTTTTGCCGCGCAGACTTTCTTTCAATTCAACAAGCTCGGGGTTGCCTCCGGCGTCGGTGCGGTCGTTTCGGCCGCGCTTTTTCGCGAGCTCGGTCCGGTCCTGACCGGGTTAATGGTCACTGGCCGGGTCGGCGCCGCGATGTCGGCCGAGATCGGCACGATGAAGGTAACCGAACAGATCGACGCTCTTCGCGCCCTCGCCGTTCATCCGATCGATTACTTGGTCGTGCCGCGTATGCTCGCGATGATGATTTCGATGCCGCTGCTCGTCGCGGAATGCATCTTCTTCGGCCTCGTCGCTGCCTATTTCGTCTCGGTGAATCTGCTCGACATCCCGGGGCCTTATTACGTTGCGAACATGGTGCGCTGGACTCTGATGCGCGACATCATCATGGGCCTAACGAAAGGCTTTTGCTTTGCCATCCTGATCGTCTTCATCAGTTGCCACAAGGGTCTGCATAGCCGCGAGGGCGCAGTCGGCGTGGGGCGAGCCACGACGGAGGCGGTGGTCAACTCGTCGCTCGCGATTTTGATTTCGAATTTCTTTCTCACCATGTCTCTCAATGTCATTTTCCCGGCGGGATGGCAGTGAGAAGAGTTGAGAGGTTGAGGGGTTGAGGAAGGGTTACCGATGACTGAGACGCCAACTGCTTCGATCGCCGCTCCGCATGCAGACAGGCCAGCGCGTGAGGCTACGCCTATGATCGCGGTCCGCGGTTTGAAAAAGCGCCTCGGCACCCAGGAAATTTTGCGCGGAGTCGACATCAGCGTCGCGGCCGGCGAGACGCTCGTCATCATCGGACGGAGCGGCGGCGGGAAAAGTGTCCTGCTAAAAAATCTGATCGGCCTGATGCAGCCTAACGAAGGCGAAATCTGGATCGATGGCCAGAGTATCATCGGGCTGGGCGAGCGCCAGCTTGCTGCCATCCGGCGCAAGGTCGGCATTCTCTTCCAGGGCGGCGCGCTCTTTGACTCGATGACGGTGGAGGAAAACATCGCCTTCCCCCTGCGCGAGGCCGGGCAGCGCGACCAGCGCGTCATCGAGCAGAAGATCGCCGAGATGCTCGAGGTGATCGAGCTCGAGGGGCAGCAGAAAAAAATGCCGGTCAACCTGAGCGGTGGAATGAAAAAACGCGTCGGGTTGGCGCGTGCCATCATCAACCGGCCCTCCTGCATCCTCTACGACGAGCCGACCGCGGGGCTCGATCCAGTCGTCTCCGACAGCATTAATCACCTCATTCGCCGGCTCCAGGAACGCTACCGGGTGACAAGCGTGGTCGTGACGCACGACATGAAAAGCGCCTTCCATGTTGGCGATCACATCGCCTATCTACACGAGGGCCGGATTTACTTTTACGGCACTCCGGCGGAAATTCAGGCTTCGCCGGACCCGCTCATTCAGGATTTCCTGCTCGGGCGCGCCCACGTCGCGGACTAACGAAATGAACGAACAGGATCGTGGACTGGAACTCAAGGTTGGAATTTTTGTCGCCGTCGGGCTCGCGATCCTGGCCGCGCTGGTGGTGCAATTTGGCCGCCTTGGCGAAGGCTTTAAGAGCTACTACTCCCTGACCGTTCACTTCGCGGACGCGAGCGGATTGCTCAAGAGTTCGGACGTGTTAATGGGGGGCGCGAAGGTTGGGCAGGTGGCAGGAGCGCCCACCCTGGCCACGTCGGGAAGGGGCGTGAATGTGCCGTTGCGGATTTTCGATTTCGTGAAAATTCCAGTCGGCAGTTCGATCACCGTCGGCAGCTCCGGCCTCCTCGGTGATCGCTTTGTCTCGATCTATCCGCCGGCGGGAAAACCGACCGGATACATCGCGAAGAATTCGCGGATCGAAGGTGCCCGCGAGAAAGGTCTCGACGACATCACGAAGGAAGGCGGGGACTTGATCAAGGACCTGCGCGGAACGGTCGCAAAAATCGACACCGCGGTGGATCGCTTGAACGAGCAAGCGCTCTCGAAGGCGAACATGGATCATCTCAAGGAAACGTTCGCGAACCTGAGCACGACCACCGCGGCCCTTTCCGAGTCGTCGAAAAAAATCGATGGCGTGATCGAGAAAGCCGACGGCACGCTGGGCTCGGCGAAGGAAGCCGCCGAGAAATTGCAACTCGCGATGAACGATGCGCGGAAAACAATCCAGTCCGCCGGAAAGATCATGAACGAAGCAACCTCGGGCGACGGATTACTCCCGATGTTGCTCACGAACGAGGAAGTGGCTAATAACTTGCGCGATCTGGTCGGTAATCTCCGCCGACATGGCGTTCTTTTTTATCGCGATAGCGCCGCGAAAATTTCACCTGAAAGCACGCCGCTACGCCAGCGGAGCAATCGTTAGGCAAGGATGACTCCGCAATTAACAGTCAATCTTCTGCGGTTGCTCTTTGTGACCTTTTGCGGGGTCGTCGGCTCGATCGTTTCCGCCGAAGCACAGGATAGTGCGATCCCGGGGCTGCTCCTCGGATTCCTCTTCGCGCTCCTCCTCGTGCTCGCTGACAGCTTGCTCAAGGGCTTTTCCCTGCGTGCGTTTTCCTCCGCCACGCTTGGTTTGCTCCTCGGTCTCTTCTTCGCCAATCTCCTGCTCGCGTCGGAGGTGCTCCGTTATCAATCCGAAACGACGCAGTGGACCGCGCGTCTCGTTATCTACTGCGCCTTTGGTTACCTCGGAACAATGCTGGCGCTGCGGAGCAGCCGCGACGAGTTCTCTCTCATCATTCCTTACGTGCGTTTCGCGCGCGAGACCACTCAGCACGAACCGCTCGTCATCGATACCAACGTCATCATCGACGGGCGCATTGCTGATCTCTGCGCAACGGGCTTTCTCAGCCGTGCGCTGATCGTGCCGCGTTTTGTGCTGGGTGAATTACAGACCTTGGCCGATTCGCACGACAGCATCAAACGCGAGCGCGGCCGCCGCGGTCTCGACATTTTGAACCAATTGCAGAGCGCCCGCGAGATCGACCTAACGATTCACGACAGCACGCTCGATGCGGAGGATTTGCCGGTCGACGCGCGGCTGGTGCGGGTCGCGAAGTTGCTTCAGGCGCGGCTGCTCACAAACGACCAAGCGCTCTGCCAGGTGGCGCGGCTGCAGCAGGTGCCGGTGCTTAACCTGGGCGATCTTTCCCGGGCTTTGCGACCCGTCGTCGTGGCCGGCGACGAGATGGAATTGAACCTGGTGAAAGAAGGGCGCGACGCGCATCAGGCAACCGGTTTCCTGCCGGATGGAACGATGATCGTGGTCAACCAGGGGCGTCCGCATATCGGCCGGGTTGTGACGGTGGTCGTGTCGAGCGCGCTGCAAACCGCGGGCGGCGGGCGGCTCGTCTTCGCTGAGCTAAAAGGAAATGCGCGCGTGCGCGCTCCACTCCGGGCGCCGCTGTAGCGCCTAACGACGAAGACCGACCGCGCGCCGGACGCGCGCCATGACTTCGTCCGCGATCCGGTTGGCGCGCTCTGCCCCTTCGGCCAGGACCGCGTCGATGTAATCGGGTTGCGCGAGGATTTCCTCCCGGCGCGCGCGCATCGGGGCGAAAAATTCCCAGAGTTTTCCGAAGAGCTGTTTCTTGAAATCGCCGTAACCGGTGCCGCCTTTGGCAAACGCGGCGCGCATTGTCGCGGTTTCCTCGGTCGTGCCGACGAGCGAGAAAAGCTGAAGGATGGAGGACGTAACGGGGTTCTTGGGCTCCTCCACCGGGGTGGAGTCGGTCACGATGCTCATCACCCGCTTCCGCATCTCTTTTTCCTCGGCGAAAATGTCGATCGTGTTGCCGTAGCTCTTGCTCATCTTCTGGCCGTCGAGCCCGGGCACGGTCTCGGTCTGCTCGTGAATCCGCGGCTCCGGCAACTTAAGGATTTCGCCAAACGTCTCGTTTATCTTGATCGCGAGATCGCGCGTCAACTCGACGTGCTGCTTTTGGTCGCGCCCGACCGGCACGACGTCGCTGTCGTAAATCAAAATATCGGCCGCCATCAGGACCGGGTAGGCAAAAAGCCCGACCGAAGCGGGCAATCCGCGCGCGACTTTGTCCTTGTAAGAGTGGGCGCGCTCCAGCAAACCCATCGGCGCGACCGTGCTCAGGATCCAGGCCAGCTCCGTGACCTGTGGCACGTCGGATTGCAGGAAAAGCGCGGCCTTTTCAGGATCGAGCCCGCAGGCAAGAAAATCGAGCGCCACCCGCTGGCGGTTTTCGCGCAAGGCGGCGGGATCACGCAAACTCGTTAGGGCGTGATAATCGGCAACGAAATAAAGGGCTTCGCCCTCTTCCTGGAGAGCGATCGCGGGCCGCATCATGCCGAAATAATTTCCGATATGAAGAACGCCGCTCGGTTGGATGCCGGAAAGAATGCGCATGATGCTGGCCGCACGTTGCACGTCTGGCGGGCAACGTTCAACCGCCAATGGTCTCGAGCCGGGACGCGGCTAGTCGACGTTGTAGACCTCAACCAACCCGACGCCGGTCGTGCCGTCCTTGCCGCGGACAATCGCGGTGTAGTTGCTGGCCGGGAGCGTCGCTACGATCGCCGCCTCCCGGTCATCAGTGGGGGCGAGACCGCTCTCCTCGAGCTCAGTTTCCTGCAACTCGCGCCAATCGTTGTTCGAAAAGAGGATTGAACCGTTGGCCCCGTGGATTTCGAGCGTCGGATCCGCCAGCGCATCGGCGACTCCGGCAGCGGTGAGAGATGGCCCCAGCGCTCGCACGATAATGTGCGCGGAAGTGAGACCGTCGACGATGATACCGCCGATCAGAATCTCTTCGCCCGTCTCGATGGAGCCACGAGTGGAAATATTTGCCATCCGCGAGGTCACCACTTCATCCAGATCGTAAACTTCCACCAGGCCAACTCCGGTGGCCCCATTTTTTCCGCTCACGATGGCTGTATACAAGCCCGGGTCGAGCGTGGCTATGAGGGCCGACTCCCGATCATCCGACGGCGGAATCTGGGTTGCTTCGATCTCAGCTTGTTGAGTGTCTTTCCAATTATCATTGCTGACCGTCGTTCCATCCGGGTAGTGCAACTCCAGAATCGGATCTGAGAGCGGCCCGCTCACGCCGGCAGCGGCGAGGGAGGGACCGATCGCGCGTAAGATGACTTTCTTCGGTCCGCCCTCGGGTATGATGAAGCCGGCGATCAATACTTTGTCATCGGTCAGGACGTCGGTGCGGGTGGAAATATTGACGAGCCGAGGAAGGTAAAGCGGATACTGCACGGTGAGAGTGAGGGTGGCATGCGCGGTGCCGGCAATATTGGTGGCGCTGATCGGGATGGTATACACACCTGGAGTTATCGATGTCCCGGACACAATTCCGACGAGCTCTGTCCCAGGCTGGGAAGTCGCCGTCTGGACGCTAAAACCGTCCGGTAAGTTCTCCGCACCGAAGGATTCTGGAGCGTTGGTGGCGCGAATCGCATAAACCAAAGACTCGCCGAGCGTCGCGGTCGCGGTGAGAACGCTGGTGATTTCGGGCGGCGCCGCCGTGATTCCGCGGAGGTAATTCGGGGAAAACCTGGCGATGAACCCTTCCAGTTTCCCATTCGGATTAAGGGCCTGGCCGAAAATCGTATTCCCGTCGGGCGTAATTCCCACGGCGGAGAAGCTGGACCAGCCATCGATCGCGGCGCCAGCGCCGGCCTGATCCAGGATATCTTCGACCTTGAAAAAATAATCGTAGCCTTCCCGGCGAATGAAGCTGTAACCGCCGGCCGAGATAAGGATTAAGTCGGCATTAGTCGTCAGGCCCGCGCCGCCGTTGCTTGCGGACCCGTTGGGATCGTACTGCGGCGTCGCCAGATCGACCATGACGCCGCTGTCGCTCCAAAGGAAGAATCGATGGAAGTAAATCCCTCCGTAAATGACCTGGCTTCCAGAGCCGAGGAGCTTTGAGCCATCTGCTGAGAGAGCAGCGGTAGAATTCCTGACGTCGTCCGGAAAAAGTGGAATCAACTCGACTCCACCGGCCTGCGTCCAACGATAGGCCCGTTGGGCCGACACAAAGAACTCCGTGGGATCGACGCTGAAAACATCACCCGCACTAACTTTCCCATCGGAAGAAATGGAGCGGTCAGTCGGCGCGATATTCGTAAAGCCGGGAAGGGGCGTGAGAGCCTGCACCCCGCCACTTGCCGTCCAGATGGAGCCCCGCCGATATAAATCAACCAGCCGATAGCCGAACGCAGTTAGCCCATCCTCGCTTAACTGGGTCACGACCTCCATTTTGTCGCCGTTCGGGAGACTGGTTAACTCAACCAAGTTTGAGCCATCGGGATCGGAGATGGCAGAAGCGCGTGCCGTGGCATCCTCGGTCGGCGCGGTAAATGCCACATGGTTACCGTTTGCCGTTACGTCTCTGGCACCCGCGAACGAAAGAGGGAGATTCTGGCCGTTCGCCGTATCAGAAAGCCGTGGTAACGGCTGCATGCCTTCCGAAGGGGTCCAGCGTGCTGCGTCGGTAAACACCCGCTGAAAAGTGTCAGGGTCGCGATGGTAACTGTAGCAACCGGCAATGGTGACTGCGTTGTCCACGTCATAGACAAGCGAGGTTTCATCTCCCGCCAGGAACCCGACCGGGGTAAAAGTGACGTCTGCCGCCGAAACCACCGGGTTGAAAAAAAGAGAGCTAAAAGTCGTTAGGCTAGCAGCGAGACAAACGAGGTAAGCGCGTCCGAGCGCGCTGTTCCGGGAACTAAACATATTCTCTTTTTCGCATAAAAATGAGAGACCGGTCAAGCTTCTTCGCCCTAGGGCACGCCGAACATTTGGGGAGTTTCTAACGATTTCCCCTTAACCAAGGCCTCCTGGCCTGACGCGCAGCGTTGCGCTGGGGGATGGCGCATCGTGCAGCCAATGTTCACCCAAGAAGCGAAAAAGACTCAGCTCGCCACGACCGGCTCCGCGAAGGCGCTCGTCTCTGCCATCACTTCGTCGGTCTGCGTTACCCTAACGACTTCTTCGATTGTCGTCTTGCCTTCCATCACTCGGCGCCAGCCGTCCTGACGCAAAGTCAGCATGCCTTGCGCGATGGCGCATTGCTTCAGTTCGCCGCCGTCGCTCTTCTTCATGATCAGACGTTTCAGCGGCTCGGTGATGACGCAGATTTCGTAGATCGCGAGCCGGCCTTGGTAACCGGTCTGGCGGCAGTTTTCGCAACCGGCGCCGCGATAGAATTTGAAGTCGGCCGGGAATGAGGCGCCGATCTCGCTCAGGTAATCCACGGGATAACCGACCACTTCCTTGCAGTCGGGGCAGATCGTGCGGACGAGGCGCTGGGCGAGGAAAGCTTTCACGACCGAGGCAAGGAGGAAGGGCTCGACATCCATGTCGATGAGTCGGGTGATCCCGCCGACCGCGTCGTTCGTGTGCAGGGTGCTGAAGACGAGGTGACCGGTCATGGCCGCGCGGATGGAAATATCGGCCGTCTCGACGTCGCGAATTTCGCCGACCATGACGACGTTCGGATCTTGGCGCAGGATGTGGCGGAGACCTTTTGCGAAGGTCAGGTCGATCTCCGGTTTCACATCGATCTGGGAAACGCCGGCGAGCCGGTACTCGACTGGTTCTTCGATCGTGATGATGCGGCGCTGGACGGAGTTGATGCTGCTCAGGAAGCAATAGAGCGAAGTCGACTTGCCCGAGCCGGTTGGGCCGGTCACGAGGACGATCCCGTTAGGCTGAGCGAGGAGCGACTTCATGATCAGGGTGTGCGCCGGGCTCAGGTCGAGCCGTTCGAAACCGAACTGCTGCTGCTGATCGCGGGCCAGCAAACGGAGGCTGATCGATTCGCCGTTCACCGTCGGGATGGTGGAAACGCGGACGTCGATCTTCTGGTCGGCGGATTCGAGATTAATCCGGCCATCCTGCGGGAGGCGGCGTTCCGCGATGTCCATGTGCGCCATGACCTTGAGGCGCGAGATGATGGCCGATTGCAGGACGCGCAATTGCGGTGGCACCGCGACCTCGTGCAGAATGCCGTCGATCCGGTAACGAATGCGGAGATCGTTCTCAAGCGGCTCGACGTGGATGTCGGTCGCGCGTTCGTGAATCGCTTCGCGGATGATCTGGTTGACGAACTTCACAACCGAGGCATCGGGATCGTCGGCGTTCAGGTCGGTGCTCGTCTCGATATCCTGGAGCGCTTCGAAGGAACGGTTCGTCTTGAGAATTTCGTCGAACGTTTCCGCACCGACGCCGTAGAGCGTTTTCATGGCGCGAAGGATCTGCGCGCGCGGGACGAGGACCCACTCGGCCGGCTTCTCGAGCAACTGCGAAGCGAGCTGGCGGCCGGTCGAGTTAAACAAATCGTAGGTCGCAAGCACGATCGCGTTCTCCTTGATCTCAATCGGCAGAATGTGGTGCTGGAAAACGAAACGGCTCGGGAGCACGAGCAGGGTGCCGCGCTCGATCTTTTTCGCGTCGATCGAGATGACCGGCACGCTGAAAAGCTCGCCGATCGCACTCAAGAATTTCTGTTCGTCTACCTTGCCGGAGTTGAGGACATCGGCCGTCCACGAGCTGCCGTTGAGATTGGCGGCGAGCGCGGCCGCCTCTTCGCGGGTCGGCACGCCGCTGGCGAGGAGGATATCGATGAGCGATTTGGAGAGCGCTGGACTCATGCCGGTAATCTACGGCAGATGCAGCGCGCAGCGAACTCCGCGGGTCAAGGTGCCGGTGACGCGCTGAGAGTAATTCTTCTGCATCCGGGTGATCGCGAGGCCGACCTCGGCGGAAAAAACGCCATCGGTCGGGCCGCAATAGTAACCGAGACGCCGCAGATTATTTTGCAGCGCGCCGACGTAAGCCGGATCGCGCACCAATTGCGCGCCCGACATGAAGCAATAGGCGGCGCGGAAGGAATGCCGCGGCGCGAAGTCGGTGCGCTCGAGGAATGGCATCTGGTGGAGAAGACCATCTTCGTCCCGAGGAGCGAGAGGGTCGGTGTAAAAAGAAAATCCTTCCGCCGGGGAGCGGACCGGCAGCAAGCAAACCGAAACCAAAAGCAGAATGAGAAGACGGTGCATAAGCCTTTCCTTTACTTTGCCATCGGCAGATCAGGCGGTGGTAATTCTTTTCCATCGATGATCGGCGGGCAATCCGGGCAATCATCCTGGTCGAGTTCCGGTCCGAAATGCGTTTTGCTTTCGTGTTTCTCGCGTAGTCGGTAGAGATCGAGTTTCGTTAACGTGACCTCGGGCCGCATCAGGACAATCAATTCGGTCCGCATTTTGTTCTTCACCGTGTCGCTGAAGAGCGCCCCGATCACCGGGAGACGATCCAGGATGGGAAACCCGCTGCGGCTGCGATCCTTTTGATCAGTGATCAATCCTCCAAGGATAATGGTGGATCGGTTAGGCGCGGAGACGGTCGTGCGGATGTAACGGGTGGCGATATTCGGAATATTATTGTTATCGACCCGTGTCGTTCCCTGGACGTTGTCGACCTTTTGCAAAATATCGAGCGTCACTTCTTTCTCCGAATTGATCAGCGGAACGACTTCCAACTGGAGCGCGACTTTTTTGAATTCGATGTTCGTTTGCTGGGCCAGACCGGTATTGATGATTCCACCGCTGGTCGAGGAGGAAATGGTGTTCGTCGGGACGGGAATTTCCGTGCCTGAAGCGATGATCGCCTTCTTGTTGTTACTCGTGAAAACAGTCGGCCGCGAAATGGTGCGGAAGCGCCCCGTCGTATCAAGCGCCTTCACGATGGCGGAGAGGGTGTTGCCCGCCGCGACGTAGGCCGTGGCTTGGTTCCCGAGTAATCCGGCGACCGCCGGGAACGTAATCAGACTGGCCGGATCGATAATGGGCCCACCCGTAAAAGTCGATGCACCGCCCACTCCGATCGGCGCGGCGCCGCCGCTCAGATTGTTCTTTTTGAATTGCAGAAAATAATCCACCCCGAACTCTTCGTTGTTATTCAACCGGAGCTCGCCAATCACCGTGCTGAGCGCGACCTGCGGTGCGCGCACATCCATCTCGTCGAGGATTTTCTCCACTTTCACCACCACCTCGCGGTTGCCGAGGATGATGATGGTGTTGGCTCTCGAATCGGCGATCAGCTTTGTGCTCCCGACGGTCACCGCTTGCGGCTGCGTGTCGATCGGTTCAGTGGAAAGTTGCTCGCTCACCTGCAAGGTGCTGTCGCCCCCGGTGCCCGAAAGGTTGGTCGGATTGTTCTGATTGTTAGGCGTCGCCGGGTTGTTGCGGTTTTGATTCCGTCCTTGCTGACCGGGCTGAAGACCCTGATTGCCCTGCTGATTTTGGTCGCCCGGCTCCGTCAAAGCTTGGACAAGAACTGGGAGCACGTCGCCTGCCGCAATGTATTTGAGCGGCCGTGTGACCGGTTTGCCGAACTCGACATTGGCGTCGAATTCCGCGATCAACTTCTCGATAAAAGGCAGATTGATCGGCCGCGTGATGATGTGAATGCGATTCGTCCGGACATCGGCTTCGAGCTTGATCTTGCCCACGACGAGCGAATCCTCGGAGAGGACGGCGCCACCTTCTTCGTCGTTTTGCGGCTGTTGCGCGGCCGGCGGGACGACGCCGCGGATGGTTCTCAACCGATTGCCGGGCTGGGCGGTCCCGTCGCCCTTGTCGAAAATCTCCTTCAGCATGTCGACGACTTTTTGCGCGTCGGCCCGCTCGAGCTTGATGAATTTGCTCGTCACTTCGGCCGGCGCGACGTCGATCTGCTCGACCATCCGAACCAGCTTGCGGAGCACGTCCGCGCTTTGCGTCACGAGCAAGCTGGAGGATTTCGGCAAGGCCAGAATCGGGGCCTGGCCGCCAATGCCGGCGAGATATTGCGAGAGCACCTGCTGCAATTCCTGCGGATCCGCGTAGTCGAGACGAAAGAGGTAACTCACAACCGTCGCGCCGACCGGCAGATCGGCCGGGTCAGAAATAATCGGCACGGCCGCAGCGCGCGGGTTTTTGTTGATCCCGATGACCTCGACGACGTCGCCTTCCGTCGAGACGAGAGAATAGCCGTTGAGGGCGAGGCTCATCTCGATGATGCGAATCGCCTCTTCGCGCGGGACGGGTTTGGCGATGAAGATGTTGACCTTGCCCTGGACGTTGTTGTCCATCACGAGCTTTTTGCCCGTGAAACTCTCGTAAAGGCGCAGGACGTCGAGCACGTCGCTGTTTGGGTACTGCATCGTCACCATGTCCGCGCCGCGATTGGGCGTGGCTGGCTGGCCGGCCGGGACAAAGGGCGTCGGGCCGCTGATTTGCGCGGAGGCCGAAACAACAACAGCAAGCAGCGGAACCAGGCGAAAGCAGAGGCGGCGGAGCACGGGCTGTATGTAATAGTTCGCTGCGGAGAGGTCAACCAGTTAGAAGCGGAGAAAGCTCGACGCGCCCGGGCAAACCGGGGGATTCTCGGCGAATGACGCGCGCTCCTTGCTGGCTGATTGCGATCTCGTTAGGCATTTTTGGCCTTCTCGGCGGCTGCGAACGGGAGAAGGGGCCGAAACCGATTCAGACCGTCCTCGACGCGCAAGTGGCGGCCTGGAATCGCGGCGATATCGACGGCTTCATGCAAGGCTACGCGCGTTCGCCCGAGACGACTTTTGTTTCCGGCGACGAGGTGACCCACGGCTGGCAGATGGTCCGCGATCGCTACGTGAAGAAATACGATAGCGCGGAAAAGATGGGCCGGCTGACATTTTCCGGCCTAACGATCACGCCGCTGGGTGAGGGGCACGCACTGGTGCTCGGCAGTTGGAGCCTGCAGCGGAAGGGGGATCAACCGCATGGGAAATTTACTCTCCTTTTTCGCAAGCTGCCGGAAGGCTGGCGGATCGTGCTCGACCACACCTCGTAGCGCGGCGGTCGCCGCGAACCCCGCGGCCGGACGCGGTCAGAGCCAAGGCGCCGTTCCGCAAGAACCTGACAACGAAGGCTGACGAGCAGGCCGGGCGCTGCGCACGCCGCATTCGGCCAGCGACCCGTGATCCCTAGAGAAGTTAGCCGCGCAGTTGCGTCAGTAGCTTCTCGTGGATCCCGTCGAAGCCGCCGTTGCTGAAGATGGTCACGACGTCGTTAGGTTGAAGAAGCGGCACGATCCGCTCCACGATCGCGGCCGCGTCCCGTTCATAAAAGGCCATCCGGCCCGCCGCCGCGATCGCCTCGACCACGGCTTCGGGGTTCAGTCGTTCCGCCTCCGGGATCTGCTCGAGCGCAGCGATCTGCGCGATGAAGACGCCATCGGCCAGCGCCAGCGCCTCGGGCAGGGCTTGCTGGAAAATGGCGCGCCGGGTCGTGTTTGAGCGCGGCTCGAAGATCGCCCAAAGCCGGTGCCCCGGGAAGCGATGACGCAGCGCGCTCAGGGTCTCGCGGATCGCGGTCGGGTGATGACCGAAATCGTCGATCACGGTCACGCCGCGCGCCTCGCCCCGCACTTCCTGGCGCCGGGCGATGCCTTCGAAGCTCGTTAGGGCGGTCTGGATGACCTCGGGGCTGACCCCGTAAAAGCGGGCCGCGACCGCCGCCATGGCGGCGTTGCGGACGTTGAACTCCCCGATCATGCGCGAGACGAAAGTCGTTTCCCCTAACGAAAAGCGGGTGCCGCTGGCGGAGTAGCTGACGTCACGGATGCGTTCCGCGCAGTTCTCCGAAAAGCCTACCTGGACGAGCGGGGCGAGACATTCCCGCGCCACTTCCACGCAGTTGGAATCGTCGCCATTGAGCAGGATCATACCGTTCTGCGGGACGATGTTGACGAGCCGGCGAAAGCTCAGTTTAACCGCTTCGAGATTGTCGAAAATATCGGCGTGATCGAACTCGATGTTGTTGATCAAAAGCAACTCCGGGAGGTAGTGGATGAACTTCGAGCGCTTGTCGAAAAAAGCGCTGTCGTATTCGTCGCCTTCGATCACGAAATGCTTCGCGTCGTTAAAAAGCGCGCCTTGGCCGAGGTTTCGCGGGAGACCGCCGATGACGAAGCCGGGCTCGAGCTCGCCGACGGTTAACATCCAGGCGAGAAGCGCGGAAGTGGTCGTCTTCCCGTGCGTGCCGGTGACGACGAGGTTGTGGCGCCCGCGCAGGAAGAATTCCTTCACCACCTCGGGCAGGGAGAGGTAATAAAGCTTCCGGTTCAGGACCGCCTCGACTTCCGGATTGCCGCGCTTGATCGCGTTGCCGATCACCACCACCTCGGCGTCGTTAGGCAAATTTTCCGCGCGGTAGGGCTCCGTTAGGGTGATGCCTTTCTGCCGGAGGAAGTCGGACATCGGGGGATAAACTTTCTCGTCCGATCCGGTCACGGTGCAGCCGCGATCGCGCAATGCGGCGGCGACGGAGCCCATGGCGGTGCCGCAAATCCCGAGGAAATGGAAATGCTGCGGCGGGCGATTCATGCCGGACTTCTAATCTGAGGCAAATGATTTTTCCAGTGGCAGGCAATCGGCAGGATGACGGAACCGGTCCCGATCAGCAGTGGCGCAGCGCTGTGGCCGGTGGGCGGGTCGTCGAGTGACGCGGGCAATCGGCCTGGTTCTTCAGCCCGCTGGCTTGGGATCGTAGGGAACGATGTTGTCCCACTCCTCGGCGGAGGAGCGGGCCACGAAGGCGACGACCGGCTCCGTGTCGCTCATGTTGAAGACTTCATGGGGTACGTCCGGCTTGATGTAAATGAAATCGCCGGCCTGGTTCTCCAGCACGTGCTTCAGTCCGGGGCCAAATTCGTGTCGCACTTTGCCCTCGAGAATGTAGAGGATGAGTTCGAAGCCGACGTGGATGTGGGCGTAGGCGACGCCACCCGGCGGGATGGTGGCGATATTGGCGGAAAGTTTGGTCGTGCCGACATTTTTCGCCGACATGCCCTGCTTGTAATGGATGCCATTCCAATCTCGCCGCGCGCCGCCGCCGCGAATGGTGAGGATGCCGTCGTGGTCTTCGACGGCGTTGAGTTGCACGTTGTCCTGGTCGTTTTTCATGGATTTTCCCCTAACGACTAACGGGCTGGCGCAGCCCGGCGAGGGCCGCCGCGTAGTCCGCCGTCTTGAAAATGGAGGTGCCGGCGACGAGCACGTTGGCGCCGGCGGCGAGGGCGAGCGGGGCAGTTTCCTGGGTGATCCCGCCGTCGACCTCGATGTCGTAGTTCGCGCCTAGCGCATCACGGAGCGCGTGGCCCCGCGCCACTTTTTCCATCATCTCGGGCCGGAACGCCTGACCGCCGAAGCCGGGATGGACGCTCATGATCAAAAGCAGGTCCACGTTAGGCAAATGCGGCTCGACCGCGGCAAAGGGCGTGGCCGGATTCAGGGTCAGCCCGGCCCGGCCGCCTTTTTCCCGGATCAGGCGCAGGGTCCGGGCGACGTCATGCTTTGCTTCCGGTTCAACGTGAACGGTAATCGAGTTCGCCCCGGCCTCGAGGAAGCGCGGCACGTAGTGATCCGCCCGCTCGATCATGAGATGCACATCGAGCGGAAGCGTCGTTAGGCCGCGGACGGTTTTAACCAGGCCCGGCCCGAAGGAAATGTTATCGACGAATTGTCCGTCCATGATGTCGAGGTGCAGCCAGTCCGCCCCGGCCGCGATGACCCGCTCGAGGTCCTCCGCGAGATGGGCGAAATCGGCCGCCAGAATCGAGGGAGCAATCAGGATGGGTGGCGAAGACATGCGCCCCGAATCTGGACGAGAAAGCGCGTGTCGGTCAATCCGGACAATGTTTCCCGGCCCTCCGCGGGGTCTGGATGCGAGGCGATCGGTGCGGTCGCGCGCTCAAATCCCTTGACGCAACGTAGGTCCGTTCCAAGATACGTAGGTTTTTCGCCTGTCCGCGTGCGGCATGGCTTTCGCTTTCATGAAGAGCGGCCGGCGGTTGACCCCATTACAAGGCTTCTCTCATGTTTAATAGACTTTTTGGTTGGTTCTCCAGCGATATCGGGATCGATCTCGGTACTGCCAATACACTCGTTTACGTCAAGGATCAGGGCATCGTCTTGCGCGAGCCGTCGGTCGTGGCGGTGCAGGCCGGCACTTCCAAAGTGCTTGCGGTCGGCGACGAAGCGAAACGCATGCTCGGCCGTACCCCGGCGAATATCGTGGCCGTGCGCCCGCTGAAAGACGGCGTCATCGCCGACTTCGAAGTGACCGAGGCGATGCTGCGGCATTTTATTACCAAAGTGCACAACAGTCGGGTCCGGGCTCGGCCCCGGGTCGTGATTGCGGTGCCGTCCGGCATCACGGAAGTCGAAAAGCGCGCGGTCCGGGAATCCGCCACGCATGCCGGCGCGCGGGAAGTTTACTTAATAGAGGAACCGATGGCCGCGGCGATCGGAGTCGGCCTGCCGGTGCAGGATCCAGCCGGCAACATGATCATCGATATTGGTGGCGGGACGACCGAGGTAGCGCTGATTTCGCTTTCCGGCATCGTCTTCAGCCGGAGTGTGAGGGTGGCCGGCGACGAACTCGACGAGGCGATCGTGCAGTACATGAAGCGCGCCTACAACTTGATGATCGGCGAGCGGACCGCGGAAGAGATCAAAATTAAGATCGGCTCCGCTTATCCGAGCGAGAAGGAGACGAGCGTGGAAGTCAAAGGCCGCGATCTGGTTGCCGGCCTGCCCAAGACCCTAACGATCACTTCGCAGGAAGTGCGCGAGGCTTTGCTCGAACCGATCTCGACCATCGTTGACTCGGTCCGGATCACGCTCGAGCGCTGTCCGCCGGAATTGTCGGCCGATCTGGTCGATCGCGGATTGGTTCTCGCCGGGGGCGGCGCGCTTCTCCGTGGTTTCGATCGGCTCCTGAGCGAAGAGACCGGTCTGCCGGTGCATGTCGCGGAAGATCCGCTCAGCGCGGTCGCGGAAGGCACGGGCAAATGTTTGAACGAGATCAAGTTTCTCCGTCAGGTTGCGACAGCCGATCGGCAGTGGCGGCAGTGACGAAATTGCAGATTGCCAATTGCAGATTTCAGATTAGCCGGACGGTAAAATCTGAAGTGGCAAATCTGAAATCTGAAATGGCATGAACCGCAGCAGCATTGTCGCGATCGTTATCTTTGCTGCCGCGCTGCTCGCGCTTCTCAGCATCGGGCCGCAGGTGACGCGGCAAATTCAGGCGACGTTTTTCCAGGCGATTTCGCCTTTTCTGAAGACCGGCTCCGGGCTGGAGCGTAAAATCACTTCGGTGCGCACCGGGTTGAAGTCGCTCGAGGAACTGGAACACGATAACACCGCCCTGCGCGTCGAGAATCGTTCGCTCAAAGCGACGAACGAAGCGCTGCGCGATGTCGAACACGAGGTCAATCGTCTCCGGCACGCGCTCAATTACCGGCAACGCTCACTCTTCCGGCTCGTTCCGGCGGAAATCGTGTCGCGCGATTCTTCCACTTGGTGGAGAACCGTCACGATCAACCGCGGGAAGGATGACGGTCTCGCATCCGAAATGCCGGTCCTGACTGACGAAGGACTCGTGGGGCGGACCACCACGGTGAGCGAAAACATTTCCGTCGTCCTCCTCATCTCGGACGAAAACTGCCGGGTCGCGGCGAATGTCGAGGGGACGCGTGAACAAGGGATCGTGACCGGTGAACGGGTGGCTGGGAGCCTGGCCCCGCTGCTCGACTTGAATTATCTGTCCAAACAGGCGGAGCTGAAGGCCGGGCAGAAAGTTTACACCTCGGGGGTGGGCGGAGTTTTTCCTTCGGGGCTTTTTGTGGGAACGATCCGCACTTTCCAAGTCCGCGCACTCGATAGCCAGGCCAAGCTCGCGCCGGCGGTGGACCTGGCGAAGCTGGAAGATGTTTTCGTGGTCATCGGACGAAAATGAGAAGTCATTTACATCAGCCATGATCTTCTTCCTTCTTCTCGTTCTCCTCGTTTTTGTCGCTCAGCTCGTCGAGATTTTCCTCCCGCCCCTCGCCTGGATGTTTAACGCGCACATTTATATCGTACCGGTGATCGTCTTCTACGGGGCCATGGCGTTGCCTTTTCCGCTCATGCTCGCGCTCGCTTTCTTCGCCGGTTTTTTATGGGACGCGATGACCGCGCAGGTGCTCGACGGCCATGTTGAAATCTCCTTCGGATGGTCGATACTCCTCTACGCGGTCCTCGCCGCCATCATGCACGGTCTCAAGCCCTTGTTTAATCGAGGCCGGTGGGAAGTGCATTGTGTCCTCAGCGGCGTCTGCACCGCCCTTATTCTCCTCGCACAATATTCGATGATCTCTTTCCGGCGCGGCTCCCTTATTTTTAATCGCGAGGTCTGGTGGCAGATTGGCGGGCCCGGTCTGCTCGCGATGTTAATGGCGCCCCTCATTTTTTGGTTGCTCCATTACCTTTCCCGCCTAACGAATAATCCGTATCTTCCACAGGAGGAGGGTTTCGATGAATACGCGCCGCGCTAGACCAATTTTTCGGATCCAGTTCCTCGGGCTCTGCATGCTCCTCGGCCTCGGGGCGCTCGTGCTCCGGCTCTGGTGGGTGCAGGTCGCACGCGGTCACGAATGGACCGCGCGCATTCAGAGCAGCTCGGAGGCAACGGTCCGCATCCCGTCGATCCGCGGCGAGATTCGCGACCGCAACGGCATCGCTTTGGTCCAGAACCGCGCCAGTTACGAAGTCGATTTCTATCTGCCGGAAATGGTCAAAGGCTATCGGCAACGCTACGGCCGCCCGCCCGACACGCATTATCGCGCCACGATCAGCGGCATGCCGAAAGACATGAAGGAGCCCGACATCGTGCGGATCGTAAACGATGGTGTCGTCCCGCGGCTCGAGGATCTCGACCTGGCGCGTGACTACAACGCGAGCCAGCTCCAAAAACATTATCGCAACAACACCGAAGTCCCGTACTCCTATATCAAGGACATCGATTTCGCGACGATGGCGAAATTCTCCGAGCACGATGTCGGGTTGCCCGGAGTGGATATCGCGATCAAACCGGTCCGCTCCTACGTTTACGGCGCGCTCGCTTCCCATTTGTTAGGCTACGTCGGTGCGCCTAACGACATTAACGAGGAGGAAGCGAGGAAATACACCTTTTACCAGGGCGACGTGGACGGGAAATCGAACATCGAGAAAACGATGGACAATTACCTGCGCGGACAGCCCGGCATCCGCGTGATGCGGCGCAACGCCAAGGGCACGATCGACGGTGTGGTCCGCGAAGAACCCCCCAAGCAGGGCTCGAATGTTTACCTGACGATCGACGCTCGGATCCAGGCGATCGCGGATGAAGCATTACGCGCAGTCGGCCGCGGCGCGGCGGTGGTGGTCGATCCGAATAACGGCAACGTCCTCGCCATGGCCTCGGTGCCTTCCTTTGATCCGAATACTTTTATCCCGAGCATCAAGGCGAAAGACTGGAAGGAACTGCGCAACGATCCGGCCCACCCGTTGATCAACCGCGCGGTCAGCGCTTTCCCCCCCGGCTCGACCTTCAAAATCGTGACCGCGCTCTCCGGGTTGCGCAAGAATTTGGGCAACACGAAATTCACCTGCACTGGCGGCGTCTCTTACGGCGACCATTATTTCCAGTGCTGGATCAATGAAAAAGGTGGCTCGCACGGCACCCTCGGGGTGAGCGACGCGATTAAGGTCTCCTGCAATGCCTTCTTCTATCAATTCGGCAACGCCGCCGGGATCGATGCGATCGACGCGACTGGCGACGCCCTCGGGCTCGGCAAAGCGACCGGGATCGAAATCACCGGGGAATCAGGTGGCGTCCTGCCCGGGCCGGACTGGATGCGGATTCAACACCCTAACGAAAAGTGGTCCTCCGCCTACACGGCTAACGTCTCGATCGGGCAGGGCTACGATCTCGCCAGTCCGCTGCAAATGGCGATGGCCTACGCGACGGTCGCGAACGGCGGCATTTCTTATTATCCGCGGCTCGTCGATCGCGTCTTGAACCAGGATGGCACCCCGGCCCTCGATGCCGACGGCAAGGTCGCCTTCCCGCCGGTGCCCAGGGTGCACGCTGATTTCCGAAGCGATTTTTCCCCGCAACAAATCGAGCTGGTCAAGCGCGGCCTATGGAAAGTGGTCAACGAAGATGGCGGCACCGGCCGGGTCGCGCGCTTGAAAGATGTGCAGGTCGCGGGGAAGACCGGCACCGCGCAGGCGATGTTGAATGGAAAAAAAGACACCATCGCGTGGTTCTGCTGCTTCGCTCCTTACGACAACCCGCGTTACACCATTGCGGTCATGGTCCAGGGCGGCGAGCACGGTGGCTCGGTCGCGGCGCCGATCGCCACCCGCATCCTGGAGCGTGCTCTGGCGATGGATGAAGGAAAATTTGAACCCCAACTCGCCTGGGTCGCGCCCTCCAGCAAAGCAAACCCTTTCGACATGATTCCCGCCGTGAAATACAAAGATTCGTCGCTGCCTGGTGGCAGTGATGAGGAGAACGCCAGCGCTAACGGCGTGCAGGCGACCGAGAACGCCGACATGGCAAATCCCGGCGACGCACCCGATGTGGAGCCCGAAGCCGACGCGCGCGGTCGCGTGAAAAGTGAGCGGGCGCCGAAACGCGCCCTGCGCGCACGACCCGTGGCTACTCCCGCTCCGCAGCGTCCGCGGAGCTTCTTTGATCGTCTATTTAACGCCCCGCAGCGCCCAGCCGCTCCCACCCCGCCTCCGAAAGTGAGACGAGCGCGGCCGGCTTTTTGAGTAAACCATGAAGTCCAACCCCGGATCTACCGCGATGACTTCCAAAAATTTGCAGCCTTATGATCGAACAAGTGAAAAGAATTCTCGGCCTTTCCCGTCGCAAGACGGGGAACAAAATCGTGATCAGTGTGGAGAAACTCGAGCGCCGCGTTGCCTTGCTCGAGGATGGCCAGCTCGAGGAATATAGCGTCGAGCGCGACAGCTCCCGCAACATCGCGGGGAGCGTCTACAAGGGCCGGGTCAAGAACATCGAACCCGGTCTCAAGGCGATGTTCGTCGATATCGGTCTGGAGAAAAACGCCTTCCTCCATTTCTGGGACGCGATCCCGGCCGCGCTCGACAGCGGGGTCGAGGAAATCGAACGGCCCGACCGGAAGCAGCCGAAAAAACGCCTAACGGCCAAGGATATCCCGAGCATTTATCCGGTTGGTTCAGAAGTCATCGTGCAGGTCACGAAAGGACCGATCGGGACCAAGGGGCCACGCGTCTCGACCAATCTCAGCTTTGCCGGCCGCTACCTTGTGCTGATGCCGTTCAGCGAACGGAGCGGGATTTCCCGCAAGATCGAGGACCCGAAAGAGCGCGCGCGTTTGCGCACAATTTTGC
Organism: Spartobacteria bacterium; assembly: GCA_040007175.1. Classification (GTDB taxonomy): domain Bacteria; phylum Verrucomicrobiota; class Verrucomicrobiia; order Chthoniobacterales; family UBA10450; genus Palsa-1392. Next base: position 24,024 of record JBDTVP010000002.1, read on the forward strand.
GCGAACTCGAAATTCCGGACGGCCTCGGCGTGATTATTCGCACCGTCGGCGAAGGGCAGCGCGCCCGTTATTTTGTCCGCGATCTGCACTTCCTGCTCGAGCAATGGTCCCGGGTCGAGGAGCAAATCAAAAATCAGCCCGCGCCCGCGCGCGTTTTTGAGGAACCGGATTTGGTCGAGCGGACTGTGCGCGATTTTCTGACCGACGAGATAGACGAAGTGGTCTGCGACGATCACCCCGCGGTCGAGCGGATGGCCGGGATGGTCGGCGAAATTTCGCGCCGGGCGAAAAGCCGGATCAAACATTACGACGGCACCGCGCCGATCTTCGAAACCTTTGGCGTGCAGAAGCAGATCGACGATGCCTTCCATCGCCAGGTCTGGTTGCGCTGCGGCGGCTATATCGTGATCGATGAGACGGAAGCGCTCGTCGCAGTGGACGTAAACACCGGGCGGAACAAAGGCGGGCGCGACGTCGAGAAGACGATCCTGCAAACCAACCTGGAAGCGGCCGACGAGATCGCGCGGCAGCTCCGCCTGCGCAACATCGGGGGCCTGATCATCGGCGATTTCATCGACATGAAGAGCCGCAAAGACCAGCAGATGGTTTACAACCGGATGCGCGAGCGCCTCAAGCGCGACAAGGCCAAGACTCATGTCCTCCCGCTCTCGTCGTTAGGCTTAATGGAGATGACGCGGCAGCGCGCGCAGGAAAGCCTGAGCGATTCGATTTACCAGAATTGCCCATATTGCGAAGGGCGCGGCGTGGTCAAGACGACCATGAGCACAAGTGTCGAGGTGCATCGCGCCTTGAATGCTGTGATGCGCAAATACCAGGACACGATCCACGATATCCGCGTCATCCTGAATCCCGACGTCCTGAAACGTCTCAAGGAAGAGGACGAAGAGCTGCTCGTGGAATTGGAGCGTCGTTACGCCGGCCGCCTCATGTTCCGCGCTGATCCGGCTTTTCATCACGAGAAGTTCCTCGTGACCGACGCGAACACCGGCGCGGAACTGAAAGCGTAGACCGGCCGCTGCCCTGGCTTGCCGGCGCGCAAGGATTGATCTAAACCAGATCCGATGCAGCCCGATCAGGCCGTGGAAAAAATAGAAAACTGGCGCCAACAATTCGAGCGCGACGGGTTTCTCGCGCTTTCGGGCTACTTTTCGTCGGAGGAGGTCGATCGCGTGGTGGACGCGACGGAGCACGCCCTCGAAACCCGGGGGATGGAAGTGGTGGTCGATAGCCTCCGGAACGGCCAGCGCAGTTTCTATGCAATGGCGCCGGACCGGGAATCGCGTCTCTTCAAGTTCAACGATCTTTACCTTCTGCTCGAGGAGGTGCGCGCAATTGCGTTGCAGGCGCAGTTGTCCACCTTGTTGCGTGCATTGTTAGGCGGGAAGCGGCCGGTCATTTGCAATAGCCTCACGTTTTACACCGGGAGCAGTCAGCCGATGCATATCGATTCCCTCTACATGACGCCCGCGACGCCGCAGCATCTTGTCGCCACCTGGATGGCATTTGAAGATGTCGACCCAAAAGCTGGTCCGCTGGTTTATTACCCGGGCAGTCATCAGATTCCGCTCTATAAATTCAGCGACGGTGGTTACCACGCGCGGCAGGAGGAGATGCCGGCCTGGAACGCCTACATCGAGCGCGAGATGGCGGAGCGCGGAATTGAGAAGAAGATTTTTCTCGCGCGCAAAGGGGATCTTTTTATCTGGCACGCCGATCTCGTCCATGGCGGTAGCGTGATTGAGGATCTCGGCAAAACGCGTTTGTCCCTCGTCTGTCACTACTTCGCCGAAGAGGATCTCCGGCCGAACGGGGGAGCCAATCTTCGGCCGCTCAACGACGGGTTTTGGCAGGATCGCTGCTCGCACGAAGTGCGCACGCCGCCCGATCAATTCAACTCTGGGCATCCCTTTCCGGAGGAAGCCTATCTCCGACGCCACCCCGATGTGAGCGAAGCCGTCGCCAACGGTGTGTTGCCCTCGGCGTTCGAACACTATCGGCTTTATGGCTTCAGCGAGGGGCGCGCCATCTGACGAAGTGCGCCTGCGCTTCGGAGGCGCACTTCCGATTCTTTTCGCGTCCAATCGCCTCGCTCGAAAGCTCTTAAGAAATTCGTGTAACCGGGGCGTTTGCGGCGCGGTCGTTTCCCATGCGAAGATTACGCATCCAGAAAGCGGTTTGCTCCGTTTGTGGATAGATGCCGCGCAGGGAATGACCTCGCGGCACGGAATGCTTAACCAAGGGAGAAATGGAAATGAAAAAAGTTATCGCCAGTCTTTTTGTAGTGACCGCATTTGTCGGGACCAGCTTTGCCGGACCGATGGAAACCAACCAGCAAGTGGAGCAGCAGACCCGTTACCAGCCCACCTCGGAATGGTATCGGGATCGCGAATGGAACTTCGACCTCTTCGGCGCCTACGCCTTCACCGCCCGGCCCTACCGGAGCGATCGTTATCTCAATACCGATCACGCATTCGGCGGCGGGATTGCTGCCAGCTACATGTTCACCCGCTACCTCGGGGTCGGCGCGCAAGGTTACGCGCTCGACGCACAGGACGCCATCGGCCAGACCTCGGGCAATTTGATCTTTCGTTATCCGATTCCAGGCACGCGCGTCGCGCCGTACACCTACGTGGGTGGTGGAGCCCTTTTTAATGGCTCGCGGGCTCAGGACCTCGTCGATCGCGGCCGCAGCATCGGGAGCATTCGCCGCAACAGCGACATCGAAGGCGTCGGCCAGCTCGGCGCCGGGTTCGAAGTCCGCGTCACGCCGAATGTGGGTGTGATCAACGATTTCAGTTGGAACGTCGTGAACGGCGATCACAACAATTTCGGAATAGTGCGTTCCGGCGTGCGTTTCGCGTTCTAGAGAAAAGTGCTGATTTCGGCAAGCGGCTTGCGCGAGATATCGGGCACGACCGCTGCCTCGGCGGGATGGCCGACCACGAGTAGCAGAAAAGGCTTCTCGTGCGCCGGCCGCCCGAGGAGCTTGTTCAGAAAACCCATCGGGCTCGGGGTGTGGGTCAGCGAAACAAGGCCCGCCTGATGGACCGCGGCGACGAGAAAACCGGTCGCGATTCCGACCGACTCGGTCGCGTAATAGTGTTTTAGTTTTCGGCCATCGGGAAGGATTCCGTAAGGCTGGGAGAAGATGGCGATCAGCCAGGACGCGGTCTCGAGAAACGGTTTACGCGAATCGGTCCCGAGCGCGGCCAAAGCTTCCAGCCACTCGTTAGGTGCGCGGTTTTCGTAGAATTCTTTTTCTTCTGCTTCCGCCGCTGCCCGGATCTTTCGCTTTAACGCCGGATCGCTCAGCGCCACGAAATGCCATGGCTGCAAGTTGGCGCCGTTCGGTGCGCTCCCCGCGGTGCGCAGGCAATGCTCGATCACTTCGCGCGCCACCGGACGATCGGAAAAATCGCGCACCGTGCGGCGCCGGGCCATTTGTTCCTGGAAACGGATCGCCTGGTCAAGAGTCTCGTCGTCGTCGAGCAGCACGCGCGGCGCGAGCGGAATGAATTTAGGTGTGCTCACAGCGGAATCTTACGATGGCGCCTCGGCAATTGCGATTCCGGCGTGAACCGCGAAATTATGCCGATGTCCTTCGCGCAGATCCTCGATCAATTGCCACCGGCCGCCTCGCCGTTGTTGCGGCGTTTTGCCGCGCTGATCGAGCCGGGCGATGCCGACCAGTTCGAGCAAATGGCGCAGCAGGCGCACACCCTTACTCGGCAGAATTTTGGGCGCACGATGCGGATGTTTGCCCCGCTTTACCTGAGTAACGAGTGCATCAACAACTGCGCCTATTGCGGATTCTCGCGCGACAACCCGATCCTCCGCGTCACACTCACAGTCGAACAAGTCCTGGCCGAGGCGCGGCATCTTGCGGCGCAGGGTTTCCGACAGATTCTGCTCGTCGCCGGGGAGCACCCGAAGTTCGTGCACGAAGGTTATCTGGCCGAATGCGTGCGGGCGTTGCGGCCGCTCTTTTCCTCGATTGCGCTCGAGCTCGGACCGATGGAAACGGCGGAGTATGCGCCCCTCGTCGCGGCCGGAGCGGAGGGCCTCGTGGTGTACCAGGAAACCTACGACCGCGGGGTGTATGCGGCGATGCATACCTCAGGGCCAAAACGCGATTTCGACTGGCGGCTCGATTGTCCGGAGCGCGCTTATGCAGCCGGTTTTCGCCGGATCGGAATCGGCGCGCTCTTTGGCCTGGCCGCGTGGCGTCCGGAAGCGCTCGCCCTCGCCGCGCACCTCGAATATTTGCTCAAACATTGCTGGCAATCCGATTTCACCGTCAGCCTCCCGCGGCTCCGGCCGGCCGCGGGCGAGTTTGAGCCGCCCTTTTCGTTAGGCGAAAAGGAGCTGGCGCGCCTCATCTGCGCCTTCCGGATTTGTTTCCCGCGGGTCGGGATTGTTCTGAGCACGCGCGAACCCGCGCCGCTCCGCGACGCGTTGGCGTCGTTAGGCGTGACCACCATGAGTTCCGGCAGCCATACTGAGCCGGGCGGCTACACCGGGCAGGGACGCGCGGCGGTTCACCGGACCGTGCGCGGCCGGGTCCTACCGCCGGATGCCGGGGTGGACGCGCTTGCCACCGGGCAATTTGAGATCAGCGACGATCGTTCGCCGGCGGAAGTCGCGACCGTCCTGCGCGGACGCGGCTTTGAGCCGGTCTGGAAGGATTGGGACCAGGCCTTGGTCGCGCCGTGAAGATTTTCGTGAACGGCGAGGGCCACGAGTGCGAGTCCGGATCCACGGTTGAAGATCTGGTGAGGCGGCACGGGCTTTCGCCCGAGGCGACGCTGGTGGAACGGAACGGCACCGCTTTGCGGCGGCGCGATTGGACGGATCGAGAACTGCGGGAGAACGATCGGATCGAAGTGCTGCAAGTTGCGGCCGGCGGTTGATTAGCCTAACGAGCCAGCGAAATACCCCCGCGCTCCTTCTGTCATCCTGAACCGCGGAGACGTTGCAGGACCTCGAAGTTAAACCCGGATCGGGATGACAGACCTGGCTCGGGCGACGTGTGTGATCTACCCTTGTCTAGTCCGCTTTCTTTTCGGCCTTCTCGCCGGCCTCCACGATGTCGCCTTTCGTGAAAAGAATGCCCTGCAAGATCTCGCGCCAGACCGGTTTGCGTCGGAGGAGGAATTCCAAGTCCATCCCGAAATGCTTGAACTCCTCTTTTTGCGCGTCTTTCATGATCGCCTTCGCTTCTTTGTCCTTCTCCACCGACATCCGTTGCTCATACCAATCGATGGCTTGCGCTTCCTCGATGACGGAGAGAATCATGCGCGCAAAGGTGCGCGTTTCCTGTGAGAGCTCGTTAGGCGGCTCGTGATATTGATCGAATCCCATAATAGAAGGGATTCGTGCCTGTCCCGCCCGCTGCGGCTATGGACCGCCCGAGATATTGTAAATTTCCACCAAACCGACCCCGGTCGTGCCGTTCTCGTCGGAGAGGATGGCGGTGTAGGCGGCCGGCGGCAGAGAGACAAGGATGGCGGCCTCGAGCGAATTGGTCGGAGCCAGTCCGGTGGCGGCGATATCGGCTCCTTGCGTGTCCTGCCAGTTATCGTTGCTTGCGATCTGCTGGCCGAACCCGTTGAATAGAGTCAGGGTCGGGTTGGGAAGCGGATTTGAGATTGCCCCCGCGAGCGATGGGCCGAGCCCGCGAATGACCAGCGCTTTGGAGTTCGCGCCACCCACAATGACGCCGGCGATCATTACCTCGTCGGCGGTCTCGACTGAGCCGCGGGTGGAGATGTTCTGCAATTGCGGAGTATTCAACGAATCGAGGTCGTAAACTTCCACCAGAGCGATGTTCTGGGTTCCATCCACTCCCGGCAGGACGACGGTGTAGGAGCCTGGGTTGAGGGAGGTAAAGACGGCCGCTTCCAGCGGGTCGGTCGGCGCGAGCCCGCTGTCGCTGAGCAGTTGTGCGTTGGGGTCTGTCATCCAGTCGTCGTTGCTGGCGATGATTTGCCCGGAGGAATTAATGAGCTGGAGACTGGGATCGAGCAGCGCACTTGGGATGATCGCGCTGAGCGAAGGGCCGATCGCCCTAACGACAATGTTCTTGCTCGCGCTGCCATTGGCGAGAATGAAGCCGCCGATGAGCACATTCTCTCCGGTCTCGGCCCGGGCGCGCGTGGAAATATTGAGGAGCGCTTCGCCAGAAGGGGTCGGAGTGGGCGTGGTGGAGGGGCCGGGCGTCGGGGTGATGCTCGGGCGCGGCGTGGCGCTTGGCGTGGGCGTGACTGAGGGCGTGGGCGTGACCGAAGGCGTGGGGGTAACACTGGGCGTGGGCGTCGCGCTTGGAGTGGGGCTGATGGTCGCGCTCGGCGACGGAGTGGCTGTCGGGGTCGGCGTGGGAGTCACGGTTTGGGCAGCCAATCCTGAAACCATCAGGGCCGCACCGGCCAACATGAAAGCCAATGGCCATTTTCTCATGGCGAAAGGTTGATCGGTTCCGCGTCGGCGTAAAGAGAGCCGGGAAAGGAAGCGGGTGTCGTTAGGCGCCTCGTCTCCGCCAGCGGAGTCCGAAAAGAGCCGCCGCCATCAGCCTAACAATGAACCCGCGAAAAGCAGAAGCGATCCTTGAAGGCGTGCGTCTGCGAGGTGGCGAGAAAGGAACCGTCGGCGGGGTTCAATCCGGTCTGTGCCGCGGGCTGGACCCTGGGAATGAGGGCTTTTGCAAAGCTCGTGCCTCCCGCTGATACTCGCGGCATGCGCCGCCTTTTCGTTCTCATTTTACTTTCTCTCGCCTTCGCTTTTGGCTCTGCCTCGGCCGACGAGGGGATGTGGCTTTACAATAATCCGCCACTCAAGCAACTGGCGGAAAAGTATCATTTCGAGCCGAGCGCGCAGTGGCTGGAACATCTGCAAAAGGCGAGCGTTCGTTTCAATTCCGGCGGAAGCGGTTCCTTCGTTTCGCCTAACGGATTGGTCATCACTAATCATCACGTCGGCGCCGACACCCTGCAGAAGCTGAGCAGCGCGGAACACAATTATCTGCACGACGGCTTCTACGCGAAAAGCCAGGCGGCGGAACCGCGCGCGCTCGATCTCGAGCTCAATGTCCTGGAGTCGATCGAGGATGTAACCGAGCGAGTCAACGGCGCGGTCAAACCCGAAATGGATTCCGCCTCCGCCTTCGCCGCCCGCCGCGCTGCGGTGGCGGAGATCGAGCAGGAATCGAAGGAAAAAACCGGCCTGCGCAGCGATGTCGTCACGCTTTACCAGGGGGGTTCGTATCAGCTTTATCGCTACAAAATTTATACCGACGTGCGGCTCGTTTTCGCTCCGGAGCAACAGGCTGCTTTTTACGGCGGCGATCCGGATAATTTCGAATACCCTCGCTACGATCTCGATATCTGCCTCTTTCGCGTCTACGAAAACGGGAAGCCGGCGCAGATCGAGGACTACCTCCCGTTCAATTCCGTCGGGCCGCAGGAAAACGATTTGGTTTTCGTCAGCGGCAGCCCCGGGCACACCGACCGCGAACTGACCGTGGCGGAGCTGGCCGATCTGCGCGGCCGACTTCTGCCGCAATATCTCGCCACCTATTATCGGCGCGAAGTGGCGCTGCAGGCCTACAGCGATCGCGCGACGGAAAATGCCCGGCGCGCGCGCGACGATCTCTTCGGCATCCAGAACAGTCGCAAAGCGATGACCGGCATGCTCGCCGGGCTGCTCGATCCGACGTTGTTCGGAAAATTTGAGACCGCCGAGGAAAAATTGCGCGGCGAGATGGAGCAGCGCGCCGCTGCGGAGCCAGCCATGAAAAGCGCGCTCGCGGCCTACGACAAAATCCAAAAGGCGCGCGACGAGATCGAGAAAAACGCGCCGATTTACGATTACTACGAAGCGGAACGGCGCCGCCTCGGTCTCTATCGCCAACCGCGCGGATTTGCCGGGACGCTTTTTCGTTACGCCAGCCATCTCGTCCGTCTGGCCGAGGAACGGCCCAAGCCTAACGGCGAACGGCTGCCCGCTTACCAGGACGGTTCGCGCGCCTCGCTCGAGCTCGATGTCCTCTCCTCCCAGCCGGTTTACGATGACCTCGAAACCCTTCTCCTCGGTGATTCGCTGACCGATCTGGCCGGCCGCTTCGGGCCTAACGATCCCTTGGTCAAGCAGGTTCTGGCCGGCAAATCCCCGGCCGCGCGCGCCGCGGAATTGGTCAACGGAACGAAGCTGAAGAACCTCGGGTTTCGCAAGAAGATGTGGACCGCCGAGAGCGCGGCCGTGAAGGCAGCGAACGATCCGATGCTTGCGCTCGCGCTCCTCATCGACCAGCCGGCCCGGACCGCGCGCAAGGTTTTCGACACGAACGAGGAAGCGAAAGAGCAGGCCTATGGCGAGATCGCGAAAGCACGCTTCGCCCTGCGCGGAACGAGCGCTTTCCCGGACGCCACCTTCACCCTCCGGCTCTCTTACGGCACAGTCAGCGGCTACGAGGAGAACGGGAAAAAAATTCCGCCCTTCACCGATTTCGCCGGGCTCTACGCGCGCTCCGCCGAGCACGAGAACAAGGAGCCGTTCGATCTCCCGGCCCGCTGGGTCGAGCGCAAGGACAAGCTCTCGTTAGGCACGAAGTTCAACTTCGTCTGTGACGCCGACATTATCGGTGGAAACAGCGGGAGTCCGGTCGTGAACGAGGCCGGGCAATTCGTCGGGATCATCTTCGACGGCAACATCCACTCGTTGGTCTTGGACTATGTCTACGACAACCAGCAGGCGCGGGCGGTCTCGGTCGATTCCGCCGCCATCATCGAGGCGCTGCAGAAAATCTACGACGCCGGTCCGCTCGCCGGCGAGCTGCTCGGGCAGAGCGACGGGCAGTAGTAGGGACAGGATATACAGGATTTTAGTTGGGCCGCGGTCGCGCGACGGCGGAAAGGAGCGCGGAGATGATCGTTTGCCTAGCGAGTGCATTTGGTGCACTCCCTAATCAAATCAGTTAAATCGTGTTAATCCTTTCCCTGGAATCCGAGCGCGCCGCGCCCCAACGATTTTCATCTAGGCAAGCGGAGGCCGCTCGCGCATTCTCTCCGCCGTTTCCATCGTATGACTGAGATCGCGCACAAATATCCTCCCGGTTTCAGGGCTCGGCGCGGTTTGAACTGGGGCGTGATCGGTCTCCTCTACGCCTCCTATTACATGTGTCGCTACAACTTCCGCTTCGCCACGCCCGGGATGGTGGAGGAGTTTGGCTTCAGCACTTTTCAGATCACCGGAATGCTCAGTGCCTGGTCAATCGCCTACGGCACCGGCCAGCTTGTGAACGGGCTGCTCACCGACCGCATCGGCGGCAAAACCGCGATGCTGATCGGCGCGGTCGGCACGATCACGATCAACCTGATCTTCGGTTTCGCTTCTTTCGCCGGCACCTTCACCACCTTCGCCGCGATCTGGCTGATGAACGGCTACGTCCAATCCTTCGGCGCGCCTGGCATGATCAAGATGAACGCCGCCTGGTTTCGCCGAACCGAACGCGGGACCTTCGCCGGCATCTTCGGGTTCATGATCCAGCTCGGGCAGTTTGCGATCAATAATCTCGCGCCGATCATCCTCGCCGGTTTCGTTGTCGGGACCTGGATGGTGGCGAAAAATGACTGGCATTATCTTTTTCGCATTCCGCCTTTCATCGTCGCGACCGCGGCGATCCTGCTCGCGTTTTTCGTCAAGGAAACGCCCGAAGAAGCCGGCTATGAGGGATTGATCGAGACCAGCGAAGGCCCGGCCGACACCAGTAGCCGCTCGAAGATCCGTGAATCTTTCGCGACCATTTTCACCCACCCGCTGATCTGGTTTTACGCCGTCGCATATGCCTGCACCGGCGCGGTCCGGAATAGTTCCGACCAGCTCATGATCCTTTATTTTCATGACCAGTTGAAACTGAACATGGCCGATAAACCGGCGGCCGTGCTCTGGACCGTGAACCTCATGCCGCTGGTCGCCGTCCTCGGTTCCTTCAGCGCCGGCATCGTCTCCGATAGGTTTTTCAAGGGCCATCGGTCGCCGGTCGCGATGACGCTTTATTTTGTCGAGTGCGCCGTCATCCTGGTCGCTGCAGTCGTGATCGCGACCGGCGTGGTCGGCCCGACGCCGCTTGGCATTTTCATCGGCTGTCTCTTTCTCGTCCTCGTCGCCCTGACCGCGAACTCAACCCACGCGATTGTCGGCACGGCCGCGCCGATGGATATCGGCGGGCGCAAAATGGCGGGATTCGCGTCGGGCGTGATCGACTCTTTCCAATACTACGGCACCGCCATCGCGCTCCCCTTTACCGGCTGGATGATCGATCGCCATGGCTGGGGCGTTTGGTATCCGATCATGGCCAGCTTCGGCGCGATCGGCGGCATCTCGATGTTGCTCGTGATGCGCAAACAGCGCCGGATGCACGCGGCCGGGGACGCGCGCGCGGTCTCGCGATAAGGCGGCTCGTTAGCCTTTTCGCGCTCGAGCGCAAAAAGTTTCCAACGCTGGCGTTGTTCAGAAGAACCACAACTGCTCGTTAGGCCGGCGGAAGGCCGCAGTTGAAAGGTGCGGCCGTGCTCCGATTCCGGCGCGTTTGCAGCCCGCGGCGAAGAGATCGCCGATCTGCTCCGCGAAAACGCCTTCGCCATGCATCCGCGATTTGAAACGCGGATCGTTTAACTTCTCTCCGCCCCGGAGGTGGCGAATGCGGCCGAGCACCTTTTCCTTCCGGTCGGGGAAATGTTCCTCCAGCCAGCGCTCGAACAAGGGCGCGACCGCATATGGCAGCCTAACGACAGTATAATTGGCAAACTGCGCGCCCGCTTCCGCCGCCGCGGCCAGGATGGCTGGCACTTCGTGATCCGTCAGGCCGGGAATGATCGGCGCGGTCATCACGCCGACCGGGATCCCGGCGGCTCGGAGTTGCCGGATCGCCTCCAGTCGCGCCCGCGGCGTGGAGGTGCGCGGCTCGAGCACGCGCTGCAGTTTGGGATCGAGCGAGGTGATCGAAATATTGACCGCGGCGGCTTGGTACGCGGCCAGTTCGCCTAACCAGTCGATGTCGCGCGTCACGAGTTGGTTTTTGGTAATGATCCCGACCGGATTCCGAAACCGCGCCAGCACCTCGAGGCAACGGCGCGTGATCTGCAAGCGCCGCTCAACCGGCTGATAGGGATCGGTCACGCCGCTCATGACGAGGGTCTGCGGTTTCCAGCGCGGTTTGGACATTTCCGCGGCGAGCAATTCCGGCGCGTCTTCTTTCACCATGATGCGGCTCTCGAAATCGAGCCCGGCGGAAAAACCAAGAAACTCGTGCGTCGGCCGGGCGTAGCAATAAATGCAGCCGTGCTCGCAGCCGCGGTAGGGGTTCACGCTCGACTCGAAGCCGACATCGGGGCTGTCGTTGTGCGCGATGATGGTGCGGGTGAAATCGCGATAGTAAATCGTCTGCCGCTTCGGCCGGTCGGGATCGTTCTCATCCTCGGGATCGGGCTCGAGGTGGAGCGCTTCGAAACGATTGGCCGGATTATGGGAAGCGCCGCGGCCGTGCATGTGCAAACGTTCGTGTGAACGTATGTAATGTCCAGTCCGACTTGGTCAGCTTTTCTTCGCTTCTTTCGCCCAGGTGTCCCGCAACGTGATCGTGCGATTGAAAACCAGGCGGCCCGGCTGCGAGTCGAGATCGAGCGCGAAATAAGCGAGGCGTTCAAATTGATAACGCAACTCCGGAGTCGCTTCGCCTAACGACGGCTCGCATTTCGCGGTCACGACCTCGAGGGAGTGCGGGTTCATGAACGATTTGAAATCGCCGTCGGCGTCCGGTTCCGGGACGGTGAAGAGCCGGTCGTAGAGCCGCACTTCCGCGTCGACCGCGTGTGCGGCGCTGACCCAATGAATCGTGCCTTTGATCTTGCGGTTCGAGGTCGCGCCGCCGGTTTTGCTCTCGAGATCGGCGGTGCAATGCAATTCAACAACCTCGCCTAACGAGTCCTTGATCACCTCTTCGCACTTGATGATGTAGCCGTATTTCAGACGCACTTCGCCGCCCGGTTTGAGCCGGAAATATTTCGGCACCGGCGTCTCCATGAAATCGGCGCGATCGATAAAAAGCTCGCGGCTGAACGGCACCTTGCGTTTCCCGGTAGCCGGATCTTCGGGATTGTTCGTCGCGTCGAGCTCCTCGGTTTGTCCCTCGGGATAATTGGTCAGCACGACCTTAAGTGGGTGAAGCACGGCGAGCCGGCGGAGCGCCGTCTTGTTGAACTCGTCGCGCATCGCGTGCTCGAGCGCGTCGACTTCGGTGAGCGACGGGTATTTCGTGATCCCGATTCGGTAGGCAAAATCGCGCAGCACACTCGCGGTCACGCCACGGCGTCGCATCCCGGAGATGGTCGGCAGGCGCGGATCGTCCCAGCCGCTGACGAGTTCGTCGTCGACCAATTGCTTGAGCTTGCGCTTGCTCATCACGGTGTAGGTGAGATTAAGGCGCGCGAATTCGATCTGCCGGGGCAGGTGCCGCGGCAGTTCGAGCGCTTCGAGGATCCAGTCGTAGAGCGGGCGGTGCACTTCGAACTCCAGAGTGCAAAGCGAGTGCGTGATTCCTTCGAGATAATCGCTCAGGCCGTGCGCAAAATCGTAGAGCGGGTAAATGCACCAGGCGTCGCCGGTGTGATGATGTGTCGCGTGACGGATCCGATAAAGCACGGGATCGCGCAGCCACATGTTGGGCGATTGCATGTCGATCTTCGCCCGCAGGGTGCGCACGCCGTCCGGAAATTCTCCCGCTTTCATCCGTCCGAGCAGGTCGAGATTCTCCTCGAGCGAGCGATTGCGAAAGGGACCGTCCTTGCCCAACCGGCGAGCTTCGTCGGTTTCTTCCGGCGTCATATCGCAGACGTAGGCTTTCCCTTTGCGGACGAGCTGCTCCGCGAAGTCGTAGATTTGGTCGAAATAATCCGAGGCGAAAAAGGGCGAGCCGCCGTCCTGGAGCCCGAGATTTTTATCAGCCCAACCGGCGATCAGCCAGCGCACGTCGGCCATAATGGAATCGACGAACTCAACTTCTTCCTTGGCCGGATTGGTGTCGTCCATCCGCAGATTGCAAACGCCGCCGAATTCGCGCGCGATCCCGAAGTTGAGGCAGATCGCCTTGGTGTGGCCGATGTGCAGGTAACCGTTCGGCTCGGGCGGGAAACGGGTGTGGATTTGCGGGTGCTTTCCGCTCTGCACATCTTCTGCGACGATGTCGCGGATGAAATCGGTCGGTGCGGTATTCTCAGGCATGCGGTGGCGCGACGTTAACCACGGCGCGCCCGCTTGTCATCCCGGGCGGGTGGGCCAATGAAAGAGGTGTTCGATCTGCAAGACCTGCGCGACTGGCCGGAGGCGTCTCGCGAAATCTCGCCGCCGGTCCGGCTCGGCGTGGTCGGCGATCCGGTCGCGCATTCGCTTTCCCCGCGGATGCAGAACGCTGCGCTCCAGACGTGCGGCCTTGCTTTTCGTTATGCTGCTTTCCGGATTGCTCCGAACGAACTCGTCGAAGCGCTCGGGTTATTCCGCCAGCACGATTTCCTCGGGCTTAACCTGACCGTGCCGCACAAGATCGCGGCGCTCTCCCTCGTCGATGAAGTCGACGAGCGGGCGCAAAAAATCGGCGCCATTAACACCATTACCTTTCGCGAAGGACGTTCGTTAGGTGCGAACACCGACGGTCCCGGTTTCGCCCGCGCGGTGCGCGAGGAATTTTCCGTCGACCTGCGCGATCTGCGCGTGCTCCTGCTCGGAGCGGGTGGGGGAGCGGGCCGCGCCGTCGCCTTTCAGTGCGCACAGGAAAACTGCGAGCGGCTCGTGCTCGTGAATCGCACCCTCACGAAAGCGCAGGCGCTGGCGCGCGAGCTGGCGGCTTCGTTTAGCGGCCCGCGCGTTCTCGGCCCGGAGGCGCGGCTCGAAGCCGTCCCTTGGGAGGAACGTGCGCTGCGCACGCAACTGGAGCGGACCGACTTGGTGATCAACGCCACCTCGTTAGGCCTGAAGCAATCCGATCCTTCTCCGTTGCCGCGGATGCTGATTGCTCCGCACCTCATGATTCACGACCTGATTCCTCGGCGCGCGCCGACCGCACTCCTCACTGCCGCGCGCGAGGCCGGAGCGCGCGGGGCAAATGGCTCAAGCATGTTGCTCCACCAGGGCGCGCTCGCTTTCGAGCTCTGGTTTGATCGCCCCGCTCCGATAGACACGATGCGGGCCGAGCTCGGACAGGCGGAAGGTTAGCGGACGACGCGGTCCCTAGCGCTGGGGTGAGGGGTTGCTGCTTTTCTGCTCGGGCGTGCGGATCATCTGGCGGGCGGTCTCGGCCTGGGGGCTGGCCGGGAAGCGCGCGATGAATTCGCGCGCGGCGGTTTCGGCGCGTTCGTGATCGTGCAGAACCTGGGCGAAGAGACTGACCTGATTGAAGAGACTGTTCACGTGCTGCGGGTTTTGGGTTTGCGCGATTTGATATTGCTCGAGCGCTTTCTCCGGCTGATCGAGGAAGCGGTAGCAATTTCCCAGATCGGTCCGCACATCTGCGTTATCGGCCCCGGCGGCGATCGCTTGTTCGTAGTGCTCGATCGCGTGCGCCCAGTCTTGCCGGTCGTAATTCCAGTTGGCCAATGTGCGCGCGGCGTCGGCTGCGGGAAGCTGGGAAACATTTGGCGGCGTTGCCGCCGCGGGAGCCGCGCCGGTCGGAGAGACCTGTGCCGAGGGCCCGCTACCTCCGGGGGGAATGAAGCTCTCGATAGCGGACTTGGGTGGCTTGCTGGAAGAATTGCGCATGGCCAGCCAGGTCGTGCCGGCACCAAGGCCAAAGGCGAGCAGCAGCAGCAGCGGCACCGGCCACGCGGATGGCCTGGGTTGCAGCTTCGTCTTTCCATTTCGTCTCGTCATTTTGAACTGGTGGCGCTGGGATTACATCGGCTCACGCCCCCTCGATACACCGGCTGCGTGCTGGACGCGAAGTGGGATTTCTCCACGCGTTTCCGCCCTTAATACCTGGTAGAAGACGCGCAAGACAATCCCGAGGAGTCCTGCGCGCGCCTATAGCTCTCTAACTCTCTGCCTGGAACCTTAGGAAAACATTATCAAATAGGTTTATCAATCATTTGCAGACCTCAGACCTAGTAGCATCGCCAGTCTCACACATATACAATATGAAAAAGCCAGTCGTTTTGCGGTCTGCTTTCTCTGCTCAGCGCGTTATCGCGCTTTTTTTGTGCTCAGGCGGCGTCCTTTTGGGCGTGCTCGGGCTGAACGCACTTATAGGCTCCTCGGCTACGGCGCAAAACACCGGGCAAGCCGGGTCTGGCGCTGTTCTAGTCGGCGCCTCCTATCATAACGACATTTCGCCTGCGATGCGCGACGTCGCCGCCTGGAGTGGTGTTAGCGCCGGGCGCGGGGGTGAACGGGAAGCGAATGAGAACCCGCAGCTCCCTTATCGACACAGAGATAGCTATGACAGTCGTTCAAAACTGGCATGTCTCCGACCACGGCTTCACCGCGCCAAATATTCCTCTTCCCATTCGCACTTTCGACGGGGTGGGCTACCCGGCGTGGGTTGTAACTGCGCACCGCCCGATACAAACGGCGCGGTGGGTCTCACGCAATACGTCCAGTCGGTTAATATCGCCTATCAGGTTTAGAAGAACACGGGCGCTTCCGTTCTGGGACCGAACAGCATTACTTTCATTTGGTCAGGCTTCGGCGGGGTCTGCCAGACCGGTGGAAAAGGCGATCCGGTCGTGCTCTATGATCACTTGGCCAATCGCTGGCTGATCAGCCAGTTTGCCGGTTCCGGCAGCGCGGTGACCGATGAGTGCGTGGCCATTTCCACCACCTCCGATGCACCGGCACTTATTACCGCTATGGGTTTCATCTCGGCACGAACTTCTTCGACTATCCGCACCTCGGCGTCTGGCCCGACGCTTATTACATGAGCATGAATATCTTCAACGCGGCGGGCACCTCATACCTTGGCCCTCAGGCCTTTGCCTTCGATCGCGCCAAGATGCTCGTCGGGCAGCCTGCCACTTTCGTCAGCCCGGTCGGACCTCTCGGCGGAACGGTCGACGGGTTCCTGTCGTCTGACCTTGATGGTTCCACTTTGCCGCCGACGGGGGCTCCCAACACTTTCGTCGGGTTCCCCGGCCAGTCGAGCAATCCCAACTACACGACTTATCACTTCCACGTGGACTTTGCCACGCCCGGGAACTCGACCTTTACCACCTTTGCTAATCCGTCGGCTGCGGGTTACACGGCGCTTTGTCCGACAACCCGCGCTTGTGTCCCGCAAAACGGAGTCACGAGCACAAACAACCTGGATGGCATCGGCGATCGTCTCATGTTCCGGTTGGCCTATCGGAATTTTGGCGATCACGAATCGGTCGTCGGCACTTACAGCGTTAGCTCCGGCGGAGTGGCCGGTCTGCGCTGGTTTGAGTTGCGCAACGTGACCTCCGGTCCAGTCACCGTCTACCAGCAGAGCACCTATCAGCCGGATACGACCTGGAGCTGGCTGGGGAGCGCGGCGATGGACAGGCAGGGGAACATGGCGCTTGGCTATAGTGCCTCGAGTTCAAGCATCAAGCCGCAGCCCCGCTACGCAGGACGTTTAGCGACTGATCCGCTGAACACCCTGGGCCAGGGCGAAGCCCATCTCTTCGACGGCACCGGCAGCCAAAGCGGCAGTGGCAATCGTTGGGGCGATTATAGCGCGCTGACCGTTGATCCGGTGGATGACACCACCTTCTGGTTCACGAGCGAGTATTACTCTTCGACCACCTCATATAATTGGCGCGCGCGGATTGGCAGTTTCAAGTTGGCCACCGGCACCCCGACGCCGACTCCCACGCCGACGGCCACACCTTTGCCAACCCCTACGCCGACCGCCACACCTACGCCGACACCGGGAAGCGAACTGCTCGTCAATGGCGCTTTGGAAAGCAGCATCTCGCCCTGGGTTTTGTCCGGAACGGGCGCGTTCTACACCAATAACGGGAGTTACCCGCATGGTGGCACCGGTTACACGTATTTCGGCGTGAATAACAGCGTTTCGGGACAGGTCTATCAAACCGTCACGATCCCATCCACGGCAGCCGGCACGCTGAATTTCTGGTTTAATTGCAGCTCCAGCGAGTCGGCGACCACGGCCTATGATTATATGTATGTCGAGGTCCGGAACACGGCTGGAACGTTGCTCTCGACCGTTGCGACTTACAGCAATAAGGACAAGACTACCGCCGGGACTTACTCGCTGAAAGCCTTCAGCCTCGCGGCTTACAAGGGTCAGACGGTGCGGCTGCAATTCCGGAGCACAACGGACAGTTCGATCACCACAACCTTCCGCGTCGACGATGTTTCGTTAAAGTAGTCGCCACGGATAAATCAAAACAAAAAAGGAACGGCGGCGGCCGTTCCTTTTTTTGTCCGTGAAGCACTCCAGTCCCGCGTTTTGAAAATCCACGCCGGTTGGCGAGAATGAGGGATGTCTGCTTCGCCTTTGACGCTGGATGATTTGCGCGGCTTTGCGGTGGCTCGTTCCCTCTTTCCGCCCACGACTTTGCGGCGGGCCTTTGCCAGGATGGGATTCGTGCAGGCCGATCCGATCCGGGCGCCGGCTCGCGCGCAGGATCTGATTCTGCGGCATCGGGTGAAAGAGTACCAAGCCGGCGATCTGGAACGGCGTTACCGATCGATTACGATCGAGGAGGATTTCTTTGTCACCTACGGTTTTGTAACCCGAACGGTGCAGGCCTTGATGCACCCTCGGCCCGATTTGCGAATGTTGGCGGAACAAAACCAATCTTCGCCCGCCGAGGAGCGTGAACGGGAGCAATCACTCCTGAAGTTCGTCGAGAAGCGCGGTGCCGTGCATCCACGCGAGGTGCAGGAACATTTTGCACACGGCACAGTGCGAAATTTCTGGGGTGGGTTATCGCACGCGACTACGCAAATGCTCGACGCGCTCCATTACCGCGGGTTCCTCCGGGTGGCTCGGCGCGAGAAGGGCATCCGGGTTTACCGCATCCATCGGCACGAGCCGGGCTCGTTGGACGAGACCACTCGTCAGGCGCGCCTCGATGCCTTGGTGGATGTGGTGGTGAACCTCTATGCGCCTTTGCCGGGCAGGAGTTTGTCTTATTACGTGCGCCGGCTCCGCTACGCCGTGCCGCAATGGCAGGGGGAAATCAGCGGAGCGCTGCGGCGCGCCCGGGAACGGCTCTCGCAGACCCGGATTGAAGGGGTCGACTGGTATTGGCCTAACGACGAAGATCCGCGAGGAGCGCGGGGCTCGGAGACCGTGCGCTTGCTCGCGCCGTTCGATCCAGTGGTGCACGATCGGACACGCTTCGAGCTTTTGTGGGGTTGGGTCTACCGTTTCGAGGCCTACACGCCGGCGGCAAAACGGAAGCTCGGTTACTACGCGCTCCCGCTGCTCTGGCGCGATCGCGTGATCGGTTGGGGCAATCTCGCACTAAAGAATGGCACGTTAACGAGCGAGCTTGGTTATGTGGCGGGGCTTCCGCCGCGCGATCGAGCTTTCAAGCGCGAACTCGCCGCCGAGATGGAGCGGGTGCGGTTCTTCCTCGCGGGAAACGGATCGCGGCTTTCCCCCCTGCAGGTGAAATCGACCGGCAGGCTTGCATGCCGGCGGCGATCTCCGTAGCTTCTGGGCCGCTCGAACTGCCGGCGTGGCGGAATTGGCAGACGCGCTAGACTCAAAATCTGGTACTCGCAAGGGTGTGTGGGTTCGATCCCCTCCGCCGGCACCCTCCCGCCACTTCGTGCTCCTGCTCGTAATCGTAATCGGCTCGCCGGGTCGATCACGAGGATTAGGAGCATGAGCACGAAGGTCGATTTCCAATGCTCACCGTTTCACAAGTATCCAAATCTTTCGCCGGGCGCGTCCTCTTCGAGGATGTCTCGCTCCAGGTGAACCGCGGCGATCGCGTGGGCTTGGTCGGGCCGAACGGCGCCGGCAAGTCGACCCTTTTTTCCCTCATCCTCGACGAGGCTTCGCCCGATGAAGGCAAAGTCTCGCTCGAGAAAAACGCCACCCTCGGCTACCTCCCGCAGGAGACCGCGGCGGCCGGCGAGGAATCGGTGCTCGAGCTGGCCTGCGGTAAATCGCACCAGGAACTGGAAGACGAACACGACTGGGAGATTGAACCGAAAGCGAAACGGATCCTCCACGGGCTGGCCTTTCGCGAGACGGATTTCGACCGGCCCGCCAAAGCGTTGAGTGGCGGCTGGATCATGCGCGCGCACCTCGCGCGGCTGCTCGTGATGGAGCCCGATCTTTTGCTCCTCGACGAACCGACCAACCACCTCGATCTCGATTCGTTAGTCTGGTTCCAGGAGTACCTGAAGAACTATCCGGGCGCGATCCTCATGATCTCGCACGATCGCGAATTCCTGAACGCGCTCGTGGGCAGCATCGTCGAGATCGCGCACGCCAAGCTGCAGCGCTATCGCGGTAACTGGGACAGCTACGTTGAGCAGAAAGTCGCGCGCGAGGAGCAGCAGCTTTCCGCCTACAAAAACCAGCAGAAAGAGATCGCCTCGCTCCAGGCTTTTGCCGATCGCTTCCGGGCCAAGGCGAGCAAGGCGTCGCAGGCGCAAAGCAAGCTCAAGCAGATCGATCGGATGGAAAAAATTGCCGCGCCCACCGCGCAGGCGAAGACAATCAAGTTCCACTTCCCACAGCCGCCGCGGAGCGGCTTGCGCGCGATCGCGCTCAAGAATGTGCGGCACGCCTATGGCGACCTGGAGGTTTATCGCGACTTGAACTTCGAGGCCGAGCGCGGACAGCGTACCGTGCTCGTCGGGCCGAACGGCGCCGGCAAATCCACGCTTTTGAAACTGCTGGCGGGCGTCCTGCCGGTGCAGCATGGGGAACGCGAGCCCGGGCACAATGTGCGGGTCGGTTACTTCTCGCAGCACCGGGTCGAGATGCTCAACGTTAGGCACACCGCCCTCGAGACCGTGCTCGATGTCCCCGAACCGGTCTCCGAACAAACCGCGCGCACCGTTCTAGGTTCGTTTCTTTTCAAAGGTGACGATGTTTTCAAGACGGTCGGCGTGCTGAGCGGCGGCGAGAAATCGCGGCTCGCGCTGGTCAAGCTGCTCCTCTATCCGCCGAACCTTCTCCTCATGGATGAGCCGACCACTCACCTCGATGTGGGCTCGATCGACGCGCTCATCGGAGCGCTCCGGCAATACGAAGGCACGCTTATTTTCATCAGCCACGACGTCCATTTCATCCGCGCGATCGCGCAGAGCGTTTTGCACATTAATGCTGGCCAGCTCACGCCCTACGCCGGCGATTACCAATATTATCTCGATAAATCGCAGGCCACCTCGGAACGGGCGGCCTTGACTGCGGGAAGTAACGGCCTAACGAATGCGCAACCGACCGCGCCCGCCGCGCCGGTCGTGCGGACCGGCGGAATGCGCGAGCAAAAAGCCCAGAAACGCGCCGAAGCCGACGCGCGCAAAGCGC
The DNA here is from genome assembly GCA_040007175.1 of Spartobacteria bacterium. Classification (GTDB taxonomy): domain Bacteria; phylum Verrucomicrobiota; class Verrucomicrobiia; order Chthoniobacterales; family UBA10450; genus Palsa-1392. The sequence goes on from JBDTVP010000002.1 coordinate 44,569, forward strand.
TCGCCAAGGAACAACGCGAGCGCGACCAGCGGATGCGGGAATTGGAGATGCACATCGCCGCGCTCGAGGGCCAGCAGAAGGAGTTGGCGATCGAGTTGGAAGACCCGGCTGTCTACGAAGCGGGCGGCCGCGCGGTCGCGATCAATCGCGAGCTCTCAGCGGTCTCAGAGGAGTTGGAGCGGTTAACCGCGGAGTGGGAGAAGTTGTAGCGGCGGTTTGTAACCGTCGAACGTGTTTCGCCAAACTTTCGGCGGTCACGGGCCGGTTGGTGCAATGCGGCTTTTCGGCGGTCGGATCCCGCCGCTCCGATGGATTATTCGCTGGTTGCTACTTCCGCGCCGCGACTAAGACAGTTTGATTCGTCTCAAGAAAGCTACGCCCTGAGCTTTTGAGCTAGGTTCTTTTCAGGCTTGCCAAAGGCAGCGCGAGCCGGGTAACAATTTCGTATAACTACCTTCTGTGAAGGAGACCTCTATGAAAAACCCAGTTCGACTCTCAAATACAACTCCCGTTGTTGCATCTTTAGTCAAACGCTCGCCCCGGCGACCCGGTGTTGGATTGGTCTCCTTGTGGTTCACCTTCCTGCTGCATGTTCCGTGGGCTGTTGCGGGAAACACAGCAACGCTGAGTTTTACGGACGTATCAGTCCAAGCCGGGTTCTTTGGGAACAACTCGAGTTGGACTGGAGCCTGGGGGGATTACGATAACGACGGGAATATCGACGTCATGACGCTCGGGCACGTCCAGGCCATAACTAATTCGGTTTCTCAGCTCTGGCATAGCAATGGCGATGGAACCTTTTCCGATGTCACGATCCCGGCCGGTCTAAACCCGCAGAACGGCGACGCCCACGGCGCGGTCTGGGCCGATTTCGATACGGACGGCTACCTGGATCTCTATATATCGAAAGGGACGCAAAAAGCCGATCCGAATAATTACAATGAGTTGTGGAGGAACAACCGCGATAAGACTTTCACGAACATCGCCGATTCCTCTCGTGTCACGGGGAGGAGCCATCGCAGCCGGGGGGCTTATGCAGTGGATTACGATCGTGATTCCGACCTGGATCTCTTCACGACTAGCTTCGACACGCCAAACATTTTGTTTCGCAATGACGGTGGCTTCCAGTTTATCGATGTCGCCGGGGAAGCCGGGCTGCAAAGGGTAGACGTGGAAAACCGCACTGCCGCCTGGGCTGATTATGATGGAGATGGCCTTCTTGATGTGTTCATTACCAAGTCCAGTGAGTTATTCAAAAATCGCGGGGACGGGACGTTTCTTGATGTCACAGCCGCGTCCGGGATTACTTCGTCACCGTTTGCTCAGGCCGGAGCGTGGGGGGATTATGACAATGATGGTGACCTCGATCTTTATGTGACGATGGGGACGGAGAACGGCGCACCGGTTCAGGATGTTCTCGTCCGGAATAACGGGAATGGCACCTTCACTGACGTGACCGCGGCAAGCGGCGCAATCAATCCGACGGGGGCCCTTGGAGTGGCCTGGGGAGATTACGACAATGACGGTTTTCTGGATCTGTATGTCGTGAACACAGAGAAGGGACCGACACAGCCCAATCGGCTGTTTCACAACAATGGGAATGGCACCTTTACGGATGAAGCCGGCACGGCCGGAGTCGGGGCCAAGACAAACGGGAGAGGTAGCGACGCCAGTTTTGTTGATTACAACAACGACGGGTTTCTGGATCTGTTTGTCTGCAATGGCGCAGGCAATACCGTCGGGCCCTACCTTCTCTTTCGGAATGATGGGAACAGTAACAGCTGGCTCCGAGTGCTGCTAAAAGGACAGCAGAGTAATCGCGACGGGATTGGCGCTAAAATCCTGCTGAGCGGCGGGGGAACAAAGCAGTTCCGAGAGCATACCGAACAACATTATATGGCGCAGAACAGTGTGCCGATTCATTTTGGGTTAGGCCAGGCGACCGTGATAGGGGCACTGACCGTTCGCTGGCCCAGCGGAATTACGCAAAAATTGCGAAATATCGCGGTCAATCAGACCCTCACGATCGTTGAAGCGGGTGCCAGGAGCGAGAATTCGAGCTACTGAGCGCTCCGGTTTACCGGGCACTGCAAGCTCATGGCCCTCTCGGATGGATTGTAGCGGCGTTCTGCGACCACCGAACGCATTCTGCAGAGCGCCCTCAACGGTCATAGATTATCGCTGCGACCGGGTTCTCTGCGGTCGGATGACGCCTCTATAACGGCTTGAATGGTCGGTTGCCAGCCCTCAGACCGCGGGCGTTCGTCCGGGTTTGCCTCGACTAGGCGCGAACTAATGGGGGTCTCTGACTGGAGCTTTCTTTACAAAAAAGTCATCTTCTAAACAAATATTTAACGAAAAATAACGAAGCGGAAAATCGTCATATAGTATTCAGCTATAATATCTTATGAATCCAATGCATCGCGCTCTGCGGTCCTGGGCTGGAAAATGGCTTGACTAGCCCCGCCAAAATTAGGCCTACTTATATTAATGAAATATCCAACACTGCAGAAAGTCACACTGACGACTATGGCATTGGTAGCTTCGCTCGCGCTTAGCGCGCAGGCGGGTTCGCCAAGCCTGTCATCAGCTGTGAGAACCCACGGGGCCTCAAAATCCATCAATCCGATCCATAGTTTGCTGTTTCCAGCATCCACCTACATGATCGATGACGGGACGGCGGAAGACTCCGTCGGCTTCGGCAACGGTTCACAGAACTTCGAATCACTCTGGTTTAACCAGTTTGACGTCATTCCTGGCCAAACATCGATTAGCACCGTCAGCGTCGCTTGGGGAACACCCGCCTTCCCCGATGCGCTAGACGGCACTCCCGTCACGATCGCGGTCTGGAGCGACCCGAACGGCGACGGCAACCCGAGCGACGCAGTGTTGCTCGCCTCCATGCCAGCCACCATTCAGAACGCCAACACCAACACCTTCGCGGACTACACCTTCGCCACACCGGTCGATTTGCCGGCTGGTGCGACCAGTTTCTTCGTGGGTGACATGACGCCGATGAACAACGGCCCGCAGCACTTCTTCCAGGGCATCGACCAAAGCAGCACTCTGCATCGGCAGAGCTGGATCGCAGCCATGAGCAGTGGCGGTGCGGTCGACATCAATAATCCGGGAAACAACGATTTCCTCGGCCTCATCGATGACTTCGGTCTGCCTGGCAACTGGCTCATCCGGGCTGATGCAGGTGGTGGCACCGGCGGCGATATCACCCTCACGGCGAAAGCTCGTCGGCAAGGCGGTAACCGCACCGTAGCGCTTAGCTGGACCCCGGCGGACGGCGGCGCCATCGACGTGCTCCGCGACGGCAACGTGATCGCGAACACCGCCGATGACGGCGGCGCTCAGGACCGGCTCGGCGACGTCCAGGGCATCCAGACCTTCACCTATCAGGTCTGCGAATCAGATACGGGCGTTTGCTCGAACGAAGTGACCGTCAAGGTCCGCGGCAGCCGCTAATCACACTTAGGCAATCTTGCCAGAAGGTCGTCCGATCCGGCCTCCTGGCAGCCTGAGACGAAAGAATCATAGACGAAGGGCATCCGGTGGAAACGCCGGGTGCCCTTCGTGCTTTCCGGTCGAGCCGATCGATGGCGGCGAAGATGCGACGCTCAAAATACGAAGGAGATAAAAACGCTCTGCCGCGCACCGAGTCCGCAGGTGACACGAATTCCGGTCAGAGCTGGCTATCGCTAATCGAACCACGAGTCGGGGCAGGGTGGAGCCGGCTCCGCGCGCGCTCCCTCCCCAGCCATTTCAACAAAGGAAGACTGAGCAAGGATGCGGCGCTCATGGCCAGGAAGGCGGCGGCGTAGTGGTGGCCGGGTCCGACGATTCTTCCGCCCGCCCAGGCGGACCACGATTCGCAGCCGTTCGTCGCCGACATGAAGGCACTGAACTGAGTGCCACCCAGGCGTGCATCGGTCAGGTCCATGAAGAGGGCATAGGAAGAGGCTGTGAAGAGGCCGATGAAGAAATACATGCCGGTTAGCCAGCCGATCAGCACGGAGGCGTCGGAGTTGGCCATCGTGAGGTCGGTGAGCGCAAGGCCGGTGATCATCGCGACGAAGCCAATGAGAAAGATCGCCACCGAGCGGAGGCGTCCCCAGCGATCCGAGAGCGCGCCGCCGATCAACCCGCCGAAGAGCGTGGCTCCGACCACCGCTAGGCCGAAAAACAAACCAATCGTTTTTTCTGAAACCCCGCGGTCGACCAGGAAGGGCCCGGCGAGCTGACCGGTGGCCTCGAAGCCGGCCGCGGCCACGAGCGCGAACGCCAGCCCCAACCAGGTCGTCCGCCGACGGAGCGCGGCTTGCAGGTGTTCGCGGAAGTCTGACAGGCGATGCCCGATGCCCGCCGCGGTCTCCGGTTCCCTAACGAAAACCACGCAAACGAGCGTGGTCCAAATACACCCGACCAAGGCGACGATGACCCAGGCCAGGCTGAGGACCGAGGCCACGAGCAGGGCACCTCCGCCGAACACGCTGCGGCCGACGAGCATCCCTGCCTGCATGCATCCGTTAAGACTTCCGCGCTGATGCTCCGGCACGAGGTTGATGGCCATCGCGTCGATCGCCACGTCCTGCGTCGCGGCACAGAGCGCGTGCAAGAGCAGGAGTACGCTCCACGCTTGGAAATGCCTGACCGGGTCGAGCCAGATGAGCGGCAGCAGCGTCGCGCCCATCGCAAGCTGCGCGGAAATGATCCAGGCGCGAAATCCCCAGCGCGGCGTGCGCAGGGAATCGACCAAGGGCGCCCAGAGAAATTTGAAGACCCATGGCAGGACGAGCAGCGCGGTCAACGCGGTGATCCTCGGCACTCCGACTCCGGCGGTGCGGAGGATGGTCGGCAAGGCCCACCAGATGAATCCGATGGGCGCGCCCTCGCTCAGGTAGAGCAAGGTAAAGAGAGCGATCCGGCCCTGGCGCTGACTAAGCAGGTTCATCACGAGGAAAAAGAGTCCGCATTTGAATGGTGCAAAGCGCAGTCGTTAGTCAACCTCGGTGTTGTCCAAGATGAATGCTCCGATGCAAAAATCGCCTCCTGTTCCGATCTGGGGGCCAGCGGGGTGCGGGCCATCGCCGCTGTCGTCGCCGGCGCGCTGATCGCCTGGCGAAAATCGGCGAAGCTCGATTCGCCGATTCAGAGGTGCCGAGCGGCGCAATAGTCTCGCAAGTTGCCTTTCACAGCGCGCTGGGATTCCACTGAGGGGAGGGGGCGACATTCACGCAATCCTCGATGGATACGCGAAGCCACACCCCACCCTTGAGGCGACCACTTCCAGGATGGTCGCCTTCAGGATGGTGCGGACTGACGCCTACTTCGCGTTATAGATTTCGACGAGCGCGATGCCGGTCGTCTCGTCGGTGCTGCGGACGGTGGCCGTATATTGGCCGGCCGGCAGCCGAGCGAGAATGGCCGATTCATGCGGGTCGGAGGGAGCCAGACCGGAGGCCATGATTTGCGCCTTTTGGGTATCCTGCCAATTGTCATTTGAAGCGATGATGGTGCCGCTCGCGTCGCGCAATTCCAGCATGGGATCGGGTAATGGATTAGCGACTCCCGCTTGGGAAAGCGACGGCCCGATTGCACGGATCACGACTACGTTGTCGAGCAACGAACTGCCGCCTAAAATAAAGCCGCCGATCAAAACATTATCACCGTCCTGAACGAAACCGCGGGCGCTGACGTTCAGCAATTTTTCAGCAATGGGCTCGAAGGCAAGAAAAGTCGATTGGGCGAGACCGGAGGCGAAGGTGCTCCTAGTCCCATCAGGGGTGAACTTGTAGATCGCTCCATCGGAATTGCTCGCGACAAAAAGGTTCCCTTCGCCGTCAAAGACAACGCCGGCCGCACCGGGTATTCCGGAGGCATAGATGCTCATGGTTCCGTCGGGGGTAAATATGTAGATCACCCCGCTCACGTTGTCGGCCGCGAAGAGATTACCAGAAGGGTCGAAAGTAAGGCCGCCCGGACCAGTCAGACCGGTGGCAAAGGTGCTTTTTGCTCCCGTCGCGGTAATTTTATAAATCGCGCCACCGCCGAGATCCGCCACAAAGAGGTTGCCGTCCTTGTCGAAAGCCAGGCCGGTCCCGTTGGTCAAGCCGGAGGCGAAGGTGCTCTGGATCCCATCCGGAGTAATTTTCAGAACTACGCCAGTGTTAAAGACCGACGCGTAAAGATTGCCGGCGCCGTCGAAGGCGAGGCCCGTAGGACCATCCTGGACGGTGGCGAATAGGCTTTGCGTTCCGTCGGGTGCAACTTTCACAATGGCGCCGCCACCTGTGTCGCCGATGTAGGTGTTGCCTTTGCCGTCGAAAGCCAGACCCAATGGCGCGGCGAAGCCCGAGGCAAAACTGCTTTGAGTTCCATCGGGAGCAAACTTGAGGACCGTTCCGCTGGCCAAGTCCGTCTCGTATAAATCTCCTGGGGCGCCATGAGCGCTATGGGGAAGGCAAGCCGTCGCTACCGCCACGGCCATTAGGACTAGATAAAGGTTGCTAGATGTTCTTTTATGATTTCGCATGGCAATCAACCTTAGCTGGTTACGTGCCAAAGAAGGCCGCGCGTGCGCTCTGGCGTGCCCGAAGGTATCCTTGCCTCGTTACCCGCACTCAGCCATCGTCACGCTGTCTTCCCTTCGCGCTGCAGTTAATATATTTACGGTGTTTCCGTAGCTGGTTATTCCGGTATTGTCGGAACTATCCCGGCCCGGGTTGCCCTAGCTCTAAGCAGGTAGACGGTCGAGGAGAAAACGCCGGTAACGAGGCCAAGCTCTTTGCTGTTAGTTGGCTGGGCGAGTTGCGCGGTCGCGGCCGGCGCGGAGAGTCCGGGCATGAGCGACGACATCCTCTCACGATTTCTCCGCTACGTCCGGATCGATACCCAGGCGGACGAGATCAGCACCGCGTTTCCAAGCACGCCAGGTCAATCGGTGCTGCTGGAGATGCTGAGAAAAGAGCTGACTGAATTGGGAGCCGCGGATGTGCAAATGACCAAGCACGGCTACGTCATGGCCAGCATCCCCGCTAACACGCGTAAAGCCCGCGTGCCGACGGTGGCCTTTCTCGCCCACGTGGATACGGCGCCGGATTGCTCCGGCAAAAGCGTAAAACCCATCCTTCATCGCAAATACGACGGCAGCGTCATTAAGTTTCCGGATAACCCTGGCCTGACTCTAGATCCAACGACGTCGCCCGAGCTACGCACGGCCGTAGGCAAAGACATTGTCACTGCCAGCGGCACCACCTTGCTCGGGTCTGACGACAAGTCGGGCGTGGCGGTGGTTATGACTCTGGTCGAGACATTGCTCCGGGAGAAAAAGCGGAAGCACGGGTTGGTCCGAGTCTGTTTCACCCCCGATGAAGAGATCGGCCGGGGCGTGGACAAACTGGATCTGCGAGCGCTCGGGGCGGACGTCGCTTACACCCTGGATGGCGGTGCGCCAGGTGAGATTTGCTGGGAAACTTTTTCCGGTGATGCGGCCGAAGTCATCATCGATGGCATCACGACTCACACGATGGAGGCGAAGGCCAAGGGGATGGTGAACGCGGCCTACCTGGCGGGCAAGCTCCTGGCCGCGCTGCCGCGCGAACGCTGCGCCCCGGAGACAACCGAGGGGCGGGAAGGATTCATCCACCCGATCCACGTGGAAGGCCGGACGGAGCGGACCGTCGTGAAATTTCTCCTGCGCGATTTCGAGCTGCAAGGACTGGCCGAAAAGGGCAAAATTTTGCAGAGCCTTTGCCGAGGCTTACAAGCGACCGAGCCGCGTGCGCGCATCCGCTGCAAGATCCGCAAACAGTATCGCAACATGGCTTACTGGTTACAGAAGGACATGCGCCCGGTTGAGCTGGCGCGCGAAGCCTTCACGGCGGCAGGACTCAAACCGTATGACCACGTCGTGCGTGGCGGCACTGATGGCTCGCGCCTAACGGAACTGGGCCTGCCGACCCCCAACCTGTTCTGCGGTGAGCACAACGCGCATGGACCGCTCGAATGGGTAGCGGTGCAGGACATGGAGTCGGCCGTAACCGCCTGCGCTCACCTCGCTGAGCTGTGGGAAAGGAAAGGCTGAGTTCGTCATCCTCGGCCGGGATCAGGGATGCCGGCTACAACGAAGCGCCCGCAATTCTAGTCGCTCGGTGCTTCCTCGGCGCCGAGGAACCTTGACGGAATGCTGAGAATGCCGGGATTCTCGAGCCGGAAGATCGGCGGACGCTGAATGAAGTAGCGCGCCGCGTGAAACGCCGCTTCGCAATTTTTTATTGCTTGGATTTCCAGCGCACGGCCTACGGCGTAGCTCGATCTGCAATCGGTGAGTCGTCGTTTGCATCCCCGCGCGTCCGCGATGAGCAATGGCGGGGTCGCGTGAAAGTCTCCTATCGCGTTGGCAAATACACCGGCTCGGTTTGGTCCGTGGATTTGGAGTGAAGAGGGCGAAAATCGTTGCTCGCAGGACGCAAGCTTGATCAGATGAGCGATGGCTTTTAAACCCGTTCGCTTTTTCGTGCTCATGGCGCTCCTCGCCTTTCTGGTCTTTGGCGCCGTCGCCTTTTTTTCCCAGCGCGCCGCACACGGACACACACCCGCAGAGCGGGCAGCGTATGAAGCAGGTACGGCCGCCGGGAGCGAAGCCCCCAGTGGCGCGAAGCTGCCCTATGCTTCCGACATGAATGAGATGGCGCAGAAAGCCTTCGACCAACAAGGAGGCAAAGCCGAACCGATGACCTGGAAGTCAGCTTACGGCCACGGTTACGAAGAAGCGTTTAAGAAAACTCATCCCGGGACTTAGACACGAGGGTGTCATCGACTTCCGCGGCGTCTGTAGCGGCGGGCGTGTGACCCGCGAAAACAGACTCGCGACTCGTGCAGCGGCTACTTCAGCCCGTTCTGCCGGCGTATCTCTGGTAGCTTTGCTTTCATCGCCGAGAGCTGGTCCCGCATCGCGACCAGCCCGGCGCGGATTTGCTGATATTTATCAGGCGCCTTGCTCTTCGGTGTGAACGTATTCTCGTGCGCAGCGTCCCATTTCAGCGCGTGATTGATCTCGCCGATCCAGAGATCCGGCTTCCCGCCGGCAAATTCGTTGATCGGACGTCCGATCACCTCCGAGAACGAAGCAAAAACGGCTGGGTCGCCATCGGGCTTTAGATCGGGATTGGCCGCGAGATAGTAGCGATACCGCAGTTGCCCCACATAGAACCAAAAGACCGCTTCCTGTTTGGTGGAAGCATCCTGAAAGAGTCTCGCGGCCAGTTTGTAGTAATCCGCCGGGTGTCTCCCTTCGAGTCCTTGTTTCAATTGCGCGGGAGTCTCGTCCCGCGAATCCGCCGCCCGGGCGCCGCCCAACAGCCAGGCGAAGACAATGAGACAGGTCAGCACTTTCTGCATGAGCTGGGAAAAATTTAAAAACTTCAACGGAACACCCTGCCGGGAATTAAATGGTTATGTAAAGGCAAATTCCCGCTTCAGGCGCAGCCGATATCGCGCTCCCAATCGGCTACAGGGGTAGTCAGACGGGGGCGTGTCCTATATACGTCTAACGTTCGGCGAACTCCCATTGGCTTATCGGGCGAGACAGCTATCCGATCAACTGCCGGAAGGTGCTGATTAGGGCAGTGTCGAGCTAAGACTTCCTGGGGCCGCTGCTGGCCACGGAGCCTCGCCGAGGTCGCCGAACGGTTCTCATCTTGCCGCTGCTTCCGTCTCCGCAGAAGAACTAGCGCGACGCACTTCTAAACGGAAATCTACCTAAACGCTTCGCGCTAGGGAAAGTTCGCAAAGGTGGAACACCATCGCCAGCACATGTGGGCGGGTGCGCTACCCAGGCGTATCCGCGGTCTCGTTCGATTATTCGGCGGTCGCTTTTTCGGCGCCCAGCCCGGTGTTTGCCCTCACGACCAGCTCGTCGAAGCGGGCGGCAGCGCCGGGTTCGCGACTCAACAGAGTGCCGAGGATGGCGGCGAGGAAGCCTAACGGGATGCTGACGATGCCGGGATTCTCGAGCGGGAAGATGGGGGCGTGCTGGATGAGGTGACGCGCGCTGGCCGCGACGGTCGGCGGATCAATCGTCATGATCGTCGGGCTGAGGATGATGATGCCGATGGAAGCGACAAGGCCGACGATGAGGCTGGCGACGGCGCCCGCGGTGTTGAAGCGCTTCCAGTAAATCGAGAAAATGATCGCGGGCAGGTTGGCGCTGGCGGCGACCGCAAAGGCGAGGCCAACGAGGAAGGCGACGTTCGCGGTGGGGCCAAGGGCGATGGCAAGGCCGATGCTGACCGCCCCGACGACAAATGCAGTGATGCGGGCGACGCGCACTTCTTCGCCGGGCCGGCGTTCCTTTCCGTGGTGGATGACGTTGGTGAAAAAGTCGTGCGCGAAACTGGTGCTGGCACTGATCGTTAGGCCAGCGACGACCGCGAGGATGGTGGCGAAGGCGACCGCGCTGATGAAGGCGAAGAAGACGTCGCCGCCGAGAACGCGGGCGAGTTGCGGCGCGGCCATGTTTCCGCCGCCGTTCCGGCCGATGAAATCGGGGCCGAGGACGCTGGCGGCGCCGAAGCCGAAAAAGGTCGTCATGATGTAGAAGATGCCAATCAAGGCCATCGCCCAGACGACGGAGGAGCGGGCGGTTTTGGCATCGGGCACGGTGTAAAACCGGACGAGAATATGCGGCAGGCCGGCCGTCCCGAAGACGAGCGCCATGCTGAGCGAGATGAAGTCGAGCGGGTTCTTGAATTTCATCCCCGGGGTAAGAAAATCCTTGGTCACCTCGGCGCCGGATTTGTCGTGGTAGGTGATGTTCGTTAGGGCGTGGAAGAACTCGCTCAGGCTAAAATGAAAATGGCTCATCACCAGAACGCTGAGCAGAACCGAGCCGCTCATGAGCAGGATAGCCTTCACGATTTGCACCCAGGTGGTCGCGAGCATCCCGCCGAAGACGACGTAAACGATCATGAGCACGCCGACGCCGCAGACCGCGAGATTGTAGCCGATGCCGGGGAGAAGGACTTTGACCAAACTGCCAGCGCCGACCATTTGTGCGATCATGTAGAAGGTGCTGACCGTGATCGTGCTGAGCGCGGCGAGGGCGCGGACGGGGCGCGGCTTCAGTCGGTAGGCGAGCACATCCGCCATGGTGTATTTGCCGGCGTTGCGCAGCGGCTCAGCCACCACGAGCAGGACGACTAGGTAGGCGACGAGGAAACCGACCGAGTAAAGAAAACCGTCGTAACCGGAAAGGGCGATCATGCCGGCGATGCCGAGGAAACTGGCCGCGCTCATGTAATCGCCCGCGACGGCGAGGCCGTTTTGCCAGCCGGTAATGCGGCGCCCGGCGGCGAAGTAGGCGCTCGAGCCGGAGGACTTTTTCGCGCTGTAGAATGTGATGACGAGCGTGGCGACGACGAAGCCGACGAACATCGCGATCGCGGTGGGATTGGTGGTGGCGGCGAGCATGCGCTATTACCTCTCGCCCGACTCGCTCAGCAGGCGCGCGGCTGCCTTGTCCCAGGCACCGGCTTTCGCGACATAGAGGCCGGCCACGATCCAGGCCATGAAGAACTGCGAGAGCGCGAAGAGATAGGCGAGGTTGGCCCCGTCACCGATTTTCTTCTTCATCAAATCGGGGAACCAGCCGACCAGGACGGGCAAGGCGAAATAATAGAGAATGGAGAAGACCATCGCCGGGACGATGAAACGACGCTTAGCGCGGAGCAGCTCCTGGAAGCGTGGGCTGGCGGCAATGCCGGCCCAATCGGGCGCGTCTGTTTGGCCCACGGGAGGCAATTTCGGATCGTCAGCGGGCGCCATGCGCTGTGATTAAGCGGGATCGTTCCGCCCGCGGCAAGAAAAAGTTCTCACGGAGAAAGCGCGATGCGGCGTCGTTAGGCGCGGTCTCAGGTCATGATCCGGAAACGCTCGAGGAGATCCTGGCGCGCTTCCATGGCGACTTTGGGTGTGAGGCGGCTGAGCATTTTCTTGCGTTGCTCGGGCTCCATCGCAGCGAGGTCGCGCACGAGGTTGTTGTGCGTTTTCGCTTTGGAATAGCGGCTCCAGCCGACCCCGACAGCGAGGAGCGCGGAAACTGCCCAGACGGTGAGTTCTCTTCCTTCGATCACGTCCGCACCTTAAAGGCGGTCCCGCGATTTTTCCATCGCGCCTCGCTCACGACGGAAACCGAATTCGAGGGTGAAGAATTGCGGCTTCAATTTGGCGAGCGGCTTACGCAGTTTGGCCAGTTCTTCCTCCGGGCCGTGAATCTCGAGCCGGGTCAGCTCCGAAATCTGCAATGCTCCCTCGAGCAACGGGCCGATGCGCTCCAAATGCGCAAGCGCGGCTTCCGCATCGGCGTAGCCCTCCCGGCAGTGTGCCTCAGTGCCGTTAAAACTGAAACCGTAGTAGAGGCATTTCGGTTCCGCTTCGGTCTGGGCGACGCAGCGTTCTGCAATCGCTTTGAAGGCATCCAGTTTGTCAGGTTGCACCTTAAAGTAAGGCACGATCGTGCAGCATTGATCAGTCGTCATGAAGTGGTCCTTTCCGTCTGGAGCGAGGTGATTTTCACTTTGCAGGAACAAGACGCCGACGGCGAGATTTTTGATTCGGTCAGGATGAAGAAGTGCTTCCCAAATCCGGAATTCGCAGGTGCCTAACGAGCCACGACCGCCTCGATTCCGCGGCTGGACAACCGCCCGGCCCAAACGGACAATCGGGACGCAAACGTCGTTGCTGTTTCGAGGCGTCGCGTTCTGAATATCCTGAATTTTTTTTGATGCTAGGACAGTATTTGTCCTACCTCGTAGGTTAAAGTTCGCCCATGAACAAAAATTATACCGAGCTAGCCTTCATCCTCGACCGGTCTGGATCCATGGAGAATTGCCAGGCGGCAGCGATCGAGGGATTCAATCGATTCTTGGAAGAACAGCAGAAGGCAGACGGCCTCGCCAAACTGACCCTCGTTCTTTTCGACGACGAGTATCTCCTGCCGGCGCAGTCATTGCCTGTGGCCGAGGTTCTCCCGCTGAACAGCGATACCTACGTCCCCCGCAACAGCACGGCGCTCCTCGACGCGGTCGGGCGCACGATCGACGACCTTGGCAACCATCTCGCTGCCCTCCCGGAGAAAGGTCGCCCGGCGCAGGTCATCGTAGCGATACTGACTGACGGGTTGGAGAACGCCTCCGAAAAATACACCTGGAAGCAGGTATCGAGGCTGATCAAACAGCAGACGGAACAATACCGGTGGACTTTCCTGTTCCTAGGCGCGAACCAGGATGCGATTGCCACCGCGGCTCAACTCAGCATTGCGGCGGCAAATTCGGCGACCTACGTGGCTGATGCGCCCGGTTCCCGCGCCGTGCACCGCTCGCTTTCGCGCAAAATGCACTCCATGCGTCGCACCGCGATGGGGAACGCAACCCTTCAGGAACAGGCCGACGCCGCCGCACCGATGTCAGAGCTTGTGGCGGAAGAAGATAGCAAAGAAAGACCAGAATAGCTTCGGCGAGCGCGAGGTCGATCCGATGGGCCCGGGTGCCGAGATCTCGCTTGATCTGCTCGCCTCGATGAAGGTTTTGGCGTGTTCCCGCTTCATGAAGTATTTCCAAGCGCGCTTGCCGCCAACAAGTAGCCCGTTACTTTGAACCGCCCCGCCCCATGCCGCCGCTTCCCTACGATTCGCAACGGAAGCCGTCGTCGCAGGGGGGCAACCGAATAGGCGTTTTCATGCGCCTGAGATGATTATGTGGCCCCTAATTGGCAACAACAATCTGCTCGATTCCATCGAAACCGAGATAATTGATTGATTGTCAATAATCGTCCCCGTAGTTCAACGGATAGAACGAGGATCTCCTAAGACTAAACGGAGGTCTCATTAAACCTCGTCAGGAGGGGTCTCAACTGCGCAAACTTTCCACTCTCAACCTACTTTGCGGCCTTTACTTCCGGTTCCGAGAATGAGACACGCAAGGAACATGAGAAGTCGCCATCGACCGGGGGCTCTTCAAACTAAGCTGCGGTCAGGATACGATGAACCAGACAATTCTTTCCGAACTCGGCGATTACCTGCTTGCCCATCGCGAGGAAATTACCGGCGAGTGGTTGCGAGCTGTGGAACGGGACGCTGTCATTAGCTCTTCTGACCACCTTGAATACAACGAGCTTGTTGATCACATGCCCGTGCTCTTCCAAGATCTGGCCGAACTCCTAAAATCTCCGCAATCTGATCCCAACCACCGCGAGGTGTCTCGCGATGCGCGAGTCCACGGCAAATATCGCTGGCGACAAGGTTACAGGCTCGAAGAAGTCATTCGGGAAGCGAGCATCATGCGACGGATTCTTTTCCATAATTGGGTCGAAGCGTTTGCCCAGAAAGTGCCGGCGTTCGATAGGGAAACTAGAAAAGCCGCCGAACATATCATCCACGATGCCGTGGACGATGTCGTTACTGACTCAGCCAAGCAGTTCGTCGAAGAACAGCAAAAAGGCATAAACAATTTAAACTCGGAACTGGCGGACGCCCTCGCCGAGGTGCGTCAGCGGAACACGGCGGTGGAGGCGGCTAACCAAGCTAAGGATAGATTCTTGGCGATGCTCAGTCACGAGCTGCGGACGCCGCTCAATCCTATTCTGCTTTGGACTCATGCCACTCTCGAAGAAGGGCAACTGGACCCGTCGCTTCGGGACGGTCTGCAGATGGTCCGTCGGAACATCGAATTGGAAACTAGTTTGATCGACGACTTGCTTGACCTTGCAGGTATCACCGGTGGGAAATTACAGTTGCATTTAGACCTTTCGGACGCTGCTTCGCTCTTCCGGGATGCTCTGGAAATGGTTATAGCCGAGTTCGCGCGAAAAGAACTAGAGGTGCACGTGGAGCTGAACGCCGCCAACCATCGTGTGATAGTGGATCGCGCGCGGATTCAGCAGGTGTTTTGGAACGTGTTAAAAAATGCTCAGAAGTTCACAGCCGATGGGGGAACAATTTCGACGCGTTCTTTTAATGATGGCCAAGAGAAGCTTTTGTTTGAGATCACAGATAGTGGCGAAGGAATTAAACCTGAGCTCCTGCCGAAAATATTTGAAGCATTCGAGCAAGGAGAGGCACCGGCGGAGGGGCTCGGCCTAGGATTGGCGATCTCTAAAGCAATTATCGAGGCGCATGGCGGCAGAATTCATGCGTCTAGTAAAGGTATCGGAACGGGCGCTACTTTCACAATCGAGCTCAAAACCGCGCCAAACGAATCCACTCCCGCACCTACCGCTTTGTCCCCGTAGTTCAACGGATAGAACGAGGGTTTCCTAAACCTTAGATGTGGGTTCGATTCCCGCCGGGGACAGGGCGGTCATCGAGCCCGGTTCGATGGATGCGGCTCCTGCCTTCGCTCACCCTGCGGGCTCCGTCGATGTCGCGCCGTGCCCGCGCGCTCCATTCCCGTCAGGATGGCTCCGCTATATCGAAAACGTCGTTAGGGGATGTCGTAGGCTTCGACCAGGGCGACGCCGGTGAGGCTGTTCGCGCCGCGGACGATTGCGGTATACGGACCTGGGGCGAGTGTGATGACGATGGCCGATTCGCGATCGTCGCCGGGCGCGAGCCCGGTGGCTTCCACTTCGGCCTGGTTCTGTTTCCAGTTATCGTTCGACTCGATGAGCGCGCCGTTTTGGTCGTGCAATTCGAGGATGGGATCGAGCAACGGATCAACCACGCCGGCCGCGCCGAGGGACGGCCCGATCGCGCGGAGGACAAGATGGCGCGTCGCGCTGCCGCCGATGATGAAGCCGCCGATCATCACGTCGTCGCCGGTCTGGACAAAGCCGCGGGTGGAGATGTTAACCGGGTTGGCCGGAGCGTTGGCATCAGTGGCGTAGAGCTCGACGAGGCCGATGCCGCTGGCGCCGTTCGCGTCGCTCAAGATCGTAGTGTAACTGCCCGGCGCGAGATCGGCGAGCAGGGCAGATTCGAGCGAATTGTTAGGCGCGAGGCCCTTGGTGATGAACTCGTCTTTTTGCGCGCTGTTTATCCAGTCGTCGTTGGTTGCGACGAGCGCGCCCTTGCTGTCGCGCAACTCGAGCTTCGGATTCGGCAGGGTGTCGGCCGCCGGCACGCCGCCCGCGGTGAGCGAGGGGCCGATGCCACGCAGGACGACTTCCTCGGTTGCACTGCCGGTGACGATAAATCCACCGATCAGCACCCGGTCCCCGGTCGCGACGTTCAAGCGCGTGGAAAGATTAACCAGGGTCGGCTTGGCCGCGATCGGCACGATCTTGTAAATAGTGCCGCCGAGTGCGGTCGCGTCGCCGAGGACGTAGACGTCGCCGTTATCGTCCTGGCCAAAGCCTTTGACCTGGCCGGCGAAAGCGCGTTCCGGATCGCCGAGGCGCAGTTCCTGGATCACGCCCGAAGTGAGATCGGAATAGAACAGACGGCCGTGCCCGGAAGAACCATCGAGGAAATCGCCGAAGACATAGCTGCCGGTGAGCGCCGGAACGCTCGCGCCGCGTTCGTAGTAGCCGCCGATGATGGCGAGGCCGTCCTCGTGGCCGTATTCGAGGACGGGATTGGTTAGCGCGGGATCGGGTGAGGGATCGGGGGTGATGGTCGCGTTGCTCGGGTTGAAAAGGAAGGATCCCTCCTTACGATTCCAGCCGTAATTTTTACCCTTCACGACTACGTCGACTTCCTCGACGTTGGCCTGCCCCACGTCGCCGGCGACGAGTTGGCCAGTGGCGGCATCGAAGGAGAAACGAAACGGGTTGCGCAAGCCGGAGGCGTAAATTTCATGCACGGCCGTGCCGCTGGCGATGTAGGGATTGCTCGCCGGCACCCGGTATTTTCCATTGCCGCTGACCGGGTCGGCGCTGCCGGCGGTGAGGGCGGGATCGAGCGGATCGACTCGCAAAATTTTGCCGAGGACGGTGCTCAGATCCTGTCCGTTGCCGATCGCGACGTTGTGTCCAAGGCCGACGTCATTGGAAGCGCCGCCATCGCCTAACGAGATGTAAAGATAGAGTTCGCCCGGGCGGAAGGCGAGCCCGCCGCCGTTGTGATTGCTCTGCGGCTCGTTCACGCGCAGGACTTCGCGCCGGCTCGAGGGATCCGCGGTGTCGGTCGCGGGGCCGAACGCTTTCCATTCCGCGACCACGCCTTGGTGATCGTAAACGGCGGGAGGATTCGGCGTCGCGAAGTCGCCTGCACCGGCGACCGGTTCACTGGTGAAGGTATAGAATTTCAGGTAACCCGGGCTGGCCGGATCGCGGAAGCCGGGGTGGAAGGCAAACCCGAGCAAACCGCGCTCGCCCACGCCGGAGATAAGGCGCGCGGAGAGATTGAGGAACGGCGTCGCGAGGAGCGCGTTATTTTTCACGACGCGGATCGTGCCGCTCTGTTCGTCCACGAAGAGCCGGCCGTCCCCGACCGACTTCATATCGTTAGGCGCAGTCAGGCCGCTGGCGATTTGCTGTAATTCGATCCGGACCGGACCGGAGGAGATGCGCGGGATGAGAGGCGTCGGTGACGGGCTTGGGGTGGGAGAGGGGCTCGGGCTTGGACTGGGCGACGGCGACGGCGATGGTGACGGCGAAGGGCTGGGGCTGGGCGATCCGGCGACCACGCTGATTGTCCCGATCATCGAGCAACAACTGCCGTGCGGGTCGCAGTAGTAAGAGAAGCTTCCGAGGGTGTTGAATTGGTAGGTGAATTTGAAGCCGGTTTGATGAATCCCGGAATCCCAGATTCCCGAAGGATTGCCGGGAGTGCCGGAGGTGGCGCTGTGGAAACCGGAAAACCACTCCCACTCGACCTCGTCGCCCACTTCCACGGTGAGGGAGGAGGGCGAAAACGTATTTTCGGGACCGACACTAACGCTAAATTTTTTGGCCGATGCCGGATGGGCAAAAAGGCAAAAGAGAGCAGCACCCAAAAAAGTGATGCCGCGGAGGAGAAGGAAGTTTTTCATGCGCAGTCGTTAATACGATTCCACTTCTACCCTGGTTGCCGAGGAAGGCCACTCAGCAAAAGTAACACCGTTGTTACCATTCAGATTCTGCCACCTTAAAACCGGACCGTGAACTGGGCCGCAAACGTGTTGCCGACGCGATCGGAAACAAAGTCTCCGCGCGCCACACTGTATTGCAGCTTCAGCTGAGAGTGCGCGGTGAATCGGTAGCCGAGCGCGGCCTCAATGCGCCAGACATCGTCCAGCTTGGCGATGGGTTGACCGAAAGCGTCGGTCCCGCTGTCGAAAAGCTCCTGGTTCCAGCGCAGAGCGCCGTAAAGCTGCGGGGTGATCTTATATTTCACCTCGACGAAATAAGCGAAAACGTCCGCGTTGCCGAGACGCGGGATTTCGAAGCGCGACTGGAAGGCTTCCGCCCAGATTTGGAGATGTCCGCGCGCGTAACTCATGTCCTGCCCAAGGACATACTGGCGGAAGTTGCTCGCCTCGCCGCCGTCGAGGAGCGGACGGGCGTTAGGCTGGAGGTAGGGGCCTTCCGCGAAGGAGAAGCCGAAGCGCCAGGCTTCGTTAGGCCGCAACCCCACGCGGAGATCGACCGCCGGGTGCGCGAAATTATAGTCGTCCCAGGTCTCCGGCCGGCTGGAGACGGCGGCGTTTTTGATCGCTGCGGCGTATTCGAAAATCCCTATCCGCCCTGCAATCGAAGCGCCGAGGGTGTAGGCCGGACCCCAGACGATGGGGAGAAACTCATACTTATCGAAACCGGGCACGGCGCGAAAACTTTGCGCGTTCACCGGTACTTCCCGATCCGAAACGAGCGTGGCGTTTTCGTAGGGCAGTGGCGCGCTGACGAAAGGATTGTCCCACGAGAGATGGCGCTCGACCCAGCCGCCGACGACGGTGGAAAATTTTCCGACCTGCAGGTTGAAGCGCCCATCGCTCCACGGTGTGATCCGCAGCGCGTACTCGTCGGCCCGCCACTCCAAGCCGAGATCGGTCGGGTCGAAGCCGGTATCGAGGCGCGACTGAACGAAGAAATAAACGTTAGGCCCGGCCTGCGCATCGAGAAACAAACTGAGGCGCGGGCTAAAGAGATCGTGGCCCTCCGCGCGGATCAAACCGGGCGGCGGCGCGGGATAATTATAGTATTCGAGATCGAGCAGGCCGCTGACCCGCGCGCGGACCTGGTCGTTGAAAACGCTGATCGTGAGGGACCGATCCAGCCGGTCGATAAATTCCTGTCCGCTCGCCGCCGGCAGGGCGGCGGCAAGCAGCGCAGCAGTGAGGAAAAGTGTTTTCATCGGCCGGCTCCGATCGGTTGCGCAGCCGGCACCGCCAGACAAAAACGGGCGCAGAATTCGGTCCACTCCGAATCGGAGCGCACCAGCCGCAGTTCGCCGCCGTGCAAGCGCACCAGCTCCCGCGCGAGATTCAGGCCGAGCCCGTGCCCGGGCACATTTTCGCCGGCGTCCCCGCGATGGAAACGCTCGAAAATATAAGGCTGCGCTTCCTTTGGAATACCGCGGCCGGTGTTCGCGACGTGCAAATCCACCTTGTCGCCTTCGACCCGCGCGCGGATGCGGATGGTGCCGTTGGCGCGATTATATTTGCGTGCGTTATCGAGCAGGTTTTGCACGATCAGCGACGTGAACCGGTCTTCCCCGGCGATCTCGAGCGCCGCCGGAATATCGGTTTCAAGCTGAAGTTCCCCCGCGTCCGGCAGAGCCCGGAGATCGTCGATCCATTCTTCCACCAAGTGGGTCAGATCGATCGGCGCGAGATTCAAGCGCAACTTCCCGGCGTCCATGCGCGAGAGCAGGAGAAGATCCTCGACCACGCCGGTAAGCCGATAAGTCTGGTGGATGAGCGACGAGACTTCCTCGTAGACATCTGGCGGAAAACCGTCGCGCGCGAGCAGCGAATCAAGCCCGGCCCGCAGAACCGTGATGGGACTTTTTAACTGGTGCGAAGCGTCGGCGGAGAAGCGGGCCGAGCGCTGTAATTCTTCCGCCGTCGTCTCCAGCTTGGCTTCGGCTTTCTGGCGTTGTGTGCGGTTCTTTTCCGAGACGACGGCCAGTTCCTCGACCGGACGCGACAACCGGCGCGAGAAAAAATGACTGACCAAAAACCCACCGAGCAGGAGCAGCCCGCCGGCGGAAAGAATTTGCCAGCGCAGGCGGCTCTGGGTCGCGAACAACTCGGTCAGCGGATAAACGCAGACCTCGTAGGCGTCCGGATAATTTGAATCGGGGTTGAGCAGCTTAAAAAAAAGCAGGTGCTGCACTCCGTCGATCGCGGTCCGCAGGCTGTGTTCTTTGTTCTTGGCGTGCGCCGCGTCTTTTTCCACCTGGCGCGCGATTTGGGCCGCGGTCGCCAGGTCGAGCGCCGGAAATTGCAGCGCGCCATTGACCATGATTCCGCTCCTCATCCCGGTCGCGCCATGCGGCGTCGTCTCGATCGGCTTAAAGCCAAGGACGAGCGCGGCGATCAACTCGCCGGTCTCGGTTGACCGAATCGGCACCGCGATCATCTCCTCGACCGTCGACTGACCGGTCGCGTCGCGCCGGGCCAGGTAACCGGCCTGCATGGTTTGCGGAATCCGGCTTTGCGCGACCCAAGCCTCGTCGTTAGGCAAAAGCTCGCCTGCTTCGCCTGCCGGCGGCACGATGACCGCTCCGTGGCTGTCGAGGAAACGGTAAAAGGTGGCGTGCAGAGCGTCGGCCGCGTCGACCCGGGCGGGGTCAGGGCGATCCATCAGGTCGCGCAGTTCCTCCCGCGCACTCGGATAGAGAAGATCGAGCGCGTTATCCTCGAGCGCGGCGTGGATGCGCGCATTCTGCGCGAGCGAGCGGGAACGATCGGCTACGGCCGCGTTGCGCAAATCCTGGAGGCGATGGAGGGAAGCGAGCTCGAGTTCGAAGTCGCGTTGCAGATCGGTCTGGGCGTCGCCCGCCGCGCGGTGCTGGGCGACGTAAATGCCTAACGACGTCAGGACCGAGACAACCAGCATCATGGCGACGAGCAGCTTGGTGCGGAAGCGGCGGAGGCCGGGGCTGCGCGGCTCGACGGCAGGGCTCACGGCAGATTCAGGTGCAGGACCACGCCATTCTTCAGGCCGACCGTGTGTTCCCAGGTGGTCTTGCTGTTCACCCAGGCCTTGAGCACGTAATGGCCGGCCGGCAGGTTCGTTAGGCGAAAATTCCCGGCCGCGTCGGTGATCGCGTAGTAGGGCGTGTCGAGCACGAGGATGAGCCCGCGCATGTGTTCGTGAATGTCGCAGCGCAGCGTGACTAAGCCCGGCTTGTCGAAGACAACGGAGGGCGCCGGGTTCTCGTGCGGCGGATAACGCCCGAGGTCGAAACGCTTCGGCGGGGAATAGGAAAAAATGTTGTGATAGGTGTCGTCGAGATTGGGGAATTCCACCTTCGTCCCGACTTCGATCGGGAGGAGCGGCGGCCGGAACGAGAAATCTTTTTGCTCGACCAGCCGGTTGGGCAGATGGGTCGGCTTGGCGAAATCGCCCTCCAGATAAATCACCGCGCGCGGCGGATCGGTCGCGAGGATGCCAGCCTTGCTCACGACTTCGTAGCGCTCATTCACGACCGGGACGAAGTGTGATTTCGGCAATTCCACTTTCCCCTCGATCGTGGCCTGGCCGGAACAAAGCGCCGGCGCGCAGAAGACGAGCGCGGCGAGCGTCGTTAGGATAAAGTCGCGATTCTTCAAGACGATCGATCCTACCAGCATCGCGGTAAGGCGGGAATACTGCGGTTGCGCTTTCTTCCTCGACCGCGCGGGGCGTCGGATGGAGAATGGAAATAGAACCAGTTCGGCGGATGCATTTTGTGCTCGGTTCGTGCGACGTGGTTTCGATTTCGTATCTGGCCGGAGATCGCAGGTTAGGCAGATGGCCTCTGCATAAGCAGGGAATGAAAAGTAACAAGCTTGTAACCTTTCGCGGATCGCCCGGCGAAGTGGAGGAGGGAAGATTGCGCTGCGCCTTTTTTCGGCGGTGGACAAGTTTTTAAAATTTTATGCGTACCCTCGTTGTTGAAGATGAAGTCCGGCTCGCCCGGCATGTTTCCCGCGCGCTTCTCTCCGCCGGGCACGAGGCGGTCGTGGTGCACGATGGCGAGGCTGCGCTGCAACAAGCGAGCCAGACGCGCTACGATTTGATCGTCCTCGATGTCATGCTGCCCGGCATCGACGGCTTCGAGGTCCTGCGCCGCCTGCGCAAGGCGCATATCGACAGCCGCGTCCTCGTCCTGACCGCGCGCGGCGAATTGAGCGACCGCGTCAACGGACTCGCCATGGGCGCCGACGATTACCTGGCCAAACCTTTTGCGATGCAGGAACTGGTCGCGCGGGTCGGCGCGCTTAGCCGTCGTTATGCGGAAAAGGCGGTGGTCAAATTGCAGGTCGCCGATCTCACGCTCGACCTGGTCGATAACGAGCTCCATCGCGGCACCCGCCGAATCGAACTTTCGGCGCGTGAACTGACCCTGCTCCGCGTCTTGATGCGTGAACCGGGCCGGGTCTTTACCCGAACCGAACTCTGCGAGCGAGTGTGGGAGCGTGAACATGAGTACGACATGAAACTCGTCGAGGTCTTCATCAGCCGGCTGCGGCGGAAGATTGATCACCCGCCGCTCATCCACACCGTGCGGCATCTCGGTTACACGATCCGCGAAGAACCGTGAAGAACTGGCCCCTGCGCTGGAAGCTGGCGCTCTATTCCGCTCTCCTCGCGGTCGTCGCCACCATCGCCGGCGCCGCCACGACCTGGATGGTGATGCGTCACGATGAGGTCTCGGCCTTTGATCGCCGTCTCGCGATGGAAGCAAGCGAGTTCTTTCGCGATGTGACCAATTTTGACGGGGGCTCGGCTGATAACTGGCGCGTGATTAAGTCCGACTTCGTCCCGCTCGCCCTCCGGCATCGGCTCGTCGAAGTGAACAACGCGCAGGGTAAAACGCTCTATCGCTCGCCGGGTTTACTTGAGCCGCTCGTGAGCGACGGGATCAAGACTTTTCACACGCGCAAAATTGGCCAGCGCAGCGTGCGCGTCGGCGAATTCACCGAACGCGGACTCACCTTGCGCGTCGGTGCAGACATGAAGGAGATCAACCAGATCGGGCGCGATATTTTTCACGGCATGCTGGTGGCGATCCCGACCGTGCTGGTCGTGATCGTGCTCGGGGGTTTCTGGGTCGCGCGGAAGGCGATCGCGCCGATCGAAGAAATCCGTCAGGCGGCGTCCCGCATCACCGCGCAACGTCTTGAACAACGCTTGCCTGTCCCGCCGACGCGCGATGAGATCGCCGGCCTCATCGAAGTGCTCAATGCAGCCTTCGAGCGATTACAACGCAGCTTCGAGCAATCGGCCCGCTTCTCCGCTGATGCCTCGCATCATCTCAAGACGCCGATCTCCGTCCTGCGCGCCGGGATTGAAGAGATCATGGCCGACCCGGAAGCGAGCCTGCATACCCAGGCCACCGCAGAAGGCCTGCTCCACCGTGTTCATCAGCTCAATTCCGTCGCCGAAAATCTTCTCCTCCTCGCCCGAGCCGATGCCGGCCGGCTCGAGTTGCACAAGGACAAATTCGACCTGAGCGAACTGCTCGAAGGCGTGATCGATGACGCGCGCGCTCTCGCCGGCCCGCTGGATCTCACGGTCGAGGCCGAGGTGCCAAAACACCTCCCGCTCCATGCGGATCGCGCCTTTGTCGGCATGATCACGCAGAATCTGCTTGAGAACGCGATCAAGTACAACGCGCCCGGGGGCCGGGTGCGGGTGGCGGCACGGGAGGTGGATGGATCGGTCGAGTTGACCGTGGGAAATACCGGCCACGGCATCCCGCAGGAGCGGCTTTCCCACTTGTTCGAGCGCTTCTACCGCGGACGAGGCGACGAGCGGGTCGCGGGCAGCGGCCTCGGTCTCAGCACTGCGCGAGAACTGGCCCGCGCGCACGGTGGCGACATTTCGCTCCAGCGCGCCGACGCGACCTGGACCGAAATGCACGTCCGCCTGCCGCAAGCCGCTTAGTCCTTTTCGTCGGTTAGCAAAACAGCAGCGCTGGCGATAGCCTTCGGAAAAACAAAAACGCGGAGGCGACCAAGGCCGCCTCCGCGAGTTTGTTTCGTTAGGCTTATTAGCGTCCGCCGTGATCGTCACCGGGCTCGCGCTCGCGCCGCCCACCGTGTTCGTCACCGCGTTCACGTTCGCCGCGGCCACCGTGGTCATCGCGCAGATCGTGACCTGGACCATCGTCGTTACCCCGCCCGTGACGGCGGCCGTGGTCATCACCGGGTTCGCGCTCGCCGCGAGTGACGGTGGACTTGCGGCCTTTGTCGTCGCCGCGTTCGCGATGGCGGCCGTGGTCATCACCGGGCTCGCGCTCGCCGCGAGTGATGGTGGACTTGCGGCCTTTGTCGTCGCCGCGTTCGTGGTGGCGGCCGTGGTCATTCCCGGGTTCGCGCTCGCCGCGGGAGACACTGGCGCGATCGTCGCGGCCATGGCGGCGCTCGCGTTCACCGTGCCCGCCGCGATCGTCGCGTCCGTTAATCCGGGTGGCGGTTTGATTGCGGCTGCCGCGATTGTCGATTTGATTCCGGCCGCTCTGGCTGCTGGTCACACGGTCGCGATTAAGCGCGCGACCCATGCCAGCTTGTCGGATGGCCCCTTGGTTCATACTGCCATGGCCCCGGTTCATGCGCATGCCGGAAGA
This sequence comes from Spartobacteria bacterium, assembly GCA_040007175.1. GTDB lineage: Bacteria > Verrucomicrobiota > Verrucomicrobiia > Chthoniobacterales > UBA10450 > Palsa-1392. The sequence continues at coordinate 69,272 of JBDTVP010000002.1, forward strand.
ACCCCGGCCACTCGCTTCACTGGAGCCTGTGGAGAAAAGCGTCAATCCGGCTGCGACCAGAGTCACAGCCGAACGGACGATTAATGGTTTTGTTTTCATGTCCGCACGCTATGAGTCTCGGTAGCGGATGCGAACCGACAATGGTAACTCGGTCGTAACTTTCCGAGTCCTAGTAGAACTAACGAGCCTTGTCATTCGCTGGTTGCAGAAGGAGCAGGGAGAATATCCGTACGGACCGATGTTTTCTGCCTCCAGAAAAGGGACTGGGCAGGTCACGACACGGTTGGCAACCCCTGCGCCACTGGCTGGCTTGCGCAATCCGCAATCAACCCGACCCAAATAGTAACAACCTTGTAACCTTTTAAGAATCGCGCTCGGGGCGCGTGGAACGTTAGATAGCTGCTGCAACTACTGAGCACCACTATGAATACCTTTTCCTATGATTCCTTCGCGGGCGCACTGCGTCCGCTGCGTCGGGCGCCCCGCTGGCTCGTTCTCCTTTCGCTCGTCGCGCTTTTGCTCGGGCAGACAACACTGGCCATGGCGCGCTCGTTCCCCATTCAAGGCGGCCGACAGCCGATTTCGATTACGCAGGGGCCTGACCGCAATTTCTGGTTCACGCTTCAGGATAGCAGCAAGGTTGGGCAAATTACTCCGCAGGGAGTCATCACCCTGTTCACCACGCCGACGTTTAGTTTTCCCTTCGACATTACGCCAGGCCCCGATGGCAACATCTGGTTCTCGGAAGGCTCTACCGGGCAGATCGCGTTTATCACGCCGGCCGGGCAAATCACCGAGATTCAGTTCTCTTTCTTCGATACCTCGTCCGGCATCACGACCGGACCCGATGATAATATTTGGTTCTGCGACCTGACTGGGAACAATATCTGGCGTTACGATCTCACCACCCAGCGATTGACCAAGTTCCTGGTACCGACACCGAACTCTTCCCCGGAAGACATCACGACGGGAGCGGACGGAAATCTTTGGTTCACCGAGCGGTTCGGCGGGAAGATCGGGCGGATCAGCCCGAGTGGAGCGATCACCGAAATGGCGAGCGGGCTGGATAACCCGCGGCAGATCGTAGCGGGGCCGGACGGCAACCTATGGTTCACCCTCGCCTTCGCTCTCCAGATCGGCAAGATCACCCCGGCTGGCGTGGTCACTCTCTATCCCATCCCAAGTCGCGCCGAAGGGCTGGCCCGCGGGCGGGGCGACACCCTCTTGTTCACGGAATTTGCGGTTAATAAAATCGCCACGATCACGACGGACGGCATCGTTACCGAGTCGAGGGAGTTCCGCAACAGCCAGCCGACCGGCATCACGACCGGACCGAGAGGGATCACATGGTTCCTCGGTTTCGGAAACAACAAGGTCTACGCGGCGAAGCTCGATTGACGCACAGTGCTCCTATCGAGCGAGCTGTGTCGCGCGTTCTTGGGCTGCCGGGAAAGTAACAACCGTGTAACTTTTCCTTGTTTGTCCGCGAGGAGATTGATCACAAACTAGACCGGCAAAAGACCTACTAACCCAATCGTTATGATCGCTCTATTTTACACCTCGCTATTTTTCAAGAAATCTGTCACCCGCCGGTCGGCGTTTAACCAGTGGAAAGTAGTCCTGGCGACGCTTGTTCTCGCTGCTGTTGTTTTCGCGAGTCTGGCCGAGGCGCAGACCGCTCAGTGGGTCAAGCAGATGGGCCTTGGCGGTATCAGCAATGGAGTGAGCAGCGACGCAGCGGGCAATGCTTACGCGACTGGGATGGTTAGTAACCCAGGGCTCTTCGATAACCTCGTGATTCCTTGCAACGCCTCTGATGTCTTCCTGGCTAAATACGACGCGGCTGGCAACGTCCAGTGGGCAAACGTGGGCGGCGGCGATTTGCTCGACCAGGGCAATAAGGTGGTCACCGATGCCGGCGGGAACTCTTACGTGGTCGGCGCCATTCAAACCAACAGCCTTCATCCGACGGCGAAGTTCGACAATATCACGCTGACCGGAAACGGGGATTACGATTGGCTGATCGTAAAATACAACACGAGCGGGCAGGTCGTTTGGGCGCAGAATTACGGCAGCGCGTCAGGCGACATCGCGGATGGCGTGGCCCTTGACGCGGCGGGCAACGTCTATGTGACCGGCTTCTTTAATGGCACGATGATGGTGCAGGGGGTGACGGTGACGAGCCAGGGGCTGTTCGACATCTTCCTGGCCAAGCTGGATGCGAACGGAACGTTACTCTGGTTGAAAACGGCCGGTGGAACCGGCTCGGACCAGGCACACGGCGTAGTCGTGGACGGGCAGGGAAATGTCGGGATCACGGGCGAATTCCAAGGCACGTCAAAATTCGACGCGAACTCGATCAAGGCCGCCGGATTGGGCGACGCCTTTATCGCCAAGTATGATGCTGCGGGGACCAATCTCTGGGTCCACGGAGGTGGCAGCACGACTTCGTTTGCCGGCGACCCAGCTAAGGCGATCGCGGTCGACGGGGCGAATAACTTTTTTATAACCGGTGATTACACTGGAACCGCGATCTTCGACGGATTGTCGGTGCCGAACACCGGGACGAGTGGAAGCGATATCTTCCTGGCCAAGTATAACAGTTCCGGAGTGATCCAGTGGCTGCATCACGCCGGCGGCCCTCCCTCCGACAAGGGCTATAGCATCGGAGTCGACACTTCGGGTAATAGCTGGGTGACTGGCTTCGCCGCCAGCGGGCCCGGGGTGGTCTTCGACACCATCACTCTTCCGCCATTCGGTAACGAGTATATCTTCCTCGCAAAGTACGATCCCGCCGGTGTGGTGCAATATGTGAAGCAATACGCGGCCGGGACGGGCCAGGACATTTACGTCCTAAGCAATGGTGTCCTCTACCTGAACGGTGGTGCGTCGAAGGGCAATGGGAAGGAGTTCGACGATATCAGCCTGGTGTATAACGATCGCGGCGGGTTCATCTGCCAATTCAGCGAACCTGCCGGCGGCGGCTGCGAACCGCCGGCTGGCGTAATGGCTAGCAACATCACATCGAATACGGCCACCATTTCCTGGTCAGCGGTTGCTGATGCATCAAGCTATCTTCTTCAGTATCGAAAGGTCGGCACAAACCGGTGGAAGACCAAGCCAGCCCCGCGCACCGTGGTTCGGCTAAAAAATCTGGCTTCATCCACGTCCTACGAGTATCAAGTCGCCACGGTTTGCGCGACGGAGACGAGTCCTCACTCGGCGGTCCAGATCTTTACCACTAACCTTTAGAGGAAAAGGGCGGCGCGTTCAAGACCACGGTCCCGGAATTGGGGACGACGGGACCAGCTTTGCCATGTTCAGCCCCTCGTCTCGGAAAACGGCTGCCGCAACGTTCCGCTAAAAAATAGCAACCGTGCGACAGCGGACCGTCAATGCTCTTGCTAAGATCGGCGGATGGAAAAATTGTGGATCGCTTCGGTATCGCTCGTTACCGCCTGTCTTGCCGGCGTGCTTTTTCTCGGGGCTAGTAGCGCCGAGGCGGGGGCGCGCCGTTTCACTTATGTCTATGAGGCGACCACCGCCGCACCCGGAACCTGGGAAGCAGAAAACTGGGTGACGTGGAAAACCAGCCCGCGCGAGCAACGACGCTTCAACGCGGTCGATTTTCGGCACGAGATCGAGTTCGGCATCACCGATCGGTTGCAGGCGGCCATCTATGTCGCTGACTATGGTTATCGGGAAGATCCTGGGGCAAACGAGCACGGCTTCAGTTACCAGGACTCAGCAATCGAACTGGTCTACAACCTGACCAACCCGACAACCGACCTGCTCGGCCTAGCTCTCTACGGCGAAGTGAAGGGCGGACCGGAAGAACTGGAGTTGGAATCGAAAGTGATCCTGCAAAAAAATCTCGGCCGTTTCGTCGTCGCCTATAACGCGACGGTGGAAGCAAAATGGGAAGGGGAGCGATTGAAAGAGAGAGGGGGAGAGTTCGCCCAGTCGCTCGGGGTGAGCTACGAAGTTACACCTACCTTTCTGCTCGGGGCGGAGCTCTTGCATGAGATCGACCTCCCGGATTGGTCGGAAGCGGGTGACTCGATTGTCTACGGCGGGCCTAACGTTTCCTACCGACGCGGTAACTGGTGGGCGACGCTCACGCCGCTGGCGCAGCTCACTAATCTGGCGGACGAAGTGGATCTTCAGACCCGGCTGATCTTTGGCTTCAGTTTCTGATGCAATGAAGATCTGGCCCGCACAGTTAAAAATTGCCCTCGGTGCATTCTGTTTGTTTGCTCTTGGCGGTTGCGAAACGAATCCAACCTCCGCTTTCCCGACCGCGCAGACCGTGGCCACTCGAGTCGGCGATGGGCAGAGCGCAAACGTTCCGACTCTCGAGCGCGGGCGAAAGGTCTACACCACGAGCTGCACGGAATGCCATGTAGCGCGGCCGATCGCGCACTATTCGGTCGCGCAGTGGCGGCATTACGTGGGCATCATGGCTCCGCGGGCCGGGCTCCAGCCGGACGATCGCGCGGCTCTCGAAGCGTATGTGGTCGCGGCCCGCGAGTCCTTGCCGCCAGCGAACGTGGCGCGGGCGCCCTGAGGATGGCATCGCTCGCCAGCCGGTCTCCCGGCCGGCGAACGCGATCCGAGTTAGGGAGTCTTAATTCGCTCCAGCGACTTCATGTAGGCGATGAGCGCGTCGAGATCTGGCGCGCTCAACTGCGAAGTTTTGCCGTGGGTGTCTTTGAGCACCTGGATATGATTGGCCGCGAGGGCTGGGTTGATTTGCCCGTCGACCGTGAGCGGCGCGACGTTGCTGGTGCCGAGGCGGTCGATTTCGAAACTGCCGTCGGTTTGTTTTGTGAACGGGCTGTCGAGACTAACGAGGACGGGCCCTTTCCCATCGCCGGCCAGCGCGCCGGAGGCGTCAGCGAACGTGACCGGCACCTGCGTCGGCAGAACGACAGCGGGGCCGCCGAGGAAGTCGGTAGCGGTGGCGCGATTCTGGTCGGTGCGGACGGTGCGGAAATTAAAGCCGCGCTCTCCGGACTGGAGCAAGGACGAGTCGGGGGCGAGCAGCACTTCGCGCAGGGTGTGGGCGAAGCCGTGGTGAAGATAGCGCGGCACTGCATCCCAGACGGCGCGCAAGTGTTTGGTGTTGCGGCTGCTGAAATTCTGCGGGGTGCCCACGTCCTGTGGCGGCTCGAACTCGGTGAAGAAGTAGTCGTTCTCCGGTCGGTAAAACGGCCCTTTTCCATCGACGGTGGTTTCGCTGATCACGCCCGGTTCATGAATGTTAAAATCCTGAAAGGTGTCATCGGGCACGCCGTTAGCGAAGACGTTTCCGTTATGATGGCAATCCGCACAACCGGCGCCACCGGCTGTGACCTTATTCGTGAACAACAGTTTGCCGCGCGCGACCTGGTCGGCCTCAGTCGGCGAAGGTGTCTGAGCGAGAGGATTTGGAAACAAGCGGGTCTCATTTTGCGACCAGAGGATTTGCAGATACGACATGTCGTAGTAACCGACCTTGAAAGCGCTGCCGCTCAGGTCGGACCGGCCGATCGCTGTCGAGTTTTCTTCGGTTTTTTGCAGGACATAAGCTTCGCGGGCGAGGAACCGGTCTTTCTGGCTAGGCTGCGGGAAGAGCACGATTGGGTCGCGCTCACCGCCAAGGACTTCGCCGTTGCAGGCGGAAGCGTAGGCGAGGAAATCATTGTTCAGCCCTTCGTACCATTCCGGCCAGTTATCGGAGATGTCTTTGTTCTGCGGGCAGACTTTCACCCCTCCGATGGCATTCGCCGCGACGTTCCATTGGCACCCGTCCTGCCGGCCGTCCCAATGGCAGAAGCCGCAGGACTTTTGCGGATCGAAGCCGGTCAACGTTCTGCCCAAAAGGGGCGGATCGTCGGCATAGGAGGAGGAGAAGAACCAGCGCAGCCCGACTTCTTCGTCGGTCGCGAATAGGTTAGCGCCGTTGCCGCTTTTTGTCGGGTCGGGGGTTTTGGCCGTCACGCCGACCGCAAGGTAACCTTGCCGGGTGAGACTGCCGCTCACGTCGGTCCCGAGGAAGGAGATATCCTCGGTCTGCATATTCGCCACGTAAACCGTGCGCCCATCGGGTGAAACTTCCACCCCTTCCGGCGTGATGCCGCCCGTGAAATCAAAGCCGGCCGGGGTCAGGACTCCGGAAACATCGTAGGGTGTTTGACTGATCTTGAAGACTTCCACTTTGTCGGAGTGCAGCATGGTGACGAAGAGGAGGTTGTTGCGGACGAACATCTGTTCCGGCCCGCTGCCCCGGATCAGTCGTTGGGCGGCAGTGTGATCCTGCAGATCGACTACTTCTCCCGGAACAACGAGTTGCGAGTAATCGCGACCCATATCGACGTAGCGATAGACAAACTGGTTCGTCGTCGTGTCGAAGATATTAATCTCACTCCCGATGTCATCGAAGGTGGTAGCCTTGGTGGCGTCACTCATGACCGGAGTGTAGCCCAGCGGGGTGCCGTCGTTCTTGATCGCCACGCCGTTCGAATCCAGCTTCGGCAGGCCGTGACCAGTCTCGCGGCCGTTCAAGACCGTGTTACTTTCCTGGCCGCAAACAATACCCCATTTGCCGCTGATCTTGATGTCGGTCGCAAGCCCACCCACCAATATGTTCTTGACCAGTTGATTGGCGTCGTTAGCCACGTTGATGACCGCAATTGTGTGTCCGAGCGTGTTGGCGACATAAAGAGTGGTCCCATCCGCGCTCAGATCGAGATCGCGCGGGTTGGTCCGCTCCAGTTCGGTGCTGCCGGTGGGGATCTCGGCGATCTGGGTGAACTTCGGGCCAGCATCAATGCGAAATACGCGCACTTCATCCTTATAGCGATCGGTTACGTAAAGCCGGGTGCCCGTCGCGTTGAAGCGCGCTTTCTCGGCGTAAGTTCCGACCAGAAAATCGCCGAGCACGGTATCGGTGCTGGTGTTGATGACCGTCGCGAAGTTGCCATACTGATTGAGAACGACCGCATAAGGCTTCCGGGAAATGGCAGTGTTCACTGGCGCCACCTTTACGCTGATCGGCCGCAACCCTCCGACGAGGCCGGGCGGACGCAGGTCGAGCCATTGCGTGACCTGGCGGGTGGCGGTAGCGACCACCGCCACGCGCCAGTCGGGGTAGCCTTCGCGGCCGGGCAGCGCAACGTAGAGCTTTTTTCCGTCAGGCGTGAGCGCAAGGGAGCGCGGTTGGCTGCGAAATGGCTGCGGCCGGTTCGGCCACTTTTGATTCCCGCTGCTCACCTGCGGATTATTAGGATCAATTCGGGTGCCGGGATCGGGCCGGCCATCGATGTACCCCGCGCCGAACATGATCTTGGTGAAACGCTGCAGTCCGCCGCGCTCGCCCGCATTCTCCGAGCCGACGATGTTTTTCACCGGATCGCTATTCGGTCCGGTGATGATCTTGCCTTTCGAATCAGTCTTCACCGCCGTGGTGAAAAAACGCAGCGCTTCCGGCGCTTCCGCGCTGGTGCTGAGAATCTGGTAGGCGAACGGCGGTCCGAGCTGTCGCCGCCCGCCATTACCCGCCACCAGTTGCCGCATCGAGGGGAAGAACAAACCGGAAATCGCGAGAGCGATCGCGCTCCCTAACGAGACAACCGCCACATTACGCATCTTCATGACGCCAACTTAGGAATTTCATCGCCCTGCGACGAACCGGGAAAGGTAACGCGCTTGTAACTTTTGAACCGGCCTAACGAACAGGCCAGTAGACCCGGGGCGAACGGGACCGACGGACGTCGCTATGATCGAGGTCTACGAGTTAGAACACGACTAGGCCGCTTCGCGGTTTGTCCAAAATTGCCCTCGCGCCTCCGGGTGCGTGGGTAATTTTTTGCCGAAACGCGGATCTTAGTAAGACTTCGCCCAGATCACACGCCGCGGGCTTGGCTCGCCGGTGATGACGCATTGTCCGGCCTCCGGCGGGTTCACCGGATCGTCGAAGGGTATGCAACGAATCGTGACTTTTAGGTCGTTCTTGATTTGCTCTTCCACGGCCCGCGAGCCGTTCCAGTGGGCGAGCGCGAAGCCGCCGTGGATCTCCGGCTTGGCCGGGTTTTGCGGGGTGAAGAAATCGTAGAACTCTTCTTTCGTATCGAGCTTTCGGGTGTGCTCCTCGCGGAAGGCGAGCGCGCGCTCGAAAAGATTCTGCTGGATTGCATCGAGCAGTTCGGGCGCGCGACTAACGAACTCGGCGGCGGGTAGAAAGGCTTTCGCCTTCGCGTCTTCATCGCGCCGCGTCACCGCCACGTTGCCGCTCTCCAGGTCGCGCGGGCCAAGCTCGACCCGCAGCGGCACGCCTTTCTTGATCCATTCCCAATTTTTCACTCCGCCGCCGAGATCGCGCAGGTCGACGTGCACCTCGAGCGGCGCGCCGTGCCAGATGATCGCGCGCAATTTTGTGGCAAGATCGTTCGTCGCGGCGAGGACCGCGTCGCGCGTCTCCGGTTTTGGGGTGACGGGCACGATTACGATATGAGTCGGGGCGATCCGCGGCGGGAGGACGAGTCCGTCGTCGTCGGCGTGCATCATGATGACGGTGCCGATCATGCGCGTGCTTACGCCCCAGCTCGTGGTCCAGCCAAACTCCTGTTTCCCGTCGCGGGTCTGGAATTGAATCCCGCTCGAGCGCGAAAAATTCTGCCCGAGAAAATGCGAGGTGCCGGCCTGGATCGCTTTCCGATCCTGCACCATCGCCTCGATGCAAAGCGTCTGGACCGCGCCGGGGAAACGTTCGCTCTCCGATTTCTCGCCGGTAAAAACCGGGACCGCGAGATGGTCGCGCACGAAGGTCTCGTAAACGTCGAGCATCTGCTTCGTCTCGGCCCGCGCTTCGGCTTCGGTTTCGTGGACGGTGTGGCCTTCCTGCCAAAGGAATTCGGTTGTCCGAAGGAAAATCCGCGGACGCATTTCCCAGCGCACGACGTTGGCCCATTGATTGATTAGAATCGGCAGGTCGCGATAGGATTGAACCCACTTCGCGTAAGACGCGCCGATGATCGTCTCGGAAGTCGGCCTAACGACAAGCGGCTCACTGAGCGGACTGGCCGGCACCATTTTTCCCTCGGCATTCAACTCCAGCCGATGATGCGTGACGACCGCGCATTCCTTGGCGAATCCTTCGACGTGGTCCGCTTCCTTTTGCAGGTAACTGAGCGGGATGAAAAGCGGGAAATAAGCGTTCTTGTGTCCGGTCGCCTTGAACATCGCGTCGAGCGCGCGCTGCATGTTTTCCCAGATGCCGTAGCCCCAGGGTTTGATCACCATGCAACCGCGCACGTCGCTCGACTCCGCCATGTCGCCGGCCTTGATGACCTGCTGGTACCATTCGGGGAAATCTTCCGCGCGGCGCGGGCTGATCGCGGATTTTGGTTGATCGGGCTTGGCCATAAGGGAGCGCGATACTTAAACCCGAGCGTTCGGATTGGCGAGCCGCGGTTTTCTCAAAGCGGAGGTCGCAGGGGGCTTTTGAGAGAAAAAAGCTTCCTGTCTCGGAGCCGAATGGCCCTTCGTTGCTGCGCTAGTTGCGCGCGAAAAGCGAGCTCGCGTCGGCAGCGCCCTCGACGTAGCCGCCGGCAAAATCGATGCTGCACACCGTTCGGTAACGCGCGTGCGATCCGACTGCGGCTCCGGCGTAATGGAAAGCCGGGTTGAAAATATTCTTCCGATGCTTCCGTCCGCGCAGCCCGTCGTCGATGATGAGCGCGAGCACGACATCCCGGGCGGACGCTTTGCCGTACGAAATATTTTCGCCCCAGGCTCCGCTCCAGATGCCATGGCGACTCATCCGCTCGCTGGGATTGCTTCGGTCGGATCCACGATGACCGAAAGCCCCGCCAGCCTGGTCGGCCGCGTGTTCCGCTGCGGCCCGCGACATTCCGGATGAGAATGCGAACGGCGCGAGCGGGCGCGCACGCCGCAAAAACCGAATTGCTTCGTCCACTGCGGCGACGCCCTCGCGCGTCCGCGACATCGTCCGGCCCGGGAGCACAAGGATCTTCCCACGGAAGTTTCCTCGCAATTCTTCCAAATAAGCGGCGTAGACCTCCGGGTGTTGCCGGGCCAGATTCATTTCACGCACAACAGCGGCGCCTTTCAGGCCGTGGTGGCGAGCATGCGCTGGTTCGGCGCGAGCTGTGGAAAGGCACAGAACACCGGGTAAAATAATGAGGAAGAGGAGGTTTCGCACCCATCTGGTGGAAGCAGTCGCGATGCCATTCGCACTCTGCCAGACGACATTTGACACCCGGCACAGGCGCCACTAATTTCCCCGCCCTTCCAAAGGACTTCCGTAATGAGAACATTTTCTGCAAAAGCTGAAGAGGTCGACCGTAAATGGTGGATCATCGACGCCCGTGATCAGGTGCTCGGCCGCGTCGCGGTCAAAGCCGCCAACCTGCTGCGAGGCAAAGAAAAGGCGATCGTGACGCCGCACGTCGACACCGGTGATTTCGTTGTCGTGATCAATGCCGACAAGGTTCGCCTCACCGGCAAAAAAGAAGAGCAGAAAACTTACATGAGCTTTTCCGGTTTCGTCGGCGGCCACAAAAGCGAGAGCGTCCGCTCCCGTCGTGCGCGCCATCCCGAGTTGCTGGTGGAACACGCCGTCCGCGGCATGATTCCGCACAACAAACTGGGCCGGCAGGTTTATCGGAAACTCAAAGTGTATAGCGGCGAGGAGCATCCCCACGCCGCGCAGGGACCGCAGACGGTCGTGTTGGACTAACGAATTACTTTCATGGCTGAGACACAGGAATTTATCGCCACTGGTCGCCGTAAAACGGCCGTCGCGCGTATCCGCATGACCGCGGGCAGCGGCAAAATCGACGTCAACGGCAAGAGCTTCGAGGATTATTTCCCGACCGTGCCGCTCCAGAACACTGTCCTCCAGCCTTTGCAGGCCGTGAAACTGACCAACGCCTACGACATCTCGGTCAACACGACCGGCGGCGGCTCCACCGGCCAGGCCGGCGCGGCGCGCCTCGCGATCTCGCGTGCGCTTCTTCAAGTGGACGCCAATCTCCGCGGCACCCTCAAAGCCGAGGGGCTCCTGCGCCGCGATCCGCGGATGAAAGAACGGAAGAAGTCCGGGCAACCGGGCGCGCGCAAGCGGTTCCAGTTCTCGAAGCGATAAGCGAGGAAGCTGCGGCTTTCGGTCAGCTTGGTCCGGGCGTCTCGTTAGGCGCGACGCGCTTCATGGCGCGCGGGAAGTCCACTTCCGCTCTCTGAGCGAAGCGATCGGTCGACCTTGCGCTGCGCGGAGCGGCGCGTCGAGATTACGGCTTGGCCGAAGGTGCCGGATATTCCGGCGGCCGGGCCATCGGGATCGGTGCCGCCGTTGCGCCCAGCTTGGGCACCGCTGCGGCTTCCGGTTTCGGCAGCGAGCCCAATTCCCGTACCGCTTCGCTGGCGACAATGCTGTCGCGATATTGCGTGAGGAGATTTTCGCAAACGCGCCGCGCTTCCTCGAATTTACTTTTCTCCTTCAAGAACGGCACCTGCGCGAGGAGTGCGAGCGGCGCGTTGAAGCTCTGCGGATATTCCGTCGCGATCCGCTGGTAAGTGCTGAGCGCTTCGTCCTTTTTCCCTAACGACTCGAGATTTGCCGCCACGCCCATCCAGGCCGTCGTGATCAGCTCATGCTTCGGGTATTGCTCGATGAATTGATGGAGCGCGGTGTTCGCCTCGATGTAATTCCGTTTCGCGCGCTGCCGGCTGGCGAGCAACAGGTAGGCGCTGGCGGCCGGCTCGCTCCCGGGAAAACGCGAGATCACTTCCTGATATTTTTGCGGTGAATCCGCTTTGGCCAGGAGCGAGACCGCCTCGGACGCGCGCCGGGCGTGGTAAAGTTCGTAAGCGGCGAACCCGAGCCCGCCGAGCACGAGGACAACGGCCACTGCGATGATGGTCGATTTGTATTTATCCCAGAAAAACTGTGTTTCGAGCGCGGGATCGGTGGTGACTTGCGATAAAGTGGCCATGGAAATCGGGAGTCGTGTCTATGCCACGCGAAGGTTTTCTGCGCAAGTTCGTTGAGTCGCCTTGGCCGCGGCGCTTTTGTCAGCGCAGGGTCCGTCATTTCCGGCCTCGCAGGGGTCGGCGGTAATAAACCGCCGCTACACGGGGCTGCGAATTGCGGGTCTAATAAGGATTAGCCACCATCCCGCGCGGCGCACGCACTTCCACCTGGCCGTCGCGCACCCGCACCTCAAAGCAGGGCTGGGCGTAGGTGGCCGGCCCGACCAGGACGCCGCCGTCCTCGATCGCAAACTTCGAGTCGTGCCAGGGGCAGGTCACCGTTTGGCCGTCGAACTTACCCTCGGAAAGCGGCCCACCGAGGTGCGAGCATTTTTCCGCCATCACAAAAATCTTCCCGTTTTGCCTAACGACGAGGACCGGGATGCCGTCCGCCTCCGCCTTGCACATTTTGCCCTCGGGAACCTCCGACTCTTTCATCAGCGGGACGAATTTCTCGGGCAACTCTTCCGGCGCGTGATTGACCCCGATCCGTTCGTTGTAAACCAAATGGCCACCGAGGAATGCGCCCACCGTGACCAGGCCGTAGCCGATAAACCCTGTCGTTAGGGCGGCGCTCCGGCAGCCGTTGCGCCGTTGCCACCAGGAGCCGAGGTAGCAGGCCGTCGCCGCGATGTTGATGACGGCGTGCAGGGCGCCGACGCGTCGCGGTTTTTCGTAGGTGTAATTCCAGTCGTTCAAGCCGGTGAACGCCGCGCCGGCCGCGCCGAGCAGGCCGATCCCGACCGCCGCATCGGCGCCGCGCGCCAGGCTCTCATCGCCGGTCGCCAGCTCATAAACGTCGAGAGCGGTCGAAGCGGTCCACGCTCCCAGCGGCACGTCGGTGATCATGGGATGCAACGGATGTCCGAACCAGGTGCCATGGAAAAAGTTCCGCACTTTCTCGCCCAGCGGCATGTCTTTCAGGAAGACGGTATCGGCCATCGCGCCGAGCACGGTCTCCACCGGTTTGAGCCATTTCTGCCGACTGATCAAATCCCCGAGTTTATCCATGACCCTGAATCGCAGCCCGCGCGATCTGTGGCCCTCGCCATGACAAGTCCGGTCGGGCGCACGGCCGCGATTCGTTTGTTGAAAAGACTTTTCTGCGTGGGCGCGCTCTTTGATTTAGCGGTCATCGCTCGCGGCTTTCTTCCGGTTGGACGTTGCGCGCGGGCCGTTGGACGTTCTCCCCGTGAGGGCGCACGATAAACTTTTCATTCCCGGCCCGGTCGAGGTTTCGGAGAAAACCATGGCCGCGTTTTCCCGGCCGCCGATCGGGCACCGCAGTGTGGGTTTCAAGGAGCTTTACCGGGCGATTCACCCGCAGTTACAGGAACTGTTTGGCACGAAGCAGCCGGTTTTTCTTTCCACCTCCTCGGCTTGGGGCGTGATGGAAGCGGCGGTGCGCAATCTCGTTAGGCAACGCGTCCTCTGCTGCATGTGCGGCGCCTTTTCCGACAAATGGCTCGACGTCGCGCGGCGTTGCGGCAAGGAAGCCGAGGCGCTCCAGGTGGATTGGGGGCAGGCGATCGATCCTAAAGCAATCGATGCCCGCCTGGCGACCGGGGAATTCGACGCGGTCACCTTGATCCACAACGAGACTTCGACCGGAGTGATGAATCCGTTGCCGGAGATCTGCTGCACGCTCGCGAAATATCCCGAGGTCGCGCTCATCGTGGACAGCGTCTCCTCCTTTTCCGCCGTCCCGATCCCGATGGACGACTACCAGATCGACGTCCTTCTCACCGGCTCGCAAAAGGCGCTCGCCTTGCCGCCCGGGTTTTCGCTTTTCAGCGTTTCAGAAAAAGCGTTCGCGCGCGCAGCGGAAGTTTCTGGGCGCGGCTATTACTTCGATTTTCTCGAGTTTAAAAAACAGCAGGCCAAAGGGATGACGCCGACCACGCCGAGCATCGGCCACGTCTACGCCTTGCAGTCAAAACTCGAAGACATCTTCACCGAAGGCCTAACGAACCGTTTCGAACGCCACACGCGGACTAACGCCCTGGTGCACGATTGGGTGCGGACGCGAGGCTTCGAGTTTTTTGCGGCCGAAGGCCATCGCGCGCTCACCCTTACCTGCGTGAAAAACAATCGGGGAATCGATGTGGCAAAACTGACGCGCGACCTGCGCGAGAAGCATCAACTTGTGATCGATGGCGGTTACGGGAAGATAAAAGGCCAGACGTTTCGGCTCTCCAACATGGGGGATGAAACGGACGAGACGATTGGGCATCTGCTCGCCTGTCTCGACGATTGTCTCGGCTAGCATCGGAATGTGGGAGCGGCCTTTGCGCCGCGAAGATCGGGGCACAAAGGCCCCTTACGTTAGGCTTACCCGCGGCTTGCGACCGCCACGGCCTCTTTCGGTTCCTCCAGCCGCCGGAAAATCAGCCAGACGCCGAGCAGCACGAATCCCGCGCCAAGGAGCGACCAGGCGGAAAGACGTTCGCCACCGAAAGCCCAACCGAGCGCGATCGCCCCCGGCGGTGTGATGAGCGAGATCGTCTGCAGGTTGGTCACCGACATGCGCGGCATCAGCCAGTAGAGCAGAAGGAAGGTGAAAGAGGAGCCGATCACCGCCAGGTAAAGCAACGAGAGAACCGCGCTCGTCGTCCAATGGAAGCGGAACGGATTTCCATCCACCACGAAGCCGACAAAGAGGAGCGGCACGGTGCCGAAAATCATTTGCCAGGCAGCGAGCATGGATGGCGCGAGCTGAATTCGCTTCGCCTTCAACAGCACGTTGGAATAAGCGGCACTGGCCGCGCCGATCGCGATTCCCAGCCCGCCGAGAAAGGCGAGCCAGCCGTTAAAAGTGAGGAGGCGGGCACAGATCAACGCGACCCCGAAGGTGGCGACGAGCGCGCCAGCGAGGCGCTGCCAGCGGAGCGGCTCGTCCGGCAGCATCCAGTGGGCGCAGGCCATCCCGAAGATCGGGATCGAAGCCTGGATGACCGCGGCGATGCCGGACGAGACGTGCAGCTCGGCCCAAAAAAGCAGCGCGTAATTCACCGCGAACATGAGCACGCCAGTGAAACCAAGCACGATGTAGTCGCCGCGACGCTTCGGTAGCAGTCCAGTACGTCCGATGGAAATGGCAATCAGGACAACGAGCGCGATCAGGAACCGGATGGAAACGAAGGAGAGCGGCGGGAGGTCGCGCAGCCCGATCTTAATCACCAGCCAGGTGGAACTCCAGACGACGCAAAGCATGATCCAGGCGGCGGGGATGCGCCAATCCCGGGCGTTTTTTGTCTCCGCATGCATGGTGAAGGCGGACTCTCGCGGTGGCATCCGGCAACGTAAAGCGTGGCCGAGGACTGACCGCGCAGAACGCCGAGGCCGCTAAGAAAGGATTCTGTCCGGAATCTGCGTTCTTTGCGTCCTCTGCGGTTAAACATCATCCCGGAAAGTGAAGGGCGCCCTCGTTTCCTTGAGACGGTTCGTTCTTGTCTTTTTTTCTCGCGGCGGGTAAAAACGTTGGATGCCCTCCGCCTTGCGCGCCGTTCCTATCCAGGATGGAGCATTCGTTTCTACGCGTTGGACTGTCGTTCTCGCCGCCGGAGATTCACAGCTTTCTTCTGGACAGGCGCTCGATGCTCTGGCGGAGCTTTGCCGAACGTATTGGCGGCCGCTCTACCTCTTTCTGCGCCGAGAAGGAATCGGAGCCGAGGATGCGCAGGACCTGACGCAGGGATTTTTCGAGAAGCTTATCCGTGATCGCTCCTCGCTTCGCGCCAATCGCGAGAAAGGCCGCTTCCGTTCCTTTCTCCTCGGTGCGCTGAAGCATTTCCTGGCCGATGCGCGCGATCGCGAGCACGCGCAAAAACGTGGCGGCGGAAAGATTCGCGAGCCATTCGATGAAGCGGCCATTGCGGAAGCGGAAAATCAAGTTGCGCGCAACGAACGCTGGGATGCGCACCGAGTTTATGATCGCGAGTGGGCAGAGACTCTGCTCCGGCAGTCGTTCGATCGGCTGGAAGAGGAATCCGCTTTTGCGGGCAAGGCGGCATTGTTCCACGCCCTCAAATCGCATCTGTCCTTAGGCACGGAGGAGACGGTTCCCTATGACGAGCTCTCGGCGCGGGTGCGGCGGCCGGCGGCGACGCTGCGCAAAGACGTCGAGAGATTGCGCGCACGCTACGGCGACATCCTGCGCGAGGAAGTGCGCGGGACGGTTACCGATCCGGCCGAAGTGGATGAAGAACTGCGCTATCTTTGCCAGGCGCTGGCCGGGTAATAACGCATGACTCCCGTTGCCGCTGCGAAATCGACGACCTGCGCGGGCTGCGGTGCGGCGCTCGACTCAACTTCTTCGGCTGATCTTGGTTGCATGGTTTGCATGTTTCATCTCGCCTTCCAAAGGTCCGCTGCCATTTCTCCGGCCGAACAGTTCGGTCAATATGTGATCGAGAAACGCGAAGACGGCCGCGCCTGGGAGCTAGGCCGCGGTGCGATGGGCGTGACCTATCGCGCGCTCGATACATCGCTCCAACGTTCGGTTGCATTGAAACTCATCAAGGCGGATTTCACCGGACCCACGTCGGATACCCGAGAACGCTTCATGCGCGAAGCGCGCGCGGCTGGGGCGCTGCGCCATCCAAGTGTGGCGACGGTTTATCAATCCGGGATCGACGAGGAAACCGGTCAATGCTTCTACGCGATGGAGTTGGTCGAGGGCGAAACGCTGGATGAGCGGGTGCGCCGAACCGGGCCGCTCGACGTGCAAAGCGTGATTGAAATCGCGCGGCAAATCACCGCGGCGCTGGCCGCGGCCGAAAAACGCGGGCTGGTGCATCGCGACTTGAAGCCTGCCAACGTCATGATTGCAACCGGCGAAGAGGGCGACAAGGTCGCGATCAAGGTAATCGATTTCGGCCTGGCTAAGGCTTTGGCGGAGGCACCCGGCACGAGGGCACTGACCCGCGGCGAATTTATTGGGACGCCAGCTTTTGCCAGTCCCGAACAATTCACCGATGGAAACGTCGATGTGCGCTCGGACATTTACTCGTTAGGCGCGACTCTTTGGTATCTCCTGACCGGGCGAATGCCATTTGGCGATCGCGCGGTGCAAAAATCCGGGGAGCCATCTTCTCCCGGCAGGCCACCGCTCGAACAACTGAAAGCCGCTGGTGTTCCCGCGCAATTCCGTTCGCTGCTGGTCGCAATGCTTGCGCTCGAGCCGGCGGCGAGACCTGGTGTGACCCAGCTTGCGGCGAAACTCGCAGCGATCCAGGCCCCAAAAAGAGGAGCCCGCCTGCTCGGAGTCGCGGCCGTTTTGGCTCTGGGCGGACTGGTCGCATACTGGGCGGTTACCTTCCGCCTTTACCCCCAGAACGGAGTCGCAGCCCCAGAAAAAAGCATCGCCGTCCTGCCCTTCGAAAACCTAAGCCGCGATCCGGACAATGCCTTCTTCACTGATGGTGTGCAGGACGAAATCCTGACCGACCTCGCTAAGGTAGCCGAGTTGAAAGTCATCAGCCGCACAAGTGTGCTTAGTTATCGCGACGTTAGCGGTCGCAATGTGCGTAAGATTGGCCAAGAATTGGGAGTAGCTCATCTCCTGGAAGGCAGTGTGCAGCGCGCGGGCAATCGCGTGCGGGTGAACGCGAAACTAATCGACGCGCGGAACGACGTCCATCTTTGGGCGCAAACTTACGATCGCGACCTGGCCGATGTGTTCGCTATTCAAAGCGAAATTGCCAAGGCGATCGCCGATCAGCTTCAGGCCAAGCTTTCGCCAAGTGAAAAAAGCGCAATCGAACTGCCTCCGACAGCTGATGTCGCCGCATTCGACCTCTACAGCCGCGCCAAGACACTTATACTCGATACTGCCTATACCACGCTGGGGACGGAGAACCTGAACAAGGCAGTCGATCTCTTGCAGCAAGCGCTCGCGCGCGACCCTCGCTTTCATCTCGCCTATTGCGAGCTGGCCTACGCTCACGATAGCTTTTATTTGCTCGGCCTGGATCACACCCCTGAGCGGCGGGCTCTGGCGGAAGCCGCGCTGCAGGATGCAGTCCGTCTCAGCCCTGATTCCGGGCCCACGCACCTCGCGATCGCCCAAAAGCTTTACATGGTTGACCTGGATTACGACAGGGCTTTAGCGGAGCTTAAACTTGCTCGTCGAAGCTTGCCTAACGATTCCCGGATACCGGAGCTCGCCGGTTATATTTTGCGACGCCGAGGTCAACCTGAGGAAGGATTGCAGTCTCTCCAGCGCGCTCTCGACCTCGACCCGCGCAATTACTTCACCCTTCAGCAAATTTCAGTCAGCTATGGTTACTTGCGGCGATTCGCCGAGCAAGCTCTGGTGCTGGATCGCGCTCATGCGATTCAGCCCGACGCTCTCGATACCAAATCGGCGCGGGCGTTGGTGGATTTGAATTGGAAGGCAGATACTCGGCCGTTCCAGCAATTCATTGAATCGATTCAGGCGCAAAATCCTGCGGCCCTCGAGAGTGTGGCCGATAGTTGGCTAGTCTGCGCCCTGGCAGAGCGCGATCGTGCCGCGGCCGAAGGTGCCCTGGCCGCGCTTGGGCAAGCGGATTTCGGTTACGATGCCGTTTATCTGAGCCGGCAATTCATCGAAGGCCTTATCGCGCGGATGACGAACGACGAACCAAAGGCGCGCACGGCCTTCACTGCGGCACGGGCCGAACAGGAGAAAATCGTGCAGGCCCAGCCAAATTACGGCCCCGCCCTTTGCGTTCTCGGCCTGATCGATGCCGGTCTCGGCAGAAAAGAGGAGGCGTTGCGCGAAGGACGCCGCGCGGTCGAGCTTCTCCCCCTGGCCAAGGATTCCATCAACGGCGTGAACATGATTGCGTCTCTCGCCATGACCGCGGCCTGGGTGGGGGAGAAAGATCTCGCCTGCGAGCAGCTCGCCATCGCGACGCGACTCCCCAGCATCCTTAGCTATGGCCAACTGAAACTGCTCCCCTACTGGGACCCGCTTCGCGGCGATCCGCGTTTTGAAAAGATTGTGGCCTCGCTCGCGCCGAAAGAAACGAAGTAAGGTTCCGCAATCGTGCGCCGGCCTCATTTACGGCTCGGTTTGCCTCAGCCTGAAGAAGCAGTTTTAACGGCTGAATCGGCGCGTAGCCTTCCAGCCTGCGTGAGCTGTGGCCCGGGCAAGACGGCCGACCGCCGAGGCAATCAGGATGACTAACTTCTGGCATCTGCTTTTCCGTAGCCCGGAAAATTGTTTGTCACGCCACCGAAAATTTTCCGAAGGAATGGGAAAGAACAACCATTATGAAAACATCTCTGTTCCGAAACACGCTCCTCATCCTCTGCCTGCTGGCCATACCAATGGCGCGCGCAGCGACCGTCAAATCCACCTACATCGGGCCCATCGAAGGCAACTGGGGCGACTCAACCAATTGGTCTCAATCAGTCGTCCCAAACAATAGTGGGAGCGAGGCGTTCGCGGTCCGGATCGCGAAGGTGTTTCTTACTCTCGATCTGGACGTCGCGGTCAACCGCATCACCTTTGCGCCGGGCGATTCCGTGCTCGACGGCGGCAAGGCGCCGTTCCTGATCTGCGTTGATCATAATTTCTCCTCGTTGCAGACGAAGGTCGGCACGGGCGGTCTCCCCTTTTTCTTTGCCGACACGAAGGACGTAACAGGTGACCTTGGCGACCTTGCCGATTTCTCCGGAACAACACTGAACTCGGGTTATGCCTATGTCGTCGCGGCCAGCGCGGGGCGAACGGCTACGCTAAAATTTAACGGCGCAAACATCGTCGAAAGCAACACCGGTATTGAGCTATTGGGCGCGGGTGCGCGCGTCGTGGATGAAAACGGAAATGACGCTCTCGAACACTTCCAACACAATCTCCTCTTTGGATATTTCGACCTGGAAGTGGGGCGTGATTTCACGACCGAAGGCTCTTTCGTCAATGAAGGCGAAGTCGTCATTTTCGCGACAGATCCGGATTTCATTGCCGGCGATGTGACGACGACGTTGACGATCAATGGGAATTACACTGGCATCGGATACCCGCTCGATCCAGATACCAACGGAGCTGTCTCCCTCTTAGCGGCCGGCCCTCTCGGTGACGCCAGGATGGTCATCAACGGAGCTTTGACTAACTACGACAGTGGCACCCAGACACTGAATGAAAGCGCTTTTGCCTGGCTAGCGGCTAACGGGGCCAGCGCCACCACGCAAGTTCTCGGCGGCGACAAGGCGCTCGACATTGTGACCAGCAAAGCTTCGCTCGTTCTGTTCGGTCCTAACACCGGCTTCCGCGACAGCAGTGGACGGAACGCCCTGCGCAATCTCTCAACCAGCGCGCGCCTCCTGATTGGCGACCGCAACATCACCACGGCGGGATCCTTCACCAGCACCAGCCGGCTTAGTATTTTCGGCGGCACACAAATGACTGTGCGGGGCGATTTGTCCATTCAAAGCGGCTTCCTCGGTCTCTGGCCGCTGACCGGTTATGCCTTCGCGGGTGAGCCCGGCTTTCCGACCGATCCCGCTTATCTCAATGCGAATCTACTCGTCACGAAAGCCTTCGCTTTACCAGCGGCCAGCATTCTGCGTTTTCACATTTTCGACACCGCCACTCTCGCCACCCTGACGGTGCGCCGGACTGCGACCATTGCCGGATCGCTGCAGACATCGGTCGATGATGTTTCGGTGATTTCACCCAGCGACAGTTTCACCCTCCTGACGGCAAAACAGATCAGCGGACAATTTTCCAATGTCGCCAGCGGAGGGCGGGCGGACGCCTTTGTCGGCTTCGATGTCGACAACAACCCGATCGGTGATCCAATCGGAAGCTTCCTTGTGACTTACGACAACACCACTTTGGTCTTGAGCGACTTTCAGCCGGCAAATTCATCGTCGAGCGAGAGTCGGAAGCCGACCGTCCGCAAAAGTTGGCTGGATAAGCGATCCTCGCCCGATAGAGGAGAGGATTAAGCACATGTTAGGCACCGCCTGGCGACCTCCCTCCGCACGGGCGGTGCTTTGTTGTTTTCGTTCTTCCGATGCGCATGGCAACAGCTATCCGTTCGAAAAGCGGTGGCGTTCTGCCGTTGCGGCCGCCGACGGGAAACCGGCGATGCATCGCCCCTGCTGTCGCGGCGGTTTGTGATCGCCGAAAACGCGCTTTTCAACCACGCGACGACGTTTATTGAGCGCCGCTGTAGACGGCTACCCTCCCGGAGCGCGCGTCTTAGTGCGCAGCGGGAGCAGCGGCACTTTATCCCTCTCTGGTGCTCAGCGATTTTTAAACGGCCTGCGACGCGCCGAGTAATCAGAAGGTTCTGATGATGGCAGACGGGGCGAATAACAGAAAGTGGAAGGGCGCCCTCGTTTCCGAGAACGCCCTTCATATTGATGGCGATAAGCCGAATTCTGTATCCGGATTGCTCCGGACGATGATCATTTATCTCGTCCAGCTTGCGCCGAACGCCCGCGGACCGTCACGGGGTCAAAGACCGCCGCGCCAGTTTCGCGTGATGCGACGTACCCGAGGGTTTAACGGACCGGCTGCCCTTCCTCTGTTTTGTCTTGCACCGCATGGGGTTTTTCCTGCCTCGCGCCTTGCGGCGCGAGCGGTGAGCTCTTACCTCGCCTTTTCACCTTTGCCAAACGAACGCTTGCGCACTCGTTAGGCCGTATATTTTCTGTGACACTTTCCGTCGCGGCTCCCTTTCGTGAGCCGCCCCCGCGCCTTTTGCGCGGCATGCTGCCGTTTGGTGTTCGGACTTTCCTCTGGTCAGCCTTGCGGCTGGCCAGCGATCATCTGCCATCGCGCGCAATTTACCGGGGTCCCGCCGGCATGCAATTGCCGCTCTTGCTTGAAATGCGTCGCGTTCCTCGGCAGGATCGCCCCGATGCCGGATAAGCCGCAGGTGGGGAAATTTCGCTGGGTGCTTCTTGGAGCGCCGATCCTAGGTGCCCTTTTGATCGGTGTGCTCGTCTGGCAGGACTCCGCACGTGGCGGACAAAGCGCGCCGGACAATCGCCCGATCCAAGCCGAAAACGGAAATTATGTAACTTCCGACTCATGTCGGGCCTGTCATCCCGGCAACTACGCGAGCTGGCACACTTCGTTTCATCGCACCATGACGCAGGTCGCGACGCCCACCACGCTCATTGCCGACGCGCGCGATGTGGAGCTGAGCTTTGCCGGCCGGGATTACAAACTCGAGCGCAAGGAGGACAAGATTTTTGTTTCCGATCGCTCGTTAGGCGAAAAAGCTTACGGGCCGCCGCGCGAAATCGTGCTCTTAACCGGTTCCCACACTCTCCAGATCTTGTGGAACGAGACCGGGCAGGGCCGCACCCTCGAGCAATTTCCTTTCGCCTACATCATCGCCGAAAAAATGTGGGCGCCGGTGACGCAGACTTTTCTCATGCCGCCGGAGACGAAGGAGGCCTACTCAATCGGATCCTGGAATGGCGCCTGCATGGATTGTCACGTTACTCAGGGCAAATCGAAGTTTGTCGAAGGCAATAAATGGGATTCGACCGTGACCGAATTCGGGATCGCGTGCGAAGCCTGCCACAGCGAGGGCGGAGAGCATATCGCGGCCAATCGCAATCCGCTTCGGCGCTGGAAGCTTCACCTCACGAAAGAGACCGACCCGACGATTGCGAATGCGAAAAAGATGAAAGGCCCGGAATCCACCCTGGCTTGCGGCCAATGCCACAGCGTCTGGGCCTTCGACGGAATGGACGCGAAGATCGACTTCAACCGGCACGGCACGAAGTTCCGCCCGGGCGAGAAAGATCTGGCCCAGCGCTTCGTGGTTCAGCCTAACGAAAAAGATCACGCGGAGCAGAAGGAGTTCATCCGCCAGACCGAGCCGGATTTTTATCGCAACCGGTTCTGGGGCGACGGGATGATCCGCGTCACCGGCCGGGAGATGAACGGCGTCCAGGAGTCGCCCTGCTTCAAGGGCGGAGAATTTTCCTGCATTTCCTGCCACGAGATGCACCCGGCCACGACGACGCGGGTCGCGCTCGAGAGCTGGGCCAGGAGCGACCAGCTCGCGCCGAAAATGGAGTCGAATCAGGCCTGCCTCCAGTGTCATCAGGAGATGGCCACGCGCCTAACGAGCCATACGCATCACGATGCGAATTCTTCCGGGAGCAGTTGTTACAACTGCCACATGCCGCACACCACTTTCGGTCTGCTCCACGCCATGCGCAGCCACCAGGTTTCCTCGCCTAACGTGCGCGAGAGCCTCGAGCACGGCCGGCCGAACGCCTGCAATCTCTGTCACCTCGATCAGACGATCAGTTGGACGGCGAACAAACTGCACGACTGGTTTCAGCAGCCGGTGCCGGAGATGACGGACGACGCCAAAACGATCTCGGCCGCGGTCCAGTGGTTGGTAAAAGGCGATGCCGGCCAGCGCGCCCTGCTCGCCTGGGGGATGGGCTGGAAGCCGGCGCAGGATATTTCCGGACGCGACTGGCTCTACCCGTTTCTGACCTACAGCCTGCTCGATCCCTATGCCGCCGTGCGCTTCGACGCTTGGAAATCTTTGCAGACCCTGCCCGGTTTTGCGGACTTCAAATTCACCTACACCGCGGAAGCCGACGCGCTCGATGAAGCGGTGAAACAAAGTTACCAAAAATGGTGGAACGAATTGCGCCCGGCGAACCCGAGTTTCGATCCGAAAACCGCGCTCGAACCCGACGGCCGTTTTCAGGAGGCTGTCTTCAGCCGTCTTCGCCGCGAGCGCGATGAAACGCCGATCGTGCTGGCGGAGTGAGCAGATTTTGGGAACTCCGAGACTTCTCCTGTAATCCGGGCCAGGTCGCCGATTGCAAATCGGCGCGACGTAGCTTCGATTTGCAATCGAAGCGAAAGGCCGCGCACCGCCGCACCGCTGCGGAATTCCAATCCCGCACAGAGGCTGTGCAATCCGCGCCATCCATGGTTAGTCTCTGCAGCACTGCGCGATGAACTATTCCACGCGACATCTTCGTTTCGGCTGGTGGGCGCTGGCGGTTTACGTCTGCCTCGGGATCGTGCTTGAGACGATGCACGGCTTCAAAATCGGCTGGTATCTGGATGTCGGGAACGAAACCCGCCGGCTCATGTTCACCCTGGGCCATTTTCATGGAACGATGCTCGCGCTGGTCAACATCGCGGCTGGCCTAACGATCCGGTCCGTCGAAGAATTCAGGCTCCGGTCCTCGGTTTCCTGGGCGCTCATCGGGGCGGCGATTCTGCTGCCCGGTGGCTTTTTGTTAGGCGGTTTTTGGACTTACGATGGCGACCCGGGCACCGGCGTGTGGCTGGTCCCGATCGGCGCCCTGCTCATGCTTTATGGCGTGATCGGGTTTGCCCTTGGATTGAGCGGCGCCGCGCCGAGCGGCCCACGAAAGAAGAAAACCAAATGAGTCGACTGCATATCGTTATCCTTTGCCTGGCTGTAGCGGGGGCGAATGCCGTCCCGGCCGAGCTGGCGCCCTTGCTTCCACGCGAAAATTTGTTTGGAAATCCGACACGCTCGCGTCCGGAAATTTCGCCCGCTGGCAGCCAACTTGCCTGGCTGGCGCCGGACAAGAATGGCGTGGTCAACGTCTGGGTCGGCGCGGAGAGCGGCGCCGAGGCGCGAGCAGTGACGAATGAAAGTCATCGCCCCATCCAATGGTACACGTGGGCCGGCGACGCGAAACACATTCTCTATCTCCAGGACAACGCCGGCGACGAAATCGCTCATCTTTTCTCCGCCGACCTAACGAGCGGCGGCAATGTGCGGGATCTGACGCCGTTTCGCGGGGTGCGGGCACAGAATGTCCTGACCGATCTGCAGCATCCGCGCTTCGTTCTCGTCGCGCTTAACCTTCGGAATCGCGCTGCCTTCGATATGTATCGAGTCGATCTCGAGACGGGCGCGGTCACGCTGGAAGCAACTAATCCCGGCGACGTCCTCACTTGGACAACGGACAACGATTTCGTCATCCGCGCCGCCACCGCCTTCGATGGCAAGAGCGGAAACTCCATCGTGCGGGTACGCGACGCGGCCGACAAACCGTGGCGCGATCTGGTGACGATGCCGTTTGAACGCGCGCTTTTTGCGGGACAGGTGGTAGGCGGTTCGCTCATCGCGGGCTTCGCGCCGGATGGGAAGAGTCTGATCATCCATTCGGCTCTGGGATCAGATGATGCGGCGAGCGTGTCGCCCGCGGGGGATGCCGCTTCGCCGGCAAAATCGCGCAGGGAGCGGCCGGCACGACCGGACAAAGGGCGACTCGTTAGGGTCGATCTCCAAGACGGGGAAGAGCTCGAGGTCCTGGCCCGGGATCCGCAATCGGATGTCGCCAACGATGGCCTCGGCGACGGCCCGACGGTGCTGACCGATCCGGCGACGAACGCCATCCAGGCGGTGGCGTTTGATTACAGCGCACCGCATTGGGTCTTTCTCGATCCCAAGCTGAAAGCGGATTTTGAAATCATCGGGCGCGAGGTTCCTGGCTTTCTCGATCTCATTAGCCGGGACCAGGCGGATCGGAAGTGGATTGTGGCCGCGCGGCGAAGCGACGCCCCGGCGAGTTACTACCTCTTCGATCGCGCCACAAAAAAGGTAAACAAGCTTTACGACGAGTTTCCTGCCCTAACGAAAGCGACGCTCGCGCCGAAGAAAGGGATTGTGATCAAGGCTCGCGATGGTCTGTCGCTGCCCGCTTACCTAACGACTCCGGCCGGCGTGGACCCGAAAAATCTGCCGCTGGTTTTGCTCATTCACGGCGGACCCTGGTATCGCGACTACGACAATTACGATCCCGAAGTGCAACTCCTGGCTAATCGCGGTTATGCGGTGTTGCAGGTGAATTATCGCGGCTCGACCGGCTTCGGTCTCGATTTCCTCAACGCCGGCACAGGGCAGTGGGGACGCGGCACGCAGGAGGATCTCTACGACGCCACGCAGTGGGCGATCGATCAAGGCATCGCCGATCCGAAACGGATTGCCGCGATGGGTTGGTCGGGCGGCGGGTTTGCTACGCTCCTCGCGCTCGAGAAGCGCCCGGACTTGTTCGCCTGCGGGGTGGACGGAGTTGGTCCGGCCGAGCTGGCCACGCTCTACAAAACGACGCCGAGCTATTGGTCCAACATCATGCCGCGCTGGCGGCGGCGGGGCGGGGACTTTGATCACGACGAGAAACTGAACCGCGAAATTTCACCGCTCTATCACGTCGAGAAAATTCGCGCCCCGCTCCTGATCGGACAGGGAAAAAACGATCCGCGAGTCCCCATCGAAAACGCGGATGGAATGGTCGCGGCGTTGCGCAAAGCGAAACGGGAAGTGGTCTACGTGGTTTATCCGGATGAAGGGCACGGCTTCGCGCGGCCGGAAAACAACTTCGATTTTTATGGGCGGGTCGAGGAGTTCCTCGCCAAACATCTCGGCGGTCGGGCCGAGCCCTGGCGAAAAATCGAAGGCGCGACCGCGGAGTTGCGATGATCCAGTCGTTAGGCATGATCGAGTGGAATTGGCTCGAAGGCGCGTGGCACTTGGGCCAGATGTTGATCGCGTTTCTGATTACGCTGCCGATCGCCTGGAATCGCGAGCAGGCGGATCGGGTCATGGGCCTGCGCACTTTTCCGCTCGTGGCGATGGCGAGCTGCGGTTTCATGCTCCTCGCGCAAAGTGTTTTCCGCGATGCGCCCGACGCGCAGGCGCGCGCCTTGCAGGGCATCATCACCGGCATCGGCTTCATCGGCGCGGGCGCGATTCTGAAACAGGACGGCAACGTCAAGGGCAGCGCCACTGCGGCAAGCATCTGGAACGTCGGCGCGATCGGCGCGGCGGTCGCGCTCAACCGCTACGAGATCGCGGTCGCCCTCGGGTTGGCCGATTTTCTGATCCTCCGTTATCTGACCAAGCTGAAGCATGGAAAATAAGAGACTGTTGGTTGTTTTTATCGGTCTTCTTCTGGCCGGGAATCTGTTCGCGGCCGAGGCGGGCGCGATCGCGAAAGATGCGAAGACCTGGCGGGCCGCGCATGAAAAGGAAATCCTGCGTGAATTCGCCGACCTGCTCGCGATCCCGAACCTGGCGCACGACCAGCCAAACATCGAACGCAACGCGACGCTGGTCCGCGGGATGCTGGAGAAGCGCGGACTGACGGTGAAATTACTCACGCTCGCGGGCGCGCCGCCGATCGTGGTCGGCGATCTCAAAGCAACAGGCGCGGCGCGCACGATCGCGTTTTACGCGCATTATGATGGGCAACCGGTCGATCCGGCGAAATGGAAAAGCGATCCGTGGAAGCCGGTGATGCGAACCGCCGACGACAAGGAGGTCGACTGGGAGAAAGCCAAAACAATCGATCCGGAATGGCGCCTTTACGCGCGGTCCGCCGGCGATGATAAGGCTCCGATTCTCGGGATGTTGGCGGCGCTCGACGCGCTGCAGGCCAGCGAAATAAAACCCTCGGTCAATCTTCGTTTCGTCTTCGAAGGGGAAGAAGAAGCCGGCTCGCCGCACTTGGCGCAATTCCTCGAGAAATACCCTAACGAGTTGCGTCCGGACGCGTGGGTCCTGTGCGATGGCCCGGTGCACCAGAGTCGGCGGGCCGAGTTATTTTTCGGCGCGCGGGGCACGGTCGATCTCGAGCTGACGGTCTACGGCCCGAGCAAGGGCCTGCACGATGGGCACTACGGAAACTGGGTGCCGAATCCAATTGTTAGGCTGACGCACCTTCTCGCCTCCATGCGGAACGAAGAAGGGCGCATCCTGATCAAAGGCTTTTACGATAACGTCCCGCCGGCAAGCGCAGCGGAGCGGGCTGCGCTGGCGAAAATTCCGGATGTCGAAGCCGATCTGCGGCGCGAATTCCAGATCGGCGGCACGGAAGGCGAGGGGAGGCCCCTCAACGAGCTGCTCCTTCTTCCCGCCCTCAACGTGCGCGGGATCGAAGCGGGCCACGTCGGCGAGCAGGCCTCGAATACGATCCAAACCGAAGCCCGCGCTTCGCTCGATTTCCGGCTCGTGCCTAACGAGACGCCGGAATCAATCAAGCCCCTGGTCGAGCGGCATCTCGCGGCGCAGGGCTACAAGGTGGTGCACGAGACGCCGGACGCGGCGACGCGGATGAAGAATGCGAAGATCGTGCGGGCCGATTGGGGCGCCGGTTATCCGCCCGCGCGCACTTCGCTTGAGCTCCCGCTCTCGCGTGAGATCGCCGATCTCATGGCTGCGGCGGGGCACGAGCCCGTCCGCCTCCCGACGGTGGGCGGGAGCATCCCGATGTATCTTTTCCAGCAGCCTAACGACACCCCGGTGATCGGCCTGCCGATCGCCAACCACGACGATAACCAGCATTCGAACGACGAGAACCTGCGGCTGCAGAATCTCTGGGACGGGATCGAGATTTACGCTGCGCTCTTTGCCGGGTTAGGCGCGCGGTAGTTTTCGCCCAGACACCACACTCTTCCCGGGTGCGCGACCCGGAACTTCGTCGCCCTGCAGACCGTGCCGCTATTCGTTAGCCGCCGCTGGGGGGTTGGGCTTCGTTGACCGGGCCGGCGGGGGTTTCGGGCGTGGCGTCCAACCCGCGACGCTTCAGGAGCGGCTCGAGGTAAGGATCGCGTCCGGTGAAATTCTTGAAGAGTTTCATCGCGTCCTGGCTCCCGCCGCGCGAGAGCAAAGTATCGCGGAAATGGTCGCCATTCTCGCGCTTCAAGCCTCCATTTTCCTTAAACCACTCGACACTGTCGGCGTCGAGCTCCTCGCTCCAGATGTAGCTGTAATAGCCGGCGCTGTAGCCACCGGCGAAGGCGTGCGAGAAATAGGTGGTGCGATAACGAGGCGGGACAGGCGCGAAATCGACACCTGCTTTTTTCAGCGCGCTGGTCTCGAATGCGAGGACGTCGTTAGGCACCTCGGACGGTTTGAGCTGGTGCCAGGACTGGTCGAGCATCGCGGCCGCCAGGTATTCGGTCGTCTTGAATCCCTGGTTGAATTTTTCCGCGGCCAGCACCTTGTCGAGCAGCTCCTTCGGCATCGGGGCGCCGGTCTGATAATGCTTGGCATAGTTCTGCAAGACGGACGGCCAGGCCATCCACATCTCGTTCACTTGCGAGGGATACTCGACGAAATCGCGCGGCACGCTCGTGCCGCTGAAGCGCGGATATTTGACCTTCGAAAACATCCCGTGGAGCGCGTGACCAAACTCGTGAAAAGCGGTCCGCACTTCGTCGTAGGTGAGAAGGGTCGGCTGGCCGGCTTCCGGTTTCGGAATGTTGAGATGATTCGCCACGACCGGCTTTGTGCCTAACAATTCGCTCTGGTTGACGTATTCGTTCATCCAGGCGCCGCCCCGTTTCGAAGCGCGGGCGTAGTAATCGGCGAGGAAAATTGCGAGCGGTTTGCCGTCCTTGTCGAAGACATCAAAGACGCGCACGTCGGGCTGATAGACGGGCAAATCTTTGCGTTCCTTGAAGGTGATTCCGTAAAGCTGAGTGGCGGCGTAAAAGACGCCATCGATCAGGACATGGTTGAGTTCGAAGTAGGGCTTGATCTGCGCTTCGTCGAAGGCGTAGCGGGCCTCCCGCACTTTGTCGGAATAGAACGCCCAATCCCAGGAGGCGAGCTGGAAGTTGCCCTTCTCCTGGTCGATCAATTTCTGCATGTCGGCTGCTTCCTTGCGGGCGTTGGCGACGGCGAGCGGAGCGAGTTGCGCGAGCAGCTTGTTTACCGTCGCGACGTCATGCGCGGTCTGGTCTTCGAGCTGGTAGGCCGCATGGCTCGGATAACCAAGCAGCGCGGCACGTTCGGCGCGCAGTTTCACCAACTGCAAGACAACCGGGCGCGTGTCCCATTCGCCGCCGTGGCCGTTGCGGGCGAGCGACGTTTTCATGATCTTTTCCCGGAGCGGACGATTTTTCAAACTCGTTAGGGGCGGCTGCTCGGTCGTGTTCTGGAGCGGGAGAACGAATTTGCCGTCTTTCTTTTCCTCCTTCGCCGCGGCTCGCGCGGCGGCGATCTCCGGCGCGGAGAAGCCGGCCAGATCCGCTTCCTTGTCGACCACGATCGACTCGGCGTTTTTCTCTTTTAGGACGAACTGGGAAAACTTGGTCTGCAACTCAGCCAGCTCCGCGTTCATCTTTTTGAGCTTGGTTTTATCAGCGTCGGAAAGTTTCGCGCCGGCCCGGACGAAATCCTTGTAGTAGCGCTCGATCAGCCAGGTCGATTCTTCGTCGAGCTTGAGCTTGGCGCGGTCGTTATAAAGCGTCTCGATGCGTTTGAAGAGCGGGCCATTAAGATAAATGGCGTCGGCATGCGCGGCCTGTTTCGGCGCCATTTCGGTTTCGATTTTTTGCAACGCCGGGTTGGTGTTGGCGGCGGAAAGGTTGGAGAAAATGCGATCGACCCGGCCGAGGAGGTCGCCGGTTTTCTCTAGCTCTACAATCGTGTTCTCGAAGGTCGGCGGCTCGCTATTGGAAGCGATCGCTTCCATCTCTTTCATCTGATCCGCCATGCCCTGCTCGTAAGCGGGCGCGAAATCGGAATCCTTGATCTTGTCGAAGGGCGGGTATTGGAGATCGAGCGAACTTTCTTTGAGCAGCGGGTTCTCGGTCATGGATGTCGCGGTTGGAGAAGGCGAGGCACTTGGTGTGGGCGTTTCATCCGCGGCCCGGGCCGGGATGACAAGCAGGAGAGAAATGGCAGCCAGTGCGCATCCAGCGAGCGGGCAGAGACGGAAAGATTTGAGACGCATAGTTCGATTCCAAGTTGAAGCTGGCTGAAGCCAGAGATTTAGGAGGTTGTTATCTACATCGGCTTTGCGATCGGCGAAAAAGAATTTCTTCGCGCTGCGAGGTTCCGAAATCATGAGGCCTGGCCGGAAGCGTAGTATAGTGCGTCAGGCGCACCGTCTGCTTCATTCCTAAAAGCATGTCCAAAGATCACCCCATCAAATTTTGTTTTCGTCGTCGCCTCCAGCTTTGCGGGATCGGCGTGCTGATTGTTCTGGCGCTGGGCAGCCAGGCGGCCCGGGGCGCGATTTTTGCCGTCGACGTGGCGGCGAACGGCCTCAGTTTCACCCCGGCGACGGTTTCCATTCAGGCTGGGGACACCGTCACTTGGACCTGGAGAGCAAACGGGCACAGCGTCACTTCGGGCACGCCGGGCTCGGCCGATGGTCTTTTCGATTCTGGGGTTAGAAATTCAGGGTTCACTTTTTCCCAGACCTTCTTGGATCCGGGAACGTTTGGATATTTTTGCATGCCGCACGGCCTCTGCTGCAGCATGATCGGGAGCGTCAAGGTCGCGGCGGCCACGCCGACGCCGGCGCCGAGCCCGTCGCCGGATCCGAATGTGCCGGCGCAGCCGGTAAACATTTCCACCCGGCTTCAGGTCCTGACCGATGCGAAAGTGTTGATCGGCGGTTTCATCATCGATGGCACCCAACCCAAACGCATCCTCTTGCGCGCGATCGGGCCGTCGCTGACGCAGTTTGGAGTCACTGACGCCTTGGCCGATCCGGTCCTGGAGTTGCACGCGAGCGACCAGACCCTCATCACGACGAACGACAATTGGAAAATACCCGATCAGGGTGACATCGAGGCGACGCAATTGCAGCCTACGGATGACCTGGAATCGGCCATCGTCACGACGCTGGCTCCGGGCAGCTACACGGCGGTGGTGACCGGGAAAGATGGCGCGACTGGAGTGGGTTTGGTCGAGGGCTACGACTTGGATCCGGGCGCGGATTCGCGGTTGTCCAACATCAGCACCCGGGGGTTTGTTGATACCGGCGACAACGTGATGATCGGCGGTTTCATCCTCGGGAACGGCGGCGGCAGCACGACCGTCCTGATCCGAGCCATCGGGCCTTCGCTCACGCCGTTCGGAGTCGTCGACGCGCTGCCCGATCCGACGCTGGAGTTGCATGATATCAATGGCGCGACGTTACGGAGCAACGACAACTGGAAAGACACCCAGCAGGGCGATATCGAGGGAACGATGCTCCAGCCTAACGACAAGTTTGAATCGGCCATCCTCGCGACTCTGGCGCCGGGCTCCTACACCGCGGTGGTCAAGGGACAGGGCGGCGTGACTGGAGTTGCGTTGGTGGAAGTCTACCGGTTGCCTTAGGCGGGAAGAGTGGCGTTACAGGGCCAGTTCTTACTCGTCGTCCCAGGCGTAAATTTTTGCCGGATCTGCAACCTGGAGCGCCCCGCGCGGATTCCGTCCGATGGATATAGCGCCCGCCTCATGAGAATGTAAGGATTGCGCGGGTCCAATTCCGCCGCCCGTCCGGGGTTACTGATCGCTCCGGATCAGCGGCCTGGCCGGCGGTCGACGGCCGATGCTATACTCGTTAAGATGGTCTTAGGCTCCGGTCCGGCGAGGATTTTCTGGAAACGTGGGTTGCCGCGGAGGCCATCCCACTCCCAGCGCAGTCGCAGGTCGGCGAGAGTGATGTTCATTGGGAAATCCGGCCATTCGACTGGGCCGGGAGTGGGAAGGAGGCGTTCGATCAGTGTCATCGCCTGATCCGCTTCGCCCACCAGTGCAGAAACCAGAGCCAGATTAGCCGCCCAGGCAGCGCCGTGAAATACGTTCTCGCTTTCCGGTTCGAGCGCGACCGCACGGCGCGCTTCCCGGAGGGCGTCCTCCTTTCTCTGCATGTAGGCGTAGAGCAGGGATAATAGGACGTGCCTCTCGGGACCGTTAGGATCTTCGCGCGTCCAATTTTCGAGCGCTGGCGCCGCCGCCGCAAAATAGCGCTGGGCCGAGCCGACCTCCCCTTGGGCGAGGGCTGTACGGCCTTGGTAAAACGTCCTGGGGGCTCCTCCAACCGGGGATTCTTTCAAAGTGAAATCGGCCAGAAGTTTTTGCGCGCCGGCGTAATCCCGTTCCAGCATGGCTAGGTCCCACCGCGCCTCTGTCACTATCCTATCGGGATCTATTTCGTCAGGAATGCCCTGCAATAACTTTCTGCCCGCCGCGGGATTATTGTTTTGCAATACCTCCAGGTAAGCGAGGCCAATCCTGGCCAGAGCTGAATCCGGCGCGATCTGCAGCACGCGTTCGTAACCCGCGCGCGCGCGGGGCCAATCCCGCACGAAGACATGACTGTTGGCCGCCAAGAAAAGAACTTCGCGATTACGCGGGTCCAACTCTTGAGCTCGCTGGAAGGTGGCGAGCGATTCGCGCCAGCGCCCTTGCCGGCGATAGATTCCAGCGATGTAACCAAGAACGTTAGGATCGTTAGGCAAGACTGCCGCGGCAATCGAAAATTCCTGCAACGCGGCGCGGTAGTTTTTGTCGTCCCAATATAAGGAAAGGCCAAGGGCGGCATGCGCTTCCCCGAGAGAAGGTGATAACCGAAGCGCTTCTTCCGCCTCGGTGCGCGCTGCCCTTCGGGCCTGCGTGCTCGAGTAGGAGCCCAGCTTGCTATGGATGATGGAACGCCGCGCCCAGGCGAGAGCAAATTTCGGATCCAGCGCAATTGCCCGCAGATAGAGTTGTTGCGTTACGTCGTATTCGTCCGTCGAGTTATTAATTACTGCTTCGCGCCCAAGAGCTTGCAGATAAAGCGAGTATGCCTCGGGATTGTTAGTCGGCTTCGTCTTGAGGCTGGCTTTTTCTTCCGGGGCGAGCCGCGCGCGGAGCGCCGCCGCGATCTGGGTGGCCAGTTCGCCCTGCAGCCCAATCGAATCGGCGACGGTGCGGTCGTAACGTTCCGCCCAAAGGTGACGATCGTTCTGTACGTCGATTAGTTGCACGTTGACCAGCACGCGGTTACCCGCGCGGCGGATAGTTCCCTCGAGAACATTCGCCACCCCCAGCGCCTGGCCGATCGCACGCATATTACGCCCCTCTTTTTTTTGATAAGCCATCACACTGGTGCGGCTAATCACTTTCAAGTCGTGAATCTGCGCCAGACTCGTCAGCACATCGTCTTGAATCCCCGCGGCGAAGTGGGAATTTTCTTTGTCGTCACTCAGGTTTTCGAATGGCAGCACGGCGATGCTTTTGTCAGATCTAATAGTCTCTGTTGGCGACGCCGCGTCTTGCTGTGAAAGGAGCCCCGTAACCATCGCGCCTAACGACAAGCAAAGCACCGCCGCGACGGCCAGGACCGGATTACGGCGCGACCAACGCCAAGCGCGCGCCGGAAGCAGTACGGGGCGGGTGAGAATCGGGCGGCCTTCGAGCCAGCGCTCGAGATCGTCGGCGAGATCGCCCGCGGTTTGGTAACGCGCCTTCGGCTCGCGCTCGAGACATCGCGCACAGATGGTTTCGAGGTCGCGATCGAGTGAAGGCGCGATCGAACGCAGCTTCGGCGCGGGATTCGTGGCCGCCTGCCGGATAACGGAGAGGACATTTGCGCCGATGAATGGGGGCCGGTCGGCGAGGAGGTTGAAGAGAATCGCTCCCAGGCTGTAGACATCAGCCGCCGGGGTAAGCTCGCCCGCGGCGCTCTCCGCCTGCTCCGGTGCGATGTAGCCCGGCGTGCCGAAGCTGGTCAGCGTTTTCGTTAGGTCGCTTTCGCCCGTCATCCATTTGGCCAGACCGAAGTCGCTCACCATCGGTTGGCACCCGGCATCGAGCAGGATGTTTCCCGGCTGGAGATCGCGATGGAGAAGGCCGGCACGATGCGCGTAGTCGATTGCGCGCGCGACTTTGGCCAGCAGCCGGACCCACTCGTCAGGCTGAGACTGTCCGGCGGTTGCCGCGGCCGCGGCGCGGAGACTGCCGCCCGTCGCAAATTTCATGCTGAAGTAAGGCAGGCCATCCTCGCTCTCGCCCACTTCATAGAGTGGCAGAATATTTGGGTGATCAAGCTGTGCGGCCGCTTCCGCTTCACGCCGGAACCTAACGAGTGCCTCGTGCGAGTCTGCGTTGTAAGCCAGGACACGCTTGAGCGCGACGATGCGCCCAGAGTGCCGCTGCCGCGCGCGGTAAATGACGCCCATCCCCCCACGCCCGATTTCCTCGAGGATATGATAGTTACCCAGGCGCCAGTGTTGGTCTGGCACTTCCGCTTCGGCGAGGATGCTGGCAAAGACTTCGGCTGACGCTTCTCCTTTGGCTTCCAGCCCTTCCTGGAGTAGACAATTCGCGCAAAGCCCCTGGCCGACAAGCGTCGTCGCGCCGCACTCACCACACCGGCCATTCGTCGACGACCCGGTGGAAGTGGCGCGAAGATGGGACGCGGAGTTCACCTGAGGAAGAGTGCCAAATTGGGCGTTGCTTTACAAGATCAACTCCCGGCTCGGTGACAATTCGTCCGGAACTGACGCGTCTGAAATCGTGAGAACTGGGTGACAGGCAAACAAAAGTTCAACTACAAGAAAGGAGCAGGCAATGAAAGAAAAATTAACCACAGTTCTGAGCTATTCACTCTTCGCCGGCGCATCAATAGGCGCTTTTGCGGCCTCATGATGTTTTTCACTCCGGTCGCCCACCCGCTGGAGGCTCCAGCCCGATCCATCACCGCAACGATAAATGCTTCAAGTCCCGGAGGCGAGGGCGGCGCAGAGATGTCGAATCTCGTCGTCAACGTCCGCTGGATTTTCCACGGTGTGCGCCACTTCATCACGCAGGAGCCAGCGATAGCGCTGCCGCAAATTATATAATTGTTTTTTTACCATTTCCTCCGTCACTCCCAGGCGCTTTGCCAGGCCCGCGTATAAAATTTCATCGCGTTCGATCGTGAGATGAATGCTGAGCGTTTCAAAAAGCCGCAGGCGCCCCTTGGCCTCACATTCTTCCCGCAGCCGTCGCAGGGCTTGTTCAACCACCGTGGCTGCCCAACGCAAATCAAACAGTCGCTCCGGGAGAAGCGTTTCGAGAGCCTCGGTCGAGATCGTCAATTGCGATGGCGCTTCCGCCATCCATTCGTCCCAGGAAACGAACTGGAGGTCGCCCCCGCGCTTTCGTGCCCGCTTCCGCTCGACCGCGTGGTTGAGGAAATTCTGGAGCGACTTGAGCAGAAACGAGCGGAATCGACCTCGGCTTTCGTCCGCCTGTCGCAGCCAGTCGCTCTCGAGGACCATGACGAAAAAATCCTGGGTGAGATCCTGCGCATCCTGGGTGGAAAAGCCGCGCCGACAGACAAAAGAAAAGATCGGCCGCCAATAAGTCCGGCACAGCTCGGCCAATGCCTCGCGCGCCTGTTGCTCTCCGCTCTCGAACTCGGCGCCGGTCAGAACCAGACTCCATCTAGTGGTCGCGAAAATCTGGTCAGCGATGAGCGCTCCGTCCCCTTGTTTCCTTGGATCCACGATCGCCGAGAGTGGCACTTATTTATTTCCAAAACAAGCGTAAAACGGATGCGGTCCAGATCGACTTCGTCTGACCCGGGTAAAATAAAACGGAACTTCAGCCCGCGGTTTCGTTAGAAAGACATTGACAGAAGAAACGCACCCTTAAGCCCCACAAACCCATCCATCATGATGAAATCTGCGACTCCAAAACCAAGCGTCCTCATTATCGCCGCTTTGGCCATATCCTGTTTCGCGCTCGGCCAAACCGCGTTGGCCGCGACCATCGACGTCGAAGTCGGTCCAACCGGGCAAACGATCTTTTCGCCGTTTTTTGTCGCCATTCAGCCCGGTGACACCGTGAAGTGGACTTGGAAAAGCGCCCATCACAGCGTCACTGCGGGCACCCCGGAGAATCACACCAACCTCTTCGACTCCGGTATTCTCAGTGCTGGGGCCACTTTTTCCTACACCTTTACCAACCCTGGAACGTATGACTACCATTGTGACCCGCACGCTTCCTGTTGCGCCATGACTGGGAGAATTTCCGTCGCCGGGGTAACCCCCACACCCAGTCCGACACCCGATCCGAACGTCGACGCGCAGCCGCTCAATATTTCCACGCGATTGGAAGTGCGGACGGGTGATCAGGTCCTTATCGGCGGGTTTATCGTCACAGGTACTGACCCCAAGCAGGTAATTTTGCGCGCGATCGGACCATCTTTAGGGAGCTTCGGCATTCCCAATCCACTACCTGATCCTATCCTCGAGTTGCACGGCTCCGACGGATCCTTAATTACCATGAATGACAACTGGAAGGCGACAAATCAAATCGCGATTGAGGCGACTGGATTGCAGCCTTCCAACGACTTGGAATCTGCCATCCTCACGACGCTTGCTCCCGGGAGTTACACCGCAATTGTGAGCGGGAAGAATTCGGCTACCGGAGTAGGGTTGGTGGAGGGTTACGACGTGGATTCAGCGGCCGACTCGCAACTCGGCAACATTAGTACCCGCGGCTTTGTCGAGACCGGAAGCGATGTGATGATTGGCGGCTTCATTCTCGGTGGGGGTGGGGCGGACGCCCGCGTCTTGGTTCGTGCTTTGGGTCCGACATTGACTCAATTCGGAGTGGCTGGCGCGCTGGCTAACCCGACCTTGGAACTCCGTGATGGCAACGGCACGTTGGTGCAGGGTAATGACGACTGGAAGGACACTCAGCAAACTGAAATCGAGGCAACCGGACTGCAACCTCCAGATGAATTGGAATCCGCCATCCTGGGGACGCTCTCACCCGGCGCCTATACGGCGATCGTGGCTGGCCAGGGAGATCTCACCGGAGTCGGGCTGGTGGAAATCTACCGGCTGCCCTAAGTCTGCCGCCCCATGTGGAACAAGCGGCTCGGAGCTGGCGGCGGTCCGCCATTCTTCGCTATTGCTTTGTTTGCGTCGGTTGGGCTCGGCCAGGAACCTTACGGTTTGGACGCGCGCGCTCCGATCGGACCTTATTTGAACGGAGCGATGCCTCCTTCTGATGGAAGCTTTCCTTATCCTCAGGTTCTCTCCGCCACCGGTGCATTCAACGATGTCAGGAATGTTGTCCCGGCCGCGGGGCTGATTCCTTTCACGGTTAATTCTCCGCTTTGGTCCGATGCTGCACTCAAAAGTCGCTGGCTGGCGGTTCCCAATGATGGCCCGCCTTATACTCCGGAGGAACAGATCGGCTTCCTGCCGGCCGGTGAATGGGGCTTTCCTGACGGGACCGTCTTTGTCAAAGAGTTCGACCTCATCGTCAATGAAATCACGCAGGAAAGAAAGCGTCTCGAGACGCGTCTTTTGGTGCGCGATGAAAATGGTGAAGTCTATGGTGTGACCTACAAATGGCGCGCCGAAAACAGCGACGCCGATCTTCTTCCGGGCGGCTTGGATGAAAATATCCCGATTGTGAGCGCCGACGGCGGGACGCGCATCCAACGCTGGACTTATCCCAGCCGCGCGGACTGTCTCTACTGCCATAACCAGCCGGCCAACTATATCCTTGGAGTGAAAACGCATCAGTTGAATGGGAACTTCACTTACCCAACAACTGGCCGGACCGACAATCAGCTTCGCACATTGAACCATCTCGGGATGCTCAATCCCGCCATCAATGAAACGGGTATCCCGGCCTATCTGCAATCAGTCGCGGTCACCGACTCCACCGTCCCCGTCCAGCTTCGGATGAGGTCGTGGATCGATTCCAATTGTTCGCAATGTCATCGTCCCGAAGGTTTCTGTCCGAGTTACGATGGGCGTTTTTACACGCCATTACCGAATCAGAATCTGATTGATACATTCGTTAGGTATCGTGACCTTGCCGGGTCCGAGCTTTACCAACGGGACAACGCGCTGGACGCCACCAAGATGCCGCCTCTGGCTAAGAACCTGGTCCACGAAGCGGCCATGGCCGTCCTGCGCCAATGGATTGCAAGCCCGCTCGAAGTTCTCTCGGCCTATCTCACTCAAGATTCCAATCATCTCGCGGTGCGCTTCAACAGCGTCGTCGATCCACCGACCGCGCTCGATCTCTCCCACTACGCCCTCGACCAAAACGTCATCATCACCGACGTGGCAGCAGGCGCAGAGCCGGCCACAGTCATCCTCACGACAACGCTCCTCACGAGTGATCAACCTTATCTCCTCACGGTCAACGATGTCAGCGATACCGCCCCGTCCGCCAACACAATTTGGCCCGGCAGTCAGTTTTCCTTCGTGGCACAGTTCGCGCCTGCTCCCGCTTCTAACTGGCTGGCCAACCTTTCCGCCCGGGTCGACGTTGGGCGGGAGGATGATGTCTTGATTGCCGGTTTCATCGCCGGGGGCGGCTCCTCCAAGCGGGTGATGATTCGCGCTCTCGGGCCTTCGCTCGTTGGCTATGGAATCGCGGAGCCGTTGCTCGATCCAATGCTTGAGTTATACGACAGCGCCGGCACACTCGTCGCGAGCGACGACAACTGGCGCGAGAACCCCAACGAACAAGAAATCATCGACACCGGCTTGGCGCCCGATGCCGAGACCGAGTCCGTGATTTTAATGAAACTGCCGTCCGCTGATGCGGGTGTTGCCTACACCGCCGTCATGCGCGGCGTTACCGACACTTCCGGCGTCGGCCTGCTCGAGGTCTATGATCTCGATGCCGGGATCGGGCCGGATCTGCTGAACATTTCCACGCGCGCTCGCGTCGGGGTGAACGATCGGGTCCTGATCGGTGGCGTCATTGTGCATGGCGCCGCGCCCCAGAGCGTGCTTGTGCGAGCGCTTGGACCATCACTGCCGATTGCAGGCTCGCTCAGTGATCCCGTCCTGGAATTGCGCGATGAAAACGGAGCTCTCCTGCGCAGCAATGATAACTGGCGCTCCGACCAGGAATCCGAGATTCTTGCCACGACCATTTCGCCACTGCGTGATGAAGAATCA
Organism: Spartobacteria bacterium; assembly: GCA_040007175.1. GTDB lineage: Bacteria > Verrucomicrobiota > Verrucomicrobiia > Chthoniobacterales > UBA10450 > Palsa-1392. The sequence goes on from JBDTVP010000002.1 coordinate 108,972, forward strand.
GCCCTCGTGGCCACGTTAATTCCCGCGCCCTACACCGCGATCGTGCGTGGTGTGGACGGCGAGACCGGCGTCGCGCTCCTGGAAATCTACGCACTGAACTAGCCTGCATCCTCGGGGCAAAAGCTCGACGCGGAGCCAGCTTGGAAAGGATGCGTGACCGGAGCCAGTCGCCCGGGCTACAGTGCGCCCGATATGCCAGTTTCTCGCCCAATTCCACCTGTCGTCATCGCTTCCGCGAATGGCAACCGTTTCAAAAATGGCGGCGACCTGACCTGCGTGGAAAAAGCTTTCCACGAAATGATGCGGGGCGCCGATGCGCTCGCTGCGCTCATCGCCGGCGTGAACATCGTCGAGCTCGACCCGGATGAGACCAGCGTCGGCTACGGCGGTCTGCCGAACGCCGACGGTGTCGTGCAACTCGACGCTTCGTGCATGCACGGTCCGACCAAGCGCGCCGGGGCGGTCGCCGGGCTGGAGGGAGTTCGGACCCCGTCACTCGTCGCGAAAAAAGTGATGGAGGAGACGGATCATCATCTCCTGGTCGGCGCGGACGCGCAGGCTTTCGCGCGCGTCCAAGGCTTCGAAATCGAAGCGGACCTTAACTCCGAAGATTCACGAAAATTGTGGATTGAATGGAAACGGCGGGTCGCGCTCGCCGGTCCGGTCGATCCATCCGAACGATCACAGGTGAGCAACCGCGCGATGACGGAGATGATCGCGGAAGGATTGATCGATCCGGTTCATGTGACCGGCACGATCAACTGCAATGGGATCAATGCCAGGGGCGAAATCAGCGGCGTGACGACGACCAGCGGGCTCGCCTGGAAAGTGGCGGGGCGCGTCGGCGATTCACCCATCCTCGGCGCCGGACTTTACGTTGACGGCGAAGTCGGCGCGGCGGGCTCGACCGGCCGTGGCGAGGCCAATCTCTACAACGTCTCCTCCTTCCTCATCGTAGAAAACATGCGGCGCGGGATGCATCCGAAAGACGCGGCGCTTGAAGCCTGCCGCCGCATCCAGCAGAACACGGTCGCCCCGCGTCTTCTGAACAGCCGCGGCTTGCCGAGCTTCAACGTCAATTTTTATGTGCTGAACGCGCGTGGCGAGTTTGCCGGCGTTTCCATGTATCCCGTTGGGCAATACGCGGTTTGCACGGAAAACGGAGCGGAAACACTGGCCTGCGAACCGCTTCTTGACGGCACCGCGGACGGCTGATTTACCCATCCCGGAAAGCCTGTCTTCGTTAGGGCGCGAGCGGCGCTATCCGTCCCGCTGCGGTCTCGGTCATTACTCCTTCCGGCAGGTGCGCCATTATAGTTTTCCCGGTCCGCGGCTAAAAAGTCTTGACGCCCAAAAGAATGTTCTGTTCACATGCTTCAAAAACCCACTTCAAATCATGCCCCAAAACCTTCCAGCTCACTCCCTTTCCAGCAGGCTCAAGATTCTTTTCCTTGGCGCGATTTTTCTTGTCGTGACGGGGGCGATTAAAGGACAATCCCCCAGTGACGTTCAGGTTGCTGTCGCAACGTTAACCGCTCCGCATGCGGCCCTGGGCGCGCCGATCACTTACCGGATGGTGCTAACGAACAACGGGACCGCCAGCACGACCGTGCGCGGCGACCTGGAGTTAATCGCGCCTGACGGCACACGCTATCCTGTGCTCGGGCAAAGCTACACGATCGCCGCCGGGAAATGGACCACGCTTTCGGGCGACATTACAACGAATGCCTTTACCAGCCGGCTCGGGAATTTCACGCTGCACGGATATACCAGCGATCCTTCGAGCGGGACTGTTTTCCACGAGCACGAGACCGCGCTGAACATCGTCGCCGTGCCGGCGGGAGGCGTCTACTCCAGTGTCGGCGGTTTGGGGCCGGATTCCGCTCCGTTAGGCTACACCGCGGATTACCGCACGGTGGCCACAAATCTCGGGACGAGCAATGTAACCCTGACAACCAACACCACGCTGATCTTAACCGACGGCACCCGAAAACTCCTGGCGAAAAGCGCGGCCAAGACTTACACCCCCGGGGCGAGTGTGGTCACCGTCGGGTCGGTCACGGCCAGCCAATATTCGTCGGCTGCAGGCACCTTTGTCGTGGAGGTGAGTGTGATGAACACGACGGGTCAGATTGTGAGTCTGGATACTTACAATTTTGCGCGCAACGTTCTCCCGACGGACTTCTATCCGCCAAAATTCACTGACACAGCAGTCTCGGCGGGAGTTGGGATAGTCCGATCGGTCGTCACGATCAAAGGCTGTGGTGCGGGTGTAAGTGACCAGATGAATGGCGGCGCTGGCATGGCTGTCGCTGATTACGATGGAGACGGCTGGGAAGACATCTACGTCGTCGACATGAAGGGAACCGGTCACTTATGGCGGAACGAGGGCAACGGGACTTTTACCGACAAGGCTGCCTCTGCTGGGATCCCGTCTCTTCTCCGCCAAAGCGGGGCCAGCTTCGCCGATATGAATAACGATGGCCGTCCGGATTTGCTTCTCATGCCGGCCGAAGGTCAGATGATGTTATTGAAGAATCTTGGCAACGGCACTTTCACCAATGTCACCGCCCAATCGGGTTTGGCGACGACGATTGACCAGAACTTCGTCGGCGCGACGTGGGGAGACTACGACAATGACGGCCTTCTCGATCTCTACGTCGCAGTGCATGTCGATTGCGCTCAGGTCAACGCCAATGATCATCTCTATCACAACAACGGAAATCTAAACTTCACGGATGTCACTAACCTGCTTGGCGGTGCGAGCGGCGAGCAGGTAAACCGGCGGACTCTTGTTCCTATCTTTGCCGACTACAACGGAGATGGTCGTGTGGATCTCTACTGCGGAAACGACGTCGGGAAGAAATTCGGTCCGAATGTCCTGTGGCGGAATGATGGCCCCGGTGGCCCTAACGGTTGGATCTTCACCGATGTGTCGGTGCCAACCAAGGCGAATGTAACCATGTCGGCGATGGGAATCGCGGTGGGCGACTACGCGCGCCGTGGAGTTTTCAATTTTCTCGTCACCAACGTGAGGGATAACATCCTTTTGCAGAGGCAGGACAACGGAACCTTTACCCAGGTGCAAGGGAATGACATTGGTGAGGCGCATGTGTCCCGGCCAACAGTGCCGCCGACCGGAAAGTCCACGGTCCCTTCGAATGCGGTGACTTGGAACACAGCCTTCTATGACTTTAACAATGATGGTTGGGAGGACTTATATCTGGCCGGGGGACCGATTGGCGGCAAAACAATCAATTCCAACGTCTTCTTTTTGAATAACCGGGACGGGACGTTTCTTGATCTATCGATCCTAGCCGGGGTAACTGGCGTGGCTGGCAATATGCCCGGAACAAGCTTCGCGGACTTCGACCGGGATGGGTTTATGGATATCTTTCAGGCGGGAGCCGGGAATGGAGTGCCTCATCTTTATATGAATAAGGCCAAGACCGAAGGTAACCCTGGTCACTGGCTGGCGGTGAAGCTCATCGGCACGGCGAGCAATCGCGATGCCGTCGGAGCGCATCTCGTCGCGAGCGTCGGTGGGGCGCAACTGCATCGGTGGGTCATCAACACTGGCTTTCAGGGCAATAGCAGTTTGATCCAGCATTTTGGTCTAGGCGCGGCGACGGTGGTCGATAGCTTGACCATCTACTGGCCCAGCGGGGCCACCCAGTCCGTAACCGGTCTTGCTGTCGATCAGCAGATCGCCCTCACCGAGTAAGGGAAGGCGCGGCACGCCGAAAATGAGCGCTGCTCTCCCTTGCCGCCACGATCCCAGGCGCGCTCGGAAGTTCGCGATGGTCGCGCGGAGTGGTATTCTGCAACTGGTCCTGCTTTTGAGCGTCGGACTCCCGTTTGCCTGTGTCGGGACGCAAACGCCTAGCGAAGTCCTTGCGCTAACTCATGTCACTGTGGTCAACGTCACCACGGCCACATCTCAGAGCGACCGCACCGTCGTCATCGCTGGGGATCGCATCACACGAATCGATCAGGCGCCGCCGCCGAACGGCGCGCGGGTCATCGATGGCCGGGGAAAATTTCTCATTCCTGGTTTGTGCGACATGCATGTGCACCTCGCCGGGGTGACGGCTGATCCAAAATGGAGCAAGGCCACGCTCCTGCCTCTCCTCATCGCCAACGGTATCACGACAGTGCGCGATATGGGCGGCGATCTCGCCGCGCTGCAAAGTTGGCGCAAAGACATCGCGGCCGGGAAATTGATCGGCCCGCGCATCTACTGCCCAGGACCGATGCTCGATGGCGGAAAATCGCAGCCGCCGGATTTGCTCGCGGTCGCCACCCCTAACGAAGCAAGGGCCGCGGTCCGCGACTTGCAGGCGAAGCGCGCCGATTTCGTCAAGGTGCTCTCGCGTCTCGATCGCGAAACCTATTTTGCGATCGCGGACGAATCGAAAAAGCAGGGGATGACCTTTGTCGGCCACGTCCCTCATGCGCTCCAGGCCCGGGAAGTCTCGGAGGCCGGCCAGAAAAGCATCGAGCACATCTTTTACAGCAACCTGACCTTTGACTGCTCCGCGCGGGAAGATGAGTTGCGCAGGAAAGCAACCGAGGCGCGGGCGGAGACAGACAGCGCCGGGGCGGCGGCGGCGCGCGATGAAGCCAATGCCAGCTTCAGTCCGGAAAAGGCCGCTGCTCTCGCCAAGACGATGGTGCGGAACAAGACCTGGCTGGTGCCGACGCTCGTCGCCATCCGCGCCATCGCGCAGCAACGCGAGGCCGCGCGGAGCAATCCGCCGGAGCTCGCATATTTGCCGCCGGCGCTGCGCGCGAAATGGGCGCCTAACGAGATCGAAAAGGAAGTTTCGCCGCAGGTGGCGCAATGGTATTCCGCGCAGTTTCAAACCGACCTGAAGATCACCCGCGCCCTGCACCAAGCCGGGGTGCAAATGCTGGCGGGATCGGACTCTCTGGATCCGCTCAACTTTCCGGGCCCGAGTCTCCATGTGGAATTGAGCCTGCTCGTCGAGGTGGGGTTCACGCCCATGCAAGCCCTGCAGGCCGCCACCTCGAAGCCGGCCGAATTTTTCGGCACACGGGATTGGGGCACGATCGCACCAGGACGCATCGCCGACCTGGTGTTGCTCGAGGCCAATCCGCTGGAGGATATTCGCAACAGCAGAAGAATCAGCGCCGTCGTCGTGGGCGGAAAATTGCACGATCGCGCCGCGCTCGATCAACTCTTGGCCGAAGCGCGTCGGACGGTTCGTTAGGCAGAATTGGCCAGCTCGAGCAGGATGTCCGCGTGGCAGGGTTGGTCGAGTGGACACCAGCAGGCGAGATTTTTCCCCCGCAGGCAGGCGCGGAGATCGCGTTCATTAAACGCCTCCCGGGCGTACTGACGGTAGAGCGCGACGGACTTTTCCACGGTCAGTTTGCCTCCGCCAATCAGATCCGAGCCCACCACGAACGGATTGCCCCAGACCGTGGGACGCCCCACGTAAACCGAATTCTCCGGCATCTTCCAGTTCTTCGTCCGACGCCGCACGACGCGGTGTGGCTTGCTGCGGGTCGCCTTCACTCAGGAACGGTCGCCGCCCTGAAGCGAGCTTGCAACGCAGAGTGAAACCTTGCGCTCTGCTATACCCAGAGGGTGCGATCGAACGTGCGATACTGGATCGCCTCGCTCACATGTTCAGAGGAAATCGCCTCGGCGCCTTCGAGATCCGCGATCGTGCGCGAGACCTTGAGAATGCGATCGTAAGCGCGCGCGCTCAGGTGCAGTTCCGACATCGCGATGCGGATCAGCTCCTGCGAGTCGTCGCTCAATTTACAATGTGCCTTGATCGCCCGCGCCGACATGCGCGCGTTGCAGGTCGTTTTCTTGTCGGCTCGGAAACGCGCTTGCTGACGTTCGCGGGCTCGCCCGACACGCTCGCGAATCGCGGCCGATTGTTCCTCGGCGCGATCGCTCGAGATGTCGCGGTATTCCACCGCCGGCACTTCGATGTGCAAATCAATCCGATCGAGGAGCGGCCCGGAAATGCGCTGGCGATAACGTTGCACCTGCACCGGGCTGCACCGACACTCGCGTTTCAGATCGCCAAAGTATCCGCAGGGGCAGGGGTTCATCGCCGCCACGAGCATGAATTCCGACGGAAAAGTGAGCGTGCCCGCGGCGCGCGAAATCGTGACCCGGCCGTCTTCGAGCGGTTGCCGCATCACTTCGAGTGTGGAGCGTTTGAACTCCGGCAGCTCGTCGAGAAAAAGGACGCCGTTATGCGCCAGGCTCACCTCGCCCGGCGCGGGAATGGCCGAGCCGCCTAACAATCCCACGTCCGAGATGGTGTGATGCGGCGAACGAAAGGGCCGGGTCGCGACAAACGATTGCTCGGGCGTGAGCAGACCCGCGATGCTGTGGATTTTTGTCGTCTCGATCGCTTCTTCCAGCGCCATCGGCGGGATGATGGTGGCGATTCTTTTCGAAAGCATCGACTTGCCCGAACCCGGGGGCCCAACCATCAAAATATTGTGGCCGCCCGCGACTGCGACCTCGACTGCACGCTTGACGTGGCCCTGGCCTTTCACATCGGCGAAATCGACCTCGTAATTCTGATGCGTGGCGAAGAATTGACTCAGATCGCCTCGGAGCGGTTGCAGTTGTTTTTCACCCCTAACGAACTGGAAAGTCTGCCGCAGATTTTGCACGCCGTAGACCTCGATCCCTTCCACCATGGCGGCTTCAGGCGCATTTGTGGCCGGCACGATGACGGCGCGTTTCCCGCGCCGCCGTGCTTCGAGGGCGACCGGCAGCACGCCTTTGACCGCGCGGACCGCGCCATTGAGCGCGAGCTCACCGACGAAACTGAACTCCGCGAACAAGTCCTCTTCGATTTCCTGCGCGGCGGCGATCATCCCGAGCGCGATCGGCAAATCGAAGCTCGGCCCTTCTTTTTTAATATCGGCCGGCGCGAGATTGATCGTGGTGCGCCCGCGCGGCCAATGGTAGCCGCTGTTGCTGATCGCGGTCGTGACCCGGTCCTGGCTTTCTTTCACTGCCGTGTCGGGCAAACCGACGATGACGATCTTCGGGCTCCCGCCGGCAGCGTTCACCTCGATCTCGACTTCATAAGCGTCCACGCCGTAGACGGCGGCGGAGTAAACCCGGGAGAGCACGGGGCGACATTGTCAGAAGAAAACGGCGAAGTCCAAACCCGCGTAAGAAATTTTACTCTTTATTCTTTTGCAATCGCGCTCGGCTACCCCGGAGCGGAGGTGGGTGCACACAAATTCGATCCCAGGCCCGATACGTGAAGGCCACCGGGCGGGGACGGTCCGAATCTTATTTCGTGGATCCGGCCAGAGAAGGAACTTTCGCGTGAAGTTGCCGGGAGCTCTGCTTTGGTGACCCGGGGTACGGGTGGCACCGGTTATTCCTTTCACGGCGATGCTCGAGCACCTCAATGACCTGATCCTTCGCCTCAATAATTGGGGTTACGTGATCGTTTTCCTCATCGTCATGCTGGAATGCCAGGCCTTCCTCGGCTTTTTCATGCCGGGCGAAAGCATGGTGATGGTGGCCGGATTTCTCGCCGGGCAAGACCTGCTCGACGTTCGGGTCCTCATCGTGGTCGTGGCGGCGGCAGCGATCGTGGGTGACACGATCGGTTACGAATTTGGCCGGCGGCTCGGGCGGGACTGGCTCTGGCGCCACGGGGAAAAATTCTGGTTGCGACCAGAGCGCCTGGAAAAAATGGATGTTTTCTTTACTAGCTACGGAGGCTGGAGCGTGCTTTTCGCACACTTCCTCCACATTGGCCGGGCGCTCATGCCCTTCATGGCGGGCGCGGCGCGCCTGCCGTATCTCCGCTTTGTTACTTTCAACGCGATTGGCTGCATCCTTTGGGCGACGCTTTATTCGTTAGTCGGCTATATTTTTGGCCAGAGCTGGCACTTGATCGATCGCTGGATCGGCCGGGCCGGGATCATCGGCGCGATTTTTTCCACGATGGTGGTGGTGACGATCGTGCTCTGGCGCGGGATCGCGAGTCGCGAACTGGAGATTCGCGAATGGTGGCGGCAATTCCTGGGGCGCCCCTGGGTGATGAAATTCCGGAGCCGGTTTGCCCGGCAAATCGATTGGATGGAGCGGCGTTTCTCGCCCAAGGGCTATCTCGGTATTCACCTGACGGTGGGTATTTTTCTGGTGCTGGCGGCGACCGCGATCTTCGGTGGTTTGTTCGAGCGGATCGGGACGAGAGCGTGGTTTGTCACGGCGGACTTTCGGGTAGCGGAATGGTTTGCCAATCGCTCGGGCGAGGTGATGAGCCAGACAATGGATTTCATGGCGCGCTTGAGCTCGATCTATTGGCTCGGGGCCCTGGTGTTGATCGTCGCGCTGATCGGTCGTCGCAATCGGCATCGCCTGCGGCTGCTCCTGATCGCGGCGCCGGGCGGGGTGTTGCTCGATCTCCTGCTGAAACAGATTTTCGTGCAGCAACGGCCGCACTTTCACCACGGCGCGGTTTTCGGTCCGCTCGACGGGGACTTGATGACGGCGACGGTGGTTTACGGCGCGCTCGCTTATGTGCTGGCGGGGAGTTTGCGCGGCTGGCATTGGCGCGCGTTGGTGCTGGTGGTGAGTGTGTTACTGGTCTTGCTGATTGCGCTGAGCAGTCTCTATCTCGGGGCGACGCTCTTCAGCGATGCGTTGGTGGCGATGCTGGAAGGCGCCGCGTGGCTCTTCTTCTGCATCAGCGGGGTAGAGATCGTGCGCTGGAGCGAAGGAGCTCCAAGGGAAATAGCAAGGCCGGTTCGTTAGGCTAGATTCGGTTCGACCAAATTGGGCCGTGACGTGCGATTTATTTGGTGCTCGGGTTCTTGGCTCGGCCCTCTGCGATAGCACGACATTCCGGTCCTCCCGGCGTCGTACTCAAGCCAAGATTGGTGGGAGGGAGGAGGCTATTCGCCCATTCGCTCGCGCAGGCTGGCGACGGCGTATTCGCGATTCAATTTCGCGATGAAACTCACGCTAATCTCCGCGGGGCAGACGGCTCCGCACTCGTAGGTGTTGGTGCAATTACCAAAGCCTTCCTCGTCCATTTGCCTAACCATCCGCAGAACGCGGCGGGAACGCTCTGGCTGACCCTGCGGGAGCAGCGCGAGGTGGGAAACCTTCGCGGAGGTAAAGAGCATGGCGGAGGCGTTGGGGCAGGCGGCCGCGCAGGCTCCGCAGCCGATGCAAGCAGCCGCTTCCATCGCGAGGTCGGCACTGTGCTTCGCCACGGGAATCGCATTTGCCTCCGGCGCGGAACCAGTCCGCGCACTAACGAATCCACCCGCCTGCACGATGCGATCGAGCGCGGAGCGGTTGATGACCAGATCCTTCACGACCGGGAACGAACGGACCCGGAAGGGCTCGACCGTGATCGTCTCGCCGTCCTTAAACTGGCGCATGTAAACCTGACAGGCGGCGGCCGGATGCGAGGGGCCGTGGGCTTCGCCGTTGATCGTTAGGCTGCATGTCCCGCAGATCCCTTCGCGGCAATCGGAATCGAACGCGACCGGCTCTTCGCCGCGAACGGTGATTTGCTCGTTCAGAATATCCATCATCTCAAGGAAAGAGGTCGCCGGCGAAATATCGCGCACCTCGTACTTCTCCAGCCTGCCATCGGCCTTGCCGGAAGGTTGGCGCCAGATTTTGAGTTGAAAATTCATTTTCTAATTATTCGCCGTGGCGAGCCGAGAAGACGCTCATTTATAGCTGCGGGTGGCGAGATGGACCGACTCGAAGAGGAGCGGCTCGTGATGCAACTTTGGTTCCGTCGCCGCGTCGCCCTGGTATTCCCAGGCGAAAACGTCAGCGTAATTTTCGTCATTCCGCAACGCTTCGCCCTCTGGCGTTTGATGTTCCTCGCGAAAATGGCCGCCACACGATTCATCGCGGGCGAGTGCGTCGCGGCACATCAATTCGCCGAACTCGAGAAAATCAGCGACCCGACCGGCGCGTTCGAGCGATTGGTTAAAGGTCTCGCCGTAGCCCGGGACGTTGACGTTGCTCCAGAATTCTTCGCGCAGTTGGGGGATTTTCGCGATCGCTTCCCGGAGGCCGGCGGCGTTGCGCGCCATGCCGCATTTGTCCCAGAGGAGAAGGCCGAGCTCGCGATGGAAGGAATCGACGGAGCGTTTTCCGCCGATGTCGAGCATCCGCTTGGTCCGCTCGCGCACGTCGTTTTCCGCCTTGGCGAATTCGGGGTGATCGATCTCGGGACGTTTCCCGATCTGACCGGCGAGATAGTTAGGCAAAGTGTAGGGCAGGACGAAATAGCCATCCGCCAGACCCTGCATCAGCGCACTGGCCCCGAGGCGGTTGGCGCCGTGATCGGAGAAATTCGCTTCGCCGATGACGTGCAGGCCGGGGATGTTGCTCATCAAATTATAGTCCACCCAGAGGCCGCCCATGGTGTAATGGACCGCGGGATAAATCCGCATCGGCGCCTGATAGGCGTTGTCGCCCGTGATCTTTTCGTAGATGTCGAAAAGATTGCCATAACGCTCGCGGATCATGTCTTCGCCGAGGCGCGCGATCGCGTCCTTGAAATCGAGGTACACACCGCGCCCGCCCGGGCCCACGCCGCGGCCTTCGTCGCAGACTTCTTTCGCACTGCGGGACGAAATATCGCGCGGGGCGAGGTTGCCGTAGCTCGGGTATTTCCGCTCGAGATAGTAATCGCGATCAGATTCCGCGATCTCGGCCGGGGCCTTGGCGCAATCTTCTTTCCGCTTCGGCACCCAGACGCGGCCGTCGTTGCGGAGCGACTCGGACATGAGGGTGAGTTTCGATTGGTAATCGCCGCTCACCGGGATGCAGGTCGGGTGGATTTGGGTGTAGCAGGGGTTGGCAAAAAGGGCGCCTTTTTTGTAGGCGCGATAGGTCGCGGTCACGTTGCAACCGCGGGCATTGGTCGAAAGATAAAAGACGTTGCCGTAGCCGCCGGTCGCGAGAATGACGGCGTCGGCCGCGTGCCTAACGACTTCCCCAGTGATCAGGTTCCGCGTAATGATGCCCTTGGCGTGGCCATCGACCAGGACGAGATCGAGCATCTCGGTTTGCGGATACATCGTGACCGTCCCGGCGGCGATCTGCCGCGAGAGCGCCTGGTAGGCGCCTAACAAGAGCTGCTGGCCGGTCTGGCCGCGGGCGTAGAAGGTGCGCGAGACCTGCGCTCCGCCGAAGGAACGATTAGCGAGGAGCCCGCCGTACTCGCGGGCGAAAGGAACACCCTGCTCGACGCACTGGTCGATGATGGAATTGCTCACCTCCGCCAGCCGATAAACATTCGCTTCGCGGGATCGGAAATCGCCGCCCTTGATCGTGTCGTAAAAAAGCCGGTAGATGCTGTCGCCGTCGTTAGGGTAATTTTTCGCGGCATTGATCCCGCCCTGCGCCGCGATGCTGTGGGCGCGGCGTGGACTGTCCTGGTAACAGAACGATTTTACGTTGTAGCCCTGCTCGGCCAGCGTGGCCGCGGCCGAGCCGCCAGCCAGCCCCGTCCCGACGATGATGATCTCAAAACGACGGCGATTATTCGGCGCGACGAGCCGGGAATTATTCTGATGCCGGCGCCATTTCTCGGGCAACGGGCCGTCCGGCGTTCTGGAATCGAGGCTGCCGATCATGAGTGCGTCCGCAATTTCACCCAACCGAAGAGGACGGCGGCGGGAATGGAGCTGTAGCCGACGAAGAGCAGCCAGGCGAAAACCCGGCCGTAACGGGCCAGGCGCGGGGCGAGCTGCTGGTTGTTCAAGCCTAACGACTGGAAAAAGCTCGAGGTTCCGTGACTCAAATGAAGGGTGAGGAGGAACATGGAGAGGATGTAGAAGCCCGAGACGAGCGGACTTTGGAACCCAAAGATCATCATCGAATAGACGTCGTAATGGTTCAGCGGATCGAGCGGGAGGGTATTAAAGCGGGCATCCGTCGCGCGAATCGTGAAATGGAGGATGTGGTAAATGATGAAAGAGAGAAGGATCAGCCCGCTCAGCGCCATGCTGCGGGAGGCAAAGGTCGCCTTGACCGTGTCCTTGCGCTTGTAACGCTCGGGCCGCGCACGGCGGTTTTCGATCGCCAGGCGGATCGTGTAATAAATGTGCACGAGCACGACGAGGAGGAGCCCCCCGCGTATGATCCAGAGAAAGATGCCGAGCTCGCGAAGATGCTCGGCATAGCCATTGATCCACTCCGGGCCGAGGAAGATCTGGAGGTTGCCGACGAGGTGCCCGATGACGAAGAGGATGAGAATGATGCCCGTCACCGCCACGATCATTTTCCGTCCGACGGAGGAGCGGTGAAAGGCGGCGATATTGGTCACAAAAATGATACGCCCCGGGAGGGGCACGGGACGCTTTATGTTAGGGGCCGACCACGCAGTGTCAAGCGACCCGGCCCGCCGCGCAGACCTCTCTCTGGATAAAAAACAATTGCCAGAGGCAGGGAACGCGACTTGACTCAGAATGCCTGAGGTTCCGCGAGGCGATTCCGCGACTCAACTGGCTCGACTTTCATGCTGCATCAGCATCTGCCCTATCTCATTCCGCGGCTTGTGACGTTCGGGCGCCACGCCGTTAACCTATGTTATCAGATGCTACATCCGGTGGAGCTGGGGCTTTATCGGCTGCGGGTGCTGGTTGACCGCAAATCCAACCTCGAGGATCGCCCGACCCGGCCGGTCTACCGCCGCTTGGGTGGGCGTCGGCTTCCGCTCTTGATTCACTATCATATTTTCAAAAACGCGGGCACATCTTTTGAATGGGCGTTGCAGCGGGTCTTCGGCGACGATTACCGGGCTTTCGATTCGTCGACGCCGGGAGGTTCTATCTCTCGTCGAGATATCATTAAGCTGTTGTTTCGTCATCCCCATCTACTTGCTGTCTCAAGCCACCAGGCCGCTCCTCCGGCACCGCGAATTCGGGGGCGCCAAGTTTTAACAAGTATTCTCATTCGCGATCCGATTGCGCGGATTCGATCCATCTATGCCTTTGAACGCGCGCAAGACGCTTCAACTCCGGGAGCTCTGAAGGCAAAGGAGTTGAGCTTCAAGGATTATGTCGAATGGCGGCTGAAAACTGCACCTGCGATGCTTTGCAACTATCAGGTTCACTTCTGCACTCGCTCTCCCAAAGGCTCGGCAAGGCCGCCCGACCGTGCACGACTCGAGGCCGCGATCGCCAATCTGGACGTTATCGATATCGTCGGCACGGTGGCACGGTACAACGAGTGGATTACTCTGGCCGAAAATATATTAGCGACGGCGTTTCCCGGGACGACACTCTTGTCGGCTCGGCGAAATACAACGGCACAAGCGAGTCTGCCGGAGGTTGAAATTTTCGAGCAATTAGTCACCGAGCTAGGAGAAGAAACGGCTCGTTACTTGGTTGAGAATAACCAACTCGACATGTGCTTATATCAAGTGGCGGACGCCTTGCTTACTCGTCGGTTGGCCGAACGGGGAGTGCGCTTGCAATTGCTCCAAGCTTACACTGCCGCTCAAAAGATTTAGTCTGGCATCGCCTGCGACCAATCTGCACTGAGGCCTTTCAAACAATGTCACTTTCCGTCGTTTCCGGTAATGAGGCTCGTAAAACGGCGCGTCAAAACCGCTTTAGTCGCTGGCATCGCAAGGATGAACCAGTGGAAGCTCCCAACGGGGAGTTTGCCTTTCAGAGGCTCCGCCAGCCTTTTTTCACGCCCCTCATCCAGCCCACGATTCAGATTCAAAGGAGCGACAACCTTTTCGCGATCGGGTCGTGCTTCGCGCGCGGGATTGAGAAGGCCTTGCTCGCACGTAAGATGTTCGTCTTGAGCGCGGCGCCCGAGTTTTCCTCCTTTGCCACGGTCAACGCACAGGTGACGGGACTTGGGTTCACGAATAAATACAACACCTTTTCAATTCTCAATGAACTCCGTTGGGCTCTCGATCCGTCAGCGACGTTTCCTGAAGAAAGTCTTGCCGATCTCGAAGGCGGGTTCTGCTACGACCCGCACATTAATCCCGTGCTTCCGTTGGCCGATCGAAAGGAGACCGTGCGTCGGCGGTCCATTCTCACTGAGGTTAATAGCCGTGTCCGTGACTGCCGGGTGTTAATTATCACTCTCGGCCTGGTGGAACTCTGGCGCGACACGGAGGCCGATCTCATGATCAATACCACTCCGCCGCAGGAGGCGATGTCGAGGTATCCCGGTCGTTACGAGTTCAGAGTGAGCAACTTCGCGGAAAATTTTCAAAACCTGGAGCGGGTTCACGCACTATTGAAACAGTTTGGGCATCCTGATAGCCAAGTGATCGTTACGGTGTCACCCGTCCCGCTTATGGCGACGTTCACCGACCAAGATGTCGTGGTTGCGAACACTTTCTCCAAATCGCTCTTACGGACAGTAGCGCAGGAATGGGAGGCGGCTCACTCTAACGTTCACTACTTTCCCAGTTATGAAATGGTGGTGAACTCTGCCCGTAGCGTTGCCTGGCTGGAAGACCTCAGGCACGTCCAAGGCAGTCTAGTCAACCATATCATGGACACTTTCCTCAACCATTACGTTGCTTAAACGCGTCGTTTCCAGCACAACAATGGCATCCCGAGAGGACCGATCGACCCATGCGGGTGACGTGATTTTTTTGCCGGTTGCGCTGACGGCCTTCTGGACTCTGGCCTATCAACTAGTCCTTTTGACGCGCCTCCCCACTTGGAGCATCCTTCCAATCTTTATTTTCTTCCTACTCGCCGGCGCTTGGGGAGGGCGTCGCTCGCTCGAGAAAATGCCGTGGGACGAATATGAGTTTCACCCAGCTCATTTGTTCCTTCTCGTGCTTGGCCTTGCTTGCGGAGTGACCGTCCTCTTTGTCCTACGGCCGAATCAGGACGACATCGTCTATTTTCACCGCGCCCTCACTCAGTTATCACACCTTGCGGACCCCATTCTCACCCGGCAAACCAGTGTCGACGTGGATGCGGCCGCCTTTTCTCCGGTTCATCTCGCCACCAGTCACGAAATCCTCATGGCGCTGCTCGGGCATCTCCTCGGAGTCGATCCGCTCTATTTTTACCAAGTGGTTGGCCACGTGATAGCGGCCTTCTCCATGCCATTTGTTTTCTATTTCTGCGCTCGCTGCTTTGGCCTGTCCCGGGTCACCGCTGCGGCGGGAGCCGCGTTCGCAGTCGCCTTCCTTCTCATCGACGATTCCGGGTCCGCAGCCTTTGGCAGCACAGCGTTCGCTCGTATGTGGCAGGGAAAAGCAGTGGTTTGGGCCCTGACCATTCCGGTAGCCATTAGCCTCACCTATCGGTTTATGACAAACGAGAACTGGGTGGAAATATTGTGGCTTACCCTTCTTGGAGTCAGCACCGTCGGTTTGAGTAACAGTGCTCTTTATCTTATCCCGGCCGCGGTTGGATCTTCTAGTCTGGCTGCGCTTGCTTCACATCTCATCGCGGAAAAGAGTGCTACTTCCGTTCTGGCCCCGCTCAAGCGCAGCATGCTCTTGGCTATTCCGCTCATTTATCCAGTGGGAATTCTGTTCCTGCTCGCTCTTAATATCATACCGAAACCGATTGATCGGCATGGTTTCGGTCCGGAGTTCATTCCTTGGTCTCAGGGGATCGAATATGTCGTCGGTAAGACAAAGTTTCTCTGGCGCGACGTGGCCATTTTGATATTGGTGCCATGTTTCATCTTGCGTGGAAGAAGGAGGGCTTTTTGTCTTTTCTATTCGTGTGTGATCTTGGTGCTCTGCCTCAATCCATTGCTGGCGCACTTTTGGATGAAGAATATCACGGCAGCTTGTTACTTTCGACTCGTGTATCTGATGCCGCTGCCTTTGCTCTTTGTCTTTCTGCCTCTGGCTTTTGAGAAAGGCCCGCGACCCTTTTTTCCTGCGTCCATTCCAGGCGTAGCGACGATCCTTGTCATCGCTGTTTTGATTGTTGCTACCTTCCGCAGCCTAACGATCACTCCGAGGAGCGCCAAGTTACCTTGGAAAAGGCCGTTGGATTGCCAGCTTATCCCGAGCAATGTTGAATTTGCCCGAGCGGCAGGTCCTTATCTGGCTCACTCTAAGTTACTAACCCCAACCTGGACGGCCGGCTGCGAGTTACCGCTGCTCTTTCCGCATATGAAAATTGTTGCTCCGCGTCTCGCTATGCATTATTTCGCAAACGCCGGAAAGCCGGAGGAAGGTTCGCTGCGCCGAATGGCGCAGGCCTACGTGGAAGGAGAAGAGGCGACGACGACGGCGCGAAAGGCCGCACTGGCCCGCAGCTTCGAGACGGTCGTGACAAGTGGCCGGGCAACCGCCATCGCATTGGCGGTGTCAGAGAGTGCGCGCGTTCTAGCGACCCTACAGAGGATCGACCCTCGTTGGCATCGCGTGCTTGAAGCCGGGGGGTTGGTTCTGATCGTTCCTGACGCGCCAGTTGCGGGACGAACTGCACAACCTTAGCGGGCAGCGATTAGGTTAAGATACCAATCTCGGTCTTCGCGAAGAGGAGAGGAAGGAAATGCGACTGGCCCTCCGGAAGAGATTTCGTGTAGCGTGAAGCCGTGTGACTGGAGGTAATCAATGAGTGCGGTCGAGGAACTGCCGGCCTGCTTAAGACCATACGGCCAGAACTCCAGTAGAATTTTGATCGCTGGATTCTGCGCGAGCACTCGCGCGGCGCCACGCAGGGCGTGCAACTCGTAGCCCTGAATGTCCAGCTTCAGCAGATCCACACGCTCCCCATCTTTGATGTAGTCGTCCAAGGTGGTGGTTTGAATGGAGATGGTTCGGCGGGTCTCGCCTGCGCTCGGATAGGCACGATGATCGACATTTAGCTCGTCCGAGACGTGGAGCAGTGACTGGCCAGTCTGATCGCTAACCGCCGTCTCGTTAATCCGCACATTATCCTCGTGCGTCAAAGCGGACCGCAAGCGCGCGCAATTCAAAGGGTCAGGTTCAAAGCTGTGGACCATCCCGTTTGTCCCTACGCAGTTCGCAAGAAACTGGGAGTACACTCCAATATTTGCGCCGGCATCTATGACGATCGAGCCATCGGCCAAAGCGCCTCGCAAGAGCGCTCGCTCAACCCGGTCCGCATGACTCTTAAAGACACTGTAAAGCGGGCGGTAGAGTGGGAAAGCGAACTTATAGAGCGCGTTCCCCATTCGCCTGGCCTGATGGGCTGCCGTCATGATTTACGAACAAGTCGGATAGTGAAAAATGAAGCGACCAACCAAGGAAAAGCGCGGCTGAGGCAGAGGTCGACAGCAAAAATCATCCGGTAAACGAAATGTGGTACGGGAAAGCGCCGCGAAATACCGCCGGAAAGGAAATAGGAGATAGCCGTGAAGGGACGAAATGTCCTTGGATCGAAAATAAAATGGAGGGCGACTTGTCGCCTCCATTCCGGTCGACGAAAAAGTAGCCAGGCGAGTGCTTGATTTGCCGAGGAAAGAGGTCCACGAACTTCGGAGAGTTCGGGTTTTTCAATCGAGAAGTCGACCGGCTCGTGATGGAATAGTTTATTGAGGACGGTGGAGAGAATGGAAAAATGAGGCTCAGTCGCTATGAGGGCTCCGCCAGGTTTTAGTTTTACTGCCGCCTTCGCCAGAAACTCCAGCGGGCTCTTCAAGTGGTGCAATACGTTAGTCAGAGTGATGATGTCCAGACTGTGATCGGCGATTGCTGAATATTCATCGAGATTATGACAATCGAAGACATGGTCTAGGTGATCCAGTCGCAGGACATCACTGGTCATGACATGCGGGTAGAAGCGCTTCAGTGGGGAAACGCCGCTACCAATCTCGAGGATCGCGAGTTGATCCAGGTCCGCAAAGCCGCGAAGTTGTTCTCGATACAGTTGCCCATACCAGTAGACGAGGTTTTTGTTGGCAGCCAGGCGGGCACGATTGCGCAACGTCGCTTCAAGGTCTTTGCGGTATTCCTCAGTCAAAGTTGCGGGAATATCAGGGTTCACGAAGATTCGATCGGCATGGAAGTTAGTAGCCCAGTTTCAATTTAAGAAATCCGTGCCAGCACATTCTCAGCATGATCACGCCGTTCTGGAAAACTCGCGTCATTTTTGTCGCGCCGTGGATCCTCTCCTGATAGTGGACGGGCAGATCAATAATGCGGAGGTTTAGCTTGGAAGCTCCAAAGAGCAGGTCGTAATCTCCCCAGCGATCTTCAATTCCCCAAGTGCCTCGAAGCGGTTTAATCCGTTCCCAATCGCTACGCCACAGAACCTTGGTGCCACACAAAGTATCTTTGACGCGCTGATTGAGCAGATAGGAAAACGAAAGACTGAAAAACTTATTGCCCATCATATTGGCTGTCTTCATCGCCGCCGGCGGAACTGGATAGACGAGACGGGAGCCATTAATAAATTCCGCGACGCCCGAAGCGATCGCGTCGATGAAGTAAGGCAGCTCTTCCGGCATCGTCGTGAGGTCAGCATCAAGGATGGCGAGCACGTCGCCAGTCGCTGCGTCAAAGCCGGTCCATACGTTCTGTGACTTGCAGATACCCGGTCCGAATTCCAGTCGCACGTTACGATTAGGATAGAGTTTCTGGACGCGGCGAACTTCGTCAGCGGTTCCGTCAGTGGACTTGTCGTCACAAAAGATGATTTCTGTGCGCTTACCCAGTTCGGGGATTCGCTCTACCGCGTCTTGGATATTGCCGCGCTCGTCCTTGCAGGGAACGATTACGGAGATAGCAATGTCCTTTGGACGCAGAGGTGGGGGGATGACTCGTGCGACGTGAGTTTCAGTCATGCAAAGCCGGTTGAGGCCTGGAAGTCGGGCACAAAACGAGTTTAGAAAGCCAGAGAGCAACGGAATGTATTTTGGACAGAGAACAATTCGCCTTTGGCCCAAAACCTCATAGCCGCTGAGTGCGAGCAGAGTCGAAATGTCCTTACTGGACAGCCAGTTTTGCTCGATGGTGGGAACCTTCATGCCCAGAACCTCTGCGAGGTTTACCAATGGTTCCCAGAGGTGATTGTAGGAGGTGACAATCAATCGGGTATGGCGATCGCAAACCGCCCGTACATTTTGCAAGGCGCGTTGAACATCGACCGTGTCGTCGATTCCGCTGAAAACAATGTAATCGAATTTTTCTCCGGAGTCGGCGAAGACGGTCGGGAAGTCATCTGTGTCTGGAAACCCCACGCTGTAAGTAAATTCAGGATGCCGCCGCCGGGCGACCTCGATTATTTGGGAGGAGATGTCGATGCCTACGCCCTGCGCGGGTCGCACCGCTGCGAGCAAATTTCCCGGGCCGCAGCGAATGGAGAGAACGCGTTTGCCCGGCTCGACCAGAAAGCGCAAGAGACGCGAAAGAAGATTGTAATAGTAGCGATTGTTATCGATCCAGTAAGCGCGGCGTTTCGCCAACCCGGACAAATGTTCGGCGGTACGCTGGCGACGCTGTTCCAAAGCGGCTGGACCCCAAGCGTCATTGTTGCGTTGGGCGTCAGCATCTGATCGTGTAGCGCAGTCGGCGGTAAAACTACTCATGGCTCCACTATCGGTGTTTTTTTATATTGGCGCCCTCCGGCTGGATCGACCAATGTTGCAGCCATAGAGCCAGTGTTAGGCTCGCCGCTTAACGCTCCGGGCAAACCGGCGTTGATCAACCGCTGCCTAGCGCGGAAATTATTTTGCCGTATCGTTGGTTTCACAATGAAGCGGGTCTAACTAGTGTGATTGATACTAAGCAAAACTCTAAAGCGAAGAACAAAGATCGTGCGCAAGAAGGACAGGAGCGCGGAAGTGGTCTCCCGCCATGAGCAGGGATAACTTCTCGGTTACTGCTTCGCAGGAGTATCTTGCCCGCGTTTTCTCAAGACCGTGCGCAGAGAGTTTCGTCCAGAGTGGTTCGGACTGGTATAGATCAATCAATGCCCGGGCGAACTCCTCCGGCTCGTTTGCAAGGACGATATCTTCGTGATCGACGAGATCCATTCCCTCCGCAGCGAGCGAAGTCGCCACAACGGGAACACCGAGGCCCTGGCTCTGGTTGATCTTGCCCTTGACCCCTGCGCCAAAGCGAAGCGGAGCGACGGAGAGCTTCACGCTCTCGAAGTAGGGAACGACGTCGGGCAGCAAGCCGGTGACGACGATGT
>JBDTVP010000003.1:0-119565 GCA_040007175.1 Spartobacteria bacterium
TCGAGCGCATGGCGTTCGGGTTCGACTTGTAACTCGTCCCGGGCACGACGCCGAAGTAACCGTTCTCCGGGTTAACCGCGTAGAGCCGGCCGTCGTCGCCGATCTGCATCCAGGCGATGTCGTCGCCGATCGTGGTGATTTTCCAGCCGGCAAAATGTTTCGGCGGGATGAGCATGGCGAAGTTCGTTTTCCCGCAGGCGCTCGGGAAGGCGGCCGCGACGTAATGCTTTTTCCCTTCCGGCGATTCGACGCCGAGGATGAGCATGTGCTCGGCGAGCCAGCCCTGCTTTTGCGCGAGATAGGAAGCGATCCGGAGGGCGAGGCATTTCTTGCTCAAGAGCACATTGCCGCCGTAGCCGGAGCCAACCGAGATGATGGTGTTGTCCTGCGGGAAATGGCAGATGAAGCGACGCTCCGGATTGATATCGAGGAGCGAATGAACGCCGCGGTTAAACTCGGCGTCGGCCTTGTCGCCGAGCCGCTCGGAGGCCTGCGTTCCCATCCGGGTCATGATCCGCATGCTCAGGACGACGTAAATGGAATCGGTAATTTCGTAGCCAACCTTGGCGATGGGCGACTCGGGCGGGCCCATGATGTAGGGCACGACGAACATGGTGCGTCCGCGCATCGCACCTTTCAGCATGCCGTGCAATTTACTGTAGGTCGCGGCGGGCTCGGCCCAGTGATTCGTGGGGCCGGCTTCTTCTTCGGTCGGCGTGCAGATCAAGGTGAACTGCTCGACTCGCGCGACGTCGTTCGGGTTGGAACGATGCAGATAGCAGCCGGGACATTTTTCCTGGTTGAGCTTGATCAGCACTTCCTGTTTGACCGCTTCGCCGAGCAGAAAGTCGTTCTCCGCCTCCGAGCCGTCGCACCAGAACACGTTTTCTGGTTCGGTCAGTAACTCGACTTCGTGCACCCAATCGAGAACCGCCTGGTGCGTCGGTTTCGTTTCACCCAAACCACTGGGCGGTGAAATAGCAGGAGCGATGTTTTCCATAAATCTTTGGCCCGCGACTCCGCGGGTGAAGTTTCAATTTGAACGCTCCAGCCGGTAGGCCAAGAAAAAAATCCCCGCGCGTCACGTGCCCGCGTGTTCGCAGGTCGACTCTGTGCAGTGAGAGAGCAGCTTCGAATGCGTCCGATCCGACCGGCGCGGCAGAGAAGCGCGCTTGCGCTCGCGAACCGCGCGCCGTTTACTGTCGATATGTTCGGCGTCGCGACCTCGGATGACTACCAGCCGGTAGCCTGGATGGGACGCTACCCGATTCACGTGCCGACTCTCCTCGTCATCGTGCATGTGGTCTGCATGATCCTGGGTTGTTTCCTGCTCGCTTTCGGCGCCGGATCGACCCTCGACCTTTTCACTCTCGACAGCGCGCAAGTCCTGGGCGGTGGCCGCGTCTGGCAACTCGCGACCTACGCGTTTGTCCACCCGCCCTCGGGCCTCATCTGGTTCGCGATCGAGATGTATATGCTTTTCGCTTTCGGCCGGGAAGTGGAACGCTTCATCGGTCGGCGCGCTTTCATCACGCTTTATCTGCTCCTGCTTTTGGTGCCCTCGATTATTCTGAGCATCTGGGGACTCTGGCAACGGGTCGGCCTGGGCGGCTCGGCCACGATTCACTTCGCCATCTTCATCGCCTTTGCCGCGATCTATCCGAACGTCGAACTCTTCCTCCGGGTCCTGGCGAAATGGGTCGCGCTGATTTTCGTGGCCGCTTATTCGCTCCAGTTGCTCGCCTTTCACGGCTGGTCGCAGCTCGCCGTGCTCTGGCTGAGCGCGGGGTTGGCTTATGCTTTTGTGCAAATCCGCGGGAGCGGCCCCGAGTTTGCCTGGTTGACCGACTGGACCGCGCGCTGGCGCTCGAAACGCTCTCTCTCCGTCGTCCCACCGCCGACCGCGCGCCGCGTCGTGGAGCCGGAAAATATTTACGAATCGATCGACCCGGTGCTCGATAAGATTTCCAAGTCCGGCATCGGGAGCCTAACGGCAGGTGAACGGCGGGCGCTCGACCGGGCGCGCAACCGGCTCTTGAACAAATCCAAGTGAGCGCTCCGGCCCCCGCGCCCGCGCGGCTGAGTGTGATCGTCCCAGCCTGGAACGACCACGCGCACCTCGCCCGGGTTGTTCCCGAACTCGTTAGGCTGGGGACGCTGCACGAAGTGATCGTGGTCGACGCTTCGCCCGATGCGGAAGCCGGCGCCGCGGTCCGCGCCGCCGGCGGCACTTATCTCCCGGCTCCGCAGCCGAGCCGGGGCGCGCAGATGAATCTTGGGGCCGAGAACGCGAGCGGCGACATTTTCGTTTTTCACCATGCTGATTCGATTCTGACCGCGGCCCATGTCGACGCGATCTGCCGCGCGGTGCAGGATGGGCAGATCACCGGCGGGGCTTTTTATCGTAAATTCGATGGACGCCATCCGCGGCTGCTCTGGCTCGAAGGGGTGGCGCGCTTTCTGACCCGGAACGGCGGCAGCTTTTTCGGCGACCAATCCGTTTTCGTTAGGCGGGAAACTTTTCGCGCGCTCGGCGGCTTCGCTCCCATCCCGCTGATGGAAGACATGGAATTTTCCCGCCGCCTGCGCCGGGCGGGCAAAGTGACGGTGCTCGATCCCCCGGTCGAGTCCTCGACCCGGCGCCACCTGCGGCACGGGCCGTGGCGCACCTCGGTGCAGAACGGGCTTTTTATTCTGCTCTACAAATGCGGGCTGCCGCCGGCCCAGATCCATCGCTGGTATTATCGCGAGCGGATTTCGCCGCCTAACGATTCAAGGCTCATCCCGCAGCCGGTCGAAGAACTCGGCCGGCGTTAAGGCGGCAAGGAGAGCCTCCCGCCGAGCCGGGTGATTGAGCAGCCGGGCGAGGCCGCCGACACAGATGAGATAGTCGTTCACCATCTGTTGCGGCACCGCGATGACGAAGAGGAGATGGACGGGATCTTCGTGCCCGGGGAAAGTAACGCCCCCCGCGCTCCGCCCGATCCCGAGGAGCAACTCGTCAACCAGCCCGGTGCGCGCATGAGGAAAAGCAACGCCGCCGTTGGCCACGGTCGAGCTTTTCACTTCGCGCTCCATCACCGCCTCGAAAAATTCCTTCGCGTCACGCAGCTCGCCGCCTTCGCGCAGGAGCTCGACGATTTCCCAGACCGCCTCGGCCGCGGTGTTGCCGCGCAATTCGAGCGCGACATGTTTCGGGTCGAGCAGGGCGTCGAGCAGTGGAGAAATCATAGAGCGTTGAATTGATAGATTGACGCGCAGTGCGACGAAGTCGAATCATTCGCGAAGCGTGGCAAACGAAATTCACGAAGCGACCGAAGAAGGAGCGCACTCTGTCCAGAGCAGCCTCTACGATCAGGGCTACGTGAATGCGATGTCGCACTTTTATCGCGGCGAACTCAGCCGCATCATGGTCTGGCGGACCCGGCTCGACACGACGACGAACTGGGCGGTGACGAGCAGCACGGCCATCATCACGATCGCATTTTCCAACGCGGGCGTGCCCCATCTCATTTTCTTTTTCAATCTCGCGATTGTCTGGATCATGCTCTGGATCGAGGCGCGCCGTTACCGCTTTTACGACGCCTTTCGCGCGCGGGTGCGGATGCTCGAGGCGCATTTCCTCGTTCCGATGGTGATGGAAAACCGTCATCTTCTGCAGGGCGAATGGAAGAAACTTGTTTGCGAAGATTTGATTCTGCCCTCCTTCAAGATCGGCAAGCTCGAAGCGGTCGGACGGCGCTTGAAACGCAACTACGTTTTCATTTTCATCCTCATCATGATCGCGTGGGTGATGAAAATTTTCCTGCACGCGACTGAGCCGATCGACACCGTGGGAGCGTTTTACCGCGCGCTGCGGGTCGGGCACATTCCGTCGTGGCTGGTCGCGATTATTTTCGTCGGGACTTTAGTCAGCGTGATCGGGATCGCGATTTACGTGGGCCGCAAGACTTCCGGCGAAATTTCCGAGTTCGGCAATCACCGTTCGCTCTGGCGGATTTAATTTCGTGATGAACGTATCGACCGGCGCAACGGAGTTCGCCCGCCTTTGCGAAATCGTCGCCCGGCTGCGGGCGCCGGGTGGTTGCCCGTGGGATCGCGAGCAGACGCACGAATCGTTAGTCCCGGGACTGCTCGAGGAAGCTTACGAAGTCGCGGAAGCGATCCGGACGAAGGACGACGCCAACCTGCGTGAGGAGTTGGGCGACCTTTTGTTGCAGGTCGTGATGCACGCCGAGATCGCCGGCGAGGCCGGTCGCTTCCAGATCGAGGACGTGAGCCGGGAAGTGGCGGAGAAATTGATCCGCCGCCACCCGCATGTCTTTGGCGAAAGCAACGCGCGCGACACCGGCGCGGTCCTCAAGCAATGGGACGAGATCAAACGGGCCGAGCAAGGCGCCGGCGACCAGGCTTATTTCAGCAGCCTAACGAGAGCGCTGCCGGCCCTGATGCTGGCGCAAAAAGTGCAGACCAAGGCGGCCCGGGTGAACTTCGACTGGAGCGAACTGAAGGAGGTCGTCGCGAAGGTGGACGAAGAACTGTCCGAGGCGAAGGAAGCGCTTGCGGCGCAGGGCGCCGACGCGATCGCGGATGAGTTGGGAGATTTGCTTTTCGCGGTCGTGAATCTGATCCGGAAGAAAAAGCTCGATGCCGAAACGGTCCTGGCGGCGGCCACGGAAAAATTCATCAAACGTTTCCATGCCATGGAGCAAGAGCTCAAGGCGGCCGGCAAAGAACTTGGCTCGCTCGATCTCGCCGAGATGGACGAAGTCTGGAACCGCGTGAAATCGCGCGGAGGCTGAAACTGGCCCGGCGGGAGCAGATCCCTCCGGGGAGAGACGAGCCCCCGCTCGTCCGGTTTGGGCGTCGATCGCCTGAAACGTCTGCATGACAAGCGTTGCTCGCGCCATTAAAATCGCCCCCGCCCCATGGAAACCGAATACAAAGTCCGGCTCGAAATTTTCGAGGGCCCGCTCGATCTCCTGCTCTACCTGATCAAGCGCGACGAGCTCGACATTTACGACATTTCGCTTGAGCGGATCACACAGCAATACCTTGAATATTTGCAGGCCTTCAAGGAGCTGAATATCGATGTCGCGGGTGAATTCGTCGTGATGGCGGCGAACCTGATTTATCTCAAAAGCCGGAGCCTGCTCCCGGTCGACCAGCAGCCGCCGGAAGAGGACGTCGAGGAGGACGATCCGCGCTGGGATTTGATCCGGCAGTTGATCGAATACAAAAAGTTCAAGGAAGCGGCCGCGCAGTTGCAGTCGCGCCAACTCCAGCAGGAGCGGATTTTCGCGCGGATCGGCGATGGCGTGGCGCCCGAAGTCGCGCCGCTGCATCTCGGCGAAGTCGGAATTTTCCAACTGATCAACGCCTTCCAAAACGTGCTCAAGCGGATCGATGCGAAAGAAGATCTACGGGAAATTTTTGGCGAAAACTTCACTGTCTCGGACAAGATCGAGCGCATTCTGCAAAGCGTGGCCGGCGGCGCCTCGGTCCGCTTTTCGGAATTGTTCGCGCGGCTCGCTTCGCGAGTCGAGATCGTGGTCACGTTTCTCGCCTTGCTCGAGTTGATTCGCCTGAAGCAAGTGCGCGCGATTCAATCGAACGCGTTTGACGAGATCGAGATCGCGGCCGCGGTGAGCTGATGCCGCGGGTCCTGATAGCTGGCTGCGGTTACGTCGGCGCGGCGACGGCGGATTTGTTTCACCTCGCGCAATGGGAAGTGGAAGGCTGGACGCATTCGCCCGAGTCGGCTGCGCAACTGGGCGAGAAACCGTTCCCGGTCCGCGCGGTCGATATCGCCGACGCCGGCGCGGTGCAAGCGGCCGCGGGTGCGTTCGATGCGGTCATCCATTGCGCCAGTTCCGGCGGAGGCGGCGCGGAAGGTTATCGGCGAGTCTACCTCGAAGGCGCGCGCAATCTGCTCGCGGCGCTGCGCCCGGCGGTCTTCCTCTACACGAGCAGTACTTCGGTTTATGCGCAGACGGACGGCTCCTGGGTCGACGAAGAAAGCGCGGCGGAGCCGTCTCATGCGACCGGAAAAATTTTGCGCGAAACCGAAGAGATCGTTGGGCAAAACGGCGGCCTGGTCGCGCGTCTCGCGGGAATTTACGGGCCAGGGCGGTCCGCGTTACTGCGCAAATTTCTCTCCGGCGACGCGCGCATTGAAGGAGCTGGCGAACGTTACCTCAACCAAGTGCACCGCGACGACATTGCCGCGGCCCTGTTTTTTCTCATCACCCGCGGGCCGGCAGCAGCGATGGTGAACGTGACGGACAATGAGCCGATCGCGCAGAGGGAGGCTTACGAATGGCTCGCGACCCGATTGGGTCGTCCGCTACCGGCGGTTGCCACTGAATCCGGGGAAAGGAAACGCGGAGCGAGCAACAAGCGCGTTTCGAACCGAAAACTGCGCGCGCTAGGATGGGAACCAATGTTTCCGAGCTTTCAGCGCGGGATGGAGGTTTCTGTCCTGCCCGCCTACCCGACGCTCGGGGCTTAGAAATCAGGCCGCCGCGATATCAGAAGAGACGGGGGCTTGCGCGGTCTCGCTTTTGCAAGCGAACCAGACGCTCCCGAGAACTGAACCGAAAGTGAAGAGGAAGGCGGTGATGGTAAGCATGGCAATATTTCTCGTGCTCTCTTTAGCAACGCGTGTGCCCACGGGGCGTTACGAGGGAGAAGGTCGAACGGAGGGCCTAATTTGCGTCACTATCTGACACATCAGTGTCACGATTTTGAACAGACAGTAGACGGTTGAGCGGAGCGGGCAGGCCGTTTTCCTTCGCCTCTGCGCCGACTGTTTACGGGCGACACGCCCGCCGCTACCACCTAATCGATGTTGGGCTCGATCAAGCCGAAGTCGCCGCTCTTGCGGCGATAGAGGACGCTGACGCGCGAGTTGCGCGCGTTCAGAAAGACCATGAATTGCCGCGTCGACATCTCCAACTGCAGGACGGCCTCATCGACAAACATCGGTTTGACGGAATGCCGCTCGGTCCGCACCACGGTGTGCTCGTGATGTTCGTCCTCCTCAACCGGATCGGGATGAAGGATCTGTTCCTCGAGATGGCGGATATCTTCTTTGCGCGGCCGATGCCGACGCAGGAGGCGGGTTTTATATTTGCGCATCTGCCGCGCGATCTTGTCCATCACCGCGTCGACTGCGGCGTAGAGATCGTCCGTTTCCTCGCGCGCTTCGATCGTGATGTGATTCGAACAGATCAGGACGACCTCGGCCCAGTGCCGGTATTTTTCCACCCCGAGGATGACGTGGGCTTCGATAATCTTGGGATAATCGAGATGCAGCCCTTCGACTTTGCGGGTGGCGTACTCGTTGATCGCATCGGTGATCGCGAGATGGCGGCCGGTGACTTTGACGTTCGGATGGGCGTTGGCGGTTTGCATGCAGCTCCTTTGTTTACATCTGAAATCGTTCGCCGAGATAAAGCTGGCGGCTGATCGGGTCGTTGATCAGGAAATCCTTCGTGCCTTCGCTGACGACACGGCCTTCGTCGATGAGATAGGCGCGGTCCACGATGGAGAGGGTTTCGCGGACGTTGTGGTCGGTGATGAGAATGGCGAGGCCGGACTTGCGCAGGTTAACGACGAGCTGTTGCACGTCGTAGACCGCGATCGGGTCGACTCCGCTGAAGGGCTCGTCGAGCATGAGCAACTTCGGCCGGGTGACGAGCGAGCGGGCGATGGTGAGACGACGTTTCTCGCCGCCGCTTAAAGTGAGCGCGGTATTTTTCGCGATCCGCTCGATCCCAAATTGATGGAGCAATTCGTCACAACGATGGCGGCGCTCCTGTTTGCTTAAGGACATCGTCTCGAGAATGGCGAGGATGTTTTGTTCCACCGTCATCTTGCGGAAGATGGATTCCTCCTGCGGCAGGTAACCCATTCCGAGCCGGGCGCGCTTGTACATCGGGTAATCGGTCACGTCCGTCCCGTCGAAGAGGACCCGGCCGCTGTTTGGCCTAACGAGGCCGACGATCATGTAAAAACTGGTCGTCTTGCCGGCCCCGTTTTTCCCGAGCAACCCGACGATCTCACCCTGGCCGACCGTGAGCTTGATCCCGTTCACGACCGCTCGCCCGTCGTAGATTTTGACCAGGTCGTCGGTTCGCAGAACCTCGGTGTGCTCGCCCAGGCGGGGCGCGGTGGCGGCCTCCGTGTCGGGCTGGCCGACGGCGGGCGGTGGGCTCGAAGTAATCATTTCTTTTTCGCCGCCCCCGGGCTGGCCGACGACGCGTCTCCGGCCTTGTCCTTGTCCTGCCGGATCTCCGTGCGGCTCGGGCCGCGGGTCGTGAGCTGACCGTTTTGGTTTAGCACCATGACGGTGTCGGGGCTGGTCGCGACGTGTGTATCCATTCCTTGTTGCACCCGCGGGCTACCGGTCAGCACCACGTTGCCATCCGAGGAAGTGTAGACTGCCTTCTCGGAAAGTCCGACCGCTTTGGAGGACTTACCCCCTTTCGGGTCGGGCTTGTCCCGCACCACGCCGACGTTTCCTTCCGCGATCGCTTTCTCGAGACCGGCGCCTTCCTCTTTGCCAACGTAAACGGTCAATTTATCCGACTGAATATTAAAACGCGGATCGAAGACCCGGACGTGACCGGAGAAAACGCCAACTCGTTTCTCGGTGTCGAAGGTCGCGTTATCCGCGTAAATCTGCGTCGTGATCGCCTGCCCGTTGGCGTCGGTCGCGGCGAGCGCGGGCGACGCCTGCGGCTTCGCGGGCGCGGGAGCATTCTGCGCCATGGCGCGCGGCGCGAGCGCGGCCAGGCAAATCAATCCGGCGACAACAATTCGTCTCATGGCTTGGCGGCAGCGCCGGAAATTTCCTTTTGGTTGAAGATCGTCATCCGCACGTCGCCCGTCATCGTGCCCTGATGGGTCAGAGTGTTAAATTGCATGGTGTTACCGGCGATCTCGAAATCGGCCCGTTTCAGTTTGGTGCGTTGTTTGGAATCGATCACCCGGGTCTCCAGATTGAGGATCGCATCGGCCATGTCGACCTTGAAATCGGGCTTCTCCTTTGCGTCGTAGGTGGTCATTTTTAGATTCGTGAACCGAACATGGTCCTCATCGAGGCGAGCGGCGGTGGCGGCCTCGAAACGACCGAGCAACCGGCCCTGCATATCGTAGTTAGGCAAGACCAAGCCCTTCGCTTCGTGCCCGACGGTGAGCGGGATATTTTTCAGTCCGAGCGCTTCCGGTGTCGCAGTTGGCACTGACCTGCGGTGTTTGCCATCGCCGGCGAACGCCAGGCCACTGCCGAGGAACAAAAACAAACTGAAACGCGCGCTTCGCAGGAAGCGCCCGTTACGAAACGGCAGCATGAATAGCTTTTAACATGCGCAAATGCTTCGGCAAATCCTTTAGCGGAACTTGATTCGGCCCGTCCGAGAGCGCTCGCGCGGGATTTTCGTGCACCTCCATGAAGATTCCATCGCAGCCGGCGGCGAGCGCGGCCCGGGCCAAGACGGGCGCCAGCGCGGCATCGCCCGAGGTCGCATCGCCCGCCCCGCCGGGGCGCTGGACGGAATGCGTCGCGTCGAAAATCACGTGATAACCATCGGCCCGC
Organism: Spartobacteria bacterium; assembly: GCA_040007175.1. Classification (GTDB taxonomy): domain Bacteria; phylum Verrucomicrobiota; class Verrucomicrobiia; order Chthoniobacterales; family UBA10450; genus Palsa-1392. The sequence continues at coordinate 9,602 of JBDTVP010000003.1, forward strand.
AGCCAGGCGAGCGAACGCATGTCGGCAACGAGATTGTTATAACCAAAGGTCGTGCCGCGCTCGGTGAAGAAAAACTTCTTCGCCCCGAAAGCCTGCAGCTTCTCCGAGATGTTGCGCACATCCCACGGGGCGAGGAACTGGCCTTTTTTCACGTTCACGATTCGTCCCGTTTCCGCCGCGGCCTGCAAAAGATCCGTTTGCCGACAGAGAAAGGCAGGGATTTGCAGGATGTCGATAAACTCAGCCGCGATTTCCGCTTCGTTAGGCGAATGGACATCGGTCGTCACCGGCATGCCGATTTCTCGCCCGATCTCGGCGAGCAAAGCGCAACCCTCGCGCGCCCCGATCCCGCGAAAGGAGCGGACGGAAGTGCGGTTGGCCTTGTCGTAGGAAGCCTTGAAAACGAAGGGAGTTTTTTCCGCCGCGCAGACGCGGGCGATTTTGCGGGCCATTGCCCTAACGAATTTCTCCGACTCGATCACGCAGGGACCGAGAATGAAGGCCGGTTTCTTTCCACCCAGCGTGACTGGGCCAATCGTTAGGGGTTTTATTTGCACGAGCCGCCAGTCTCGCGAAATATTGCGCGTAAGCCAACCGAAAGCCGCGCCGGGAAACCGCTTCGATCGGCCGTCACGAACTCGGGGTTACGCCCCGGATTGTCATCCCGAGACGCGCCGACGGCGAGGGACCTCCCGGTTGCAAGCGACGTTTTCTCCGAGCCAGAACGCGCAATCTTCGACTGCGGGATCCCTCTCCGCGCTGCGCCGGATCGGGATGACAAAATGGGCGCGCCGCCACTTCTGACGCCGCACGCGGTCCCGGCTCCGAGACCTCGTCGCGCTGCTTGCGAGAGCGTCGGCTGACGGGCTAGACGAATTGCAGAATTCGCGCCGGGCGGGGAAGCGACGGTTAAGCGGTTTCGGAAACGGCCGGCTCGAGCAGTTCCGGTTCGGCCGGGACTACATCGAGCGGAGCCGCCTCGATCGCCACGATGGCGTAACGACGGCTGTCTCCTTCGGAGCTCAATTCCACAATCTCGCCGAGACGATGGCTTAACAATGACTGCCCGATCGCTGTCTGGTAGGAAATGATGCTCCGGTCCGGGTCGCCGTCCCAGGCGCCGAGGATGGAATAGGTTTCTTCGCGGTTCGTCTCGGTCTCGCGCAAGGTCACGATCGTACCGATGGAAACTTGCGTGGTGTCGGGGCTTTCGAAAGCGGTGCCGCGGGCGCGGTGCAGGGCGGATTCCAGCTCGGACTTGCGCCGCATCAGGACGGCCTGCATTTCCTTGGCGGCTTTGAACTCGAAGTTTTCGCGCAAGTCGCCATAGGAACGGGCCAAGCCGATTTCCTTGCTGTTTTCGGGGATCTTCTTGTTGATCAACTCTTCGAGTTCCGCTTTGCGCTTCTGCAAGCTGCTCCAGGAAACGACGAGCGATTCGACCTTTTCCTCGACTTGACCGCCGCTGACGAGGCTCTGCAGGTCGGGATAAAGTTTAATGATCCGCGCCATGAGTGAGCGCTTCGTCAGTTCATCGAAGACCGGGCTGAGCATGAGGCGGCGCATGGCGTCGCGGGCCAGGCCAAGGTTGGCTCCGGCGAAGATGTCGGGGATTAACGCGCGGTCGGAAAGGAGGAGGTCGCGGAGCCGCGTGCTGCGGCTGTTGCTCTCGTTATGCTGGTCGCGTTCGCAGGCGGAAAGGATGGCGCTGAGGAGATCGGGATTGATTAAGTCCGGCCAATCGGCCCGGCTTTTACAAAGCCAGTAAAGCATTTCACTGGTCGCGGAATGCTCGCGCAGGCGGCGGTCGAGCGCGACGCGCAACTCTTCCTGCTTGCCGGCTTCGGCGAAAACTTTCGGCATCGACGAGACGAGCCGGGCGTTATTTCCCTGCATTAACTGCAAGGCCCGAACCGTCCAGCCTTCCCCGAGCGCGGCGGGGAACGCGTGCAGGATGCGGCGCTCCTTGGCCGAAGGAATTTTCGGGAGGATGGAGTCGAGGCGCGGCTCTTCCTCGAGAATCATCCGCTCAAGGGTGAGTTCGGGATTGGAGCTGCGCAATTTCGGTTCACGCTGCCGGAGATCGTCGCGCGCGAGAATGAGCTCGAAGGCCATCCCGGGGTTGAGGCGCTGGTTGCGACGCGCCGTTTCTTCGATCGTGTCGATGAGGGGCTGCAATTGTTTTTCCGGATCTTCAAACTCGTGATGCAGCTTGATGATCTGGTCGAGCGCGGCGGCCTGTTCCTTCGGCTGGCGCGCCTGGTGGAAAAAAGTGAGCATTTCTTCCGCATGCGAGACCGGGGCGGAGCGGAGCTCGATCGGATCGCTCTTTTTCGCCGGGATCAGGAAGTGGCCTTCTTTCTGCAGCAGCTTTTTGGTCGAGTCCCACCAGCGCTTGAATTCCGGCTCGCTAAAGATGTCGCCCAGCAACCAACTGCTGATCTGGGTCTGGGTCGCTTTACCGCCGAGGCTCTGAAGAATATTCCGCATCACGGCGGTCGCGTTCTCCTTCATTTGCTGCTTCAGCGCGGGCAGGTCGTTCGCTTTTTGCGCGAGAAAATGATCGGCCGGAATCGGCGTGAGATTATCCGCCGCATACTGCAACTGCATCGGGTGCGCCTTTTTCTTCTCGAAATCGATCAGAATCTGATTGAGGAGAAGATTCCAATCGGCGACCCGGCCGAAGCCCCAGCTTCTGTGAAGGCAAAACGAGCCGGGCTTCAGCTGCTCGAGTGTTTCCGCACCTGCTGTTGTCAGCTTCCCGGAGTCCACCAACTTTTGCAGTTCTGCGTCCATAAAAATTTAGGGACATACGATGCACGAGGCCCCGCCTCCGTGCAAACCCCAGGGGAGCTGGTTTCCGTGTTGCCCCGTTCCTTCAGCCGTGGAAGCCTAGCGCCTCGTGCCGGTCAACATCTGGTTTTGGATCGCATTTCATATTGGAGTCCTGGTCGCGCTGGCCGTTGACCTCTTCAGCGATCGTGCCCACGAGCGCATCAGCCTGCCGAGCGCCGCCCGAAGAACGCTGCTTTGGGTCGCGCTTTCTCTCAGCTTCAACGTCCTCATCTGGTGGTGGCAAGGCTCCGACCAGGCGATCGATTTTTTCACCGGTTACCTGATCGAGTACTCGCTCAGCGTCGATAACATCTTCGTTTTCGGTCTCATCTTCGCCTATTTCCGTGTGCCGCCGCGCTACGAGCACCGGGTTCTGCTCTGGGGCATCCTGGGCGCGCTGATCATGCGCGCGCTCATGATCTGGCTGGGCGTGACGCTGGTCGCGCGTTTCCACTTTGTTCTTTATCTTTTCGGCGCCTTTCTCCTCATCACCGGTTTCCGCATGCTCATCGGCAAATCGGAGTCGATCGACCTGGAAAACAACTTCGTCCTCCGGACGACGCGGCGTCTGATTCCGGTGACGAGTGATTACCATGGGCCGAAGTTTATCGCCCTCGTCGGCGGCCGGCGCATGCTCACGCCGCTCGCGCTCACCTTGATCGTGATCGAGTTGATGGACCTGGTCTTCGCGGTCGATTCGATTCCGGCCGTGCTCGCCATCACGCGCGACACATTCATCGTCTACACCTCGAACATCTGCGCCATTCTCGGATTGCGCTCCCTCTATTTTCTCCTCGCCAATCTGGTCACGCGCTTCATTTATCTGCGCATCGGGTTGGCCATCATCCTCTGTTTCGTCGGGTTGAAAATGCTGACCGAACCGTGGGTCCATATGCCGAGCTGGATCTCGCTCCTGATCATCGCCGCCATCCTTGCCACGACGACGATCGCTTCGCTCATCGCAACCAAAGGTCAACCGACCGGGCCGGCCCGATAAACAAATGTTGCAATTGCCCGCCCGACTGGATTTACTCGCACCGCTTTTATGAACCGCTTGCTCGTTGTGCTTTTCATCGCCGGATTTGCCGCCACTTCAGGGGCCGACATTCAGGATCCGCCGGCCGCCGACTACGGCCCGACGCGAAAACTCGGACGCGGTCTTTCCAACATGATCTTTGGTCTGACCGAGATCCCGGTCACGATCGCGAAGGTGAACAGTGACGAAGGAAACGCGGCGGCCGCCGGCTACGGCGTGATCCGGGGCACAGGTCGCGGTTTCGCCCGGGTCGGGGTCGGATTCTATGAAGCGCTGCTCTGGCCGATTCCGGTTTACAAAGGCACCTACCTCCCGGTTCTGCGCAGCGATATCCCGTGGATTCATCGCGGCTACAGCGAATTTCCGCCGGAGCTCGGGAACGAGTCGAAATACAAATACGTGCGCGACTATTGAGTCGCTCGTTAGGCGGATAAAAGCTTGAAACCGATCCGCGCGGACGAGCTGGCGGCGCGGATTCGGCCGCTCTTCGACGAGAATTTTTCCCGGTTCGGCGAGCTCGGCGCAGCGGTTTCGATCTGGCAGGGCGGCCAATCGGTCCTCGAACTGCAGGGCGGCTTCTGCGACGCACAGCGCGAAATTCCGTGGACCGCCGAGACGCTGGTCCTTTTCTGGTCAGCCACCAAGGGGCTCGGCGCCGCCTGTTTGCTTCACCTTCTGCAGGATCACAAAATCGGGCTGGAGCGGCGCGTGGCGGAATTCTGGCCAGAGTTCGGTCAGAGTGGAAAAGAAGCGATCACCCTCGCGCAACTGCTCTCGCACCAAGCCGGCTTGGCCGGTCTCGACGCGACCGCCGAGATGACCGACTACGCCGCCGTCATCCAGGCGCTGGAAAGGCAAAGTCCGCTTTGGCCGCCCGGGACCGCTCACGGTTACCACGCTCGGACCTTCGGCTTTCTCCTCGATCAGCTCGTTAGGCGAATCGATTCCCGGTCGATCGAAGAATACTGGCGTGAAGTTTTTGCGGAACCACTCGCGCTCGACATCTGGATCGGGCTGCCGGCGGAGGAAAACTTCCGCGTCGCGACCATCTACGCGGACCGGACTTCGGGCACCGCCGCGTCGCCCGATCCTTTTTATCGCGCGCTCACCACGCCGGGCACGCTCCAGCGCCAGGCTTTTACCTCCCCGCGCGGGCTGAACTCGGTCAGCGCCATGAACACGCCGGAAAATCGCGCGCGCTCGCTCGTTTCGTTAGGGGGAATCGGCCGCGCGAATGCGCTGGCGAAATTCTATGCCCTACTCGCGAACGGAGGCTCGCTTGGCGGTACCCGTTTCTTCTCGGAAAAAACCATCGCACAAATGACGACCACGCTGAGCGCCGGGACGGATCGTGTTTTTCTGTTCCCGACAGCTTTCTCCGCCGGCTTTATGCAGGACCCGCCTGAGGCCGGTCGCCGTCTCTTTGGCCCTTCGCAGTTGGCCTTCGGTCATCCGGGCGCGGGCGGCAGTCACGCTTTTGCCGACCCGGAGAACAATCTCTCTTTCGCCTACGTGATGAACCAAATGGAACAGAAAGTTCTCCCTAACGAAAAATCACTCCGGCTGGTCGAGGCCCTCTTTGCCTAGGGTTTGTCGCCGCTGGAGAGCGCAGGCAACCCGAATCCCACGCTCTCCCTTGGATCTTGCAGGCGAGACGCTGACCCGTTAGGGGCAGCGCAGGGTCTGGAAGGTAATGGAGTCGCTGCCCCGCGTGCGGTTGCCCTTGATCACCGAGACGGAGGCCGTCGCGACCACCTCATCGGGATAGAACTGAACGACCGTCGGATTCGCATCCGGCACGGTGTCGACGACGCCGTCGTTATTGAAGTCCCAGGCGTAAAGCACGCCGGAACGGTTCGGGGACAAGACCGCGGTCAACGTAACGTTGACGCGATCTCCACCCTGGCATTGCTGGCTCACGACATTCGCCGTGAGCGTGGTAGCCGCGGGTTCGGTGAGGGCATTTGGTGCCGCCATCCCGACCAGAACGAGGCTGAGGACTGCTGCCCCGAGTAGTTTGATTTTCTTGTTTTTCATCTGTTTTCTCCCTTTGTTTTCGTTTCGTTTCTTGGCGCGGGTTAGTCCGCGCTGGCCCTCATTCATCAGGCTTGGAAGAAGAGAAGAAAAACCTCGAAAGGTTACCCGGTTGTTACCTTGACAAGTAGTTCGTTAGGCCGATTTCCGATGATCGAGGCACGTTTTTTTGTTCACGTGCCTGGAGGGATTCGAACCCCCAACCTTCTGGTTCGAAGCCAGAAACTCTATCCGGTTGAGCTACAGGCACCGTGAGAATCGCCCGGTGATGAATACCGGGCGGGCGAAAATTTCGCGCGACATCGTCCGGGGTGGCCAACGGGACTCGAACCCGCAACAGCCAGAACCACAATCTGGGGCTCTACCATTGAGCTATGGCCACCGTCGCGCACGACTCTAATTTTTCTCCGCCCAAATGCAAAGACAAAGCACCACTTCGGCGCACCGAGCATTGCAACACCGGGGGCGCTCGGCTATGATCCGCCTCTTTGGGATGAACAAAATCGGGCTGCTTCTTCTTCCCGTCTTCGCCTTGGTTGCGCAGCCGTTCGCTGCTTTTGCCCAGGAAGTAGATCCGTCGGAGGTTTTTCTCAAGGCTTACATGACTGCGCAGCAGGGGGAGAAACTAGAGCGCGATAATCAGCTCAAGCCCGCTCTTTCCAAATTCCGTTTTGCCGGTTCGATGCTGGAGGAATTAAAGAAAGGCCATGGCGATTGGCAGCCCGCGATCGTTGATTATCGTGGGCGTAAAATCGGGGAAGCCATCCTTCGCGTGCAAAGCAAGCTCGCCACCCAGACCGACCTCGCGGCCAGCGCTAGCGGGCCCGCGGACGACAGCGAAGCGCCTTTGCCTAACGCCGCCCCTTCCGAACCAAGCGTGGAGATTGGCGCGTCTCCGCGGCCGGTCAAGACGGCCGACACGCAGGCCGCGATTGCCAGCGCGACCAAGGAATTGCGCGCGCGCGTTGAAGCCCTCGAAGACGAATTAAAAAAATCACAGAAGGAAATTTCGAGCGCGCAAAAAGAGAAATCCGAGATCTCCGGAAAACTGCAGGAGACCAACGCTGAGCTCGAACAGGCGAAGGGCGACTTGGCGAAAACTTCGAAGGCCGAGAAGGAAGTGCACGATCAGTTGACTGCCGCGCAGGAATCCCTGCAAGTGATCCAGTCCAGCGCGGGCGGCGACGAGAAAGCCGCGGCCGCGCTTCAAGGTGAAATCTCGCAATTAAAAAAAGCACTCCAGGCCGCCGAGTCGGGCCGCACTGCCGCTGAGAAAGCGAGCACGGAAGCCAATGCCAAGCTGCTCGAATCGAGAAAACAGGTCGCGGGCGTGACGCAGGAAAAGGACACCATGCAGCGCGAGCGCGACGGTGCCCTGCGCGACCTAAAAACGGCGGGCGATGCGCAGGCTCGCGTGCAGGTGCTGGTGGCGGAAAATGGCGACCTGCAGAAAAAACTGGCCGCCGCCGAGAGCACCGTCCGCGAGATCAGCGCCGATCGGCCGAAAAAAGCGCAGGAATTACAGGCTGTAAAAGAGCAGCTCGAAAAATTGCGCGACCAACTAGTCACGAGCCAGAAAGCGAATCAGGATTCCGAGAAAATGATCGCCGACTTGCGCTCGCAGCTCGACGAAGCCAGCGGCCAGCTCGCGACCGCGAAATTAAGCGGCTCGACGCCGGAAGAATCCGAGCGGTTAGTGAAGGAAAACCAGATGCTGCGCGCCATCGTTGTGCGCGAACGCCAGGAAGAAGCGCGCCGCGAACAGGCCAAGAAATTGATGCTGGCGGAGTTCGACAAGCTCAAGATCAAGTCAGACGTGCTCGATCAGCAGATTCATTTGCTGGCCGAACCGATCACGAAGTTGAGCGCGGAGGAGCTGGCCCTCTTGAAGGCGCCCGTCGTGGCGATCTCCGACAGCGCGTCCGGCACGGTCCGGGCCAGCCTAACGATGGCAAAACCGGCGGCGCCGATCACGATCAGCAACGCGCCCAAGGCGCCGGTCGAGGGCGCACCGTCGAAACCGGATTCGCTCGATTCCGTCGCCCAAGGCGATGCGAACAAGATCGGCCCCGAGGTCAACAGCACTTTCAAACCGGGCGTACCGCCGGATCTCCTGCCGCTGGCCCGCGAAGCGAAGGCCAGTTTCGACCAAGGGAAATTCAAGCAAGCCGAAAAGCAGTATCAGGAAATCCTGACCAAGAGCCCTAACAATCTCTACTCCCTCTCGAATCTCGGGGTGGTTTTGTTTCGCAACGGGAAGCTGAAAGCCGCGGAGCTCACGCTCAAGAAAGCGATCGCGCTCGCGCCGCAGGATGAATTCACTCACACCACGCTCGGAATTGTCTATTACCAGCAGAACAAATTCGACGACGCGCTCTCCGAGCTGACGAAGTCGCTCGCGATCAATCCAAAAAGCGCGACCGCGCACAACTATCTCGGGATTACCGCGAGCCAGAAGGGCTGGCAGGAAGCGGCCGAGAAAGAAATGCTCGAGGCGATCGCCGACAATCCCGAATACGCGGATGCGCATTTCAATCTCGCGGTCGTCTATTCCACCTCCCAGCCGCCCGCCAAGGAATTGGCCCGGCGCCACTATGAAAAAGCGCTCGCGCTCGGCGCGGCGCCCGACGTGGCGCTCGACAAGCTTCTGCGCTAACGCCCTGAAAACTTTTCTCACCGCGGAATGGCGTCACCTCGTGATGCTCAATTACGCGGTCGATCCCGCGCTGCTCGAGCGGCGCGTGCCGCCCGGTCTGGAGCTCGATCATTTCGAAGCGGTCGCTTACGTCAGCGTCGTTGGTTTCCTTTTTCTTCGCACCCGGGTGCTCGGGCTGCCGATTCCGTGGCACCGGAATTTCGAGGAGGTCAACCTGCGCTTCTACGTGCGCCACCGCGCGCCGGAAGGCTGGCGGCGCGGTGTCGTTTTCGTTAGGGAAATTGTTCCGCGGCAGGCTATCGCCGTCCTCGCCCGCGGATTATACGGCGAACCGTATTCCGCTTTTCCGATGTCGCACCGGATCGAGGAAGGCGCCGCGCAGCTCTCCTGCCGCTACGAATGGCAGCGGAACGGGCGACGCGAGTTTGTCGCCGCCTCCGCCAGCGGAGCGCCCACGCCAGTCGAGCCAGGGTCGCTCGAGGAATTCATCACCGAACATTATTGGGGCTACACCGCGCGGGGCGGGCGCTGCACTCAGTAGCAGGTCGAACACCCGTCGTGGTCGGTCTGGCGCGCGACCACGGCGCAGTTCGAGGCAGAGATCGCCAGCCTCTACGGCGCAGAATTCGTCGCGCCACTTTCTGGGCCGCCCGCATCCGCGTTTATCGCGGCAGGCTCGCCGGTGCGGGTGCGACGCGGGAGTCCCCTCTCCTAACCGCGCTGCCGGGCGACCAGTTCGCGCAGGACGAACTGCAAAATCCCGCCGTGCCGGTAATAATCGACTTCGATCGGCGTATCGATCCGCAACTTGACCGGAATCGACTGCGAATTGCCGTTGGCGCGTTCGATCTCGAGGCTCAGATTTTGGCCAGGTTGAATCGATTCGGAAAGACCGGTCACGCTGTAAATCTCGGAGCCGTCCAAGCCTAACGACTGGGCGTTGGTCCCGTCGACAAACTGCAAGGGGAGCACGCCCATTCCGACGAGGTTGGAGCGGTGGATCCGCTCGAAGCTCGCGGCCACGACGGCTTTTACGCCTAACAATCGCGTTCCTTTGGCGGCCCAGTCGCGGCTCGAGCCGGTCCCGTACTCCTGCCCAGCAAGAATGATGAGGGGCGCTTTGGTCGCGCCGTATTTCATCGCGGCGTCGAAGATCGACATCTCTTCGCCCTGGCCCGTCCCATCGCCGAAGTATTTCGTCACGCCGCCTTCCACGCCCGGGACCATCAGGTTTTTGATTCGCACGTTGGCGAAAGTGCCGCGGGTCATGACGAGGTCGTTCCCGCGCCGGCTCCCGTAACTGTTGAAATCTTCCGGTTTGATCCCGCGCGAGACAAGGTAACGGCCGGCCGGCGAACTCGCCTTGATCGCGCCCGCCGGAGAAATGTGATCGGTCGTGACCGAGTCGCCGAAAATCCCGAGCGCACGCGCGCCGAGAATGTCCTCGATCCGGCCGGGCGTCATGGTGAAATCGGCGAAGAAGGGCGGATCGTGGATGTAATCGCTCTCTTCGTCCCATTGGTAGACGTCGCCGGTACTGGTGGAGATCTCGTTCCATTTCGGATTTTGATCGGCAAAATCGCGGTAGAGCCGGCGGAAGATTTCCGGGGCGAGCGCGGACTGCATCATGGCGCGAATTTCGCCTAACGACGGCCAGAGATCCTTCAGGAAAACGTCTTTTCCGTCTTTGTCCTGCCCGAGCGGGTCCTTGTCCAAGTCGAGATCGACCCGGCCGGCGAGGGCGAACGCAACGACAAGCGGCGGCGACATGAGAAAGTTGGCCTTGATGTTTTGGTGGACGCGCGCCTCGAAATTGCGGTTCCCGGAAAGAACGGAAGCGGCCACGAGGTCGAACTCCGCGATCGCCTTCTCGATCTTCGGGTGGAGCGGTCCGGAGTTGCCGATGCAGGTGGTGCAACCGTAGCCGACGATGTTGAACCCGAGCTGGTCGAGATAAGGCTGGAGCCCGGTTTTCGCGAGGTAATCGGAAACGACGCGGGAACCCGGCGCGAGCGAAGTCTTGACCGATGGATCAATCGTTAGGCCGCGCTCGACCGCTTTTTTTGCAAGCAGGCCGGCGGCCAGCATGACACTCGGGTTGCTCGTGTTCGTGCAACTGGTGATGGCCGCGATGAGCACGCTGCCGTGGCCGATCCGGCTCTGGCCGTGCTCGAAAACGTCGCCGCCCTGCGCTTCCTCCTTGATCTCGCGGGCCGCGTCCGGCGCCGGGCGGTTTGAGATCATTTCCACCTTGTTGCGCTCGTCGCCGGGCTCGATGCCTTGGTCTGGCTCGTCGCTTGAAGGCATCTCTTCCGTCTCGGACGGGCTTCCATTCAGCTGCACCGGGTGCCGTGGGCCAAGTTCGGCATCGGCTTTGCCGTAACCGCCATCTTTGACCGATTTCTCGAGCAACGAACGGAAGGTGCTGCCGAGTTCCGGCAGGTCGATCCGGTCCTGCGGCCGTTTCGGGCCGGCCACGCTCGGTTGCACGTCGCCGAGATCGAGCTCGAGATCGACGCTGTAATCGATCTCGCCCTTCTTCGGCATGCCGAACATTTTTTGCGCGCGGAAGTAGGCTTCGAAGGCGCTGCACTGCTCGTCGGTGCGGCCGGTGGCGCGGAGGTAATTAACTGACTCGGCGTCGACCGGGAAATACCCCATCGTCGCGCCGTACTCCGGCGACATGTTCCCGATCGTGGCGCGGTCTGGGAGCGGAAGCGAGGCTGCACCTTCGCCGTAAAACTCGACAAATTTACCGACCACTTTCTGCGCGCGCAGCATTTGCGTGATGTGGAGCGCGAGATCAGTCGCGGTCACGCCTTCGCGCAACGCGCCGGTCATGTGCACACCGACGACTTCGGGAGTGAGAAAATAGACTGGCTGGCCGAGCATCCCGGCTTCCGCTTCGATCCCGCCCACACCCCAGCCGACGACGCCGAGGCCATTGATCATGGTGGTGTGCGAATCGGTTCCGACGAGCGTGTCGGGATAATAAACGTCGCCAGTGCTGAGCACGCCCTTCGCCAGATACTCGAGATTCACCTGGTGCACGATGCCGATGCCGGGTGGGACGAGGCCGAAAGTCTGGAAGGCTTGCTGGCCCCATTTCAGGAATTCGTAACGCTCGCGGTTGCGCTTGAATTCCATGTCCATGTTCAGCTTCAGCGCGATGGCGGAGCCGGCGAAATCGACCTGGACCGAGTGATCGACCACGAGATCGACCGGGACGAGCGGTTCGATGATTTTCGGATCGCCGCCTAACCGTTGCACCGCGCTCCGCATCGCGGCAAGATCGACGACCAGCGGGACACCGGTGAAATCCTGGAGAACGATCCGGGCGACGACGAACGGAATCTCCTCGTTAGCCGGAGATTTTGCATTCCAGTTGGCAAGGGTTTCGACATCTTTGCGGCCGACTTTTTTGCCGTCGCAATTTCGCAAGACGGACTCGAGGACGATGCGGATGCTGATCGGGAGGCGCGAAATCGGGCCGACGCCTTTCTCCTCGAGCGATGGCAGGGAATGCAGGAAAGATTCGCGGCCGTTACCGGCGTCGAATTTCGTCAGGGTATCGAATTCGTTAGGCATAAAATGACAGGATTAACAGGATTTTATGGATTGCAGAGAGAGTTCACCAATCCTCTCAATCCAATAGCCCTGTCTATGATTTCAGTTCGGCGAGTTTCGCTTTGATTTTGTCGAAATCGGGCAGCTCGCGGGCGTCTTCCAGCACCTCGGTATATTGGACGACGCCGTCGCGATCGATGAGGAAAGCGGATCGTTTCGCGACCCCGGCAAAGCCAAGGTTGAGCTGGGGCAGGAAAGATTCGTAGGCGACGCCGTAATCGTTCGCCACCTTGTGCTCGTAATCGCTCAGGAGCGCGACCTTGATTCCTTCCTTCTGCGCCCAGGCTTCCTGCGAAAAGGGGTTGTCGCCGCTAATCCCGTAGACGGCGCAGCCGAGGTCGCTGTATTCGCGCAGGCCGTTTCCGACTCCGCACATCTCGGTGGTGCAGGTGCCGGTAAAGGCCATCGGAAAGAAAAGGAGCAGGGTGTTCTTACTGCCGAAATTTTCGCTCAAACGGACCGGCCGCGCGCCGTCAGCGGTTTTGGTGGGAAGGGTAAAATCAGGTGCTTTGCTGCCAATCGTAAGTGCCATGGGAAATCTCCGGTTAAAGTTGCGTGGGGGAGAGGCAGTATAGAAACGCGCACGGCGGGGTCAAAAGATTTGCGGCACCGGGAGCCGCCTCAGTTCCCGAAATTGGCTTCGCCAAGTTGGCGGACCGGAAGCTAGAGAGGATGAATCTCGTTAGGCGCGATCGTCGCGATCGCAGCCGGCGCCGGGGCAACCAACACCGCCGCGGTGAAAACGGCTTTGGCCGGGTTCCGTTTCATCTTCGGCAGCTTGGGCAACGAATCGGGGATGATCTTGACCAGCGCGCCGATCGGGAGTTGGGCGTAAACCTCGGTCACATCCTTCGAGTTCATCCGGACGCAGCCGTAGCTGGCTGGTTTTCCGATGATCTTCTCCTCCGGCGTGCCGTGGATGTAGATGCAGCGGTTAAAGGCGTTGGCGTTGGCCTTTTCGAGGCCGCGCAGCCAGATGATGCGAGTGACGATCGGATCGCGGCCAGGCGCGTTCGGCGCGAGGATTTCACCGGTAAAACGGCGCTTATGGAAAACCGCTCCGGGCGGAGCGTGGTCGCCGATTTTTTCCGCGACCTGGAGCCAGCCTAACGGCGTCGCCATGCTGCCCCAACGATCGCCGAGCCCGAACTTCGAAGTCGAGACGGGATAGACCGCCGCCCGCTTGCCGTCCTCGATCACCATCAATTTCTGGTCGCGCACGCTGATGATGATGCGCGGCGGGACCACGGTCGTCTCCACGGCGCCAAAAGTCTGGCTGGCGGCCAGAATGAGAAGCGCGAGAAAGCTGAGCCGTCGAACCATGGGCGAGTGGAATAAAGGAAGAGGGCGAATCATGTCACGCAGGAAATGCGACTTTTTGCGCGGCCGGAAAATTAAAACGGGGCCACCACCGGCCGAGCGACGAAAGCGCGACGTAGAAAAATCCCGCCTGAAACATGATCAGGAACGGCAAGGTGAAATACTGCGCGTGGGCAAAGGCGTAGTAGACAAAATAGCTGAAATAGAAGGCGAATCCGATCTCGACCAGCGGCGAAAGCGACTTGAGCGGCCGGTAACGGTAAGAGCGCCAGGCCTGTCCCTTGCTTTCGATTCCATACTTCGGCGTCCGCTTGAATTCCGACTCGTGATTGAAAACCGCTTCCAAGACGGCGCGCGCGTTATTGATCGAAAGTCCGACCCCGAGCGCGATCAGCGCAGGCAGCAAGAGGATTTCCTTCATCCAGGTGCGCGGATGCAGTTCGCGCTGCGCGACAATGTAAAAGACCGCGACGGAGACAGAGGCGGTCAGGAAAATCGGAACGTCGAGCAAGACGGTGCGGATCCAGCCTGATTGCGGTCCGCCGCTCGAGGGATGCAGGAGCACGCAGAGGCAGGCGAGGAGGAGATAGGCAAAATTGGAGGTAAGGTGCCCGGTCGCTTCGAGCTTGATCGGCAACGGCAACTGACTGCGCCAAATGCGGGGCAGCAGTTTCTTACAGGTCTGGATCGAGCCTTTGGTCCAGCGATGTTGTTGAGATTTGAAACCGTTCATGTCCACTGGCAATTCAGCCGGCGTGACGACATCGGTGAGGAAAACAAACTTCCAGCCCACGAGCTGCGCCCGATAGCTGAGGTCGAGGTCTTCGGTCAAGGTGTCATGCTGCCAGCCGCCCGCATCGGATATGCAAGTTTTGCGCCAGAGCCCGGCGGTGCCGTTGAAATTAAAAAACCGCCCGCTCCGGCTGCGTGCGACCTGCTCGAGGAGGAGATGTCCGTCGAGGAACATCGCCTGCACTCGGGTCAGGAGGGAGTAGCCACGATTAATGTGTCCCCAGCGCGTCTGGATCATGCCCACTTTCGGGTCGGTGAAAAAATGGACGGTGGCTTTGAGCAGCTCAGGTTGCGGAACAAAATCCGCGTCGAGAATGCAGACAAAGTCGCCGCGCGCGGTCGCCAAGCCCGCCTCGAGCGCTCCTGCCTTGAAGCCTACGCGGTCGGCGCGATGGAGTAGCTCCACTTCGAAACCGCGCTCAGTCAATTTTTCGGCGCAGGCCGCGGCCAGCCCTTGCGTTTCATCGGTGGAATCATCCAGCACCTGAATCTGAAGAAGTTCTTTCGGATAATCGAGTTCGCTAACCGATTTCAAAAGCCGCTCGACGACATACATTTCGTTGAAGATCGGCAATTGCACAGTGACGACCGGGAGCTCCTCGAAACGGGTCAAGGGCTGAGGCGCGCGCTTCCGGTTTTTTAGGAAGAGATAGACGATAAAATACCGGTGCAATCCGTAGCCCGAGAGTCCGATCAGGACGCTCAGGTAACAGAACGTCCAGATTACATCCACAACGCTTCCTCCATAACAATGCTAGACGATGCGGCTGGCTAAGGCGCGCAGAGGCGACATGATGCCGCTTCCGCGACTTGCGTCAAATCAAATTCGGTCGGCGCGGCGCCGAAAGGGGACGGAAAACCGCCTGCGCCCCGGTAGGAGAAGCGGCAAATCGCGGCCCGAGGCAAACGGCTCGCACCCCGGAGCCGAATGCAGATTACGGGTCAGCGCGCGCGCCGGCGAGCCGAGGACAGAAACGAGGTTCGCTTTTGTAAATGGCATGATTCGCCATTTGCTTCGCGCGCGATGCAGCCGAAAACTGACCGGGCATTTCGATCGAAATCGTGCAAGACCAAGATAAACTTCGGAGCTGGCCGCGCGGACGCTTCCAACGGCTCAATGTCGTTCTCAGCATCCTGATCGCCGGCTGGGTCCCGGTAGTTTTCATGCTGGTCGTCTCCTACACGATCCTGACCAATACCCTGGAATCGAAAATTCTCCGCGACCGTCAGACCTTCGTCCAACTGATCGCCCACCTCGTCGGGGACGACCTGAGCCGGAGCGGCGCGATCGCTGAATTCTACGGAACTTATCCAGTTGTCGCCGACCTTTTCGCGGCGCGTTACCCGGACCTGGCGGCCAAGGAATGGCTTCAAAATACCTACTACTCCCATCCGCGGATCGACGGGATGTTTATCACCACCGCAGACGGCCGCCTGATCGCTTCGTTACCCGATGACCCGACGATGATCCTGCAGAATCGGATTTCGAAAACGTGGCTGGAGGGCGCCCGGACGGAGAAAGGCTTCTTTGCTTCGCCGGTCCACCCGCGCACCTCGGATAACCGCCTATCGACCGATCTCGTTTCACCGATCCGCGGGCCGGGCCAGACCACGATTGGCTTTGTCGGCGTTTCCGTCCTGGTCGAACGGATCGGCCGGCGCTTGTCGACGATCGATCTCGCTGACCAGGCGCAATGCCAGATCGTGGATCAGAACGGCACGGCCCTATTCAGCACGGATTTCAAAGCAAATGCGGGCCCAGTGCCGCAAACGACCGAGGCCATGCTGAACAAGATTCGGCACAACAAGTCCGGGCATCTCGAGGAGAACGGCGTGCTCTACTCTTCCGCGCTGATCGAATCAACGGGCTGGACCACTGTGGTGCAGCAGCCACGGGCGGTGGCCTACAAGCCGGTGCGCGATCTCCTCCAGAAGATGACCTTCCTCGCGACCTGGTTGATTGTTGCGACCGCCGTCATTGCCTGGTTGGCCGGAAAATATTACCGCCGCCAAAGTGAAGCGGCCGCGCGGATCGAGCGGGAAACAATTTTCAACGACAAGATCCTGGCCAACATGCCGAGCGGCATCGCCCTGGTCGATCCGCTCACGCGGCGTTTCCTCCAGGCTAACGAGGCGTTTGGGCAGATGGCGCGCCGGTTCGGAAACCTGCCCGCGGAAAAGGAAATGAGCGACGCAACCTACCAGGAAGTAAACATCGCGCCGCCCGAGGCGATCGAGAAGGTGCTCTCTTTCGGCACGCCCTTCCAACTGGTCGAGCAGCCGCTCGTCGATCGCGCGGGCGTGACCTATTTCGTTAACGTCAACCTGCTGCGCCTGCAGGATTCGCAGGAGACCGTGCAAGGCGTGCTTTTCCTCGTCGAAGACAAAACGCGCGACGTTAGGCTGCGGCAGGAATTGATCTCGGCCAATGCGGCCAAAGACCAGTTTCTCGCCCTTCTTTCGCATGAGTTGCGCAATCCGCTTTCGCCAGTCATCGCGATGGTCGCTGAACTGGAAGCGCGCACACCGGACCATCCCGAGCTGCGCCAGCCGCTCGCCGTCATCCGGCGCAACGTGGAATTGGAAGCGCGTTTGATCGATGACCTGCTCGACATTACCCGCATCGCGAAAGGCAAGCTGCAGCTCAGTTTCGAGACCACCTCCGTGCACGAGACCTTGCAGCGCGCCTACGAAATTTGCCGCGAGGATATTCGGCAGAAAAATCAGCAGTTCGAGTTTCGGCTCAAGGCGGAACAGGATTACGTCAACGGAGATCCCGCGCGGCTCCAGCAGGTCTTTTGGAACCTGATCAAGAACGGAGTGAAGTTCACGCCGAGCGGAGGGCGGATCGTGGTCGAGACCGAAAACCTGAGCGACGATCGCCTGGTCATCCGGACGATCGACAGCGGCATTGGCATCGAAGCTGGGAAAATCGCGAAAATCTTCAACGCCTTCGAGCAGGGTCAAAGCTCCATTACCCGGAAATTTGGCGGACTTGGGCTTGGCCTCGCGATTTCTAAGGCGATGGTGCGGGCACATGGCGGGACGATCTCGGTGGAGAGTCCGGGGCCGGATAAAGGATCGATTTTCAGCGTCATCCTCAATACCGTTGCGCCCCCTGTGATCACAACGCCCGACCCGTCGGCCTCGTCGCCCGACGCCGCGACGGAAAAACCCGCCGCGCGCAAAGGCCATCTCCTCGTGGTCGACGACCATCACGATACCTGTCTCGGAATGAAGATGCTGCTGGAACGCCGTGGCTATCAAATCACCCTGGCCCACACGGCCGACCAGGCGATCGAAAAAGCGCAGGCGGAAAAATTCGATTTACTGATCAGCGACATCGGGTTGCCCGATCGCAGCGGCTACGAATTAATGAAGGAACTGCAAGCCACGAACTCGCTACGCGGGATCGCCCTGAGCGGATTCGGAATGGAGCACGATATCAACAAAGCGCGCGCGGCCGGTTTCTCCGAGCACCTAACGAAGCCGATCAATTTCGATCGGCTCGACGAGGCGATCCGCAGCCTTCTCGTGGACTAACGACGCGCCCCGAGGCGCGACGACTTACCAGGTTTTCGGCAACCGGGCATCCACCAGCCCACAGATCACGTGGAGGAGAAACTTGTGCGCTTCCTGAATGCGCGCCGTCGAGTCGCTCCGCACAATCAACTCGATCTCGGCCAACCCTTTGGCCGGTCCGCCATCCCGCCCCAGAAGTGCAACGGTCGTGATGCCGCGCGCTTTTCCTTCTTCCAGCGCGCGTAGGATATTTTTGGAGTTGCCGCTCGTGGTGATCGCGACGAGGACGTCGCCGGGCTGGCCGAGGCCGGCCACCTGCCGCGCGAAAACTTCATCGTAACCGTAATCGTTCCCGATCGCGCTCATTAGACTGCCTCCCTGCGCCAGGTTGAGGGCCGGGTAGGGCCGACGATCGGTCGTGAAACGGCAGCCGAATTCCGCCGAGAAGTCCGCCCCGTCCGCCGCGCTGCCGCCATTCCCGCAAACGAGCAATTTTTTCCCGGCGCAAAGGCAATCCACCATCGCATCGACCACTTGCCCCGCCGGTTGGGCGAGTTCCCGCAACGATTCCAGAGTGGCAGAGGCGGCGTTGATCGATTCCTGCAAATGTTTCGTGATGTCGGTCATGGCTGGTTTTTCTTCCGTCGGTAGGCGATTTGGCTGCCGATACAACCAAGGGGCAGTGGTTGCAACCAATATCCCGCGGGTGAATGCGTAGCCGTGAAATCTTTCTTGAATGTTAGATTAGCATTCCCGTCTGACTGTAGATCAAGTCAGGCATCTACCGGACAAGCGAATTACGACATGACAGAAGGGAGCCTCAGGGAATCGGACGGATTTTAGTAATGGGGATAAGTCGGCTTGCTTCTTGCTTCACGCACCAATCCTCGGCGTGAAGAGGGTCTTCGGGAAGATTTGTCTATACAGAAACCGTAAAACTTCATAAGCTCCAGACCAGTAACCAAGCTACTATTTAAAAATTTCATGAGTGAAGCAAACACCGCTGTTGCAGCCGCACCCGGTCGCAACGGCATACATCCAACAGGCCCGGTGACGCTCTCGGTCGTCTTCCCGGCTTTTAACGAGGAAGCCAACATTCGGCACACGGTCGAGGCGGCTCGCTTGGTATTGCCAAAATTGGCTGATACTTGGGAAATTATCCTCGTTAACGACGGCAGCCGCGACGCCACCACGCCGATTTGCGATGAACTGGCTGAGCAGTACGAGGAGGTACGGGCCATTCATCACATTGATAACCGCGGCTACGGAGCGGCCCTCAAGAGCGGCATCCTTGCCTCGCGCCACGACTATATTTTCTTTACCGACTCGGATGGACAGTTCGACTTGCAGGAGCTGGAAAACCTCATCGGTTGGGCTCACGAGTACGAGATCGTGACCGGTTACCGTGCTAAACGACAGGATCCGCCACATCGGCTGATCAATGCCTGGGGATGGAGAACTCTCGTTCGCATGATCTTGGGCGTAAACGTCCGCGACATCGACTGTGCCTTTAAGATTTTCCAGCGTTCCGTCTTTGACCGGGTCCAAATCCGGTCGGTGGGCGCGATGGTCAACACTGAAATACTGGCTCAGGCCAAGAGTTTCGGCATGCGGATCCATGAGGTGAAGGTGAGCCATTACCCACGGCGGGCCGGAACACCATCCGGCGCAAATCTTCGCGTGATCGCAAAGGCGTTCCGGGAGCTTTTCCGTCTTTGGGGTCAGCTCCGCAACGTCACGCACGAGCAGCCGGGGCTGTTCCGCACCGAAGAAGGCTTGAGGAAAGAAACGGCCTCCTATCGCTCGCGGAACGGATACGATTCGGCCGGTGGCGAGGGTGCATCGATGCTTTCTGGTCGCCTCGGCGTAGAGGCTGCGGCTCAGAGAAAGCCGGGCGCCCAGTGCTTCGTTGACTGAGATCTAATCTCTTCCGCGAATTACGCGGGAGAGGACGGGTGGGAAGCGGCCCGAAACTCGGGTTGCGCAGTCATTTTCGCTCCAAGGGAAGCGGCCTTGAAAGTCTCCACCCGCTCGGAAATGGCAAGGCCGGAACAAACCAGGGCGGCGATGGGCAGGACGACGATCCAGAGAAGAGAACTGACCAACATCAGGACGGGTTCAATGAAGATTGCTTTCATATTATTTATTCCAAGGGAACCGGACAAAGCGTGGAACCGGCGACAGCTGGGCTGCTTTCCTCGGTTGTGGTGGCCGGAGCGGTTTTCATCAGCTATGATTAATATTGAGCAGGACGTATGCCGTAATTGGGCCCCGGTTCGGATCTTTTGGCCGAGCTTACACGGCGCACCTTTGGCGTAGCATCTGCTAGTGTCAGCCTTCTCATTCACCATGCTAAAAAAGCTATTTTCCCGTCAATCCACTGAAGAAACCGTCACTCCAGACGCGTCGGCTTCCGCCGATGGGAAACGTCGACGTGTGATGGTGATCGGGCTGGACTGCGCGGCGCCGGAATTGGTCTTTGACCGCTGGCTCAACGATCTCCCAAATCTGAAGTCCCTCTACGAGAACGGGTTGAACGGTTCGCTCCGCTCGTGCGATCCGCCGATTACTGTGCCCGCCTGGTCGGTGATGATGTCGTCGAAAAGCCCGGGCCGGCTGGGAGTCTACGGATTTCGAAACCGCGCTGATCACTCTTACGATCGGTACTCGATCGCCAACTCTCTTGCGATCAAGGAAGATCGCCTCTGGGAAATCCTTACTCGCGCAGGAAAGCGATCCATTGTGATCGGCGTGCCCGGCACTTACCCCCCAAAGCCGTTGAACGGCTCGATGGTGACCGATTTCCTCACCCCCGATATCTCCTGCGAATACACTCACCCGCCGGAGCTGAAACAAGAAATCGAAAAGCTCGTCGGAGAATACATCCTCGACGTGAGGGACTTCCGTTCCGGGAACAAGGCAAAAATCCTGGCCGACATCTACGAGATGACGAAGAAGCGTTTTCATCTCGCGCGGCATCTCCTGGCCAAGGACGACTGGGATTATTTCATTATGGTGGAAATGGGCACTGACCGGATTCACCACGCGCTCTGGGATAATATGGACCCGGCGCACCGTTTTTATGAGGCGGGCAACAAATTTGAAAGCGCGATTCACGACTACTACGTCGAGATCGATCGCGAGATCGGCGAACTCCTGAAATTTGCCGATGACCAGACTGATGTGATGATCGTGTCCGACCACGGCGCCAAGCGCATGGATGGCGGCATCTGCGTGAACGAATGGCTGATGGCAAACGGGTACCTCGCGCTCAAAGAGCAACCCTCCAGCGCCGTTCCGCTTTCAAAAGTAAAGATCGACTGGCCACGGACCAAGGCTTGGGGCGATGGCGGATACTATGCTCGGGTCTTCCTCAACGTCGCCGGGCGCGAGCCGGAGGGCACAATCGCGCCGGAAGACTACGAGAAGGTGCGCGACGAACTCATCGCCGGCCTGAAATCTATCCCGGACGAAAACGGAAAGAACATCGGCACAAAGGTTTACCGGCCGGAGGAACTTTACCAGGAAGTGCGGGGGGTGGCGCCGGATCTGATTGTCTATTTCGGCGATCTCTACTGGCGATCGGTCGGGACGATCGGCGGCGGAAAATTGCACACCTTTGAGAACGACACTGGCCCCGATGGCGCGAATCACGCGCAGGACGGCATGATTCTATGGCGACAACGCGGCGGCACTGCTGGAGTCCGCCAGTTGAACGGCGCGAAGATCACCGACGTGGCGCCGACGATTCTGGCAATTTTAGGACTGCCGATTCCAGCGGACATGGAAGGCAAGACACTTGCTGGCTAAGGCACCCGGCCGCTAAACGATTCCTGTGCAACCAAAAAATTTCCTTAGTCAAATCCGTATGGTGCGGGCGCGGACGCCGCTTCGTTTGAGTTTCGGTGGCGGCGGCACGGATGTCTCGCCCTACGCGGACACCCACGGGGGCTGCGTCCTCAATGCCACCATTTCGCGTTATGTTTACGGCACGCTCGTGCCGAAATCGGAGCGCTCGATTGGCTTTCGCTCCTTCGATTACGGAACGGTCGTTTATTGGACGCAAGAGGAACATTTTCAGTTCGACGGACAGATGGACCTCGTCAAAGGAGTCCTGAAACGCTTCGAACTCGACAAATTTCGGACGGACGGCTTCGACCTTTTTGTGCACGCCGACGCTCCTCCAGGTTCCGGTTTGGGCAGCTCCTCGACTTTCACCGTGGCGTTGATCGGTCTCTTCCGCGAGCTCCTCGGTTTGCCGATCACTTCGGCTGGCATGGCTGGTCTCGCCTACGACATCGAGCGCAATGATGTCGGAATCAAAGGCGGTCGTCAGGATCAATATGCCGCGGCCTTTGGCGGTTTTAATTTCATGGAATTCAACGGCGAAGAAGTCGTCGTCACCCCGCTCCGGTTAAGTGAGTACCTGATCAACGAACTCGAATATAATCTCATTCTCTGCTTCACCGGCAGCCGCGAATCCCAGCCGATCATCGACAGCCAGATGGAGAGCGCGAAAAAGAAAGAAGCAGCTCCACTCGCCGCCATGGACCAAGTCAAGGCCATCGCTTACGAGATGAAGAAGGCGTTGCTCGCGAGCGATCTCGATCGTTTCGGCGAGATGCTGCACGAGGGCTGGCTGCAAAAGAAACAAATGGCCAAGGGGATCACCACCCCACGCATCGACGAGCTTTACGAAGAAGCGCGCAAAGCCGGCGCGATCGGCGGCAAAATCACCGGTGCCGGTGGCGGCGGCCATCTCCTGCTCTATTGCCCGTTTAATAAACGCCACATCGTGCGCGAGCGTCTCAGCGCGCTCGGGACGACGGTCACTGACTTCCGTTTCGATCCGGTCGGCATGCAAACCTGGCGGGTTTACAAATGAAAACCCTCCACCTGTCGAGCCCGCACGGTTTTGCGGAATTCCTCATCGCATCTAACCTCATTTCGAGATGAAGATTGTTCCAAAAGTAGTAGTGATTGGCCTGGATTCCGCCACTTGGACGGTCATCAGACCGTGGATGGCGGAGGGGAGTATGCCGAATCTGGCGAAACTGATGAAGGGCGGGGTTTCCGGTCCTCTGGATTCTGTTCTGCCTCCCATTACTCCGCCGGCTTGGACTTCGTTTATGACCGGTAAAAACCCCGGTAAACATGGCATTTTCCACTTCGTCGAAACCGAACATGGCGGCTACGCGATGAACTACGCCAACGCGACCTCCCGCCGTTCGCCCACCGTCTGGAAGCTTTTGAACAACGCCGGCTACTCCGTCGGCACGATGAACATCCCGTTCACTTATCCCCCCGAACCGCTCGACGGATTCCAAATTTCGGGTATGGACACGCCGTCCGAGTCCAGCCCTTTCATCCACCCGCCGGCTCTCCGCGAGGAGCTATTAAAACACCTCGGCGAGATTCAGCTCGATCTCCGCTTTCTCGGCGCCATGTCGACGGACGAACGGCGCAACCAAGTCCTGGCCGAGATGGAACAGATGGACCGGCAATGGACCAAAGCTGCGCTCTACCTGCTCGATAATCATCCGCAGGACGTGATGATGTTCGTTTTCATGTCGATCGACACGGTCCAGCATTACTTCTGGCAGCACATGGATAAGGACCATTTCCTGCATGATCCGAAACTGGTGCCGCAGTTTGGCGATGCCATCCGTAAAGTCTACGAAAGGCTCGACGCGGCCGCCGGCCAGATCCTCGATCGCCTCCCGCCTGAGACCTCGGTTTTTGTGGTCTCTGACCATGGCGGCGGTCCGGTCGTTGATCGCACGATCTATCTCAACCGCTATCTCGCCCAGCTCGGCCTCTTGCATTACAAAGCAAAAGCGACCTCCACCGTGCGGACCCTGGCCAGCAAAGCACTGCGCCTCGGGTTTTCCGCCGTGCGCGCGTCGCTCACCTCGCGGCAGAAGAGCAAGCTCGCGATGCTTTTCCCAAAAATGCTCCAGAAAACCGAGATGGCTTATTCCTCCTTTACGGCCATCGATTGGAGTCGCACCAAAGCCTACTGCAGCGAGGTCCTCGCCTCGCCTCCGAGCATTTGGATTAATCTGAAAGGCGTGAAGCCAGAAGGCACCGTGGAACCGGCGGACTACGATGCGCTGGTCAACCTGATTATTGAAAAACTGGCTGAGCTGAAAGATCCGCGCGACGGCCAGCCCGTTATTAAGAACGTCTATCGGCGCGAAGAAGTTTTCCATGGTCCTTTCGCCAATGAAGGCGCCGACTTGGTGCTCGATTGGTGGAGCGAGAATAGCCTTTTTTCCACCCAGCCAAGTTTCCCGGAAGACACCGGCAAACCGGCTCTCGTCATCCGCGAACATCGACCCTCCGCGACTTCGGAATGGGGTGGCACTCATCGGCTGACCGGCATCCTGGTCGGCCGCACGCCCGCCTGGAAGGCGGGCACGGAAATCGGGAACGCGCACCTGATCGATCTCGCTCCCACCATTCTTCATTTGTTAGGCGTGCCGGTCCCTCAAGACATGGACGGCAGCGTCCTGGTCGATGCCTTTCGCCCCGAGTTCCTCGCCGCACATCCCGTCGAGGCCGGCGCGGCCTCTGGGACGTCGGACGGCGATCGGCCCAGTGGTTACACCGATGAAGAGTCAGCCAAAGTCGAGGAGCGTCTCCAGGCTTTAGGTTATCTCGAATAAGACCCAATTACGTACTAACTAATATGTTTGAAATGATTCGTGCGGATCTTAACCGCAAACGCAATGCCTATGGGGTGCGGCCCGAGGACAAATCTTTTTTTCGCACATGGATCACGCCCCTCCTTGAGTTTGGGACGTTTGCGGTCATCGATTACCGATTCGGACGCTGGGCGTATAGCGTTAAGATTCCTGTCATCCGCCAAATCCTCATCGCCCTCTATCTCATCCTGGATGTCTTCTGCGCGGCAATGACGGGAATAAAGATCCATCCGGAAAGCGAAATCGGGCCGGGCCTCGTCGTCCACACCTTTTCCTGCATCCACGTTCTAGTGAAACGCATGGGGCACAGCTGCACCATCAACCAGGGCGTCTCCCTCGCCAATGTGCGGGGCTCAGGTCGTCCTACGATCGGGGACAATTGCTACTTTGGAGCTGGCTGCAAGGTCATGGGAGGCATTACAATCGGTAGTAATGTCGTGGTGGCCGCTAACTCTGTCGTAATTAGTGATGTCCCGGATGCGTGCACCGTGATGGGCGTACCGGCGCGAATCATCTCGCGAGAGGTTTCGAGTCCCTACCTAAAGTCTCCAGTGGCCCCCGTGATGACGCCCGCGACTACGGCAACGTGACCAAACCAAAATCCAATCGAAGGAACGGGGGAGAAGGCTACTCCGTCGCCATGGTGGCGGCCTGCCCTTTCCCGGCTAATCATGGCTCGGCGGCCAGCATCCGGGAGATGTCGGATACTCTTACCGACATGGGTCACGACGTCCATATTGTGACTTACCCGACCGGTCAGGACGATATCCGGGTGCGCCGCGCCAAGGTTCATCGGACGGCGCCTTTCCGACCGGAGGGTAACGCCAAGGTGGGCCCTTCCTCGGAGAAGTTTCTCTTCGACTTTCATCTCCTGCGCCTCCTCTGCCGGGTGATTCGAAGCGAGCAAATTGATATCATTCACGCCCATAACTATGAAGGCGCTTTGGTGGGAATCATGGCCAAGTGGATCACGGGCCGGCCGCTGATTTATAATGCCGTGAATCTCATGACCGACGAGTTAGCCGGTTATCGCTTTATTCGTCCCGCCTGGCTGGCCCATGGGATCGCCCGCGGTCTGGATTGGTTTACGCCGATTTTCCCGGATCATATCACCGCCGTTTCGCCGGAGCTGAGGGATTGGTTTGTCGAACACGGTGTGCCGCCGAGAAAAGTCGACATGATTCCGGCAGGGATAGAGCCGGAGCTTTTCGATCATCCCCAGCCGGAAAAATTTCGCGAAAAGTATCAGCTCAACGGGCGGTCGGTCGTGATGTATACCGGAGTGCTCAATGCCTTCCAGCGAGTCGATTATTTGCTGCGTGCCTTTGCCGTCGTCTTGCGGACCAAACCAGACGCCCTCCTCATGGTGGTGAGTCCCCTGGTTTCAGAATCGCACGCGAAAGAGAATCAGCAGCTCGCGGATGAGCTGGGCATCTCCCGTTCCATTATCTGGATCGCTCCCCACACCTTGGAAGATCTCCCCAGCTATCTCGCGCTGGCCGATGTGACCGTGGTCCCACGGCCGGAATGTCCCGGTCATCCCGTGAAGTTGCTCAACTATATGCTGGCAGGTAAGCCGACCGTCTCCTTTGCCGGCGGAGCCAAAGGCGTTCGCCACCTGCACGACGCGTTCATCGTGCCGAATCACGATTTTGACGCTCTGGGCCGCGGTATCGTCACCCTTCTCGAGGATCGGAAGCTCGCCGCCGAATTAGGCGCCAATGCGCGCGCGACGGTTTTGGCAGATTTCGATTGGCGCCAGATTTGCCGCAAGATCGAAAAGATCTACGACCAGCTTCTTGGAGTATCGGCTGTTCCGGTTCAGACCCTGAATGAACCGACGGCAGCCGCGCTGGAACCCTAGACGCTCTCTTCGTGATCGCCTCAACTACATTGGTCGCCAAGGCCTCGGAGTGCCTCGGTATTGCAACGATTTTGTAATACTAATTATCCTCGACAACATTTCGCCGGCCACCTATGAACAACCTACCTTCGGTGCCATTACGGCACTCTCACTGACACTATGGAAACGAAATCTCAACGCGCGGACGAATCGTCCCAGACCGGAATCGGCGGCTCTCCTCGTGGGACTCCAACACCACCAATGAAACGTTCCCATTGGATCATCTTCCTCGTCATCTGCTTCATCCTCGGCGTGCTCGTCTTCGCGACGATCGTTCACCTGATTGACACGACCCCTTCCAAGGCCCGATTGGTGAATGCGCCGGCGCCCGTTGAAACCGTGCCCGTGCGGCGGCAGGATTTGAATGAAGTGATTGGCGGGAGTGGATCCGTCGAGCAAGCGCAAACGGTGCAGCTAACCAGCCAGGTCACCGCAGAAGTCCTCGAAGTTCCGGTCAAGATCGGCGACATCGTCAAAAAGGGCGATCTCCTCGCCAAATGGGACGACCGCTTGATTCAAGCCACCTTGGACGCGAATCGCGCTTACGTCGACGTGAGCAAGATCAAGATCAAGGACGAAACCCGGCAGGTGGAACGCTATACCGCGCTCCAAAAACAAAACATGGGGACACCACTCGAGTTGGAAAAAAGCGAGATGGCGCTCGCCGATGCCAAGGAGTCCCTCGCCAAGTCGACCCTTTCGCTGCGTCAGGCCGAGATCGACCTCGAGCACGTCAAAATGACAGCTCCTCTCGACGGCATCGTGCTGGAGCGTATCATAAATCCCGGCGAAAACACCCATCGCGACCAAGTGGTGATGAAGATCGGTTCGCTCAACACCGTTCTCCTCGCTGCCAAGATGAGCGAAGATAAAATGCATTCGTTGCAAACGGGTCTGTCGGCCGAGGCCAGCTTCCCCGCTTACCCGGGTGAGCGGTTCGAAGGCAAGGTCCTCAAGGTTGATCCAAATATCGATCCAGTCACCCGGACGTTCACTGCGTATATCGAAATCCAAAACCCGGACTCCCGTTTGAAACCCGGTCTCTCCGGTTTCGCCCGTATCCGCCGCTCGGCCAAGGATGTCCTCGCCGTGCCCAGCATCTCCGTCATGAATCCCTCTGGTGAGCAGGCTTCCGTTTTTGTGGTCGATGACTCCGGTCATGCAAATTTGCGAAAGATCCGTCCTGGAATTGTCGTCGACGCCATGACCGCGGTCCGCGATGGATTGAAAGAAGGCGAGAAGGTCGTGACGGTGGGCCAGCTATACCTGAACAACAATGACAAAGTGCGCACATCAGACAAATCGCTTGAGAAATAGCGCTGCCCTTATCCTGGGCTCCCTCCTCTTCGTCGCGCCTCTGGCGTGGGCGGGCGATGGTGGCCACGTGATCGTGGCTCAATCTCGCGCCCTCACACTAAAGGACTGCATCGCCCTGGCGTTGGATGAAAGCCCAGTGCTGGAAGCCAGCCGTCTCGATGTCGCCTCCGCCACGGAGGAGGCACGGGCGGCGCGTGGTCAGGCCCTGCCCCAGATCACGGCCTCAGCCGGCTACCAACTCTTTTCCGGAAGTCCTACAAGCAAGTTTTCCATTGTCGACACCGGAGTCACCGGCAGCGGTGGTGGGATTGGAGTTAGCGCCAACCGCACCGTTGATCTGGGCGCCGTTCAGATCTATTCCGCCCATCTTTCCTATCCGTTGTTCCGGGATGGCAGCATTCTGGGTTTAAACACTGGTCCGGCCGAAGCCGGCAAGCTCGCACGTCGCAGGAACCTTGCCTGGACAAGCCGTTTGCGGCGCGAAGATGTGATTGCTCGCATCACTGACGCGTATATCTCCACGGTCTCAGCCGAGAATCGAGCCGGTTTCGCGGAGCGCCGGGTAAAACTTTTAGGACAGCAGGTCGAGATCACTCAGGAACAGGAGAAACAGGGTCTGACCCTGCCCATCGACTTGAAGCTTGCCCGTAGCCAACTCAGTGGCGCTAATACGCTCTCCAAGATCCTGCGCCAGCAAGCTATCGCCGGCAGGATTGAGATGGCTCGCGCCCTGGGCTTTACCTCACCCGGAGAGCTTCATCTTTCTGATGAGCTCCCGGAGCCGCCCGAGCCGCCCAGTGCAGAGTTGTTACTCGGCCATTCGCTCGACCAACATCCTTCGCTTCAGGTTCAAAGGGCAGTTATCGATCAGGCGAAGGAGGACTATCGCCTCGAACGCTTCCGGCTTTATCCTTCGGTGACCTTACAGGGCTCAGCTGTTCATATCGATGATTTCAGTCCATCCGGTGCTGAGGTTTACAGCGGCGCGGTCGCGGTTAATGTCCCGGTTTTTGATTTCGGCGCGCAAATCTCCACCACTCGCGCCAAGCGCTCGAAATACGAAGCAGAACGCACCCGGCTTTCTGCGGTCACGGATGATGTGACCTTTGAAATCGTCAATATTTACCAGAGCATCTACGTTTTGAGTCAGAACATCCTCTCTCTGCAGCAGGAAGTCGCGAAGGCGGATCGGGATTTGCAGGTGACCGGCTCCCAGCAGCAACAGGGTATGACACCGCCGCTGACCGCAATTGAGAAGGAACTGCACTTGATCTCCAAAAGGGACGATCTTGACGGCCTTCAAGTCCGCCGACTCATGCTCTACGCAGCCCTGCAAAAAGCAGCTGGCGGGGCGTGGAAGTGGATTCAATGAAGCAATCCCAGCGGATCGCAAAGAACGCCGTCCTCGGCGTCGCAGCGGGAGTCATCGGTGGCCTCGTTTATCTGGCCACGACCATTGCGATTGCCCGTAATCACAATGTCAGTCTGGCGGAGTTCGGCAAATACCAGTGGGTCCTTGCTTTTGCCATGATCGCGCAGCTCGTGGCCGATTCCGGGCTGCCGCGGATGATGATTCGAGAGATCGCGAAGGATCCGGAATGTGTCGGGAAAATCACCGGAGCAGCCGCCAGTCTCATTTGGGTGATTACTGTTGTGATCGGCCTTATTGTCGGGGTTGTCTCCCTCTTCCTGCCCTTTGGCAATGACATGAAACTCGCCATTGTCCTGATGACTCTTGCGACCATGGCCACCTTTCATGGCGCCGGCTATAGCGCCGTCCTCCGGGCCTTCGAGGATAACGAGCTAAACTACCTCGGCTTCATCCTCCAAAAAATTCTCCTCTTCGTTTTCATCCTCGTCATGCTGCATTTCCGGACCGGGATGCTTGGCTTTGTCGTCGCGCACTTGCTGTCCAACATACTCTTGTGGAATTTTTACCACATCCTCGTTTCCAAGTTCTACACCAAGGTCAAGCTGCGGATTGATGTTCCCCTTTGGAAGGAGCTTTTCTTTTCTGCCGTGCCTATGGGCGGCGGAGTAATGCTTCGCCAGCTCGCCATGCAGATCGATATCTTCGTTCTGGGATTAATGACAAACATGCAGACGGTCGGTTTATTTGGTGGCCCCTACCGCCTTAGCTGGTCGCTGCGCACCGTCCCACAGACTCTCTCTCTGCCTCTTTATCCGCTTTATTCCCGGACGGCGCATTTCTCACCCTCCCGTTTCGGTGATGTCTATCGGCAAAGCCTGAAGGCCTTCACTCTCCTTGCTGTTCCGTTCGCCGCGTTCTTTGTTGCCTGGTCGCAGCCGCTCCTGACCCTCGCCCTCGGTAAGAGATTCTTACCCGCTCTCCCCGCCATGCAACTGCTCGGCTTGGGTCTCATTCCTTTCTTCATGTCGACCATTTTCCAATACCTATTTGCCGCTCTCGACGCGCAGAAGCGGTTTTTTGTGACCACCGCTATTGGTTCCTCACTTCGTATCATCCTCCTGGTGCTTTTAATTCCAAACTACAACTACGTGGGGCCAGCGATTGCCTTTGTCTGCGCTGAGGTCTTCACCGTGGGACTCTGGATCTACCAAATGCAAAAGCTGGGTTACCCGGCGCACCTCGCGAATGTCCTTTGGCGACCGCTCGCGGCCGGAGTGGCCATGGCCGCCGTGCTTTATTTCTTTGTTAACTTTTCTCCTATCCTCCAGGTTGGCGGGGCGATCCTTTCGGTCGTGTGCTATGGAGCTGCACTTCTTGCTCTGCGCACGTTCTCGAGCGAGGAAATCAGCCAGGCGCGTGAAGGGCTCGCTTTCCTCTCACCCTTCGTCGCTTCTTGGGCGAAAAAGCTTAGACGCAACCCGTGAAGATTCCGAAAATCGTGACTTTCGGGTGGGAGCGCCTGACCAGGTTGGGAGAATTCGCGGCTGGCTTTTTGGCCGCTTATTGGCTGCTAATTATCGGCACCTTCCTTATCCTCGGCTCGGCGATCCTGAAATGGGTGCATTTTCCGTATAGCCATAGTCTGTCCGGATTGAAAGTTTCTTTACTTCACGATCCCGGGATCACGCCTCACCTCACTTTATTTTCGACCGGCTTTCTCGGAGTAGCCCTCTTAATTGTAGGGCTCGTCTTGGGGCGACGGAATGCATCCCTGCTCGGTCTAACGGCCGCTATTCTTCTTATGTTTTGGGCTATTACTCCAGCCCAGCTGGCTTTCCGTCAGCCATCGATGCTCCGACGACTGACCTATGAATTACAGGTTGCGCCCTTTTTGAACGTTTTCTCCAAAGATTATCTCGTTCAGAACTATGGTTCACCAGAGCTCGTCCCCAAGCGACTTATCCTTTACAGTGCCTGGGGCCGATTCTCAGCGGCCTGTTCCTTCTTGCGCCTGGGTTGGTATTGCTTCGGGCTTGGTGCGTTGTTGATCGGGATCTATGCGCTCGGGCGACTTCCACGGGGCCGCCTGACGATGGCGGCGACGCTATTATGTCTTCCGGCCGGGGCGTTAGTTATTGTTCTGGTTCCGCCGGCGATTGGTCAACGACATTACACGGCTGGCGCCCTCGCTTCTGCGCGCGGCCATAACCAGGAGGCAATCTACGATTTTCGCAAGGCCATGTGGTGGGATGGCTGGCACGCACACGATGTCGACCTTTACGCCACCATCGGCCGGCTTCAGAAGCTGGCTGGTGTCAATTACGATTCGCCTGAACGGCATATCAATCGCGCGGTCGAATTGCGCGCCGCCAATGATTACGAAGCGGCCATCTTCGAATTTGGCAAGATCGGCAAAGCGACCCCCGCTTTAGTAGAGACCGCCAGCCGCGAAATCGCGGCGACGCGCCTTTCCGTAGGGCTGGCCTTCTACCGTGCGGGCGGCGTTGGGAGCGCGGTAAACAATTGGAATCTCGCGTTAGCGGAGGATCCTAGCATGATCTACGTCATGCCCTACTTAATTCGTGGCTATTACGAACTCGGTCGCTATCAAGCCGGAATCGACCTGGCGGAGCGACTCGCGCGTTTGATTGGCGACCACAAATATGCGCTGGCGAATGTTTATTCGATGGCGGCAGATTGTTACACCAAGTTGGGGATGGATGATAAAGCTCGCCTCTATTACACCCGCTCTTTGGCGGCTGACCCCATTTTGAATTACTGGGCCTTAACTGGACTGGCAGGAGAGTAGGAGAAATGGAAACTTTCACGGCCCAAAGTCAGTTATCCTCCGCACGCGCCCTGCGTTGGTCTTGGATCTTGGTCGTCGCTTGTGGCCTTTTGCTCGGATACTATTTCCTTCACACGTACGGCACGCCGAAAAATCGTCAGTATCAACTCGACTTCGGCAAGGCAATCTGGATCGAGCCCGCTGACTCTCCTGCGCCGATCGGTTACTTCCGTAAAGAGATTTACCTTGGCGCTTTGCCAGAGCAGGCTTGGGTAGAGATTGCCGCTTCCGATAACTTCGGCCTCCTCGTTAATGGCCGCACGATCGCTGATCTCAGTTCCGTCAAGACCTTCGAGGCCGGCATCTACGACATCAAGAAGGCACTTAAAGTAGGGACAAATGTTATCGCCGTCTCCATTTCACGCACGTCCTATCCGGGCGCTGCTCAACTTCTGCTTCGCGGCCAGATTACGGAACCCGGCGGGAAGACCATCGACGTACTTTCAGACGAATCATGGCGCGTCACAAACCGAACCGGAATCATCGCCGGCTCGGAAGAATGGAACTCGACTCGGGTCTTGGATCAAACGTGGCCGAACGCGCGACGCTCGGCCCTGAACGATCGCAAGGTCTCGATCCGATGGGTTGATACGAACCCACTTTTGATCCAGCGGCCGCGGATTGGCTCCTGGATCATGGCCGACAACGCTGCGTCCGAAGCGGTATTTTCCACCGCCTTTAGTGCGGACTTTAGGGGTCAGGAGACATGGATCCAAGTAGCCAGTTCGGGAGATCTGGACTTGCTTATAAATGGACACCTTGTCACCGCCGCCTCGACCTCGGTAACCGCCAGTAAGAGTCTTCCCCATCTTCCGGCGACGGAAGCCGCACCCTCGTCGTCACAGAAACCTGGGCGTGCCGGATCTAAAGGCGAGACATCGAAAGCGGCGGGCTCGCCCTTCCAGTCCGTGGAATTGCTGGCTTACGACATCAGTTATTGGATTAAGTCAGGTCACAACGTGATTATCGCCACCGTCCGGAACGATCACAGTCCCGCGAGCCTCTTCCTGAATGGTTTTGTCGAACGTGGTAACGGGTCTGCTATGCGCTTTGCCACTAATTCCAGCTGGCGGATCGGTGACAGGCCCGAAGCGGCACAAGGTGAGGCGCAGCAGCGGGTGGTCCAGATTGGTCCGGATGGAGTCGCTCCTTGGGGATATATGCCTCAAGAGATGGCCCGGCCCTTGGACTACACCGGCTTTGGCAGTTTCCTCCGCGCGATTCTCATTTACGCCCTGACCGTTAGCGTTGTGATCGGGCTCTGGCTGCTTGTATCGGTAACCGTCTCGGGATGGCGTAGCGAGCCGCTTGGCGTTGCGATGGCGCGAGATGCACTTCTTCACGGACCGATTCTCGCCGGCCTGCTTTTACTGGTGCTACCCAACTTTGATCCTCGTTTTCCGGAAGCGTGGTCGTTCCAGCCCAAGTTTGTGGTCGGTGCAGTCGCCGTTCTTATTTTGGTTCGCTTATTCCATCTCCTAGTCGGTCGCTGGACGCCAGAGACAAACCGGGCTGGTGCGGAACGCTTACGGGCTGGAGTGCAGTGGGAAGATCGCAAGACCCATTTCAAGCAGGTTGTTTCGCGCGATCTGCGACTGCCAGAACTTTTCGAAATTCCGTTCCGGCAGCTCTGGCCTTACCTCCTTTTGATATTGATCATGTTTCTGGGACTGGGGCTGCGCTACCATAACCTCGGCTACATGTCCTTCGACCACGACGAAATGGGCCAGGTCACGAAATCGAAGGGAATTCTTTCTCTAGGATTTCCTTACACGATGGCCGCAGGCGAGGTGCGCTGGACGACCACCTATGAAGCTGTTCCTTACCCGTTGGCTCTTTCAGGATTCATTTTTGGATATTCGGAGTGGTCGATGCGGCTTCCGGCTTGCCTTATGGCCACGCTTTGCATTGGCGTTATCGGACTTATGGGACGGAGGCTTTTTGACTGGCGCACGGGGCTCTTCGTCGCCTTGGTCTACGCCTGTCTGCCGCTGAACATCCGTTGGGGGCAGAATGCCTTTTATCTATCGCAGTGCCAGCTCATGGCGATGTTGACCTTTTGGTTCTTTTATGAGGCGATCAGGGCTCGTCCGATCACACAGCGCTTTCTTACCGCGGCCGCAGTCACTTTTTGCTTATCCTTTCTCTCGTGGGAGGGAACTGGATTCATGCTCCCGGCACTGTTCGTCGGACTACTGCTCGTCCGCTGGGGAGAATGGTGGTGGTTGAAGGAGTTTCACCTCTACCGTTGTCTCTTTCTCATGGGGGCGGTCGTTGTCGCTCAGTACTGCTCTCGCATGCTGGCGGGTGCCCCTTATCTCCAGGTTGGCTCCGGCCTTTCCAATTTGACCGGCCCCTCCCTGTTTTTCATGGCTCCTGGCTATCAGCCAATTTATTACGTCGATAAACTGTTGCTGTCGGAGAATCACGTCTTCTTCACCCTTATGATGGTGGTCGGGCTGCCATTTTGCTGGAGGCATCTCGGATTTCGCTATGTGATCGGTCTCCTGGGCACCCTATTATTGCTCCACACCAACTTCCTCGCCGCGCTCTCACCGCGATACTGCTATTATTTCCAGCCGCTGGTTCTGATCGGCGGGGTCGCAGCGACCGTGTTGCTTTATGATCGACTCCTCGCACTGGTGCGTGACGCTGGGGATTCGACCGTCGCCCGCTTCGCCGCCCACGTCACCGGAGTGGCTCTCCTCGTCTTGCTTTTTGTTCAGAGCAACGAATCCGTCCTCAAGGAATACAGTCTATCGAACACCGGCGACACTCCTCAAATGATGAGCCGCCTCAATACTTACCGCTACGACTATAGAGGCGCAGCCGAATTTGTGCTCGAGCACGCCCGGCCCGGCGACGTGATTCTGCCGGGTATTCCACACGTTTTTAGCTACTATACCGGCATTCCCGGGGATTATTTCATGGACACTCTTTTCAGTTCGAAAGTGCCCTACAACCAGCTCTTGGACGAGCCACGATTTTCCGACAAGTTTGGCAGTTTGCCCGTGATTCGAAATATCACCGAGTTCAGGGAGGTCGTAAACCGATCGGGCCGAACTTGGGTTGTGTTCGCCCCGTATGCGTCTTTTGAGGGGCTCAATAGTCCTGCAGTACTAGACTATATCCATGAGCACGCCCGAACAGAATTCGAAAGCTACCGAGCAAAAGTCCTCTTAATTCAAGGAGCCCAACCGCAAGTGGCTGCAGCCGGAGTGGCTCAAACTGCAGAGTAAACGCGATTGACTGCTTTGCGCAGGGCCGACCGCGCATTGAAAAGCGTAGCGCCAAGCGAGCCTTGCGAAAGCGTGCGGGCTGCTTTCAGCTCACCCGCGATCCGCTCGACTTCTTCTGCGTTGGCCTTGACTGCCGCCTCAAAGATTTCCTGGCCACACGCGTAAAGCTCGATATCGAACCCGTTTCTTTGGTGAATCAAATCCAGTGTGGAGTCGGGTAAGTCGCGCTTTTTTGGCCGAGAGCGAGTGACATTGAAACTGGAATAGGAACTTAACTTCCATCCAAAGCGTAGCTTCATTAAGGCCAAGCTTTCCTCCAGGCGTGCGGAAAGGCCCACGACCGCGAAGCGGTTCCTTAAATTATCCTTGGCGGTTTCAGCGATTTCGCGCGTGCACGGCTCCTCGTAGAGTGCGCCGGCGACGATCTTGCACTGGACGTTGTCCCGTTGCGAGTTGCGCACAAAGTCCTCCAAACTCCAGTTCTCGCGCCGCATCTTCCAGTAGAGAGGGTGGAACTTGTAACTCCGCATGAAATAGAAAGCTGAGATGACTCGGTCCACTGGATCCCGCAGCACCGTGATATAGGTGGCAGGCTGGGGGAGGGCTTCGTGGAGGCCATACGTCATGTGACCCTTGAACATCCGGATTCTCTTGAGTCGCTCGGGCGAAAGCCTGTAGAGATGGGCGGCAGACCACCTAAAAAGGACTGGGTCGATCGAGTACATTTCAGAAAGCGGATACTCCCACTCGATCAAGCGGTTCACGGTCGTACCCGCGGTTTTAGGGAGGTGCAAAAAGATTATCGCCTCGTCCATTTCGGTCGCGGATTTCGCCATAGATTGCAGGCTCGCTCCTGCCTCGACCGGTCTCGGGTTCGTGCTCATCGTTGTTGACGGTATTTTCCTTCGCTCATTAGTTTTTTCTTGTAGGCATCGTAGCCGAGGTCCTTCGCCTCCTGCCAAATCCTCGCTACCGCACTCGAAGTTTCAACATTGAAGCCATCGCCATGCCAAAGTTCCCAGTATTCGCCATCCGCATGGACCACGTTGAGCGCGGCCATTTCAATTGAACCCATCCGCTCGTTGGGGCGCGAAAGACCAGCCAGACTCTGAAACCCGTGGTGCGCGCGGTCACGATACTTCTGCACCAGGTCGTAGCTCATCACACCGCCATCCTCTTTCCGACCGGTGAGCTGGCAATTTTGAATGGTGAATCTCTCCGGATATTTGTCCAATCCATAATCGATGATGCGTTCGCAGAAAGAGGGAGGCAGATCCAAAACCTTGGAAAGGTGAAGCGAAATTTCCTGTTTTGGAAAAGCGGCCCCCCACATATCGACATACTTCTTGTAGGCCTCAAGCAGCAGCGTTTCGTAGTCTCCTAACGCCTGCCAGCGCGTGAGATCAGTGCGCGTCTTCGGCAGGTGCATTTCCGCACTCATATAGTTGGCGCCCGTCAAGACCACGCTAACGCAGAGTGGATCGTTGGCATAACGTTTCCCGAGCGCCTGTATGATCCGCTCATAGTCACGCAAATAGACAGGGTCCCACGGGACCGGGATTTTGATCGCGGCCCCCGCGTTGGCGCGACGAGGATTGTGGACTCGCGTTTCGAACGCTTTGGCCCCATCAGTATAGACAAAGGCCGGTGTAAAAGCTCCCGGCTTGAGGCAAAGCTGGTATTTCATTCCGATCCCCCGTAGGACCGCCACCGTCTTGTCGATCGCGCTAAAGTCGGGCTTACCCGATTCCTTCTCAATCCATTCCCAAGGGATATGAAGGCAGACGCCTGTCAGATTGGGGTTGGTCTTAATTCCCGACGAGAATTCTTCGAAGCTTCGGCTATTATCAGGCAGCTTTTGCATGACCCAAAGTCCCGTTCTGATCGGCGGACCGCTTTTCGAAGCCAGCACGGCGCTCCAAGGAACGATCGCCAGAACCAACAGCGCCCAAAAACAGGCTCGAACGGTTGAACAGCTAGCAGTAGAACGCTTCATGGTGCCTCCTGAACGCCTAGCGGGGCTGACTGGTCTTTAGGTGCTTGTCGAAAAAGGTGGTGATTTCCTTCTCAAATCTTGGTCCGCCGACCCCGTGACCCCGCCCTTGCGCAACCTCCAGGGTTACATCGATTCCTGCAGCTTTAAGTTCCTTGGCCAGAAGTTTGCTTTGGCTGACCGGGATCGACATGTCGTTCTCCCCATGAATCAACAGGACAGGCGCGTCGTCCTTTGAAGCGTAGGTGTTCGGACTCGCCGCGATTGCATTAGCTCTGGTTTGTTCGATCGGACCTCCGAGAAACTGCTCGATCGAAGCCCTGGCATTTACGCTCGCGTCATCCGTTGCGCCCGTGACATCCTCGAAGAAGCGCAGGATATCACCCGGACTGGAGAGACCGCACACTGCCTGGATTCGGCTGGAAAAATTCGGGTTGCCCCCCTTCCCCTCCAGTTCGGCAACTCCACCACTGGTCCCAAGAAGCGCAGCCAAGTGTCCCCCAGCGGAATGTCCCCAGGCACCGATGTGATCAGGATCGATCTGATATTTTGCCGCATTCGCTCGTAACCACCGAACCGCCGCTTTGCAGTCTTCGATCTGAGCCGGAAAAGGCGCCTCCCCAGAGAGCCGATAGTCTATGCTGACTACGACATAACCTTTTGCCATGAGGTTAAAAGGCGGCCCCTGCTTCTTGCTTCCACGACTCCAGCGGTTTCCGTGAATCCAAAGAACGGCTGGCAAAGGAGCGCTGATCGACTGAGGAGAATAAACATCCAGCCGAAGGCTGCGACCGTCGATTTTCCTGTATTCGACATCGCGCTGCACAACCACGTCCGGATAGTCCGAACGCTGTCGTCGGCCTTCCGCCGACGGTGCGACCTGCGCCGCGCAGATTGTGACAGCGATAACGAGGAGCGCCGAAGCGAACCATTGGCAGCAAGATACGATCTGAATCTGATGTGTTCTCATACGGCGGATGCGATCTTGTTCACTAAAAGGCGACCAGTTCCCAAAGTCGAATTACAAAAGCCTTTCAACGAGCCAGGCTTCGGTAGCTTGTGTAACGCAGCCAATCCTTCGCGGACCGCGGTCGCCTTCTTTAGCAGGCTTTGTTCGAAGAGACCTTTCCCAAATTCATAAAGCTCAAGATCGAGCCGATTATGGTCGCGAATTATTTCCAACGCGCCGGGATCAACTCGCGGGCGTGTTTTTGCAACCTTGTGATTCTCGTAGAAAGCGACTTCCCAATCAAAAGTCTTCGCCATCAGCATAAGACTTTCCTCGAAACGCTCCGCGATCCCAACGACGCTAAACGACTTTGTAAGATGCTCCTTCGCGATGTCTAACGTTCGCTCATCACAGCTCCCGGTATCCTCCACTCCGGCGAGGAACCTGCACTGTGAATTTTGACGATGAGGGAACAGTCGGACGCAATCCTCAACTCGGAGTCTCTCTCTTTTTAATCTTCGGTGAAGCGGGTTAAGCGGCCGGCGCAAAACGAAGTAGTATGCGGAAAGAACCCTCGCCACCGGTTCGCGCAGCATCGTCATATAAGTAGCGCCCTGCGGCAGGAAATGGTGAATGCCATAGAGCAAATGCCCGCGCACCACCTGAAACTGCCGCCGGCGCGCCTCTGAGAGATGTTTAAACCGTTCCGCAGTTGCCCTAATCCGGTGCGGATCCATTGTGAAGATCGCAAAAGGGCTGTACTGCCGCTCGATAATCCGGTTCAACGTCGTCCCCGCCGTCTTGGGAATGTGCAGAAATATTAACGCTTCGCGATCCATCCTCTGAAAGATAGTGGCGCGCATCCGCTCGATCAACTGCTGCAGAGACTTGCGCTAGGGCAGCCGCCTCGCTGTCTGATTTCACTAGTCCCCACTGCAGCAAGCGCCCGATGCTCCGGGGTTTCGCCGCAGCCTACTTTGCCGCGTCGCGTGACGGGGCGGGGTCAAAGATCTCGCCCAATCTGCCGCTCTCTTGTAAAGCTTGGATAACGTTGTGCGTCGTGCCGGGCTGTGGGTGAAGCTCAACACCCGGTAAGTCTCGTATCCGTTCGGCATAGGCGCGGTCTCTGACATGACCTTCACAATAAAATATCTTGTAACGCGTTCCGCCATTGTGCTTCGCCAGCAGACGCGCCAGATCGCGATGCTGTCCGGTGATCTGCGAGATGTCCTTGCCGCCGCCGAACCTTTTCAAATCGTCAAGGTTGATTGATGTCACCGGCGCGAACGCGTAGACGACGTCCACCTGCAGGTAGTGGCCAAAGAGGATCGCTGCATAACCACCGGACGACGGTCCGCAACAGAATGTCTGCCGAATATGCGGTAACTGGTCTTGGCAGTGCCGCAGGCGCGCGATGATGGCATCAACGTCCTTGATCTCCGGGTTCAAACCTGCCTGGTAAAAAAACCGGTAATAATCTTTGAGTAGAACCAGGTTGTTATGGATCAAGCCGGTTTCGCGTAGGACAGTCAAAGGTTGTATCCCCAGCCCTCCTGCCATGCCGTGGAAGACGTAATACAGTTGGCTGGAGTTTTCTCGCTCCCACACGATCAGCGCGCCATCCGGCCGTTCTTCAATTTCCCGGCGCAATTGCCGGTTATACTTCTGCGCGCGATACCTTGTCGGCACGAGTTGGAACAAAAGGCTTTTGACGCTTTTCACCTGGGCAGGAAAGAAGAGATCGATCCCGTTCACATCGCCACGACGGAACAGAAGGTCTTTGAGGCTACCCATTCTAGGACTCCGACTGCGCCGACGACGTTGGCCTAACGGGACCGCGCGCCTTGCATTGCAGGCGATCCCGCATTGACGGACCCCCGGCGCTTACGTAACCGCTGGATTGCATCTGAGAAGCCAGCAACTCCTCGTCACCATAAATTTCAAGAGCAAGGAGTTCCACGGTGCGAGTTTGAAAGATCTCGTCCATGCGCCGGAGCACCCAAGCCACAGGATGGGTCACACTGTGAGCCTCCGTGATCCGCAATAGCTCTCCGTCGGTCAACTCGTCGTGATTTTGATCGATCAGGCGGATGACGTCACCGAACTTCATCAAACCGACGTCATTCCCGAACTCGACGAACTTCTGCAGCCAAGCCTCGCGGAATAAGTGGAGCACGGTGAAGAGGAATTGATAGATTGGGCGGAAACAAGGGATTACCGCGGAAAATCCGGAAACAGGCTGCTCCACGGGGTCCTTCAGTGCCTCCTCGACCGGGACGTCAAAGGGACTCTTTGTCCAAGTCAGACTATTGGCTACATCAATCATAACTACTTTAGTCCCCAGCTGATCAACTGGGCGGATAAGCTTGGGCAAATGGTCGCGGTTTAGGCGGCTGCTGATTTCTTCGCGGCGGGGGTCCTTTGCCCATTCGAAGAAAGTACGGAATCCGAGTTCTTGCAGTCCATTCATAACTTCCTCGCGGTCTCGCGGCGCGATCATGAAATCGATATCGTTCATGTGCCTGGTGCCAAGGCTTCCGTAGAGCGTCGATTCGAAGGTCATACCTTTGGTGACCACAAACTGGATTCCGCGGCCGGCAAGCCCTTGAGCCACCCGAACCGTTTCGCGTCGGAACACCTCGATCTGGCAACGATTCCACTCCAAGACCGATTCCAAGTGCATGTAGATGCTCATAGGAACGTCGGCGCGGAGACCGGCCGAGACGACATGGTGGGCCAGCATCGGCAGCATTTTATGCCGCAGGCCCTGCTCCAGCAGCTCGCCCCAATCCAAGGTTTCCGCTAAGAGAAGCTCTCGCGCCAAATCCCGTTCCGAGTCACTGTGGATTCCGCGGGCAAGCAGCTCGAGGATTGTCCACTCGGGTCCCAGTGATCGGTCGGGTAATGGTCGGGTCATGAAGTTTTTCGTTCTCGGAGGAGTTCGATCGCGTCTTTCAATTTTCCAGCGGTTCGAAAGGTCCCTTCAACCAGCATGTCGTCGGGAAAACGAACGTCGAACGCTTTCTCCATATCGAGGAGGACTGCCACGGCAGTCATCGAATCCATGCCCAGCTGAGCAAGCTCCACGTCGTAGTCGATCGCTTTGGTCGAACGCAGATGTCGGCGCAGGACCTCCTCGAATTGAACCCTTATATCGTTCATAAATTTATGCTTAGTTTCCAGTTCCAGATTCACTCCACGCTCTGGGTCAATACCCGGTCGTGCCCGGTGCGGAGCCGATGCACCGCAACGACTGTGGTTCCTCGGTAGCACACCTCCACCGGGGGTTGCAGTCCTGTAAAGGCGACCAAACTGGCGGTAAGGCCATAGGCGCCGACGTTCGGTATGCTCACCACGTCGCCTGGTTTCAGAGGAGGAACTGATGTGTCGCGCGCGACGTAGTCCAGCGCGTAATCCGTTGGGCCCATCACGTCGGCGGATCGAAGCGCTGCGCCGTCGGGTCCCGCGAACGGTTCGATCGAAGCAACGGCACGATAAATCCGTCCCAAGCCCGCCATTCCACCTAGGTGAATCATCCCGGTATCAAGGATGACATAGGTCTTGTCGCCATGTGCGATTTTCACGTCGAGCACAGTCGAAAGTAGAGTTCCACAGGAAGCTGCGAGATAGCGTCCGGACTCGAACCAAAGCTCCGCCTCCGCAGTTAGTTTGCGTTGCGCACTCACTGATTTGAGCTTTTCCGGCAAGGTGGAGATATCAATGGGAACATCCGAGGTACCAAATGGCCATGGGAACCCTCCGCCGAGATCGAGCAAGCGCAGTTCCACGCCGGTCTGGGCAATTTCTTCGGCCAGATGGATGGCGTATTCGAAAGTGCCTGCCAGCTTGTCAGCGCTCTGGATTTGACCGCCGGAATAGATATGAACACCCGCCAAGTCGACACCCCGCGATGCCGCGAGCCGGGCGGTCCCGCCATTTAAGAATTCCGCCGGATCCACGCCGAAGTGGCTTTGCATCGCGCCGACGCCGACGCTGCCTGTCGGAGCACTTGAAACCTGCAGTCGCATGAGAGCGTTCGCCGGCTTCTTGGTTTTTTTCGCGACGGCGGCCAGGCGTTCCAAGTCATACCACGAGTCGCATGAGAAATGACTCACTCCGGCGAGTAGCATCTCGCGGACGAGCGGCTCAGTCTTACCCGGCCCTGAGCAAAGGATTTGGTTGGGCGTGAAACCCGCCTCAAGCACGACTCTTAGTTCGAGCGGCGATGCAATTTCGACCCGGCAGCCGGCTGATCTCAAAGCGGCGCACAACTCGGGAATCGGGTTCGCCTTCACCGAATACAACACTTGCGACGACTGAGGAAGTAGTTTGAACAACTTCCC
The DNA here is from genome assembly GCA_040007175.1 of Spartobacteria bacterium. Classification (GTDB taxonomy): domain Bacteria; phylum Verrucomicrobiota; class Verrucomicrobiia; order Chthoniobacterales; family UBA10450; genus Palsa-1392. The sequence continues at coordinate 52,095 of JBDTVP010000003.1, forward strand.
AGCTTGGGACTCGGCCTCGTCGAGATCATAGAGATAAAGCGGCGATCCGTATTGCTCGAGTAGGTCCCGTCCAAAAGCATTTTCGATCATGATAGTTTCTCCACTGAAGGTGCTGCGGCGATCTTTTCCATAGATACCCGGCGAGCCAAAACCCGATCGATCTTCCCTCCGCTGCCGGTCGCGGGGAATGCCTTCAGGTGAACGAACCACCGAGGCACCATGTGGTGAGGCATTGCTACGCGAAAATGATCCATTAGCGCATCGGATGTGAGCGGAGCACCGTCCGTGGTCGAATAGGTCACCGCAATATCCTGCCCGATTTCGGGGTTATCGATTCCGAAGGCCACCGCGTCGGACAGCTGCTCCAATCGTTTCGCGTGATCTTCAATTTCCGTGGGACTGACTCGAAAGCCGTGCGTCTTGATCATCGAGTCCATGCGCCCGACGAAGTAGAGGTAGCCTTCCTCGTCCCGCCGGACGAGGTCGCCTGAAAAAACCACGGTTTCATTTGGGAAGCGATCGATCTGCCGGAAGCGTTCTGCCGTTTTTTCCGGCGCGTTCCAGTACCCCTGCGCGATGCAACCGCCGCGGTGCACCAGTTGACCCGGAACGCCCGCGGGTGACTCGCGTTCGTTACTGTCCATTACGTATAGTTCGACTTCTGGAATCGCTTTGCCAATCGAATTGGGCCGCGAAGCAAGTTGATCGGGTTGCAGCCAGGAGGACCGAAAAGCTTCGGTCAGTCCATACATGAGCACGAGGTCAGTTCCTGGGAATGTTTTCTGGAGTTGATCAAGCATTCTTATACTAACAGGTCCGCCAGTGGTGGATACGTAGCGCAGCGCCGAGAAATCCAAGTCCTCCTCAGGCCCCGGAAGCCGCGGGTCGAACATCCTACTAATGATGACGGGCATCATCGGCAAGGCCGTAATACGTTGCGCAGCGAGCATTCGAAATAGGTCGCGGGGGAAAATTAGATCGTGCAGGTAAAGCGAGGCTCCACGGTAAAGGGTCTGCCAGAGTTGGTTTAAGCCATGGTCGAAATTCAGCGTGAGCACACCTGCGATCCGATCAGTGGATTCGGTCCCGAGATAGCTGGCCACGATCCGGGCGCCGTCGGCGAGGTTCCGGTGCGAGAGGACGATTCCCTTGGGCCTGCCGGTAGATCCTGACGAGTAGATGATTGCGGCCATGTCGTCGCCCTTGCTTTGAAAGAAAGGCTGACTGCCCTGATTTTCCCGTCGTAGCTCCCCGAGCGAAGCGATGCCCTGCTCGGCCGGACCGCGCCCGAGCAAAAGACGCTCAGGTGCTGCTTCACGGAGTTCCTCAACACGCACCGATTCCGTGATCAGGAATCTCATCTCGCAATCGTCAAACATGTGACCAATCTGCTCGGCCCGGAGCACGGGATGGATCGGAACAAGGATCGCGTTGGCCCAAAGCACCCCCAGAATGGCAACGACCTGATCGAGCGTCTTCTGCATGCAGATCCCAACCCGGTCGCCCGGTCGCACTCCCAACTGCGCGAGGCTCTGCGCCGCCGCCACGGCCTCGGTGTGGAGTTGCCGGAACGTCAACGATGCGCCCCCGCCGAAGACAGCGGCTTTGTCGGGCAGCGCCAAGAGGGTTTGTTCGAACTGTGCGGGTATTGTTACCATCTATCCAACGCAGCTACCGACCTGCCTGCTCCTCCGAAAAATGCGAAACTCAAAACGTGTTCGGGTTCCGCACTTCGGTGGACAGAGACTTCCGAGCCTGCCGCGACAGCACAGGTTTTTTTCAGAATATCCGGGCTCGGTCAAGCAGAATCACTGCGACGCTTTCGCTCCAAGATGCTCGTGGATCGTTCAAGCGCTCTAGCGAAGAGCGTCTATTTCATCGCCAACGGTTCCAGTGAGGGTCTGGACCACGGCCGCGGTCGGATTGGGGTCGGCCACGGACAAAAGTGGATCGTGCTCATCACGGACCGCGCCGTGACTGCTGCGTTGCAGCGCGGAGCAAATCAGGTTGGAGAGCTAAATTTCCTTTACTTCGGCTTCAGCGGCCGGGTAGGTAAAGCTCATGCGCATCCCATCCCCAACACGTGCAGTTCAGACCGGTCCGGGGATGGTGACCGTCGCGTCATTTGCCTGAAATCCTTTGAGACGATCGCAAACAAGAAACTGCCGCCACGCACCGTGTTCACCGTGATCACAATACTTCTGCCAACCCAATCGGCCGCACCTTTGCCGACCTGCCTGATGGCACAACGTCTACGGTGGCGCGCAATCCCTTTGCGGTCGGTCACCAAGTCGGCGATGGCAACGACCTGCCGCTTACCGAAGTGCGGTAAGCGGCCGCGGCGGAAGTGCCTTCCAAGGCGACCAGAGTGAGCCGCCTGAAGAAAATTCAGCCACCGCGTTGCGTCGGGCGGAAGGATGCGCAAATGGAAGTAGTGGGAGAGCAATGAGTCGGACGCAATACATCGAAGTGCTCGGGGAGAGCGCAGGCATAGCCGATCCCGATCTGCTGGGCGGCAAGGGAGCGTCGCTCTGCCGTCTCGTGAATCTCGGACATCGCGTTCCACCTGGTTTTGTCATCACGCGCGATGCTTTCAAAAGCGGGCTCGAGGAGATGGGGCTCGCCTCCGCGATTGCCGCTCTCGATTCGCTCCTTCCCGGTTCCGAGGACATGACTGGAGCCGCCGAACGAATTACGCAGAGCATTCTTTCAAGCCGGATTCCTTCCAGAATACTCAAGCCCATCAGGGAAGCGGTCGACGCCTTGCGGCTCTGGGAGCAGCCCTGCGAAGGCGTTATCATCCGGTCTTCGGCCACCATCGAGGACGGCAGCGCACATTCTTTCGCCGGCATTTTCGAATCTATCCCTATCGGGACCCCGGAGGAATTTGAACCGACGATTCGGGAGATTTGGACATCCGTCTTCTCTCCGCGCGCCCTCACGTATTTCCGGGAGATTGGAGTTCGCGAGACACCGGCGATGGCGGTGGTCGTCCAACGTTTTCTTCGCGCCGAACGCTCCGGAGTCATGTTCACTCGCTTTACCGGGCCTGATGGCAGGCAGAGTATTCTCGTCGAGCACGTCGAGGGTGATTGCGATAAACTGGTCAAGGGCGAGGTGACGCCCGAGAGGCTTTGGTTAAATGAGACGAGAGATATTCCGGAATCTCTCGAAGGACCGCTTCGACCTGTTTACGCCCGTCAATTGGTTCAGGTCGCCAAGCAATTGGAGGAGAGTTTTGGGTCGCCCCAAGACGTCGAGTGGGTCGTCTACGACGACGCGCTGCACCTCGTCCAGTCCAGACCGATCACGGCCGCATTCTCTGGCAACGCGAGTGTCGGACCGGATTCATCCTTAGCCGTTCCTCCCATCCTTACCGGAGTGCCTGCCAGCTCTGGCATAGGATCTGGCCCCGTTCATCTCGTGTATAACATTGAACAGGCGCTTCAGCTTGAGTCCGGATCCGTCCTCGTAACGCCGATGACAAATCCCGACATGGTGGTCGCGATGCGAAACTCGGCCGCCATCGTGACCGACGTCGGCGGGATTATTTGTCACGCTGGGATCGTGTCGCGCGAACTTGGTCTGCCTTGCGTTGTCGGAACCGAAACCGCGACAACGACACTTACCGCCGGAGAGCTTATCACCGTGGATGGATCGAGGGGCCGCATCTATCGAGGCCGAATCGAGACGGAAAACAGGGCGGAGCCACTTAAGCCCGTCGAGTGGTCGGCCATCTGGTCCGCTTGGACGGAGTCGACAAAGGAGAGACCGGATCTCGTGCCCGTCGTCTCAACCGCGGAGGCATTGAATGCCATGCCGCTCGATCTCACAAGTGTCGTCCTCGTGCCTGACTTGGATCTGAGAACAACTGTAGAAGGTCGATGGAACGACCTCGAAGCACTCCCGCCCGACGCTCGCAAATCCGCTCTCGACAAATACGTCGCCGGGATTTCCGGGATCGCTACGGAACGGCCGAACTCCAGATTCTACCTATCGCCGTTAGGCGGCTTGCCTCTCCATGAGTTCAGCCGCGCGATTGCACACATCGCGAACCCTGCCGTCGTGCTTTATGACAAGGATTCCTCCGCTTTACCGTTGGTCATGGATCTTGGAAAAGCCTGGCCGGACGGACCCGCGGCGGTTCCGCTCGGCTTCGCGAGCGCCATTCGTAATCGCACGGCCCCGGTGCCACCGATAATTGGAAGGATGGACGAGGCCGAAGCCGCGGCGCTCGACACGATCAAATTTTTCGGGCACAAACCTGGGAGCCAAATCGCGACCATGCCCGCACTTCAGTCCCGGGCGAAGTGGTGGGCATTGCTTCCGGAATACCAACGGTTCCACCAGGAGTTCGCCACCGCGACTACGACGGGAGACTTCGAGTGGCTGGAAGTGCGTCCGGAGCTGGTCATCTCCGCTCTTCTGAAGTCTCTGGTTCAACCGGGCTTCGAGATGGTCCCGCGGGTGCTCGGATTTCGAAACGTGCCACCGCTCCATATCAAGTGGATGAAATGCCGTTATCACTTTCGCTCCGATACTTTTGCGCTGGTCTGGCAATCCATTGTTAGGGCGACATGGAACGAAGCGTTCATGGCCGATATGATGCGCAAGGTCCAGGCTTCCTACGATCGGCTGGCTGAAGTTCTCATCCTTTTTCCGAAAACTGATGCGGAGCTGAGCGCGCTTTCCGGAAATCAGATAGTCGCATTGATCACCTCCTGGTGGCCTCGTTGGGTGGAGTTCTTCGCGCTCTGCTGGTTTATCCAGGCCCAGGGAGACGACATTCTCTTCCCTTTCGTCGTCGAGACGGTAGATCATAATCTGCTCCTGGCGGGCCAGCCTCCGGCCGATCAGGTTTGGCCTGGCCCCGCCGATTTCATTGCGCCGACTACACCCGTCCTCAGCGGAGCATACATGGCGGACGTCGCGAAATTGCGCGAAGCACTGCTCGCGGCCAGCCTCCACACGAGAGACAAAGCTGAGTCCGCCTTGGATGCAGGACAACATTCTGGCATTGCGCAAAACGTTGCCGAGCACCTGCGAAAATGGCACTGGATGCGCGACCGCGACCTGCTTTTCGAACCATGGGACACACGTGGCCGGGTCATCGAGACGGCGCTCAAAACCGATCCGCATGCAGCCATGCCTTACGAAAACAATCTCCGGCGCAATCTTTTCGCGTTGAGTTTTCATTTCGATTTAGCCCACCAGAGCGGCCGCGCGCTTGGGCTGAATCACGCGGCTCGTTTCCTCCACGACCTGAATGTCGAAAGAGAGAATCACCATGTCCTCTGGCTGAAGTATTCCTATCCGCTGCGACAACTCGCGGTCGAGATCGAGCGGCGGTTGATCTCGACCGGCAACCTTGAAAAGGGCGACATCTTCTTCCTGCAAGCTCCCGAACTCATCGAAGCCGCGAGGAACCTCCCCGCATTGCTGCCACCGGATCTCGTCTCAAAGGTAAAAAACCGGCGGAGAGGCTATCTTATCGAAGCCCGGTTGATCGGTCAGGAGGCAGAGCCGGCAGCGCTTGAAGATGATTACTACTGATGCCGACAAAATTTCTGGTTATCGAAGGTTGTAACGGCGTCGGCAAGAGTACGGTAGTGGATTATCTCAAGGCCCGAACAGGCGCTTCATCATTTCATTACCCGCCCGAGTTCTTAAGCTTTCGCCGTGAGGTTTGTTTGGACAGAAATTTGGCCCCATTTCCACGGCTTGCCTACTATCTGGCCGCAACATTACATCTGTCGGATCTCGTGCGCGCTCAACTTACGGAGAGTCACGTTGTCTGCGATCGTTATCTGGCTAGTCCTCTATCGCTCATGATCGCCGAAGGGGCGATTGCAGAGACAGAGGCGCGGCGTTTGGCGGAACCTTTCGCCTCCTATCTGTGCGTGCCGGATCTTACTCTCCTCCTGACCGCGGAGCACGGCGTCACGACCAAGAGGATTGACAACCGTTCTCTAGAGTCAGGGCGGGTAACGTCGATTGCGCGAGAGATGCTCGAATCGGAGGAGTTTTTCCATCAGAGACAAGATGCTTCTCGCCGAATATCGATGAGTTTGGGCTCCGTTGTGGAGCTGGATACGACCAGCATTCCGCTCGAAGAAATGGGGACTTCGGCCTGGTCGTTGCTCGCGCCCAAACTTGACTGGTAGCTTCCGCCCATGCCGTGCGCTTCGAAAGCTTGGCCGTTGACTGGAATTACACCCCGAGCGCGTTAAACTATCGCAGCGTTCTGATTTGTAACCAAGATGGCGCGCATGCCCTTATCCCGCGCAACACAGCACCAACAGACCGGGGCCGCAGGTGTTTCACGTTCCCGTTTTTCTGGCCTTAGCGGCTGGGCTATGCGGGCCTCGAGTGCGTTCCGCTGGCTACGAAGCAAGGCCCGACGCTCGCTGCTTCGGTTCCGCAGTCCCGGGATGCAGAAAACCGAGGAGTGGACTGTCTGGTATCAGAATCTTTACCGCAGCCTCGGGGACCGCGCCCAGCAATCCGGCCAGCCCGGCGAACAAGTGCCAGACTTAACTCTCCACGACCTTGAAGGCAATCAACAGCGACTTAGCCGTTTCTGGGAGAAACAGCCAGCTCTGCTGGTCACGGTGTCACTCAGTTGCGGTCGCACCCGGCAACACATTCGGGCCCTGCAAAGGCTGGCGCGGCGTTTTGAGAAGCATATCAACACTGTGATCATCTACATCGTAGAAGCCCACCCAGTTGATGTCGCTTCACCTTATTCAGACGGAATATGGCTGACGCCTCTGAACGAGATCGCCGGCATCCACTGCGCTCAGCCCCGCACGCTGGAAGAGCGCATCGAACTGGCAGAACAACTGAGAAGTCGTTTTCGCCTTTCCACTCCCATGCTGGTCGACGCTCTCGATGACCGCGCCTGGCGCGCGTTCGGGAGCGGCCCAAATGTCGCGACGCTGGTCCAAACTGACGGCCGAATCGCCGTCAAGCAAGGCTGGTTCGAAGCAGGGGATATGGCACGCGCGATTACTGCACTGTTGGAAAATCCACCGGGCGCCGCTTGCGATCGAAGGTCACCTCGTAAGTAAGAAGAACCAAGGCTTGGCTGTAGGGTCTCTCTGCAAAAATTCAAATAAGAGGGTGGCTACTTTCGACGCACCCTGAGCGGAGGTGTGAACGCCATCCGATTCAAAATCGCCGCGCTCCCAGATCAAACCGTCGCCGCGCGGCCTCAAACCATCGGCCCACAGATAAGGACCCCATGAAACCCAAGGGACCGCACTGCTGTGACTTTGATTGTTGAGACGTTCTTCGATCAACCATTTGACCGCGAAAGCAGATTCGTAAGCTGTGGGCTCCGGACTCAGGTCAGATTTTGAATACCCGCCATAGGTCCGGCTGGAGACATAGACCAGTTTCAACTGTGGAAACTTCGTCCCGAGAATTCCAACAATCGTGCGCAAGGTTCGCTGAAGCAGTCGGGCATTTTCCGGAAAGGGGCGAGACTCACCGGCCAGGGCGGTCTTGAGCCATACGATTTGGACTTGGGCGGGGGCTATCGCACCGCGTTGCAACTGGAGGTCGACGTGCGTCCAATAGTCTCCGAATGGAACGGCGATATGCGTGGCGGGCGCTCCATCTCGAGCCGCATCGATCATTACCAAGTCGGGATGTTTTCGGGGGTCAACGTCGACCAGCCGGATGAATTGCGAAAACTCGCGCGACGCGTTCGACATGCCGATGGCGAGCATACCTATTTTCCCAGAGGTAGCTGGCCTGCCATCGCTGTCCAGAGGTTGCACGGTCGCGCCCATCGCAACCCCGGCTTCTTCGTGAGCGAAGGGGCGCGAGTTTTCTCCATTCGGATAGAGACCGCCGGCAAAGCCGAGATACTGAGCGGAACCAAACTGGGTCAGAGGAGTCACCGATTAAGCGAGATGTCTCGCGATGACTTGGCCGATAAAACCATCCACCTCCAGTGAGTCACCATTGTGCAGAAGAATGCGCGCGTCGCGAAGGCCTACAACGGCAGGGATGCCGCATTCCCGCGCGAGCGTGGTGGCATGCTGCAGAATCGCGCCCTCTTCAACAACGAGGCCGGCAACCCGCGGCAGTAACGGCGCCAGATGTGGATGGAGGATGCGCAGGACAAGGATACAACCCGCCGGCACGGCCATAATGTCTTCGGCGTTGCGGATCACATAAGCCTTCCCGCTGGCACGCCCCGGCGCGGCGGCCACGCCTGAGTGGACAGTGGTGGAAGCTTCCTCACTCATGACTTCCCTAACATCGTGGCGACCCGGCGCGCATCGACCCCATGTAAGGACAGATATTCAGTATTGTCTAGATAACGCTGACGGCGCTCGTGAATCACAGCCGGCTCGGCAATTCCCGCCGCCAGCTCGCGAATGTCGAGGAAGAGCAGGTCCATTAGTTGGAAGTTAGGGACTTTCTGGCGAAATTCCTCCTCCATTTGCCTCAGGAGCGGGATCATACCAATATAAAACGCGCGCCGGACATACCAAGTCTCACGTTCGAGAAAGTCTAGCCAAAAGCCAAGGACACGCCTAAGGGCGGCGACTTCCTTCGGTGCATCAGCGGAGTGGGTGACTGCAGGTTTCCCGGCGAAAGAAAAACGTTGGCGAACTCGTTCTACATCGACCTCATGAAAGGCTGAGTGGAGCAACCGGACGACATAGTTAGGATCTTCATAGCCTGGCGAGTCCCAAGCCAGCGGCCCGAAACCTCTTTGGCGCTGGCAGAACTCACCTAAGAGGTGAAAGACCTCCGGCGAAACACGGGGCCATTCGTGTCGTAACCGTTGCGGGGGGTAGCCGAGGGCGCAACAAGCCTGATACAGCGTGAGCGTATCTTGGAGGAGCCCGGAGCCAGCACTTTTCTCGGGAAAGGCAGGCGGCTCCGTATCTCCGACGTCCGCAAGAGCGCGTAAGAGAACGTCCGGAACAAATTTGCTCAGGATTCCGTAGACCATCACCAGCGTCAGCTTACCGGCTAGATCTTCGCTCAGCTTTTTGGCTGACGCGCCGTCAAGTGAAGTGGCAACCCGCGCTGCATTCTCGCTCGCATGAACCAAGGAAGCGCAGGCAGCGGCGTGGGTGGTCTGCATAACATGGAGATTCTCCGGCGTAAACCACGCGAGTAAGATTTTCGTCAAGGCCGCGACCTTCGATCGATCAAGGAAAAGATCGCCGTTTTCATCCAGACGCGCTGGAAAATCCAGCGCGGACGACAGACCTGGCAGAGCAATCGTAGTCGCGGCCGACGCTGTCAGGCCGAAGATCGAGCGTTGCAAAGGCAAGCCGACGATGTGCCGGCGATACGGCTGCGCGGCGGGCGCGGCCGCCTGCGCGATTTTGGCGCCTGGCGTGCTCATCCGCCTAGTGCGTCTGACTCACGCCATCTGTCTTCGTGATCGACTGAATCCGGCATTCGTTATAAGCTACAAGAATCGACATGTCGAAGAACAGCAGAAAAACCGCGAGCACCGAAAAGATTTTGAATTTCCAAAATTGAAGACTTGGTGTCCCGACTAACTCTCAACTGGGGGAATCCCCCCACCTGTGTTTTAAATGCGCCGGTCTATCTCGCGCGCGCCAGGGGCGAGCTAAAGGTGCCTGGGGCGGACATCGTTGCGACCGATACCGCTCATGGCGGCCAACATACGCGCGCGCTGCTGGATGGCGTCTACGACGTGGGACATATCGGCCCGTCGCCGCTCATGGCCGCGCTCAGCCGCACTCGCGAATACGCCCTGGTTGGCACCGGCCTGCTTCGCTTCCCGCCGCATTCCGTCCTCCTTCCCGCCGGCGTGAAACAGCTCGGCGCGATTCGGAATTTATCGATCGGCATTAACCGCCGAGGGACCTGCTCCCATAGCATGGTGCGCACCTTGCTGGCGCGCGAGGGGTTAAGGGAATCTCAGGTACGCATCGTTGAGATGGGCGGCGGCCTTCAGGTCCTCGATTTCATCCGACGCGCCGAGTTAGGCGCCGCGGTCTTGTGGGAACCCCACACCGCGACCGCAATAAGGGAGCTAGGCTGGGAGGTCTTTGCCGCCGGCTCAAGCGTGTGGTCCCCTTCCCGCTACTGCACCATGTTCTACGCCCGGCGTAGTCTGATAGGGGAGGTCCCCGACTTGGTCGGCGACATCCTACGATCCTATGCCGACTGGGTGAAAGCTGCCAAACTCGACCAGAAAGCTGCGGCGGAACAGGTGATCCGCGAAATGCCCGCGGTTCCGCCCGAAGACATCCGCAGCGCAGTTGCTAGTGAGGCGCCGGCTTGGTGTCCGGATACGAGCCTGGATCGGAGTCTTCTCGAGCGGACGCTGAGCGAACTGGAATTCCAGTCGGTTTTGGCCAACGGATTCCGGCTCGACGATGTAATCGCCACTCTGGGCACGGATTGAGCGCGCTCCGCTGGCTTCGCGACAGAATTCGCCGGATGCCGCTGAGCTGCGGTCGCGCGCGCTGAATTCAGGACGCGCCACCCAGTTCTTTCGCGGTCAACCGCGGGAAAGCGCCGCGGAGGGCTGCGTTTCGTCCTTCCGGCGACAAGGCCGACATACCAAGGCGGTCCGAGTCCTGCGGATCATAGGCGACGAGGTGGATGGAAATCGGCTCGATGACCGTATCAGGGAATTGCAACATCAGCGTCACGCTTTCCGCGCCGGCGGCCAGCATCTCGTTGGCCGCGCCAAACTGGTAAACCCCCGGCAAAAGTTTGCGATCGACTTCGACAAAGCTTCCGGGCCGGTGTTCGCCCAATTTTCCTTCGCCCAGCGGCGTCCGCTGCACTTGAGATTCGCCCTCGCGAATGTAGGCAGCGCTGGCGTTTGGAGTCTGCGAACTCAAACCAGTCTTACCGGTACGCAGGTCAGTTGCGTCGAGGGCATGGACGAGCAGCATCTTGGAGGTAGTTCCTTTCTTTAGTGCATAGGACATATGTTCTAGGATCCTTTCTTCGCGCTCATCTTCGTGGTTAATTCTTTCTCGGCTAGCTCGCCCAGCTCCAATTCCATTTCGGTGAACCGCGGCAGTGCCTGCCGAAGAAATTCATGCCGCTTGTGACCGGCCAAGCTCCACACCCCCATACGTTCAGCATCTTGCGGGTCATAAGCGACGAGGTTAATCTCGACTGGCTTGATCACCGTGTCGGGAAAACGAAGCAACAGAGACGCGCGCGCGGAACCCTCGGCAATCATTTCATCCGGCGCGCCGAACTGATAGACGCCCGGGAGTAACTCGGGGTCGACCTCAGCCAAGGCACCCGCCCCCCACACGCCGACAACACCCTTCGCGATCGGCACTCGTTGGGCCTTCGAGTCCCCCTCGCGAATATAGGCTGCACTAGCGTCCAAAAGCTTATCGTAAAGCCCTGTCTTGCCAGAGGTGCTATCTGCCGAAGTGGCATAAACAAGGAGCAGCTTAGACGTTGTTCCAGCTTTTATCGTGTAGTTGTGCTGTACCGGCATGACGTACCTCCTATGAATTCAACTTCGATTGTTTGGCCTCGATAAACGTAATCAAAGCCCCTAGTGTCTGAAAATTCTCCTTCATTAGTTCGGTATCTTCGAAACTGACGTCGAAGCGGGATTCGACGAAAACAATCAACGGCCAAAGATTCATTGAGTCAATCACTCCACCGTCAGCGTCAAGGAGGGGTTCGTCCATGGTCGGCAGCGACTGTCCATTCTTCTCAAGCACTTCTTTTCTGATGTAGTCAGTCAACACTTCATACACGTTCATGAGCTATTGAATTCTTCCGGCCCTGCTCATTGATGGACCGCATCGCGACGAGACCGGGCAAAGGAGTATCGCTGTAGACTCGACCGGCAAACATATGAATGATGTCTTCGGCATAACGATGGTGTGCAAGCATGGAAAATGCATACGGGTGTTCCCAAAATGCATCGATAAGTTCTTGAACGTTATCCTGACCACGATCACATAGGCGTTGATAATCAGCAAACGGGTTCGACTGCTCTCTCTTGGAGTCGGCGAAAAACGATCCAATTGAAGAAGCCGCATATTCCGCTTCTTTCATCGCGAAAAAGACTCCAAACGAAAAGACCGGATCAATGAAGCGATGCGAATCGCCGACGCAGAGGAATCCCTTCCCGGTATAGTTGGGGAGATGGTAGGAGTAGTTGGAAATCCCGCGTGCCTCCTCGACAAGCTCTATTTGCGGCAGACGCCGAGTCATTTCAGGATTCAGTTGTTGGAGCTCACGCAGTAGAAACTGTCGTTTGCTCTCATTTTTCGCACGATAATACTCGGCCGGCGCCACGACGCCCACGCTGACGACCTGGTCGTCCAGCGGAATGAACCAGGCCCAATGATGTTTTTCGCGATAAAAGATCAGCGTATTGCCGCCGGCCGCACCAGGGTCGCGAATCGCCCCCCCAACCTGCGAGAAAATCGCGACCTGCCGAGCGTAATTCCCGCGCACTTTTTCCCCCAGCATCCCGGTGTTGGAAAGAAAAGTAGCCTGCCCCGATGCATCGACCAATACTTCCGATGCGATATCCTCGACCGCGCCGCCGTTAGTGCGAACGCGGACTCCCCGAACCGCCTCACCGTTCAGAAGCGGCGCGACGGCGTCTGCTTGCACCACAGAGACACCGCGGGCCGCGGCCTCCGTGAAAAGCATGTGGTCAAAATCACTCCTCCGCACCGACCAGGTGTGCGAATCGAAAAGACCAGAGTCCGGGCGCCATCCTTTCACGGGAACCCAGAAAGCATTCCTGCCACGCGGTCCATAAACCGTAACGCCGTATTTCACCGGATGCCTGCGTGCAGTCATTTCTTCCTCGAGTCCAAGGGCGCGCAGACAGTTACCGCACTCGCCAGTGAGGGATTCTCCGATGTGATAGCGAGGTGACGGTGCCTTCTCGACGATCGTTACGCTCAAGCCCATTTGCGCAAGAAACATTGCCGTTGTTGTGCCGCCGGGGCCGCCACCAACAATTGCGACATCGGTTTTCATTAAACGCTTTTGCTGGGGCTAACTCCTGGACGCGGATTCTCAGAACCTATCGCTCCGAGAGCGGGGAGACGTTGCTTCGAGTAAAGGTAGGAATGACTTTCGAATCCAAGAGCCGAACGCTCGGGACTGGGCGCGCTGAATGGGCGTAGCTTGGGGCCGTGGGGTTGAATCCAAATCAGCGCTGAGTGTTGCAGTTGCTCATCCACCGAACGATGGACTCATTCACGACATATTTTGTCAATGAAAAACCGAAGAAACACGTCTCCCGCAACGCGTTGATTGCACCGTCGAAAACTATCCGGGTGTCGCATCCTGGGGATCAGCACCCGGCGGAGAGAGAGGTACGCGGCAACCGAGATGAACATTAAACTAATGAAAGAACCCGCGCCAGCGGCACCAAGTTCGGCGCTGAGCGGTATCGAGCTTTGCGAGTGCGCGTCCCATCATTCGAAAGTCATTCCTTATCACCCGCGTGAAACTCGAATGGGATGCCGGGTGAGAAACTCAGGCTCAAAGAGTTCCTCTAAGACGCGGCCGTCCATGTCAGCCGGCACAGGTTGCCCCATAAGATGTAGGATTGTCGGGGTCATATCGATCAATCTTGCCCCCTCGATCCTAGCACCTTTCCGAAAAGGTGTTCCTTGGGCGATGAGAACGCCGTCGCGTCGATGTGTCCCTCCCCACTGCGCGGTGGCGGGAGGTTTATGTTCGATGATCTTAACTGGCAATTCTCCGGTTTGCTCTGGAAGACTAGCGCTCGTTGAAAAGAGGCTGGTGTCCCACCAATCAAGGGTAAGATCGGGAGCTTCCGCGCAGAAAGGGCCATGATAGATTTCGTCCCTACGGAAGACGCGCTTTACAATGGTTTCGCCGGTTCGAGGGTCTGTTAGGTCACCGATTCTATCCGAGATGAGCGTCAGCAGCGATTCATATTCTGCGTCATCAACGATGCCGGCCGGCTTCACGCCCTTACGGTTAATCCATATACCCTGCGGTGAAGCTAATACTTCGCTGCAAAAAGCTTTGGTCCGTGACCAGTCGATATTTGTGTAGGAAGTAACGGTAGATTCAAAACGTTTCCGCAGTGCAGGGAAGGCATTTGCCAGTTGGATTTTTTGACGGGAGCTGAGGGAACTTCGCAAAAGATCGTATGACCAGCGGAGAAATTGTTTCACGAGTTTCTGAGGCGGAGAGTTTTTCTCCTCGACGTAGCAGAGAAGGCCGAGTTGGGCGAGGTAGCGATTGAGATACAAGATGCGATCGGAGGTCGGCCCGCCGCCGTGATCGGAAACGACCAAGACAGGCGTGTCATGTGGGATCTTCTCAAGGATTCGGGCGACTGCCTGGTCGAGCCATTGATAGACACGAAAAATAGCGTCGCCAAACTCTAGGGCAACGCTGGCATCATGGTAGTGATGGGCCGGATCCATAAACTGCCAGAAATGGTGCTGGACCGTGTCGATTGACATAAAGGTGAACATCATCACATCGGCTGGATGCTTCTCGATGAGATAGAGGCTGGCTCGAAGCCATTGGTCGTCGAGTTTTTTCATGTCGTCGATGACCTGACGCCTTCGAGAATCGGTCGACATAAAGCCTAGGAATCGAGGGTCCAGGCGCAATTTACCAAGACAGCCTTCCAACTCACGGCGGAGCTCCGGTGGGTAGACGAAGGGACTCTCCTCAGAAGGGGTAGACATGCCTGAAATCTGAAAGCCATCAAGATGTTCTGGCGGATAAGTAAACGGAATGTTAAGCGTTCCCACGGTGTAACCGGCGTCGTTCAGCATTCGCCACACTGTCTTTGCGCGGCGGGAAGTCGCGTCGAGATAATGGAGCGTGTACGAATCCGAAGGCATTTCCATGAACTCAAAGATGCCGTGTTTGCCGGGATTTTTTCCGGTCATGAAAGAGGTCCAGGCCGGCGGGGTAACCGGCGGCAGGATAGAGGCAAGCCGCCCAGAAACGCCTGCGCTCATCAGGCGTGCGATATTCGGGAGTTTCCCCTCCTCGATCCAGGGATTGATCAGGTCAAGAGTTGCGGCATCCAAGCCGACGATAAGGAGCTTGACTGTTTTCATTCCGGAAATGAGAAACGTTTCACCCCGCCGTTATACGCGGCCTATCCGGAAACGCCAAGGATCGGTTTCAGTGCGATATGCTGCGGTCGCTCGGGCGCGGATTCGATGGCGTGGACCATCGCTAGATCGTCTTGAATCTAGAAAGTAGAATAAGCCCTGCTCATCGCTTTCCGCCCGGCCGTCCCGATCGAAAATAGGGCCGAGCCCAGCGGAGTCTGAGTTCTTTCTCGCGCCAATTCCAACTCACGCGTGATTTGGCTCACTTCAATTGCGCGTGCGTTGACCGCAGCCTGAAATCCGCTTGCAGCGGATTTGTAGAGCGCGATATCAAAAGACTCTTTCTCTTCAATCAAATCCAGGGTTGCTTGGGGGATATCGACTTTCCCAGGCCGGGTCCGAGTCACATTAAATTTCGAATAGCGTTGGAGTTTCCAACCGAATCTCAGCTTCATCAACGCAAGGCTTTCTTCGAAACGCTCTGACAGGCCGACTACGCTAAAATACTGAAGCAAGTTTTCCTTTGCTCTGGCAAAAATCTCCGCGTTACACGGTTCTCTGTAGTCAGCTCCGGCAAGGATTTTACTTTGGACGTTATCTCGAGGCGAGCGTCGAACGAAATCCTCCAGGGTCCACTTTTCCCGCCGGAATCTCCAGTAGAGCGGATGCAGCTTATAATTCCGCATGAAATAATAGGCAGATAACGTTCGGTCGACTGGATCCCGCAAAATTGTGATATAGGTCGCCGGTTGGGGAAGGACTTCGTGGAGGCCAAAGGTCATGTGGCCCTTAAAAATGCGGATCTTCTTCAACTGGTCCGACGAGCGCTTCCGGAGATGGGCGGCAGACCACTCATAGAACACCGGGTCGATCGAATACATCTTGGAAAGCGGATATTCCCACTCGATCAAGCGATTGAGAGTCGTGCCGGCAGTTTTCGGCACGTGAAGAAAAATAGCCGTCTCGTCTGAGCCGAGGGAGGGAGATTCCCTTTTGCTGGCGCTTTGATCAGATCCCATTGCCCAGTATCTAGCGTCCAGCACTGCGCGCGACGGTCGTTTGGCCCAGAAAAACTTTTCGTCAGTCTTCAGGCAGCCGACGCGATCTTGCTGGCGAGAAATCTCCCGGCTCCAATCGTGGATTGGTAAAAATTCTGCAGCGGACTCGGCTTCGGGGTCGACTTCAGAGTTGCGAGACCTTTCTCCACCTCGGCCTGATTTTTCGCTAACTTCTCTTGAAACAAATTCATCCCGAACTCGTAGAGCTCGAGATCGAGTTGGTTATGCTCTCGAATCAAATCGATCTCCTCGGAAAGAACTTTAGGACGGGTCTTCGCAACTTTACGATTTTCGTAAAAGGGAATCTCCCAACCGAAAGTCTGCGCGATGAGGACCAGGCTTTCTTCGAACCGTTCGGAAATCCCGACCACGGAAAAAGAAGCAACGAGGTGCTCCTTCGCTTTCTCTAACATTTCTCGCCCGTCGGATTTTCCGTCATTCTTGATCCCGGAGATCAAGCTACATTGCAGATTCTGGCGATGGGGGGTTAGGCGGATGAAATCTTCGATACCCACGCGCTCGGTTGTGACTTTCCGATGCATAGGGTGAAGCGGCCGGCGCTGAATGAAATAGTAGGAAGATAGAAATCTGGCGACCGGTCCCCGCAGCATCGTGATGTAGGTCGCGCCCTGCGGGAGGAATTCATGCACCCCGTAATACAAGTGTCCCCGTACTACTTGCAGCCGCCGTCGGCGTTGTTCGGGCAATGTCTGGAGCCGCTCCACGGTCGCGCGAATGCGATAGGGATCCATCGTGAAGATCGAAAGCGGATTGTATTGCCACTCAATGATCCGATTCAGTGTGGTTCCCGCTGTCTTCGGGATATGCAAAAAGACAAGCGCCTCGCGATCCATCAGTGGATGATAGCGAGGGGCAGTATGGGAGCAACTCCAGCGCCTGGGCCGCCGTGCGGGCACCGGAAGCGAATTCCCACGGATGCAACCCGACGCGATAAGGCCGCGGAATCGGGCTTCGCCAAGTCCGCAAGCGAATCCGTTTTTCCTGCAAACCTTGTTTGATCAAATTGGATCTGCTGCTCGCCAGAAACCCATTCCTCTTTCGTGATTCAGCCTCAAGATCCTTTCGCCCAACCTCGATGTTGGACACCGCTTCAGCACTCTTCACGGCCCGGCGCCTGCTAGCTTGCAAGGGAAAGTCAGCTCGAATCGGTTCCAGATGCGATCCGGAGCCGCATCTTTTCCCAAACGGCCGATCTGCAATAGACGATTCTGGCTGCCTGACTGAGACTCTAACGATATGCCATACGTTCTACATCAATTGCTGACCGAAAGCGCAAAGCGCCATCCTGACGCGGAGGCAGTCCGACTGCGCGATCAGACTCTAAGTTATGCCGCGCTTGAGGCACTGAGCAATCAAATCGCCAACGCGCTCATTGCCCACGGGGTTAGACGGGGAGATCGAGTCGGCATCTACCTTCAGAAATCGCCTGAGGCGATCGCCAGCATCTTCGGCATCATGAAAACTGGAGCCTGCTACGTCCCGGTCGACGCGAACGCCCCGGGCTTGCGCCTCCTCGAGATCGGCCGCCAATGCAACTTCAGCGCCCTGATCACGAGCAACGCGCTTTACAAAAAACTGGACGCATCGTTCCACAGCGACTGTCCGATGAACGCGATCCTTTTTGTCGATCAAGCTCCAGAGATCGCGCTGCCGCTGCCTGCCCTTGCCTTCGGCGATGCCTTGGCCGCGTTCTCCACCGAGTCCCCGCCCGTGGAAGTGATCGACCACGATCTCGCTTACATCCTGTTTACCTCCGGCTCCACTGGCACGCCCAAGGGAGTCATGCTCTCGCATCTCAATGCGCTCACCTTCGTCCACTGGGGCGTCGCGACCTTTGGGATTACCTCGAGCGATCGACTCTCAAACCACGCTCCCTTTAATTTCGATCTCTCGGTTTTCGACATCTTCGTCGCCATTGCAGCCGGCGCGTCCATCTCGCTCGTACCGGAAGGGCTGGCGGTTTTCCCGCTCCAACTCTCGGCCTTTATTCAGGAACAGAAGATCACCGTTTGGTATTCCGTCCCGATGGTGCTGATGCTCCTCTTGTCCCGCGGAAAGCTCGACGAACGCGATCTCACCTCACTCCGTTGCGTTCTTTTCGCCGGCGAAGTTTTTCCGACGAAACACCTGCGGGCCTTGATGGAAAAACTCCCGCACCCGCGCTACGCGAATCTTTACGGCCCGACCGAGACAAACGTCTGCGCTTACCACGAGGTTGCGCCCCTTTCACCGGAGGAAACTGCGCCGATTCCGATCGGACGCGCTTGCGCAAACACCGACCTCATCGCGATCGATGCCGAGGGAGAAAAAGTGACCGGGCCCGGAAAAGAAGGTCTGCTCTACGCGCGGGGCTCGACCGTGATGCAAGGCTACTACGGCCGACCGGAGCACTCCGCGTCCTGTTTCATTCCGAATCCATTCGCGGAAGGCCGCGAGGAGAAACTTTACTGCACAGGCGACTGGGTCACCCTCGATGAGAACGGCAATTATCTTTTCGTTGGGCGCAAAGATCACATGATCAAGACGCGCGGTTATCGCGTGGAGTTGGGTGAAATCGAAGCCGTCATGGTGGCGCATCCGGCGGTCGACGAGGCGGTCGCACTCCCGATTCCCGACGAGGCGATCGGCAACACGATTTACGCGGTCGTCACGCTGGCCAACGGCGAGGCGCTCGACTCCATGAAGCTGAAACAGCATTGCGCGGAAAAGTTGCCCGCTTACATGGTGCCCGAGAAGATCGAGTTCCGGGAGTCGCTCCCGCGCACGGACAACGGGAAAATCGATCGCCGCGGGCTCCAGGGCGAATTCATCAAACCCGCGAAGTAGCCGGGAGGCTGCCGCCGATCGTTAGTCGCGGCGAACTTGCGGCGCGAGCAGAGTCTGCGCGCGTTGCAGGTCGGCCGGGATGCCAATATCGATGAAAAGCCCCTCCGAAACCAAACCGTAAACCTGGCCATCGAGCAGCTTCGGAAACACCTCTCGTTCCAGTGAAACGGCCTCTCCGGCAGGCAAAGCCGCGACGATTTCATTTCGTAAAAGGTAAACGCCCGCGTTGATCAAACCCGCGCCGGTTCTGCTTCCCTTTTCGACAAATTCCAGCACGCGTCCCTCCGAGTCGATCGTTACGCTGCCATAGCGATCCACCTCAGGCACCGCTTGCAGGATCATGACAATCGCCGCGCTTTTCTGCGCGAATAGCTCCCGCATGGCCGCCAGATTCCACTCCACGTAGCTGTCGCCATTCAGGACCACGACCGGGTCGCTCAAAAGCGGTTCGGCCAACTTCAGCGCGCCCCCGGTCCCGAGCGGCCCCCGCTCCCGGGAATAATGGAGGCGTAACCCGAGCGCGTCGCCGTTGCCGAAAAATTCCTCGATCTGCTCCGCCATGTAACCGGTCCCAAGCACGACCTCCTCCACACCCTGCGAGCGCAACCTTTCCAAAAGCAGTTGCAGAAATGGTACGCCGGCCACGAGCGCCATCGACTTCGGACGATCGCTCAGGACCGGACGCAACCGGGTGCCGAGCCCACCGCAGAGCACAAAGGCGCGGACCGGTCGTTCGTTTTCGGCGGGTATTTGCTGGTCCGGCGTCATTTGAAATCCGACCTTAGCAGCCTCCCTTCATTCGACAACGCCCCTCCCTGCCGTGCGGCCCGAATGTCGTTCGCAAAAACGCTGAACCCGGAGTATCTTTGGCTTCGAAAATTATGGATCAATTGGTCATAAAAAATTTACACGTTTCGATCGGGGATCAGGAAATCATTCGCGGGCTCAGCCTCACCGTTCCCAAGGGAGAAGTGCATGCCATCATGGGCCCGAACGGCTCCGGCAAAAGCACGCTCGCCAAAGTCCTCGCCGGACATCCCGATTACACCGTCACCGCCGGCTCTGTGCTGATGAACGGCGAGAACATTCTTGAACTCGAGCCCGATCAACGGGCGCGCAAAGGTCTCTTCCTCGCCTTTCAATACCCAAGCGAGATCCCCGGCGTGACGATCGCGAATTTCCTCCGGGCCGCCGTGCAGGCGCGCCTGCCCGAGGGCGAAGAACTCGAGGCGACCGATTATTACGCGCTGCTTTACAAGAAAATGGATCTGCTCGGGATGGATCGCTCGTTCACCTCGCGTTCGGTCAACGACGGCTTTTCCGGCGGCGAGAAGAAGCGCAACGAGATCCTGCAAATGGCGATGCTCAACCCGGAGTATGCCGTCCTCGACGAGACCGACAGCGGGCTCGACATCGACGCGCTCAAAGTGGTGGCCGAAGGCGTCAACTCGCTCCGCGGCCCGACGCTCGGCGTTCTCCTCATCACGCATTACCAGCGGCTTTTGAATTATATTGTGCCCGATCACGTGCACGTCATGGTGAAGGGACGAATTGAACTGAGCGGCGGCAAGGATTTGGCCCTGCAACTCGAAGAAAAGGGTTACGATTGGGTGCGCGAGGACATCGTCGAACCCGCCCTCGCCTAACAAGGAGACTGAAATGGTTAAGCAAAATACGACTCTCGATATCGAACGGAACCTAGGCAATTTCGCCTATCCGGAAACGCACACCCACGACGCCGGCGTCGGGCTGAGCGAGAAGACGATCCACTACATCTCGGATGTGAAACAGGATCCGGACTGGGTCCGCGAATTCCGTCTCAAAGCCTACCAGACTTTCCTGAGCAAGCCGATGCCGACGCATTGGGCGAGCAAGGACTTGGAAGCGATCGTTTTCGAAAACATCCGCTACTACCTGAGCGGCGGTGTGCAGCCCAAACGCACTTGGGAAGAAGTGCCGGATGACGTCAAACGCACCTTCGAACGCCTCGGCATTCCAGAGCAGGAACGCAAGTTTCTCGCCGGAGTCGAAGCGCAGTTCGACAGCGAAGCCGTCTATTCCAACATCAAAAAGGCGGTCGGTGAACAGGGCGTTATCTTTGTCGGCAGCGCCGATGGCTTGAAAGAGCACCCGGAGATTTTCCGAAAGTGGTTTGGCAAAGTCATCCCGACCGGCGACAACAAATTCAGTGCGCTCAACAGTGCCGTCTTCAGCGGCGGCTCGTTCATCTACGTCCCGCCGGGCGTGAAAGTGAAGCACCCGCTTCAGGCATATTTCCGGATTAACGCCGAGAACTTCGGCCAGTTCGAGCGGACTCTCATCATCGTCGATGAGGGCGCCGAGTTGACTTACATGGAAGGCTGCACCGCGCCAAAATTCAACACCGCCACGCTGCACAGCGCAGTCGTCGAATTGGTCGCGATGAAGGGCGCCAAGATCCAGTACATCACGGTTCAAAACTGGTCGAACAACGTCTTCAATCTCGTCACCAAACGCGGCCTCGCCCATGAGGAAGCGGAAGTGAAATGGATCGATTGCAACATCGGTTCTCGCCTCACGATGAAGTATCCGGGCGTCGTCATGAAAGGCCGCAAGGCCCGTGGCGAAGTGATCTCGATCGCGCTCGCCGGCGACGGCCAGCACCAGGACACCGGCGCGAAAATGGTTCACGCCGCCGACGAAACGACGAGTAACATCATTTCCAAATCGATCAGCATCGGCACCGGCCGGGCCACCTATCGCGGCCTCGTCCACGTGCCGAAACATCTCAAGAACTGCAAGAACAACACCGAGTGCGATGCGCTCCTGATCAACTCGAACAGCCGCACCGACACTTACCCCGCGATCACCGTCCGCGGCACCGGCAACGCCGTGCAACACGAAGCGAGCGTCAGCCAGGTGAGCGCCGAGCAGATTTTTTATATGCAGCAGCGCGGCCTGACCGAAGCCCAGGCGATGAGCCTGAGCGTAAACGGTTTTGTGAACGATCTCGTACGCCAATTCCCGATGGAATACTCGGTCGAGTTGAAGCGCCTGATCGAACTTGAGATGGAAGGCTCCGTCGGCTAAGTTTCGCCCGCAGAAACGGACGCAAATTTGACGGCGGTCTCGGGACCGCCGTTCGCGTCTCTACCCGCTATGAGCATCCCGTCCGCCGTCCTCGAAGAAAAGCCCTCCGTCGAACCGAAAACCGCCCTTATTCTCGGCGGGAACCAGGGACGCGGAGATGACAAACTGCCGGCCTGGTTCACCGATCAGCAACGTGTGGCCTGGACGCAATTCGAGAGTTTGCCAATGCCGGCCCGGACCGATCAGGCTTGGCGCTTCTCCTCCGTCGGCGTGCTCGATCTGGCGCCGTTCGTGATCGCCCGGCCTCTCTCGGAATCGGACAGCCGCGAAATTCTCGAACGTTCTACCGGTTTCGACGAAACTTCCGGCCGCCTCGTTTTTGCTGACGATCATTTCCTGGAGCGCGACGTTCTTTCCGAGAAACTCCGTAAAGCCGGCGTCATCTTCCAGCCGCTCGAACGCGCGATGATCGAGCACGAAGAATTCTTCCGGCGCCATTTCATGAGCCAGCCGGCCACGCTTGGCTCGGCCAAGTTTGCCGCGCTCCACGAAGCATTCGTTAGGTCGGGCACATTCCTCTACGTCCCGCGCGGGGTGGAAGTGGAACTGCCGCTCGAAACGTTCCATTGGTTGCACGCCGAGAACGCCGCGATTTTCCCGCACACCCTGGTCGTGGCCGAAGAGCTCTCCAAGGTCACGCTGGTCGAGCATTTCCGCTCGACAGATCGGCACCGCGCCGGCTTTGCCTGCGGCGTGAACGATCTCATCGTCGGCGCGGGCGCCAAGGTCACCTACATCTGCGCGCAGGATTGGAGCTACCAAACTCTCAGCGTCCAGATCAACGACACCACCGTTGGACGCGACGCGACTGCCTTGAATCTGCATCTCGGACTCGGTGGAAAATATTCGCGCCTGGAGAGCCTGAGCCGCCTCACCGGCGAAGGCGCGCACAGCGACATGCTCGCTGTCGCGATCGGCGATGACGCCCAGGAATTCGACGCCCGCACCCTGCAGGATCACGTTTCACCACACACGAACAGCGACCTGCTTTTTAAAAACGCCCTCAACGGACGCGCCCGCAATACCTTCGGCGGTCTGATCCGGGTCGAGCCGCACGCGCATTTCACCGACGCCTACCAAAAAGTCCGCAACCTCCTCCTGAGCGACGACGCCGAGGCAAACTCGATGCCGGGTCTGGAGATCCTGGCCGACAACGTGAAGTGCAGCCATGGCGCCACTTCCGGTCAACTCGATGATGACGAAATGTTTTATCTGCTCGCCCGCGGCATTCCTGCGCCGGTCGCGCGGGAGCTGTTGGTCGGTGGATTTCTCAACGAAGTCCTCGAACGCCTGCCCGATCCGGTTCTGGTCGCGAAACTCGAAGAATTGATCGCGGAAAAGTTCGCTCGCCGGCTGCGTTAATTGTTTGCGTCGCTTTCCGCGGGCGGGTAATCTCGTTCGCATGGACGTCAGCGGTACGATCGAAAAGATCCTGCTCCGGAAGAGTGGACAAATTTGGTCTGTCTCGCCTGGCGCCACGGTTTACGACGCGATCGCGCTCATGGCCGAGAAAAATGTCGGTGCGCTTCTCGTCATGGAGAATGAGAATTTGGTTGGAATTGTTTCCGAGCGCGATTACTCGCGCAAGGTGATGCTCCGCGGTAAGACCTCGCGCAACAGCACCGTCGGCGAAATCATGACGACCGAGCTAACCACGGCCAATCCTCGCGAAACGGTCGAGGAATGTCTGCGCTTCATGACGGAGAAACGAATTCGTCATCTCCCGGTGGTGGCGGACGGCTCGTTATGTGGCGTCATTTCCATCGGCGATCTGGTCAAGGAAGTGATCTCCGCGCAGAGCGCCACGCTCGATCAAATGCGCGACTACATTGCCGGCGGCTACCCCTGCTAGAGCTGCCAAACAGTTTTCCCCGCCACGATCGTTCGCACCGCGCGGCCCTTTAGTTTCCAGCCGTCAAACGGCGTATTGCGCGAAGCCGATTGGAAACTGTCCGCATCGACCGTCCATTCCAGCTCGGGATCAATCAACGTCACATCGGCCGGCGCGCCTAACGATAGCGTGCCGGCGTCCAACCCCAACAATCTCGTCGGATTCACGGTCAACAGTTCGATCAAGCGGGGCAGGCCAATCGTCTGGTGCCGATGTACGAGAAGGTCGAGGAACAATCCCAACTCCGTCTCCAACCCGACGATCCCAAAGGGCGCGGCATCGAATTCCACTTCCTTCTCAAACTTGGCGTGCGGCGCGTGATCGCTCGCCAGGATATCGAGCGTCCCGTCGGCGATGCCCTCGAGAAGCGCGTCGATATCGCGCTGCGTCCGGAGCGGCGGGTTCATCTTGAAGTCGGTCTCGAAGTTTTGAATCGACTCGTCGGTCAATGCGATGTGATGCGGGCAAACTTCACCGCTGATTTTTATCCCGCGCGCGCGCGCTTCGCGCAGCAACCGGACGCTCCCGGCCGCGCTGATGTGCTGACAATGAATCCGATGATCGCAGAGTTCCGCGAGAACGATGTTGCGCGCGACGATCGCTTCCTCGCCCGCCGCCGGCCAGCCCGGCAACCCAAGCAGCGTGCTCCAATAACCTTCATGGACAAGGCCGTTGCCGACCAAGTTGTAGTCCTGGCAATGATCGAGCACCGGCACACCGACCATCCGTGCGAATTCGACCGCGCGGCGCATCAGTTCGTTATTCTGCACGCAATGTCCGTCGTCAGTGATGGCGACGACGCCGGCTTGCGCGAGTGAACCGATCGGCGCCAGTTCCTCGCCCGCGAGATTCTTGGAAATCGCGCCAGTCGGCAAAACGCGCACGCAGGCCACTTCCGCAGCCCGATCCTTGATCCAGGCAATCGTGCTCGGGCTGTCCGCCACCGGTGAAGTATTAGGCATGCAGACGACAGTCGTAAAACCGCCTGCTGCCGCCGCCCGCGCACCGGACTCGATCGTTTCCTTCCAACCGAAACCGGGCTCGCGAAAATGAACGTGGAGGTCAATCAGGCCCGGACTAACAATCAGACCAGTGGCATCAATCGTCTCAACTTTCTCTTTCCGTTCTTCGGGCGCTTCTCTGATTCGGCCATCGACGAGGTAAAGATCACCGACCTCGTCGCGCCCGCTCGCCGGATCGATGATCCGGCCGTTACGAATCAATGTCGTCATGGTCGCGCCACCCCTCCGCACAAATAGAGAACTGCCATCCGCACCGCGAGCCCGTTGGTGACCTGGTCGAGGATCACGCTCTGCGGTCCGTCCGCCAGCTCGCTGTCGATCTCGACTCCGCGATTGATCGGCCCGGGATGCATGATCAAACACTCGGGCTTTAAAAGTTCGGCGCGTTTTTTCGTTAGGCCGAAAAGGCGAATGTATTCGCCGAGGCCCGGGAAATATTCCTTTCGCTGCCGCTCGTGCTGGATGCGGAGAAGATTGACCACATCCACTGTCGGCAGGACCTCATCCAGCCGATGCGAGATCTTGACCCCGAGCTGCTCGAACTCGCGCGGGACCAGCGTACTCGGCCCGACAAGCGTGACCTGCGCGCCCATTTTCAGGAGTGCGAAAATATTCGAGCGCGCGACCCGGCTGAAGAGAATGTCGCCGATGATCGCCACGTGCAGGCCGGCCACCGATCCTTTCTTTGCGCGCATGGTGTAAAGATCGAGCAGCCCCTGGGTCGGATGTTCGTGTGCGCCGTCGCCGGCGTTGATCACGCTCGCGCTGATCCGACTGGCGAGAAATTGCGGCGCGCCGGCCGAGCTGTGCCGCAGCACGATGAGATCGGCGTGATTCGCTTCCAGCACCCGGGCCGTATCCTTGAGTGTTTCGCCTTTCGTTAGGCTGGAAGTGGAGGCAGAGATGTTAATGATGTCCGCGCTGAGCCGCTTGGCTGCGAGCTCGAAGGAGGTGCGGGTGCGCGTGCTCGGCTCGATGAAAAGGTTGATCAAGGTTTTGCCCTGAAGCGCCGGGACTTTTTTCACGTCGCGGGTCCCGACCTCTTTGAAGGCGTCAGCCGTCTCGAGCACGAGATTGATTTCCTCGACCGAGAGCTCGCGCAGGCCGAGCAAATCTTTTCGGGTCCAGCGCGTCGCCTCGCTATTCATTCTCCTCCGCTTTCAGCAACCAGACGCCATCGGGTTCACCGTCCATGTTTTCGAGGCGCACCCGCACCCGCTCGTCGCGAGCCGTCGGCAGATTTTTTCCGACAAAGTCAGGCCGAATCGGCAATTCGCGATGCCCGCGATCGACCAGGGTCGCGAGCTGAATTCCGGCCGGGCGGCCGAACGAAGCGATCGCATCCATCGCGGCGCGACAGGTGCGGCCGGTGAAAAGCACGTCGTCGACCAGGATGACGGTCCGCTCCTCGAGCGGAAGCGGAAGTTGCGATGCCCTAACGATCGGCAATTCGGCCCGCGTCCCGAGATCGTCCCGGTGCATCGAGACATCGATTACCCCGGTCGCGACGCGCATCTTCGCGATCTCCTCGATGTCGGCCGCGATTCGTCGAGCCAACTCAACGCCCCGCGCCGGGATGCCGACGAGGACGAGCGCTGCCGGCTCCGGGTGGCGCTCGATAATTTCATGCGCAATCCGCCGCAGCGCACGGCGCATGGTTTCCGCGTCGAAGATGCGGACTGCGTCGGTGGCTGCTGAGTTGCGGTGTTTGCTCATCTTCCTTCGCGACCTCGCAGGATCGCCTTAAAGGATGGGCGCGAGATCAGGCCGGCATTTTCATCGCCCGCGCCTCGCGCATTCTTCGTTCTCGCCAACTGGAGCGGTGTTTTACGATCCAGTCGAGAAGAGCTTTTTCAAAGCCAATATCGGATCCGGCCTTTTCGCTCTCGATCCACTTGTGCTTCAGGATCTCTTCGCGCTCGGCGAGGAATTCTTTGTAGAGCACAGAATTTTTCAGAAAGTGCGCGCCTTCATCGTCGCCCATCTCCATGCCAGCATTGTCGTTTATTGCCACTCTACCTCGACCTCCCTTTAAGCATTAGACGAACCACAACGGCGGTTATTTAGTCGAGGAACGGAACGGATGGCAAGCATTACGTAGTCGGTAGTTCTACGCGGAGCTGTCGGGCGATCTGCTGGAACTCTGCACTGACCGGCGATTTCGGATTCTCCGCCGTCACCGGCATCCCGCGGTCGCCGGACTCCCGGGTCGCGATGTCGATCGGAATCTGGCCGAGCAACGGGACGCGAATCCGTTTTGCTTCGCGCTCGCCACCGCCACTGCCGAAAATGTCGTAGCGCACCCCGTCCGAAGGAGAAAGGAAGTAGCTCATGTTCTCGATCAAGCCGAGCACCGGCACGTTCACCTTCTCGAACATGGCGGAGGCTTTGCGCGCATCGATCAGCGCCACTTCCTGCGGCGTGGTGACGATGATCGCACCGGCCAGCGCGACGGTTTGCACGATCGTGAGCTGGATGTCGCCTGTGCCCGGCGGGAGATCGAGCACGAGATAATCGAGTTCGCCCCACTCGACCTGCCGGAGAAATTGCTGCGTGTAACGCGTCACCATCGGGCCGCGCAAAATCGCGGGCGCGGCGTCGTCGAGGAGAAAGCCCATCGACATGAGGCGCAGACCGTATTGCTCGATCGGGATGATGTGATTGTCCTCCGTCGCCATCGGGCGCTCTCGCGAGCCGAACATGAGCGAAATGCTCGGGCCATAGATGTCGCAATCGCACAAACCGACCGCCGCGCCCGATTGTTGCAGCGCGACCGCGAGATTGGCCGCGACGGTCGATTTGCCGACCCCGCCCTTGCCGCTCGCGATTGCGATGACGTGTTTGATCCCGCTGATTTTCGTCGCGCCGACTCCGGCAGCGCCGCTGCCTGCAGGTGGCGCCTGAATGTCGACGCGCACTTTCGCTTCCTGGACGCCCGCGAGATTCCGCAGGGTCGATTCGGCTTCGTCCTTGATCGTCTGCGGAATGGCTGGGTCGTTCGTCGCCAGGGCGAGCTGCACGACGACGTTGCCGTCGTGGTTTTCGATCCCTTTGACGAGGCCGAACGAAACGATGTCGCGGCTAAAACCGGGATACTTTACCCCCTTGAGTGCCTCTCTGATTTGGTCCTCGGAAACTGCCATGGGACTGGGAAGCTACCGTGCCCGATCACAGAGTAAAGAAAGCGGCGGGAGCGGAGGTCGGTATGCGAACTGCTTTCTCATTACGCGATGCGTCGAATCAAACTCAGCGGCCGTGAGCGGGCCGTCTTGAAAGCAGTGGGCTTTGCCACCGCGGTCTCCGGGAGCCAAATCCAGGAGCACACCCAAATGCCGGAGGAAGACCTGACCGACGTCCTGAATGCGCTCCTCGCCGCGGGCTACGTCGAAAACAAGCCCTATTCCGACCAAATCGTGACGGCCGAACTGGCGGCGAGCGAGTTCGAAGTGAACCCCGGCTACGTGCACGAGCTGAAAAGCGCGATGCAGAAGTCGTGGACCTAACGACTCAACCCGGTTGACCCTGCGCGGCACGCTGCTCGCTCTTTTCTCCAAAAAGTTGCCGGATCACCTCTTCGACCGGTAGTTCCTGCACGTTGATGTCGGAGACCGAGCAGGCACTAAGCAACTCGCGGGAAACAGCGGTCACATTCGCGCGCGGCACTTTGAGCTGCACGCTCAGCGGAGTCTGCGCAACCACTTCGCCGAGCGTGGAAAAATCCCGCTCCTGTTTCTCCTCAAAAGTGAGGCTGATCACCTTGTGCCCGGAGAAACGGTCGACGATCGCGCTTAACTCGCCGTCGAAGAAAATCTTTCCGTGATCGATGATGATGACGCGCCGGCAAAGCTCCTGGATGTCCTGCATGTAATGGCTCGTCAACATGGTCACGACGCGATGTTCCTGGTTGTAGAGGCGAAGGAATTCCCGCACGCGTTTTTGGCTGACCACATCGAGGCCAATCGTCGGCTCGTCGAGAAAAAGGACGCGCGGCTCGTGAATCAAGGCGGAAATGAGCTCCATCTTCATCCGCTCGCCTAACGATAGCTCGCGGACCATCACGTTCATTTTATCTTCGACCTCGAGCAACTCGCTCAGGCCGCCCACCACTTTTTTAAAACGCGCGCGATCGATCCCGTAGATGGCGCGGTTTAATTCGAGCGACTCCTGCGCCGGCAGGTCCCACCAAAGCGCGTTCTTCTGGCCCATCAGCAGGCTAAACTGCCGCTTCATTTCATCGCGGCGCTCCCACGGGACGAAGCCGAGGACGCGCGCTTCGCCGGCCGTGGGATTCAAAAGCCCGGAGAGCATCTTCAGCACGGTCGTCTTTCCCGCGCCATTCGGGCCCAGAAAGCCGACGAACTCGCCCTCCTCGATCTGGAAGGAGATGTCGTCGGCCGCCCGCGTCTCCCCGTATTTACGCCTAACGAGTCCTTTGACGGAAGCCCAGAGGCCGCTCGCCTTGCGATAAGTCCGGTAAACTTTGGTCAGCCCGGAGGCTTCGATCGCCGGCACAACCGGGATTTGCTAGGCTGCGCTCGGGCGTTTGTTCCCGCTCTCTTTTTTCAAGAGAGGCAGGACTCTTTCGACCAGCGCGTCGCTCGTTAGGCCATGTTTCTTACGAAGAATCGGGATGGTTCCGTGCTCGATGAATTGATCGGGCCACCCGATCCGAACGACCGGGGTGTTGATCATTTCGGTGTGCAGATGTTCCATCACGCCACAACCAAAGCCGTTATGCAAAACGTGGTCCTCGAGCGTGCAAATGACCTGCACGCTGCGGGCAAAGAATTCCAGCGTGCCGGTGTCGAGCGGCTTGATCCAGCGCGGGTTAATCAGCGCGACCGAGAACCCTTGCGCTTCCAGTTTTTGCGCCGCTTCCTGCGCCATTTCAAACATGTTCCCGAGCCCGAAGATTGCGACGTCCTTGCCGTGCTGGACCACTTCGGCTTTGCCGATCTCCAGCAACTTCGGGGTCGCTTTTGGTTTCGCGCCGGTGCCTGCCCCGCGCGGGTAACGAACCGCGATCGGGCCGGACTCGTAGTTCGCCATCGTCCAGAGCATGTCGGCGAATTCTTCCTCATCCTTCGGTTGCATGTGCACGATGTTCGGCACGTGACGGAGGTAACCGATATCGAAGAGGCCGTGGTGGGTCGGGCCGTCATCACCGCTCAAGCCGGCGCGATCCATGCAGAGCGCGACGTTCAGGTTCTGCAACGCGATGTCATGAATGATCATGTCGTAAGCGCGCTGCATGAAAGTCGAGTAGATCGTGAGAAACGGCTTTAGTCCCTGAGTCGCGAGGCCGCAGGCGAAGAGAGCCGCGTGCTCTTCCGCGATCCCGACGTCGTAGTAGCGATCGGGATGTTGCGCCTGGAAAAAGCCGAGGCCGGTGCCGCTCGGCATCGCGCCGGTGATGGCGACGATCTTGCGGTTGGTATCGGCGAATTTGCCTAACGTCTTGCCGAGAATTTCCGAATAAGTCGGGGCGGTCGCGGCTGCGGTTTCGCCGGTGGCAGCGGTAAATTTCCCAAGCCCATGGAACTTGTCCGGCTTGGCGATGGCCGGTTCGTAGCCTTTGCCTTTCTTGGTCAGGATATGAAGCAGGACCGGCTCATCCTGTTTTTTCAAAAACTCGAACGTGCGGGTGAGAAGCGGGATGTCGTGCCCGTCGATCGGGCCGTAATAGCGCAGGCCCAGCTCTTCGAAAATCACGCTCGGGAGAAGGAGATTTTTCACCCCTTCCTCAAACTTGTGCGCCAGTTGCAGCATGCCCTTGCCTGCGACCGCCTTGATGAAACGACCCGCCTTTTCGTGCAAATGCGCGTAGGTCGGGTTGGTCACGATATTGTTCAGGTAGGCCGCGATCGCACCGACATTTTTCGCGATCGACCACTCGTTATCGTTCAGGACGACGATGAAACGTTTGGTCTGCGAACGGACGTTGTTTAACGCCTCGTAACTGATGCCGCAGGTGAAGGCCGCATCGCCCGCCACCACCACCACGTTCTCGTCCCCGCCTAACAAGTCGCGCCCGACCGCCATCCCGAGGCCGGCGGATAAAGCGGTGCCGGCGTGACCCGCACCGTAGGAATCGTGCTCGCTTTCGGTGCGGAGGAGGAACCCGTTCAGCCCTTCGTACTGCCGCATGGTGTGGATGCGATCGAGCCGGCCGGTAAACATTTTGTGCACGTAACCCTGATGGCTGACGTCGAAGACAAACTTGTCCTGCGGCGTGCTGAAGACCCGGTGGAGCGCGATGGTCAATTCGACCACCCCGAGGTTCGGACCGAGATGCCCGCCCGTCTCCGAGAGCACATTGATTAATTCATCGCGCACTTCCTGCGCGAGTTGGGGAAGGCTTTCTTCCGGCAACGCTTTCACGTCCGCCGGAGAGTGGATGCCCGAGAGCAAACGCGCTGTTTTGGCAGGCGGCTCAGAAGAGACTGACGTCGACATTTTTTTGTTCTCCTTTGGGTTCAGACGGGGCTGCGGCCGCCGCCGGTTCAAATTCTTGCACGACCGGCTGGCCGGCGCTGTTGCGAGTGATGATCTCGATTCTTTTCTCTGCCGACGCGAGGCGTTCCTGGCAAACTCGGACCAGCTTCATCCCCTCCTCGTAACGCACAATCAAATCTTCCAAGGGAAGGTCGCCGGATTCCATCTGCTCCACGATTTCTTCGAGCCGTTTCATGGCCTGCTCGAAGTTCGCCGCAGCCGCGGGCTTCTTCACTTGGTTCGACATAACGGCAGGGGAGCAATTAAGCATAGGCAGCCCATATAAAAAGCGGGGACTTCCCCTCGGTTGCCACCCGGGAAAGCTACCGCTCCGCGCAGCGCGGGCTCTTCCGCCGCAAGCCCTTGGCACACTGGCTGCTAATGAAGGGTCCGAATCCAGTTCGGTAGTCACCGCCGATGACCTTTCCCAAGCGCATTCTTCTGATTGATCATGAGCCGCATCTGACTGCGGTGGTCGGCGCCGCTCTGGAAGCGACCGGGCAGTATCTGATTCGGCACGAGAATCACAACCGGCGCGCGCTTCATGCGGCCCTGCATTTCCAGCCCGACCTGATCCTGGTCGATGCGGCTCCGGAGCACCTCGAGGTGGACGAGATCGCGCAACAGATTCACGCCGACAGCTCGCTCCAGGACATCCCGGTTGTCTGCCTGACGAGCCTGGCAGCCAACGGGCAGATCAGTTCGATCGGCTTTTTCGGCGGCTACATTTTTTCCGCCAACTCGCTCCAGCTCGCCGACGTGGTCGACTGCGTGGCGGAAATGCTGGCCGAGGATCACCGCTTCGGCGCCGCGGCCTAACGAGCGCCGCCACTGGCCGCGGCGAGATTTGCCGACACTTCGACTTGTGGGATCGCGACCGTCCGGCCAACTTCCTGCCATGCCCACGCCGCTTTCGATCAAAGACGCACTGCAGAGCGCCACGCCGCTCGACGCGGCGCTCGTGCAGGGCTGGGTGAGAACCCGACGCGACGCGAAGGATTTTTCCTTCATCGAAGTGAACGACGGTTCCTCCCTGCGCAACCTCCAGGTGATCGCGAAAAACACGCTGCCGAACTATGCGGACGTGCAGCGTCTGATCACCGGCGCCTCTGTCGCAGCGCGCGGCCCGCTTGTCGCCTCGCAGGGAAAAGGCCAAAGCTGGGAACTGGTCGCGGACTCGATCGAGATCATCGGTGCCTCGGAAGACTCCTACCCGCTTCAAAAAAAAGGTCACACTCCGGAATTTCTGCGCGAGATCGCGCACCTGCGTCCGCGCTCGAATCTTTTTGGCAGCGTTTTCCGCGTGCGGAGCCGGCTCGCTTTCGCCGTGCACCAATTTTTCCAGGACCGCGGTTTCGTTTACGTGCACACGCCGATCATCACCGGGAGCGATTGCGAAGGTGCCGGCGAGTTGTTTCGGGTCAGCACGATCGATCCGGAAAAACCGCCGCGTTTACCTAACGGCGCGGTCGACGACGCGAAGGATTTTTTCTCGCGCCGGACTTATCTCACGGTCAGCGGCCAACTCGAGGCGGAGGCTTTCGCCTGCGCGCTCTCCAAGGTTTACACCTTTGGGCCGACTTTCCGCGCCGAGAATTCCAACACCTCGCGCCACGCGAATGAGTTCTGGATGATTGAGCCGGAAATGGCTTTCTGCGATCTGAACGGCGACATGGACCTGGCCGAGGAGCTGGTGAAATATCTCGTGCGCGACATTCGCGAAAAATGCCCGGACGAGATCGGGCTTTTCTCGAAGTTCGTCGACAAGGAATTGACCGCGCGCCTCGACTTCGTCGTCGAACGCCCCTTCCAACGCATCAGCTACACGGAAGCGGTCGAGCTGCTCAAGAAGAGCGACCAGAAATTCGAATTCCCAGTCGAGTACGGTCTCAACCTGCAGTCGGAACACGAGCGCTGGCTAACGGAGAAGCACTTCAATTCGCCGATCACCGTCTTCAATTACCCAAAGGAAATTAAACCCTTCTACATGCGCCTGAACGACGACAACAAAACCGTTACCGCAATGGATCTGCTCGTCCCCGGGATCGGCGAAATCGTCGGTGGCAGCCAGCGCGAAGAGCGGCTCGACGTTCTCGAAGAAAATCTGCGGCGCCACAACATGAGCCTCGACGATTACAAATGGTACCTCGACCTGCGCCGCTACGGCACCGTCCCGCACGCCGGCTTCGGTCTCGGCTTCGAGCGCATGCTCATGTTCGTCACCGGCGTGGCGAACATCCGCGACGTCATTCCCTTTGCCCGCACCCCGGGCAGCGCGGAATTCTAGGGGCGCTGTTTCAGCTCGTAGGTCTTGGCGACCGAAAGGAATTCGTAAAACGCGTGCATGCGCGCAAAATAATATCCTTCGCGCCCATCGAGAAATCCACGCTGCCAGACATAGACGTAGAGGAAGCGCAGGAGCGGCCGAAAGGGCAGCCGTTGCGAAAGTTTCTTTAGCTTGCGCCGCTGCGCGACTCGCGTGCTCTGCAAACTGGCCGCGCTCCGGGAGCGCTCTTCTTCCAGCGCGACGCGCGCTTCCCAGTTGGAATAGCGATTGTGTTTCTCGACAAAAACTTCGACCGAGGGAAAGGCGTAGTGATCCATCTCGCATTGCAGCCGTCCAGTCGGCCCCTGCACCACGACGTGTTCGTGCACCTCGTTGTCCCCGCTCGCGGTCGCGACTTCGGTCAGCTTCTCGTAGCGGCCTAACGAGTGGCGAAAAAG
Source organism: Spartobacteria bacterium (assembly GCA_040007175.1). GTDB lineage: Bacteria > Verrucomicrobiota > Verrucomicrobiia > Chthoniobacterales > UBA10450 > Palsa-1392. Next base: position 86,329 of record JBDTVP010000003.1, read on the forward strand.
TCGCAGGTTCCAGTTTGGATAATAGGCGTGCCGGAGCCAGCGCCCCATGAACATGAAACGTCGATTGATCCAAAAACCAACCGTCGCCCCCGCGCCAGCGAGCGCCGCGGAGAATTCCGCCTTCGCTTCCGGCGGCAAAACCTCGTCGGCGTCGAGGATGAAAATCCATTCGTTGCGGAAAGGAAGATTCTCCAGCGCCCAGTTTTTTTTCTTCGGCCAGGTTCCGTTGAATGCGAATTGCACGACGCGCGCGCCGGACTCCTCCGCGATCCGCTGCGATCCGTCGGTGCTCCCCGAATCGACCACGAAAATTTCATCGGCCCACGCGATCGAGGCGAGGCAACGCGGCAAATTGCCCGCCTCATTCTTGATCGGCACAATGACCGAGACCGGCACTGGAGTGTCGTTCTTATCCACGAGGCTGGGAAGTGGGATAGCCAAGCGCGGTCAGTGACGAGATCACGGCTGGCGGGCAGGCCGGCGGCAGGGCGACGAAATTGGTCGTCTCCGGCACAATCGCGCGATGGCAATCCGAGTCGAAGACGAGATAACCGTAGTCTTTGAGCAAGGCCAGAATCTCAGCACGATGTGTGAAAGATTCATAGAAAAGAATAGGCCGATGCGCCTGCAACGCGCCAGCCGCGCCATGGAGAATGCGCAACTCGGCCCCTTCGGCATCGATCTTCACCACAGCCGGAGGTGCGTGCCCGCGAGCGAGGAAATCATCGAGCGAGATCGTTTCCACCTCGATCTCCGGAGCGCGGTGCCGGTAGTGATGGAGATTGAACGACTGTGATTTCTCCAGGGTGCCGGTGGCCCCGGCGATGTCGTCGACGAAGAAAGGCGCGCGACCCGAGCATTCCGCCACCGCGCAAGGGACGATGGTGTGATGGGCCAATTGCCAGCGGCGGGCGGTCCGGCGCAGGCATCGCAGGTTTTTCGCGTCCGGCTCGAAAGATACGATTGCGGAGTCGGGCCGTAACGTGGCGCCATGCCAGCTAAACCATCCGATATTGGCCCCGATATCCCATAATACCGGCTGCGGCTCGGCCGGCAGCGCCCGCAGGACGGCGGCAAAGGTCTCGCGGATCGCCATCTCGCGCTCCGGAGCCTTGAAAATCTGGGAGCCGTGCGAGAGGAGCCGCAAATAAATCGGATGCGCCAACGAAGCCAGGCGCCGCGGCAACATCGGATCCCAATTCCGCGAGAGCGCGCGAAAGAAGCGGAACCTCCGCAACGCGTGGATTGGGTGGGCCACCATCAGTTAATTTAGCATCGGGCAGCGACCATCGCCGGCCGGGAGACGAGACCTCGCCGGTGGCTCAGATCAGCGCTGCATCCGGAGCCGAAAAGAAGACGTAAGCCGTCATAGACCGTTATTTTCATTCCCACGCCAAGCTATCTCTGTCATGATCGGACTTTCGTCACCTCGCACCTCAGGATTTAACGGATCGTCCGCACCCTTTTCTCTTGAAGCGCGTTAACCTCGACGAAAATTGGCCAGAATCGTGGAAGGCTTCCTTCCGCTACGACTTGGAGGAAGTCTACGGGCAGATCAAGAATCACGGTTACGCCTACGCCTACGCGCAACGCCGTCGCGCGACCTTTCGCCTCATCACGGAAGTGCTCCCGCCTGGCGCGCGCATTCTCGATATCGCCGCGGCCCAGGGAAATTTTTCCATCGCCCTAGCCGAGATGGGATACGAAGTCACCTGGAATGACATGCGCGCCGAGCTCGCGGATTACGTCCGCCTGAAGCAGGAATTCGGGACCATCCATTTCCTCCCGGGCAACGCCTTTCGGATTGACGTCCCCGCGCGCTACGACTGCATACTCATCACGGAAGTGATCGAACACACCGCGCATCCGGATGAATTACTCAATCGCGCCGCGGAGTTGGTCCGGCCTGGCGGCTACGTCGTCATGACCACGCCTAACGGCGCCTATTTTCGCAACCGCCTGCCCAAGTTCAGCGAGTCGGCGGATCCGGCGATCTATGAATCGGTCCAGTTCAAACCCGACACAGACGGTCACATTTTTCTTCTCCACCCGGAGGAGATCGAAGCGCTCGCCGCCCGCGCCGGGCTCGCCCTGGAAAAGCTGACACTGTCCACTAATCCGCTCACCAGTGGACACCTGAAGACCGAATTTTTCCTGCGCCGCCTCCCGCGGCCGGTGGTGGATGGGATCGAATATTTGACCCGACGCCTGCCCGTCGGCCTAACGAAAAAATTATCAACCCAACTGGCCGTGCGTTTCCGCCGGCCGGAGTGAACCCAGCGCCTCGCGGAAGGCGTGGCTTATCGTTAGTTCACCGTCCCTCCGTTTCTTTCCGCGTGTTCCCGCATTGGACACCGGTGCCGCCCGACCCGCTAGCGCGGTCGCAGCACGCGGCATGGATTCCCCCCCGCGATCACACCTTCCGGCACGTCTTTCGTCACGACCGAACCAGCGCCGACAATGGCCCGTGCCCCGATCGTGACCCCCGGCAGCACAAAGGCGCGCGCGCCGACAAACGCATCTTCGCCAATCGTAATCTTCGCCACCACAAGCGGGAGCGCCGGGGTCGAAAAATCATGACTGCCCGTGCTCAAATAGGCCTCTTGCGCCACCACCGCGCGCGCACCGATCTCGATTTCGCCCAGGCTATAAGCGTTCGCGCGATCGCCGAGGCAGGCCCGATCGTGCAGCGTCAGGTTCCACGGAATTGCAATCCGCGCCCGTTGATGGACAAAGGGCGTGCCATGAATCTTGGCGTCAAACACGCCTAACCAAAAGAGCCGCCAGGGATTGGCCGGCTTCGGCGTCCAGACGCAAAAAATGCACCAGCAAAATTCCCAGAGCACGCGCAGGACCCGCTCACTCGACGGCCAGGGCGAATCGAACTGCGAAGCTTGTTCGGCATCGACGTTTTTTAGCGGTTCAGGCATTCGTTAGTCCTGCTTTACCATGGCTTCGGCGACCGGCGCCGGCGAGAGCAGACTGGCAAAATCTTCCAGGTAACGCTGCGCCACCGTCTCGACCGCAAACTCCGCGGCTTTCTCGCGCGCTGCTTCCCCGACGCTCCTGATTTGTTCCGGACCAAGTTCCAGCAAATCTACCAGGCGGGCGGCCAGATTTTTTTCCGGTTCGGCCGCGCGGTGATCAAAAACAAATCCAGTCACACCGTCCTCAATAAAATCACGAAAACAGGGGAGATTGGAAACAATCGGAGCACAACCATGAGCCATCGCCTCGATCGGCGCGACTCCAAATGCTTCGCCCGTTTCTGCCACCGAAGGATAAACGAAGACCGACGCGCTCCGATACTGTTCCGACAATTCCTTTGAATCGAAAATCTTTCCGGTCCATTCCAGCGTTACGCCGCTGCGCTGGCCGAGTTCCTGCATCTCGCGCAGGAACGATTCCCCGCCGCCCCCGAGGTGCGTTTCGTGCGGACCGACGATCCTTATTTTCCAGGCGGCGATCATCTCTCTTGGCAGATAGGCGAGCGCCCGGAGAAACAACTCAATCCCCTTTTCCGGATGGATTCTTCCCACAAAAAGGATCGTCTGCGAGCGCGCCAAGCTCGCGCTTCGATCGATCTGAAACGGAAGCGCGTTCGGGATCACGCGGACCTTGTCGCGCAACTGCGGCGCTTCCGCGACAATCTCATCGGCGATCGCGCGCGAGACCGCGAGCAGCCGCGCGACGTGGCGGTACCAGCGCATCTGCCCCTTCGGCCCGCGCTGCACGTGCACATAAACCAACCCGCGCCGGTGGGTGCGGGTGAGGAGCGGCAACCAGAACGTGTTCGTCACCAAAATATCGGCCACGGGCAGAACCCGCCGCACCCGCAGCGAGTAGAGCAGGTCGAGCCATTTCAACCAGAGGATCGAGCGCGGTTGCGCCGCCCCGCGGACCCGCACATGGCGGACTCCCTCGATCTCGCCCTGCGACGGCAGGTCCGGATGCGCGCGTGAGATTTGCACCACCTCGTGTCCTTGCCTAACGAACTCCTGGCCGAGGGCGAACCAGACTTTCTCGACCGCGCCACCGAGAAGCGGCGGCACGGGAAAAAATGCGCCCAGCACAATCGTAATTTTCATGGAGCGCGCCGCGGTTTCTGGACTGCGGCCAGGAATGAATCCACCGCCTGGTTGATCTCGAAGCGCCGCGCAAAAGAGCGACGAGCCTGTGCTCCCATCTCCGCACGCGCGACCGGCTCCGTCTCGCGCCAACGCCGGAGCAGACGTCGTGTCCCGCTGACATCATCCTCCTCGGCATAGCCGCAGCCGTCGGCCACGATCTCGCGCCAAATGTTGACCTTATTCGAGATGAGCACGGGCGTTCCACAGGCGAGCGCTTCCACTACCGCGATGCCAAAATTTTCCTGGTGCGACGGCAGGACGAAAGCCTCGGCCGAGGCGAAGGCGCCCCATTTCAAATTCCCGCGCAACATCCCGCTGAACGTGACCCGGTCGGCGCAACCCAGCTCCGTCGTTAGGCGCTGAAGCTTGCGCAGGTAGGCGTCGTCCACATGCGGACCGGCCACGAGCAGATGGTAGGAACGCGCCGCGGCCGAGGCGGCAAAGGCGCGGAGGAGGAGATCGCAGCCCTTCTTCTCGTGCAGGCGCCCGAGGTAGAGAAAAAAATGCTGTTCCCGGAGGGCTGGAAAGCGGGCGAAAAATTCCGCGCGCGCCTCGTCCCAGACGACTTCCGGCGCGGCCGTTCCGTAGTTCACCAACACCTCGCGGCAGCGATAAAGCGCAAAGGATTGGCGGGCCAGGAGCATCTCTTCCTCCGAGGTAAAGAGGACGGCCGCGGCATCGCGCAGGACGCGATATTCGGCCCACGGCCAGTAGAGCAATTTCTTGAGATGCTTGAGCGGATAAGTGCGGTTGAACCAGGGGTCGAGCATCCCGTGTGGATAAACAAAATAAGGCGTGTCGGTTTGATGGAGCGCGCGCCAGACCGCAAAACTGTGGTATTGCCAGATCCCGTGCACGACCACGACGTCGTAGTGCGTGCGGCGCTCCCGCAGCCAGGGAAGGAAGCGCGCGCTGTAGCCGTAGCTCCCGCGACCTGGCCCGAGCGGATGCACCGTACCGGGAAATTCATCCACCCCGGGATCGTTAGGCGCGTCCAGCGAGGCGACCTCCACTTCGTGGCCGCGGCGCGCCAGGACGAGGGTCGATTGTTTGACCGATTCGAGCGGCCCGCCGATCGCCGGATCAAGCGAATGAATGCAGCGCAATATTTTCATTCGAACGAGAAACCGGACCGGTTCGCCTAACGAAATGACCGAGCACAACCATGCTCCAGAGGCGCGTCCAGTGCAGACGGCCCTCCCGGAACTGCGCGCTCGCGTCGGCGATAAATTTTTCTGGGAGAAACGCGCGGGCCACGACTTCGCGCAGGCCATCCTCGACAAAAGGGGCGAGCGGGCCGGTCATCCATTTTTGCATCGGGAGGGCGAAACCTGCTTTCGGGCGTTGATAGACGGCCGGGGGGAGAAGATCGCGGCAGGCTTCCACGAGCAGCCCTTTCACTCCGCCCCGTCGCGTTTTTTCCGCAGCCGGCAACCCTAACGAGTACTCAACCAACTCATGATCGAGAAACGGAATCCGCAGCTCGAGCGAGACGGCCATGCTCATTTGATCGGAATCGCGCAAAAGCATCCGGCGCATATAACCGGTCAACTCGGCCCAGCTGATCCGGGCAAAATCGTCCGGCAGCTCGACCGGACAATCGAGTGGAGTGGCTTCGTTAGGCAAGCCGGCCTGGCGCAGCATTTTGTCGGTAAAAAAGCGCCGGCGCCACTGCGCCAGGGCCACCGCCCCGGGGTCGTTAGGTAAATCCGCCAGGCGCTCTCCGCCCAGAATTTTGCGCAGGGCCGCCGGGAGTTTGGCGAGCAGTTTGAGTCGGGGCACATCGCGAAAACTAGGGTAGCCGCCGAAAAGTTCGTCCCCGCCCAGCCCGGAAAGAGCCACCTTCACCCCTCGCTGCGCAACGGCGCGCGAGACGATGTAGGTGTTGATCGCGTCGACCGAGGGCAGGTCGAGATGTGCGACCGCTTCGGTCACCGACTCGATCACCTCCGCTTCGCTCAACCGGATCGATTCGTGTTTCGTGCCGAAACGCTGTGCCACCTCGAGTGCGATCGCGCTTTCATCAAACCCGGCGACGTCGAACCCGACGGAAAATGTATCCAGCTTTCGCTCCAATTTTTGCGCGGCGAGAGCAGTGATGATCGAGGAATCGATGCCGCCGCTGAGAAAACTCGCCACCGGGACGTCGGCGAGAAGATGCTCTTCGACCGCCGTCTCGAGTAAAGCGCGGATCTTCTCCGGCGCTGCCTGCGGCGACGACGAGAACTCTTCCCGAGGCCAGTAGCGCCAGATCTCGGGCGGCATGCCGTCGCGGATCGTCATGGCGTGCGCGGCGGGCAAGACCTGAATCTCGGGGTAAAGAATGGTGTCCTCGGGACACGCGCCCCATTGCAGGTAAGCAGCGATCGAGGTGGGAGTGATCGCGGAAGTCCGATCGGTCAGCATTTTCACCTCGGACGCGAGGCGGATGTCACCGGATTCTTGTCGGTAATAAAGCGGTTTGATGCCGAGGCGATCGCGCGCCACGAAAAGTTCCTGCTTCGCGGAATCGTAGATGGCGAAGGCAAACATTCCCTTAAGCCGATCGAGCAACTGATGCCCCCAACGCGCGTAGCCCAGGAGCAGCGTCTCGGTGTCGCTCGTTCCGCGCCAACCGGCATCGCCCAACTCCGCCCGCAAGGACTGATGATTGTAAATCTCGCAGTTAGCCACGATGACGTTGCCGGTTGCGGGATCCACCATCGGCTGCGCGCCGGTCGGGGAGAGGTCAAGAATTGCGAGGCGGGTATTGCCTAACCAAAAGCGGCGGTCTGCGGATGTCCATTCTCCCGCGGCATCCGGGCCGCGGTGCGCGATGAGCCGCAGATCGAGCGGCGCGGCCGGCGCCCGGGAATTAAAATGAGCTGCGATCCCGCACATGGCTGCACTCTAAACCCGCGCGCCAAGACTGCGGTAGAGTTCGACGTAGTGGGCGATCATGACTTCGGCGCGGAAACGCTCGGCGTTGCGCAGGCTTTTTTCACTCCAGCGCGCGCGCTCGGCCGGATCGGTCAGCCGCAAAAGTGATTTCGCCATCGTCGCCTCGTCCGCGACGTCCGCGGTCAGGGCGGCCTCGCCACCTACTTCCGACATCGGTTCACGCTCGCTGCAAATAACCGGGCAGCCGCAGGCCTGCGCTTCGATAATCGGCCAGCCGAAACCTTCGAAGCGCGACGGATAAAGGAGAACGAGCGCTGAACTGTAAAGCGCCTCGAGCAGATCGTTCTCCGGCCCCGCCACCTCGACGATTCGATCGTGCAAGCCAAGCTCTTCCCCTAACGAGCGCAGTTCGGGCGAAAGCTTCTGCCCCGCGAAAACGAGCTGGCCGTCCCAATCATCTTTCGTTAGGGCGAAAATCCGCAGGACGCCCTCGCGATTTTTCATCCGCAGATTGGAGCCGACGTGGAGAGCAAATGGCTTCCCGGTTGTGAGGCCGGCGACTTTGGAGAGGCGGGCGCGCGCGGCCACCTCGGGCTGTTTTTTGTAGGGATGATTGATCCCATGCAGGATGAGGTGGAATTCGGGCCGGCCGTCGCGCTGCCCGACGATGCGCTGCGCGTCGCGGAGAGTCGCGGAGGAAACGCAGGCCAGCGCGCTCGCCTGACGCAGACCGCTGACGATCCAACGTTGCAGATACTTCCCAGTCGCGGAGGCGGGACAATCCGTCTCCTCGCCGAGCGCGCCACGGACCGCGAGCAAGTCATGGCAGGTCACGACCACGGGACGATCGCGCACCTGGCTGCCGTACATAGCGTTCGAGTGATCGCAGATGTGCACGAGTCCAACCTCGGAGGTGAGTCGACGTCGGAGCTGCCACGGGAAAAAAATAAATTTGTCGAGATAACCGAGCCACTTCGTGACGAAACGGCCAGCCAGCTCGATCCGGCCGAGAAACGGTTGCGGCTGGATGAGCGTGGCCGGCACGCCCGCTGCGGTCAGGCCGCGCAGCATCATCATCGCGAACCGCTGCATACTTTGCTGCTGATCGGCCGGATAGTTACCGATCAAAAGGACCATGAGAAGGAAGCGGGCGGCGGCTCGAGCCGTGCAAGCGCTCGGCATAAACGGAGCGTCGCATCGCACGCGGCGGCTCCGCCAACGACTCGTTAGGGGAAGAGTCGCCCTCGGCCGCGGTCTCGACCGGGCGCGCAGCCAGACACAAGCCGGCGAAGACAACCGCAAAACCGAGAGTGGTTGCCTGACCAAATGGGCCCTGCAGAACAGCGAAGATCCCGGCACTAAACAGAAAAAGCGGTAGCGTATTGCCCGCCCGGACCTGGCGGATGGAAAAGAGGCCGATCTTGAAAGCAAAGGCGCAACGCCAGATCAAAAAAGCGATGCCCAGGATCGGCCCGCTCTCCAGCAGGATGCGCGACCACTCGTTTTCCGCGAGGAGAAACGACGCCTGGCCGGTGAGAAAACTCGCGCCGCCACTCGTCCCAACGCCGAGCCCGTAACCGCCGAGCGGAACTCGATCGATCACGCTGAGCCCTTCGGTGAATCCACCGAGCGTGCGTTCGACGAGGCCGCCGACGATGGAAGTTTCTTCGGCCGATTCCGTAAAACGATCCGAGAGAATGCCTATCCCCTCGCGGAAGATAGGCAGATAGCTGACCATCCAAAGCACCATCACGGCGAGGAAAAGATGGCGCCCGGCCTTGTCGACCAGACTGGGACGGAGGAGCAAAATCACCCCGAGCGAAGCGACCACGACGACGACCGCGAGGACCGCGGAACGGCTGCCCGAAACCCCGAGCGCAACGATCAAGCCCGCGCCCGATCCGTAAAGCAACCAGGTTCGGTAAGGCAGTTTCGCCAGGATCGCATGGAGAAGGAATCCAGCGACCGCGCTCGAGTAATAAACCGTCCCGGAAACAAAAGAGAAAACGCCCGGCGGTCGAATCTTGCCGCCGCCCGCCTGCATTTGCATTCCGTCGCCCACGCCGGCCGCGCGATTGAGGAACGATTCCGGCGGCGCCGCAAATTGCAGCGCCATCAGGACCGACATCGGAATCATCCCGATAATCGTCCAGCGGCCGATGCGTTTGACGTCCTCCAGATCAAAGACCGCGGGGATGATGAAGATGAGTGGAAGATGCAGGAAATCCGACCGGACTCCGTAACCGGTCACGAGCACGATCGTCTGGATCGGTAAATAAGGCAGCAGGACGATGATCCCGGTGGCCCAGCAAAGGACGGCGATGACCTCCAGGGTGACGACATAGACGTTATGCGGGAAAAGTTTGGCGCGCAGCGCGAGAAAATAGATCGCCACCACCACCGGGTCGCGCACGAGGAGGAGGGGCGACGAAAGTTGCGGGATAATCCACTTCCGGAAAGCGCCCTCAAAGATCAGGAGCAGCAGGTAGAGCCAGATCAAACGCCGAAGGTTCCGAATCGTCCCTGACGGATCAAAGACTTTCGGAAGATTCCCTTGGGCGGAAACTGGAATCCGCTGCTCAGCGATGGCTTTCATGAATCGACCTCTCTACCCACCACATCTCGTGCCAGTTGGGCGAGACGTTGGCGATAATTTTCCCAGCTCCAGGCGCGCGCTTTCCCTCGGGCCGCCTCTTGCATGGACCTGAGTCGATCCCGTTCACGGACCAGAAGTGCAAGCTTTTCTTCGATCGCATCGGCCGAGCGAATCGGGATGATAAATCCGTCAACGCCATCCGTGATCAGGTCGGGACCGCCGGTATGGGGCGTGGTCAACACGACCAAACCCTGTCCCATCGCCTCCGCCATGACCAGGCCAAAGCCTTCGTGCAGCGACGGGAGGACAAGCACATCGTGGCGGGCCATTTCCAGCAGCAACTCATCGTGCGGGAGCGAGGGAATCCAGCGATATTTTGCCAGGAGATCGGGCGCGGGAATCGTCGGGCTGATGCGCCGGCCGACCAGCGTGAACTCGATTTCGGATCCGAACCGCGCGACGGCTTCGAGTAAGTAACCGAGACCTTTGGCCTGGCTGAGCGCCCCAACGAAAAGGACGCGCAACTTGCCGCCCTCGCGCGCCCGCGCCGGAGAAGCCGCGCTCGCCTGCGTGCCGTAGGGCACGACCTCGATCCGCATCGTCTGCTTCGCCGCCTGCGCGAGACTTTCTTTCGCAAAAGTGCTCGGGGTGATGACCAGATCGGCCAGCGCCAATTCCTCTTCTTTCCGAGCCAGCTTCTCCTCGCTGTCGGTCAGCGCACCGAGCGTCGCGGCCCACTCCGGGTGTAATTCCGCTTCTTCCCGCTGATAACGGCGAACCATCCGCCAGTGGACAATCGGATGTTCGTAGATGCAGAGGAGCCCGCGTTTTTTGGCGGCGCGAAAAGTGTCGAGCGCGCCCGCGTCGTAGCCATAAACGGCCTTAATCGTTAGGCCAGAAGCGACCCGTCGCGCCACCCGGCGATCGATCGAGAGATAAACCGCGTCAACGCTGAAGGGGCCCTGTTCCTCTTCTGTTAGCTGTGCCCAGCCCAGCTGACCGGCGATCTGCCGACCCCATTCCCGACCGGGCTGGGTGCGGATAAAAGGGGCGAGCTGCGGCGGAAACGAACGGCGCCGCAATTCGCTCTGCAGCCGCGGCGCGAAGGACGACAAGCGATCGAGGAACCCGCCCTGTCGCCAGTTCACGCAGGTCCAAAATTCTGCGAGCAGGCCGGCCTCGGCGAAGGCGAGCGCGGTCTGCCGCACATTCTGGTTGGCGGTCGGGTGGGAAAGAAGAATCACGAGAGCTGTGAACGGAAAAGGGCCAGGTAGTCCGCGGCCAGCGCCGCGGGATGAAATTTTGCGAGATGCGCCGGGGCTGCGGCCCGAAGCCGCGCGCGCTCGTTAGGCTGACGCAACAATCTTTCCAGCGCATCGGCCAAAGCCGCGACGTCGCCATTCGGAAAACAGAGTCCCGCGGGCCCGATCGCTTCCGGCAAGCCCCCGCCACTGGAGCCGACGGCCACGCAACCGCAGGCGATTCCTTCCAGCGCGACGATTCCGAAGGGCTCGTCGTAGCGCGACGGGATGACGATGATTTTATGCTGCTGGAGCAGCTCGACCAATTCTACCCCGCGCTTCGGGCCGGCGAAAGTTACCTGCCCGCGCAGTTCGAGCCGCTCGACCAGTTGCTCGATCGCTGTCAATTCCGGTCCGCCGCCAACAATCGTCAGTTTCGGAAACAACCCGCGCGGGCGCAGAAGGCCAAGCGCTTCGAGGAGAAGATCGATTCCTTTTTCCGAGACGAGCCGTCCGAGAAAAATCAAATCCGTCGGCCGTTCCGCGTCGCCTGCTTCGGCGTGAAAGAGACGCGCATCATAGGGATTCGAGATGACGGTTGAAACCGTGCGAAAACAACCCGCCACCGCGCGGCTGATTGCGACGCTCGTGTTTTGCCTAACGATGGCGTGCTTGAGGCGCTGCACGAGATCGAGCCCGCGCGGGCGGCGACAATAGGAGCCCTGATGAGTAATGACCGTCGGCCGTCGCAGGAGCCAGGCCGGCCAAAGCGTGCGCAGGCTCAGGTTGTTTTGCCAATAAATGTCACACCAGCGGAGCGCGCCGAAGAGTTGCCCTAACGACGGCCGCCGCAGCACCGGGTGAGAAAATTCTTCCGCGCCGGCCGCCGGCGTCTGTGTCACCACCGTGACCTCGTGCCCCAGGCGAATGAATTCTTCCGCCAGCAGACCGCTGACGGTTTCGATGCCGCCGATGCTGGGAGCGAAGGCATGGGATGAAAGCAGGATTTTCAAGGATCGATCGGGCGCCCGGTGCGGCCGGTAAAATAATCGCGGACCGCGCGCCAGCGCGCGCCCGCGGAAAAGGCAAAACCGTCGCCGCCGCGCCGGGCGAAGAGGCGCAGCGTGTTAACGAGGATGAGGAAGACGCGCACGCTCGCCGCGCCGCGTCCGAAATAATCGTGGACCAGAAAGAGCGAGTTGCGGGCAAAGAGGTAGCTGCGCCACGCGCTTTCCGTCCAGGTCCCCGGATTCGTGACGACCGCGCCCCAGACAAGAACCACTTTCCAGCCCCGGCGCACCGCGCGCGCACCGAGCTCGTGTTCGTCGCCATAGGCGAAATAGCGCTGATCGAAAATCCCTATCTCATCAAGACATTCGCGTCGGACAAGCATCAGCGTTCCGTGCGGCACATCGACCGGCTGCGCGGTTCCGCTGGCCAGCGGCGTGGCCGTCTCCGGATGAACTCCGCGCCAACGCGAGAGGCGCGCGACGAACGGTTCTGGATATTGAGGACAGGCAATCCCGATCCGGAGGTCGGCGTCAGCGGCGGCCACAAGGAGGCGGAGGCAATCCGGTTCGGGCATCGCGTCATGGGCACTGATGAGACAGTATGGGTTGCCTTCATTCCGCAGCCACTGACGCAGAACGACATTCAGCGCGCCGCCCCAGCCTTTATTGTCATCCAGCCTAACGATTGCAACCGATGGGTCCAATTCCGCCTGGAGCCGCGCACAGGCGTCCCCGGCGGAGTCGTTGTCGATCACCGTCACGCGCAGCGAAACTCCCTGGGCCGAAAAGGCTCTGACCGTCGCGAGGCAGGCGTCTGGTTGGTTCCAGTGAACGACAAAGAGATCGAGTTCCGACATGGCTGGGAAAGTTAGGCCGGTTGGCCCATGGCGGAATGAACTGTTGCGGCGAGATGCTGGGAAGAGGCATTACGCTGATACCAATCGTAGAGTGATTGGGCGACTTGGGCACGCCCGGCCTCAGAAGGAAGATCCTGCTCGGACTCACCGACAGAGAACGGGCCCGGCATCCTGTCCTGCCGGACTTGGATAGATGAACCGGCGTGCGGAAACACAGGAATGACGCCGTGCGCACAGTAGGCAGCAAAGGCAGTCGATTTCAGAACCGCGCCGACCAGAGCGCGAGTTTCGTGAAAATAATCCAGCCATCCGAACGAACAGGAGGAAAGAATGCGGGACGCCTCGCTCGCTTCAATCTCCGGAAAATATTTCACTTTCAGGCCGCGCAAGCGGGCGAGATCGGCCTGTATCGAATCGTCGGCTCGACCACCCAGCACAAACAGCTCGCGCGGAGAAAAGACTTCGGGAATTTCGCCTAACCGAGCGGCGAACGATCGCACTGAGCGCGCGACCAGAGCCGTCCCGCCGCAAATCACCCACCGGTGCGGATCGCGGGTGGCAAAGTCGCCTGTGGAAAGAACGGGCTCGCCAAAATTTGACATGACTGGATGAATGCTGATCCGCGCCGGTTGCGTGATGCGTTGCAATTGCCCGGCCATCACCTCGCCGCTCACGAAACAAACATCGGCCAGGGCGGCGATTTCACGCGCGATCCGAATCTGAAGTGGTTTCAGCCAAAATGCGCTTCGCCAAGGAGCTCTTACTTCCGCAAACAGCTCGTGAAAAATGACCGACATCCGCAAGCCAGAATTCTGGCGAAGCGTTTGCAAAAACCCCGGCAGCCGCCGCGGCACGCCGCGGACATGGTAGCCATAGTTGACGTAATGAAGGAGCACGTCCTCACAATCCTGCGCGAGCCCTGCTCCGGACGCGTCCGAAAGATCAAAGGAGCGAACGGCAAAGGCCCCTACTTGTTTCGCCGTCGCATGCGGCACCGCGAAAATTGTTTCGGTATTGAACTGCCGGGCCAACGCCTGCGCGAGATTGAGAGCGTAATCGCCTACTCCATCCTGCGTGCCGGGAAGCCGTGGAACGATTTGGAGAAGCGTCTTCAACTCATCAGCGCTCCAGCGCTCAGGCAAAGAGTGGGCAGTATTCGATTTGGTAGGTTAAATCCGGATTGCGCTTTCCAATTTCCTTCGCCGGAGAGCCCGCCACGATCGTTAAAGGCGGGACGTCCCTGGTGACGATCGCGCCTGCCGCAACCACGGCGCCGCGACCGATGGTGACCCCGGGAAGAATCATCGCGCGCGTTCCGATAAAAACGTAATCCTCGATTCGAACCGGACGACTGCGCCCGCTAAAGGCAGCGCTTTGCGGATCGTGGTCGGCGGTCAAAATGCAGACCTCGGACGAGATTGAGACGTTGCTTCCAATGAAGAGATCGCCGCGATTATCGAGCCGGCAATTCTCGTTGATGACGGAGTGAGCGCTGAGTTTGAATCCGCGGCGCGCGTCGAAACGCGCGCCCATGAAAATGCAGCTTTTCTCGCCGATCTCGAACTGCATGAAGGTGCGATAGAAAATGCGGCGCAGACCATGACTAGGGGTAAAGGCGACCAGGCGATTGCAGAGATAAAGCAATCCATCGAACCAGAGCCGGCGCAGGTGAAGTGTCATTGTTCTATGCAGCACAGCACGCTTCCCCAAAATTTCTTTGCGATATCTCCCAGCATGAATTCCTGGCGGACCAACCGCAAGCCGCGCGCAGCGCAAGCAATACCTTGCGCGCGATCAACCAGAAAGGCGCGGAGCGTTTGCGCGACGACCGCGGGATCGCTGCTCTCAGTCAGCAACGCGGCGTCATGTTGGCGCAGCGAATCGTAGACCGCGGAAGATTGCGGCCCGTGATAAAGAACAGGGATACCGCTGCCGAGATAGGTCACCATTTTGGTCGAAAAACTGAAGCGAACCAAGAGATCCTGCTCTTTCTGAAACGGGAGTGGCAGATAGAGCAAATCCGCTGACTCGAAGTCGCGCTGAACATCTGCCTCCGAAGCGAAGGGCAGAATGCGCAGAATGTTTTCGTGTCCGGCAGTTACACTGGCCCGGAGACCGCCGCACCGCAGGGTCATAGAAACAGGGGTGCCTTCGCTTCGAAGCTGTTCGAGTGCTTCGAGTAAAACGCGCAGATTTTCTTCGTAGCTGAGGTGGAACATTCCCATGAAATAGATCCGCAGCTCGTTCCCGCTCCGCTCGACGGGCGCGGCTGCCACTTCCTCAAGGCCGTCCGTGATCACAGCGTAATCCCCCGCCCCGTAGCGGCGGCAATATTCCGCGCCCATCTGCTCGGAAATGACAAAGCGGGCGTCGGCCCCGAGCCAGGCTTCGCGGATCGCGGCGTGTGCCGCCGGTTCGCTGATATGCGGATATCGCCCGTAGATCAGGTCGTCGTGGACTTGCAGGAAATAGGGCAACCCAAGTTTCTTCGCGATCTTAAAAGCCTGGTGAAAATCCAATCCGCCATGCGGGATGGCGTGGACGGCGCGGGCATCGACGGCACGAAAATTTGCCTCCAATCGCCGGGCGAAGCGTCCTGCCAGAAGTGGCGTGACGAGGTGTGGTAAGCCTGCAAAACGCGTGCGCTCGATTCGTCCGAAATCAGGCCGCACTGGAAGATGAATTTCGTGGCCGCAGTCGCTGGCGGGTGGCTGATGCGGGGAAGTGCAAACACTCAAAAACGGGATCGGCGAATGTTTCAGCAGCGCGCGCAGGATACGGGGACCGCCCCCCGCGGAGCGCAAACCGAAAGGATGCACAAAGACTAACGGTCTGGAGGGAGGCAACGCTTCGCGATAGGCCCGAATGGTATCCGCCGCGATGTCGGTCCAGGAATATTGCGCGGCAATCGATTGGCTAACGGCCCGCTGTCGCGCAGCGGAGCCTGCATCCATCCGCAGGAGGTCGAGCACTTTTTCGACCAGGCTCCCGACGTCGCCAGCCGCGACCAGAAGTGTTTCGCGCTGCGATTCCAGAATCTGTCGCGGCCCGGGCACGTCATAGGCCACGGTTGGAATTCCCGCGGCTAATTGCTCGATCACGCCAATGCCGAAGCCTTCGATATAACTCGGGAAGATTCCGACGGCGCAATCGCGCAAAAGCTCCGGAAGTTCCGAGGGCTCGAATTCTTGGATGATTTCCAGACCGGCTTCCGTGGGCAGCTCCAGGTCTTGCAAGATCTTGTTCTGATCTGTCATCACGCCAAGAAAGCGAAAACGGGCGCCCGGGATTTCCGCGCGAATTCTCCGCACGATCTCGCCCCAATCCTTCGCTCCTTTGCGCAAACCCCACATGCCGATGAAGGAAATGCGCGGCTCCTCCGAGGGCCCGTTCACCGGAGCGGCAGCGGCGGCCAGGGCCTGGGCCTCTTCCGGGCGTAGGCCGTAGGGCTGAACGATCGCCGGCGGATCGCGATCCGGACTGCTTTGGCTGGCCGCGCGCTCGTTTTCGTTAGGCAAATTAAGCAGGTCAGCCATGCGAGTGGTGGTGGCGACTGCCTTCAGGGCATGCCAGTTGAGCAGTGCATGAAAAATCCGACCAGCGAGTTTGCCTTTCGATTTGGCGGGCCAGCGTTGTCGCGCCATGGCCTCGAAATCTTCGTAGAATCGGTATGACCCGACCGAACGACCGACGAGCAGTCCCTTGAAGCCGAGTTGCTTTTTAGAAAACGGCAACGTCTCGAGCAAGCAGTCGATCACATCGTAGCGCTGCGCATTTTTGCGAATATATTTCGCCGCGCGATAGGCGAAGGCGACCTGGCGCCAGGCCACGATGATCCGGCGGCGGGTCGGCTTCGGAAATGCGTCGCTCAGGGTAAACTGATCGACGGTGTGCCCGGCGGCACGCCATTGCTCGGCCAGGTCGACCCAGACTCGGGCGACGCCCAGCCTGCGGTCCCATGGGTAATTGAGCACCGCCAGGATCCGAAGCGGCTTTTCGCCGTCGCGGTGGAGCGGAGCGCTCATGAGCGAAGACTCGTCCACATTTTGTGGCGGACCGGATTCACGTAATGACGGAAGACGAGCTCGGGACCGGCATAGCGATCGGGATAGACGGCTTGATCGTCGAGTTGAAGGACGTGAGTGCGAGGATCGAAGGGGAGCGCGCCGTTAGCATGCATGGTCAGGTGCACCATGGTTTGATTGGTGAAAAAAGAAGGCGGACCAGCCAGTTCCTCAAAGCGCGCGATGCTAAGGGACCAATCGAGTTTTTGCAAAAGCAGCAGTGCACCGGTGTTGACCGGCTTGTCCGCTTCCGCTGGCGAGCGCAGGAGGCGTTCATCCCCGGAGAACTGACAGTCGGCAAGGTAATACGCCGGCGCCTCACATCGTCCGACTTGTTCTGTGAAGTCGGACGCGCCGGGAAAAAAGCGCACATCGGAATCGACATACAACGCGCGAGCTGCCAGCGGCAGCGACATAACCAGAGCAAGTTGTTTGCCCGTGGGATGTTCCGCCAAATAATGGCGCAGCTTCTCCGGCAAAGTCGGCGGAACTGGATCGGCTAGCCTGACCTTCACCGCAGGATCGAGCGCTTCGAGCAGACGAATGCTGCCGGGCGAGTGCGAACCGTCGGAAACGACGGTGAAACTTTGCGGGCGGCCGGCATGGCGGAGGAAAGAACGAATGGAGGCCACTTGCTCGGGCAACATTTCCTCGTTGGAATAGGCGAAGACATCGAGATCGATCGTGCGCGGCGGTTCGATAGGTTGACGAATGATCCACGGCAACAACGCGCGATAAGTCCCGCGGGTCGCGTTTCCCTGCCAGAAGGCAAAACGATAACCGAGATTTGGAATGCTCATGTCGTCGCCGCGGTGAAGCGATGCAGGCCGCGAAAACTCAGGACGAGATTGAGAAAAAGATTGGGGACGGCCGAGACGAGATTAAACGTGAGCACACCTGTGACGCTGGAGAAATCAGTGAATGGGATGAGCGCGAGCTGGGTGGCGATGGTAAGCGGAATGTAGAGCCACGAGCCCGCGATCCACGCCTTCGAGGCGTTCAAGGCCCAGAAAGTGCCGGTCAACGCAGCCATGACGGAAGCGCCGACCATCAGGATCAGCTCGCGCTGCAGGTGCGCGTATTTGTTTCCGAGAACAAAAAGGAACTGGTCGGGGAAAACCGACGCGGCCGCTACCACCGCGAGACTGAAGGTGAGGACACCGCCGATGATGGCGGCGAAAAGCCAGCGCAACCTGCGAGGATCCTGGCAGCGCGCGAAAGCGGGCACAAAAATATTGGCAAGCAGATTTGTGAGGACGGCGAAAATCATGCCAAGACGGCCGAGGGCGCCGACCTCCGCGACGGAACTGACCTGGTGCGCGAAAAAGCTGATGAGGAAGACGGTTATTTGTCCCTGGAAACAATAGAAGACCGCATTAGCGGCGAGCTGTTTCGTCAGGCGGATGATCCCTTCGCGATCCTCCGGATTCTCCGGCACGCCCAGATCGACCACGCCGGCGACATAACGACGGAGCAAGATGTATTGCAGGAAAAAGGCAGCGGTCGCGACGGCGACAGCGACGCCCGCGTTCAAGGCCACGATCACAAAAGCAAAAATGAGTGCAAGGCGGAGGAGTGCGCCGGCGAGATCGATGATTTGAATTTGCGTGATGTCGGAGCGCAACCGCGGCACAACCCCCAAGACGCCGAGCGAAAATTGAATGAGAACTCCCACCACGACGATGGCGGTAAGAGTCAGGGTGTAAGGGATGGAAGCACCGTTCTTGATCAACATCGAACACATGATGGGGGTCACGATGATGACCGCGGCCGTGCCCAGTCTTCGCCGCACGCCCAGGGCCGCATTGACGAGCCCACCAAAACGAGATCGATCCTGCCAGACACGGCCGCCGATTGAGACTAGACCAACACTAATACCGATGTCCGCCAGCAGGTTGATCGTCCCCTGCATGCTATTGGCGATCGTAAAGTAGGCGTATTCACGCTGGGGCAACCAGCGAACGAGCAGAATGCCCGTCGCAAAGCCGATCACCTGCACCAGCACCTGCACCGAAGCGAAACGAGTCACCAACCGCGCGTGCTGCAGGGCGCGGGCCGTAGTCATCGGTGACGAAGTCGTCGCGAGGTCGGGTGCGCCCGATTCGGGAGAGGTCATGGCGCCAGCTTTAACCTCTCATCGCGATGCCGGCGGGCAAAACAGGCAACGTCTGATTTCCCCTGCTCAGAACGACAGAGGCACTAGACGTGATGCTCGTTTGCTTTTTCTGCTCCGTGCAAGGAGATCTCAGGCTGAGGAGCGGGCGGTGTGTTGTAATACTCCGCGTATTGGTAGTAATAGTACTCCGGTAAGGAAGTATCGACGTAGTTCAGGATCACGCCCGGCACATTAACCTGCCGATTATAGAGCAGTTCGAGGGCTTTCCGTGTCAGCCGGGCGGAGGTGTAGGAGAGCCGGACGACAAAGAGGGTAGCGTCGATTTTCGGCGCGAGGCTGGTGGTGTCATCCGCGGCCAGAACGGGCGAGCTATCGATGATGATGTAGTCGTAGTGATTGTAGATGTCCTTCAGGAAAGCATCGGTCGACTCACGCAGCAGATGTTCGCTCGGCTGTGAAATCGTGTTGCCCCGGGGCAGGACAAAGAGGCTGGGGAGCGAGGTCGGAACGACCACCTCACGCCAGTTCACTTCCTGTTTCAAGACCTCAGAGAAACCGATCTTCGAATGGATGTCGAAAGCTTCGCGCAACGCGCCGCGCCTCAGATCGCCGTCGATCAGCAGGGTCTTGGCGCCGGAAAGCGCCATCGTGATGGCGAGGTTGGACGAAACAGTCGACTTGCCTTCGTTAGGCACCGCGCTCGTGATGAGCAACGTCTTCGGCCGCGGGCCTTCATAAGGCATGAAGAAGATCGAGGAACGAACGTTGCGGTAAGACTCAGCGAAGATATGCCGCGCGTCGTCCGGTTGAAGGAGGGTAACCGCACCCTTCGTCTTCTCTTTCGGAATCTGGCCGAGAATGTTCTCAGTGAAGTGATGCTGGAACTCGGTAAAGGACGCCATCCGGTCGTCAATCCGATCGAGGAGAACGAGAATGACAAGACCCGCAAAGGCCCCGAAGCCGAGACCCACCAGCAGGCTCCGGATCAAACCCGGTCGGACTGAGAGGGGAGAGGTCGCATTTTCCATGATGCCGACCTGGTCGCCGCCGTCCACCACTTGCGAAACGTCCACGTCTTTGAGGTTATTGGTGAGGCGATCGTAGAGGGTTTTTTGGCGTTCTACTTTGCCTTTTACGCGATTGAATTGTGCCAGCTGCTGGCTTAGGACGAGCGCTTTTTTCTCCCATTCTTTAACGTTGGATTGGAGATTCTCCATCTGTTTGCCGATGGATTTGCGGCGCGTATCGAGTTTCTCGACCGCGTCCTGCCGGTAAAGGCCGATCAGGTTTTGTTGTTTATCGATCTCGTCGCTCAGCTTGATGATCTTGGGATGCCTGGGCCGCAAATCCTTCGACAAGGTATCGCGCTCGGCCTTAAGCAACTGTACCGTCTGTTTGGCCTTCAAATATTCGCCTTCGGGACCGACATCGGAGAAAGGCATGCCCTCATCGCCCTGTGAAGCGGTCGCGGTCTCGGAAGGTTTGCTGGTGGTTTGTTGGCGATCGAGATTCTGGTCGAGGTCGAGCAGGCTGAGGAGATCGTACTCGGTCTTTAAGCGTGCATACTCTTGATTCAGTTTGACCAGGTAGGCGGCGGCGCTGTTTCCTTCTTCCTGGATGAAGCCAATGTTGTGTTCTTTCTGGAATTCAAGCATTTCATCCTCGCCGGTGCGCAGGTCTTTCTCGACTTGGATCAACTGTTCGGTGATGGCGGTGGTGACATGGCTGCCTTGGTCGGCGCGCATGCTTTTCTTCACGTCGAGATACTTTTGCATCAGCGAATTCAGATAGGCCTGTGTGTAGTCCGGGGTCGATCCGATCGCTTCCAGTTCAAAGATCGAGGTGCGGGGTCTTTGCGTGATGGAAAGAGTGACCTTCACCGGCTGTAATTCCGGATGAGCTGCTCGGACCTGAGCCTCGGCTCCAGTGCGGACTTCGTCGCTTTGCATCAACTGGATCTGGGTGCCGTAGAAGTTATTGCTGTCTTCACTGTAGACAGCGTTCTGGGCCAGGTTCAGCTTGCCTGCGACCATCATTTTGCTGGTTGAGAGAAAGGCGTTCGGAGCCTGATAGATCATCCAAGCGCCCACGAACAATCCGAGACAGATCGTTAGCAGCGGGATCCACCACCGACGGATGAGCAGAGCCTTGTAACGATGAAGACGGGTTACGATCGACGTCGTAATCGAAGCGGGTGAAGAGCGTTCGGTAGCAGGATTCTGCATAACTAGAAATTAACCAGCCGTTGCGGAACGTAGATTTGGTCATCCGGCTTCAGGATAATGTCATCTTCCGTGTGGCCTTGTTCGATGACTCGCTTCAGGTCGACGACCAGGTCGCCGCCATTTTTGCGACTCACTTTTACTTTCCGCTTGTCGGCGAAGTCCCCGAAGCCACCGGCGCGAATCACGGCTTTGCTGACAGTATAAGTCTCATCAGCCGGGATCTCCTGCGGGCCCTGCCCTTTGACTGCACCGTAAACGTAGACCTTGCCGCGTGATTTCTCGCTGACCCGGTCGACCGCAAGAATAACGGTGGCGTGATAGTAATACTCTCTCTCCAGAGCGGACTTGATATTGAAAGCCAACTCGCGACAGGTCTTACCCTGAGCAGGGACGAGTCCAATATAAGGAACTTCCAGTTCGCCATTATCGTTGACGCGCAGGCGCTGGGATTCGTTGTCGCGGTCCTCGACCACACGAAAGCTGACAAAATCGTCCGTGCCCAGCCGCTTCTTGTCGTCCAGCACGGCCATGGAATTGGTCCGCATGACTGTGCTGCCGGAAGTGCCGGGGCCCGGTTGTTCAACTGCAGTTGCTCTGGGAATATTGGGAAGCGGACTGCTATCTTGCGCGAAGGCCGTTCGCCCGAGAAGAGTGAAGGCAGCGAGGCTGCATAAGGTTAGAAGGCGCTTCATCGAGGCATGTTCGGTCGTTTTAGAAACTGTAAGTACCGTCGAGCGAAACCCGGTTCTGTTTGTAATCGCGTAAGGGCTGATCGGATTGTTTCTGAGTGTACTGATAGCGAAGGCCGACCGTGACGTGCGGGGTCAACTGGTAACCCGCGGTGATCGCGCCGCCGTAGCGTTGAATGTGTTCCGAGAAGAGCCCGCCGGAATCGTCGCCATCCTCATAGAAAAGTTCGCTCGCCAGAAGGACGCGATTAATAAGAGCCCAGGTAGCAGTGTGGCGAACATAGTTAAGGGCCACGAAATTCGAGTTCACGCCGAGTTGCGATTCGTGACCGGCTGAGATCGTCTGCGTGATCGCCTCGTTGATCCGATGGGAAAGGAGGACGTTGGCGTAAAAATCGTTTGAGTCACTTGCGTCGCTCACCAGGCCGCCACCGTCGAAATTGATGAACTGGTAGCCGACGGAAGCGCGAAGTTTGAGGTAATTTGTGAGCTGCGTCTCGATGAAGGGCCCGACGCTGTAGCTGACGGAATCATTCAGGAACCCCTGGTCGTAATAGTTAAAGACGGCTGAGGTCTCGAGCCCGGCGCCGGTCGTAGAGGTAAGGGCAAAGTAGGCGCTGAAAGTCAATTCCTCGGCATTGCGATCGAGATACGAGAACGTATCGGTCGTCGAGACAAAGGTGTAGTGATCGTAGCCGAAGGTCAGCACGGCCTTGTTCAGGTCCCAGAGAACCGAGGCTCCGATGGCGTTCTCGAAGCGGCCGTAATCAACCACGTTGCTGAGCTGCAATTGCGCGACCGGGTCCTGCTGCAGAGAAAAGCGATCATGGATGTTGATCCGGAAGTCCTGAATAAAGATGTCGAAGGAAAGCTGCGATCCCGGCGCGAGAATCACGCCGTTGGTATTGGCGTTGGGGTGGTCGAGGTAAAAACTATAGCCCAGGCCAAGATCGAGTTTGAGCGTGTTCAACTGCGTGACCGGCCAGATCGCATTGATGTTGAATTGGGGGCGGATAATGATGTCCTCCTGCTTGTCGCGCTCCGCGAGATTGATGTTGTCGTTATACTCGATGCCGGTCGTGACGCTGAATCGGAACCGAACCGGGCCGGCGAGCAAGTTGTAGGGAATTTCCTCGACCGATTGACGACGCGCTTCGGCCGCGGCTTCGCCGGCTAAGGACGGCCGAACCGCTTCCTGGGCACGTACCCGGGATGTCGAGAAGGCAAGGAAAAGAAAAAGCGTGCACGCCAGCAGGGTAGCAGCAGGCAAATTGCGTTGGGAATCCATGCTCATATGAGAGTAGTCGCGATCTAGGTTAGCAGGTGCAGTACCATCGAAAGACCACAATTCAGCTAATCGCAAGGAGGAGGCAATCGCTGATGTGGTGATGATGGCTTTCGCCGTGAATATATCGTACACTTCATATCTGCCCTGATTGACGACGGCAAGACAAATCGGTGCCGTTTGCCTAGGGATTATTCCCCTTTTACAACGGGGAAACTCCTTGGCCGACGGGTGGCGCGATTCAAGCTGGGTCGAAAGCGCGTTATGCGATACTCCCACTTTATCGGACTTTACGCATTCGGTTGCCTCTGCTGGAGCGCGGTCGTTCACGCGGAGAACCTTCGCTTCGCCGCAAATGCCGTTCATGCGCCGGCCGTAAGCAAAATAAGCTGCGCACTGCCACCGGGCGTGACTTCGTTCATCTTCCGCCTGGCGACGACAGAGCGGCAACCTTCGCTCACTTTCATGAACGAAAATCCTGCGGCCTCCGGCAAGTTTTCCATCGCTGTCGCAAAGGAACGCCTCCCGGCCAAGAGCCCCAAGTGGCACGTGGTCGAGGGAGCCATTCACTTCCAAAATAAACGGCTTTTTGCGCTCTCGCTTGTCGGAGTCGACGCCAATTATGTGAAGCTGACGTTCGAAGTCGAGAAGCCGCAAGGCACGGCTAAGCCCGACCGAGCCGCCGCGCGCTCTACCCTCTTCGAGAGGCAAGTCGGCGTGCCGCAGCAACAGCCAGGCGGCCTCGCGACCCGTTAGTCTGAGCCGCTAGAGGCTGGCGCGAATTGCGTCGAGTTGATTGGCAGAGCCGAGCTTCACGTTCTTGTGCGCGATAAAGTTCGCGTATTCCTCGACGAATATTTTGCCCGGCGGGCGGAAATCGAATTGCTCGGGATGATCACGGAAAAATTCCCGATGGACCCGGGTCCAGACGAGGCGGCCATCGGTATCGATGTTGACCTTGGTGACGCCGAGCTTGGCCGCGGGCAGGTATTCGTTTTCGTTCACACCGCGCGCGGAAGGATCGAGCTTGCCGCCGGCGGCGTTGATCCGCTCGACTTCTTCAATCGGGACGCTCGAGCTGCCGTGCATCACGATCGGTGTTCCGGGAATGCGCTTTTGGATCTCCTCGATGACGTTGAAATGCAGGCCCTGTTTTCCCTGGAATTTATAAGCACCGTGACTGGTGCCGATCGCGGCCGCCAGCGAGTCGCAGCCGGTTTGCTTCACGAATTCCACCGCCTCGTCCGGGTTCGTGAGGGAAGCGTGACCCTCGTCGACCTGGATGTCTTCCTCGACGCCGCCGAGTTGCCCGAGCTCCGCTTCGACGCTGATTCCTTTCTGATGGGCGCGCTCTACGACGCGTTTGGTGATGGCGATGTTTTCTTCGAACGACTCGTGGCTGGCGTCGATCATGACCGAGCTGTAGAAGCCGGAATCGATGCAATCGTAGCAGGTTTCTTCGTCGCCATGGTCGAGATGGACGGCGAAGATCGCGTCCGTGAACATTTTTTCCGCGGTTCGGATGAGGGCTTCGAGCATCCGTTTGTCGGCATATTTCCGCGCGCCTTTCGAGAGCTGGATGATGAATGGCGCCTGGCTTTGCACGTTGCCGCGGAACAGTCCGAGGATCTGCTCCATGTTGTTTACGTTGTAAGCTCCGACGGCGAATTTGCCGTAGGCGACTTTGTAGAGCTGTTGAGTAGTAACGATCATGATGATGGGATTTCTAGATTTCTGATTCCAGGAGACGGCAATCTTATGGAGCTCCCACCAGTTTCCAAATCACAAATCGAAAACCGCTCTTCGCCCTAAGCGCCGTTTTCGATCACGGGCAAGAGGACGCTGACTGAGGTGCCATGGGAGTTGGAGTCGATGTCGACCCGCCCGTTGTGATCGAACACCGTCCGCTTCACAATCGGAAGACCGAGGCCCATGCCGCGCGCTTTCGTAGTGCAGAACGGCGAGAAAATCTTGTCCTTCAAATCGGCTGAAATTCCTTTGCCATTATCGTGCACGGTGACCACGACTCCGCTGGTATGGTCGCCCTCGCGAATCGGTTTAGCGGAAACGGTGATCCGCGCCTTCCTTTGACCGTGGGTTGCTTCGGCCGCGTTTGCCACCAGGTGCGCGAAGGCCTCAGCCAGCGCCGTTTCGTCACCGACCACCTGGGGGAGATCGTCGGCCAGGGTGGTTTCAATCGAGAAGCCGTTTTGGACGGCTCGCGAGCGCACCAACTCGATCGCTCGTTTCATCGGCTTCCGGAGGTCGAGCGATTCAAATTTAAGTTCCGGCGGGTGGGCGAAGTTGTTGATCTGCGTGATGATCAGATCGAGGCGATCGATTTCCTGGACCACGATCTCGTTGAAATCGCGCCGGAAATCGGGGTCGTCAAAACGTTCCGGCAGGAGTTGGGCGAAGGTCTTGATCGCGACCAGCGGGTTGCGCACTTCGTGCGACATGCTGGCGGCGAGATCAGTCCAGAAAGTCGCGCGATCGAGCAGTTCCTGTTTTTGGCGGAGCGAGTCCTCCGGCGTCATGTCTTGAATGACGGCGACCGCGCCTAACGGTTTGCCCTGATGGATGAGCCGCCGGGTCTGGACGGAAAGCGAACGCCGGGTGGATTCTTCGATCCATTGCCGGGAAGGCAAATGGCCGGTGCTCTCGAGCGTTTCGCGCAGCAAGGAAGCAATCCGGCTGCCGGCGGATTCGACCGGCTGGTTCAGGACGACCGCGGCCTCAATCCCAAAGATCGACTCGGCGGTTGGATTGCACCAGCGGATGATCGCATCCTCGTCGCTCGCGATAATCCCGGGCGGAATCGTGGTGAGCAGAGTCTCGGCGAGAGTTTTCTGGAGTGTGACCTCTTCATGCAGGCTGGCATTTTCCAACACGGTCGAGACATGATCGCCAAGGATCATGAGCGCCTCCAAGCTTTGGTAATCGAACGGTTGACCGGTGAGACGATGTCCGAAAAAAAGCCAGCCGCTGACCTCACCACGCCGGTGCAGGGGCACGATCACTTCGGCCCCAACGGTGTCGAGCGCGCGCCGGAGCAACTCTCTTTCCCGATGATCCTGCTTCTGCGCGAGATGGGCGCGGTAAACCAGATGCGCGTGGAGCTCAAACCACCGCACCAGGGGATCGCGTTCGCGGTATTCGAGTTCGCTCGTATCCGGCAAACAACGCAACCCAGCCCGCAAGCGAAATCCTCCTCCGCGGTGCCGGGCAAACATCCCGACCCGCGTTACCATCGCGGCATCGGCCAATCCTTCGACAACATTATTGACCAGCATGTCGGCAGTCTCAAAGCGCCGGAAGACCCGCGGAAAGCGCAGGATCGGGAGGGCGCTGGCCGCGGCTTCCGGGAACGGCTCCAGCGCGCGGCTCTCAGCCAGCACCGGGACTCGCGTCGCTTCGGCGCGCAAGGCGCGGTTTTCCTCCAACACACGCAAATGCTCGAACGCTCGCACAGCGAGCGCCTGAAAATGGTGGCGCTCCAGGTTTACGTCTTCCGCCGCATAGATTCCCGCCTGTTCCGCCTCGTGGAGCGGTTCGGAGCGTGCCGTGCCGAAGGCGATGGTCAGCACGTCCGGCCATTCCGCCTGCAGTTGCTCTAGCAGATTCCGACTCTCTTTATTTCGGATGTCGAGAAGCAGGAGTGCAGGGCTATTCTGCTGCAACATCGCGTCGAGCCGGCTCGCTTTATCGACATGACGGACGCGGGTCAGCTTGGAGAGAAAGGCGCGTGTGCGCCTAACGAGATCGGGATCCTGCGTATAGAGAAGGCAGGCCGCAAGAGAAATCATGCCGCCGCCACTTCTTCTTGGAACCGGACGAGCGGGAGGAGGATATGAAAGCTGGTGCCGCGATCTAATTCACTCTCGACCTCAATCTGACCGCCGTGTTCCTGCACGATGCCATGCACAACCGAAAGCCCCAGACCCGTCCCATAATCCTTGGTCGTAAAGAAAGGATCGAAGACGTGCGCCACATCTTCCGGCTTGATCCCCGCACCATCATCCACCACCGAAATGCGCAAAATTTCGCGCACTTCCTCGGTGTCCCCGAGCATCGCAGTCGGCCAAGTCTCGGGCGAACCAATTTCGGTCGCCACCGTTAGTGCGCCGCCCGATTTCATCGCGTCAAGAGCATTGATGAAAAAGTTGAGAAACACCTGCTCAATTTGGTCGGCATCAGCGCGGATAGTATCCACCTCCGCGTGCCACGAACGAGTTAATTTAATATCTTTTTGATAAAGCCGGTGACCGACGAGTAGAAGCGCCTTCTCGAGAATCTCGTGGACATGCATCGGCTTGAGGAGTGGTTTGGCCGGCCGCGCAAAACGGAGGAGCTGGTTGACTAACGAATCGATTCGATCGACCTCGTGGCCAATCAAGGAGAAGAACGTTTCCCGGAAATCGGAGTCCTGATACCGCTCAGGAAGCAACTGCGCGAAAGTCTTAATCGAGACCAGCGGATTTTTGATTTCATGGGCCATGCCGGCCGAAAGAGTGCCGAGGCTGGCCAGACGATCGCTGCGTCGGATCTGCATCTCGAGCCGCTTTAAAGTCGTGATATCTGTCAATACCATGAGGACGCCGAGCGGCTCGCTATCCTGTCCGTGAAAAATGGAGCTACTGGCGCGAAGCACCGTGCTTTTGTCGCCTGCCCGCAGAACGATTTCGCGGTTTTCCTGGCGCTCCCCGTTCGCCAGGGTCGCGCTCACGATGTCGCGCATCGCTTCGGGCAGATTACTAACCTTCCGCGCAAGCAGTTCTGAGGCGGTCAGGCCGGTGATTTGTTCCACCTCGCGGTTGAACACCGTGATGAGACCGTTGCGATCAGCCGCAACCACGCCGGTGGTGAGATTCTGCAGGAGCGTTTCGTTATAAATTTTTGCGTTCTGAACTTCGGTGAAGAGCTGCGCATTCTCGATCGCGACCGCTAGTTGTCCGCAAAGGACGAGTAGCGCGCTCTGCTCGACCGTGCCGTAAATGCGGCCACCGCTCCGGGGTCCCAGCAGCATTACCCCGGCAAGCTGTTCGCGGGAGAAGATGCCCATCGCAACCGCAACATGAAGTGATTTCATCTGCCGTCGGACCCGTTCCAGTTCCGGAGTAGAACGGATGCGGTGAAGTTCGTCTAAGATTATTGGCTCCTGCGTCCTTTCGAGATGCGCGATGATGGCTTGATCGCGATGTAACTCCATCCGCATCGTGCGCGACCCGGTCTGCACGGTGGGGAAACGCTGGGCATAAAAATCCGGCTCCGGCAGCAGAATAAAAACTCGCTCAGTATCAACCGCCTGTCCGATCGTTAGGCCAAACCGCTCCAGAAGGTCGCCCAAAGTGGTGACCGAGCGTAGAATGGCCGCGGCCTGATTCATCGTCGCCTGAAAATCGAGCCGGCGCGTCCCGACGAAGAGCCGGTCGGCCAGCGACTGCGACACACCCCGTGCCGGCGCCATCGCAAAGGCGATTACCAGCGCGGCCATGACATGCGCAATCGAACGGCCATCGGCGCCAAACATCGGCACGAAAACAGAAAGACACAGCCACCAGATAAGGAGGTAAAGCACGATCAGATAGCCGGCCAAAACGGCATACGAAATCGCCCGCCGCATGAAGAAACCGACCTCGAGAATTTTCCGCGTGGCGATCCCGTAGGCCATCACCACGCTGAGAATAATCATACGGAAGGGCGCGAACCAAATGGCGCGGTATGGCCCGAGGAAATAGTCCAGCACAAAGGAGAAAAGCAGGGCGAACGCAACTGCCACAATCGCCCCGATGAATATGAAGGAGAGCTCGGCCTTTTCGCCCCCCGTCGTGTTCCGCAGGTCGCGCACATAACTAAGGATCAAGGCGACGAAAGCGAGGATAAAGAAGGCTGTATAGACGTAGACACCCGGTCCATATATTGGACTCGGAGCGACCTGCGCGGCATCCGGCATCTGCGCCCCGCGCAGGAAAAAATCTGTCTGGCAAAGGACAATCACTCCAATGCTCAAGACCAGCCAAGTTTTGGCGTGACCGAAAATACCTCTCCATCCAAGCTTCCTCTGCCGAACGCTTAAGCGCAGGAGATTAAGGATCGCGAGATAAGCGATGCCAGCCGCTGATGCCTGTCGAATGGCAAATTCAGCCGCTTCAGGCGTCTTGGCCGTAAAGGCAAGGAGCATGCTACCCAGCCAGCCAACGATACCGAAAGAAAAGACAAGAAAACATTGGTTAGCGAGGCGCCGTCTATTCGCCCCATAGACCGCCAAGCCGAGGGAGAACTGCAACAGCATTGCTCCCAAGGTGGAAACAGTGGCGCCTGTCATAAAGCTGCTAGATGGATGGGTAACATGACAGTTCCGGAATAACGCTGCGGCAACACGTCAAACCGCGCTTACTTTCTCCACCACCATACTACTGTTGCCGCCGCCCAGGCCTCGTACATTGATCAAAATGCAGTTCAATAGCGTCTTTCGGGCCTTTCTCGGAACAAAATCCCAGTCGCAATCTGCTAATGGCATTTCGTGGTTGGCCGTCGGCGGGATCACATTGTGCTGAAAGGCCAGCGCGCAGGCGATCAGTTGCATCGGCCCAGCAGCAGCGAGGGGGTTTCCCGTCACCCCTTTGATCGAACTGACCGGCACTCGTTTTCCCGAAGGGGCGAAAATACGTCGAATCATCCTAACCTCCGCCGCATCAAGGACGGGATGACCAGGGCCGTAGGAACAAATGTAATCAATTTCCGTGATGCTGCGGCCGGCATTTGCCAAAGCGAGGCGCATCGTTGCTTCCATGCCATCAAACGGATCCGCAGGGTCGCTATCCATTTTTGCCGAATAACCAGTGATCTCGAGATGAATCCGCGCTCCACGCGCCATGGCGTGGTCGTAGTTTTCTAGAATGACGACACCCGCCCCCTCCGAGATGACCCCGGAATCGCCGTCCGCATCATACGGCCGGCTAGCTCGGCCCGGTTCGTCGTTGGCAAGAGAACTCAGGCCGGCAGAGGTCAGACCGGCCATCGCAAGTGGGGTGACTGGAGAATCCGCTCCTCCAGCAATTGCGAGATCCACATCGCCACCACTAATCATCGCCGCAGCCGACGCCACCGCGTCGATTCCTGAGTTACAAGCTGAAGAAATGGTGGAGGCCTGGGATTGAACCCCGAGTTTTTGCGCGATCAGGAGGGCCGCGGCCTGGGGCTGGCAATTGCGCACCATCCCGGCATTGACCCGATGCGGACCGCGTTGCTGCAACTCGTGGAAGCCCTGTTCGATCACGTCAAAAGCGCTTGTGCTGACTCCGATGCAGACGGGCAGGACCGTCCCCAAACTGTCGACCTTGGGATCAAACTTTGCGTCCCGCAGCGCCATTTGAGTTGCGGCGTAGGCAAATTGAGTATGCCTCCCCATTTGTTTCGGCCGCCATCGGGGATCCATAGAGTCGAGCGGATCGAAGCCTTTTATTTCGCCCGCGATGCGGCTCTTGAAGCCGGCTGTGTCGAAGAGAGTAATCGGCCCAATCCCGCTCTCGCCTGCAGCTAACGACCGCCAGAACTCTTTCAGTCCGGTGCCATTTGGGGCGATCACGCCCATCCCTGTTACGACAACTCTGTTCCGCACACTCATCCTGTCGCCCCTCCTTTGGTCATCCGTTCGCTAACGCTTCGCACAGCGAATCCATTTGTAAAACGACACGGGGAGATGTCGATAAAGTTTAGGTTATTCACAACTTCCCGCTTGCCTTTCAAGAAAAATTACACAAGCGTCGGCCTCTAAACCGACTCCCTGAAATCACTTTGCAGATTTTTTTGCCGAAGGCACGTCCCTAGCTTCTAGCGATGGGAGTAATGATAGCCAACGCTGATCTTCCACAGGTCCTTGTCATCGATGACGAGATGGGGCCGCGCGAAAGCTTGCGCATGCTCCTCAAGCCCAGCTATCAGGTGCACACCGCTGACTCGGTCGAGATCGGCCTCAAACTTCTCACCGAAAAAAGGCCCGATGCCATCGTGATGGATATCCGCATGCCCGGCATGACTGGCATCGAGGGCCTGCGTCGGATCCGTCAGATCGATCCGCACCTTTCCGTTATCATGCTGACCGGCTTCGGCGCGCTCGAGACGGCCAAGGAAGCTCTCCGACTCGGGGCCAACGATTATATCAGCAAGCCTTTCGATGCCCGCGAAATGCGGGAAGTGATCAGCCGCAATGTCGAACGCACCCGCCTGTACCGCACGAGCGAGAATGCTGCCAGCGAGATCAAGGAACTGAATAATCGGCTCCTCCAGGAACTCGCGCAAAAAGAACGCCTCGCCTCCCTTGGCCAGGCATCTGCCGAGTTCGTCCACGATATTGGCAATCCCCTAACAATCGTCTGGGGATACGTGCAACTCCTCGCCAAGAAACTCGAGGAATCCGAAAGCGGGGATAATCCCAATGCGGTCAGCTCCAACAAAGAGCTCGAGATCATCGAGCAAAATGTCCGGCTTTGCCGCGACCTGCTCACCATGTGGCAAAGCTATGGCAGCGTGGAGGCCGCACCGCATCAGCATATCTCGATCTCGGAAATTGTTCGCGAGGTGGTCGCCAGCGTCGGCGCGATGTCCACAGAAACTCAGGTCCAACTGAAGTGTGACGTGACGGAAGACCCCTGCACCCTAACTGGCGACGCCGTCCAGATAACGCGCGCCATTCAGAACGTGATCATCAACGCCATCCAGGCGTGCGGCGAGACCGAAAGGAAAGTCGAAGTCAGCTGCATTCGAAAAGATTTTTATGTCGACGTGCGCGTCGCCGATACGGGCCACGGCATCAGCCCGGAACAAATCAGCAAAATTTTCGATCCGTACTTCACGACCAAGCAAGGCAAGAGTGGCACCGGCCTCGGTCTCTACATCACGAAGAAAGTGATCGAAGATCACAATGGCTCGATCAAGGTCGACAGCACCCCTGAAGTCGGAACGACGATCACTATCCGGCTGCCTCTGGTCGTCAGCTGATCCGGGCGGAGAAACCTGGCCGCGCTTTTTTTCGCGCCAGCCGCACTCGCTGGTGAATAGGCGTTGCCACTGCCGCCTTCTCTGTTTTCTTCAGGCGTGGCGGACGCCAGTTATCGCATTGCACCAATTTTCCTAATCCGAATGGCCGGCGTGCCGTTCGAAGCGTTGGAAGGCTTAGCCTCCGTGAGGACTGCCGCGTGCGCTCGCGAATTCCTTGCCCGCCAAAGAGAAGCAGCCCAGGCAAAGGTGAACGCACGAGATTTCCTGAGTTCCCATAAATGGAAGCTTTCTAAGGATCAATTCTTACTCTGGAGCAGGGCGATTCACCATGGGGTCGCTCCCTCCGGTCAAGAACCGCTTTCAGATGAGATTACAACTTACTGGGAGGCGCCTGCGGAAGCTTCCAAGGCCAGCGCCGCACTCGGCAGTGCGCTTCTTTCCGAGCTAAAAATCACGCGCGAGTCTCTTCGTGTGGCGACTCGCAAATATCTGCCGGCCTACCTCGTTTTCGCCGCGGAAGGAGTGCGCGACCGTGTCCTCAAATTCCTCGTTTCCGATTCGGCTCCGTTGCCTACCCGTGACAAGCAAACCCGGGCGAATGAGCGCCACCTAATCCTCTATCTGCAGCGCGTTGCTGCGAAAAACGATTCGTTGAGCGCATTCGGGCCAGAAGGCTGGGGTTCGATTGATCCTGCCGTAGAGTCGATCAAGCTAGCGCCCCAAACCGACATCGCTCTCCGTGAAACATTTCTGGAGAGGTGGACCGCACACGGCGTCGCCGCGGCCATCAATGCGGACCCCGAAACCCGTGCCGAGCTCGCGCCGCGGCTGCACCCCAACGGTCGCATTGAACAAGATCATTTCATCTACGACGAGACAGGAAACGCGGTTGCGCTCGATTCCGAGACCCGGGCGCTCCTCATCCGCTGCGACGGATGGACTCCCGCGTATTCGTTAGGCGTATCCCTGGAGACCCTCAAAAACCTCGCGCGGCAGGCCTTCATCCGCTGGGAAATGGAAGTGCAGGCCCTCGAGCCGCACGCCTTCGACGCCTTGCTCGCGGACGTCTTCGCCTGGCGCGACAGCCCAGTCCGCACGCGCTGGCTCGAACATCTCCAGCCGCTCGCCGCACTCCCCGAAAAAT
>JBDTVP010000004.1:0-98541 GCA_040007175.1 Spartobacteria bacterium
AATTTCTCGCCTAACGGATCGAGCGCGAAGCAGGTTTCGATGACGTCGAGGACGACGGCTTTGGGTTTTTGTTTCACGTCGAATGACGAGGTTTTGTTGGATTAATCACAAAAGCGACGAGTTCAAAAGGATACTCCATCTTCAAGAATCGGATCGACGACGGCCATCAGGTGCTGGTGTTTTTAAGGCGGCAGTCGAGAGCGAGGCTCAGGCCTTTGGGCCGCCCTTGCCGAGCGCACTGCCGATTGCCGCGACGGCAAAGCAAAGGGCGGCGAGCAGGAGGATGCTCGGAACCATGATACGTCCGCTGCGGTAGAAAAAGTAAGCGAGCACGAGGTCACCCACTACGGCCAACGAGTAAAGGAGCGTCTTCGACATGGCGGGGAGTATCCCCTGTCGGGGGGCGCTTTGGCGATGGCCAATTTCGCGCTCTTCGAAATCCTAGCGAGATCCTATGAAATGACGGACGAGATCCAGGCGGCCCCCTTCGCGCCTAACGGATCGAGCGGGAAGCAGGTTTCGATGATGTCGAGGACGATGGCTTTGGGTTTGGGTTTCATTTGGGGACGGAGAATGAATTAGGAAAGCAGGAAAGCAGGAAAAGAGTCGTTAGGCTGTGCGCTGCGGTGGTCCGGTGGGTCCAATTTCCTTTCCTGCGTTCCTAATTCATTCCTCCCTTTCTCATCCGCCTACTGGAAGGCGCGGCCGTATTGAGGCGGCGCGTCCATCTTTTGGTGGAGCGGGCGGGCGGAGTTGAGCGGCCAGTAGGGATGGCGCAGGAATTCGCGCGCCATTAGGACGAGGTCGGCCTGTCCGGTGCGCACGATCTGGTCGGCCTGGGCCGGTTCGGTGATCATGCCGACTGCGCCGGTCGCGATCCCGGCTTCGGCGCGGACGCGGGCCGCGAAGGGCAGTTGGTAGCCGGCGCCGATCGGGATCTTCGCGTCGGGCACGGTGCCGCCGCTCGAGCAATCGATCAGGTCCACGCCTAACGGTTTGAGGATTTTCGCGAGCGCGACGGATTCGTCGGCGGTCCAGCCGCCTTCGGCCCAATCGGTCGAGGAGATGCGGACGAAGAGCGGATATTTCTCCGGCCAGACGGCGCGCACGGCTTCGACCGTCTCGCGCAGGAAACGGATGCGGTTTTCGAAGGAACCGCCGTAGTCGTCGTGGCGCTGGTTGCTCAGCGGGGAGAGAAAACTGTGGAGCAAATAGCCGTGCGCGGCGTGGATCTCGACCACCTGGGCGCCGGCCTGCTCGGCGCGGCGGGTGGCGTCGACGAAGGCGGCGCGGATCCGTTCGATCCCGGCGCGATCGAGTTCCTGCGGGGTCTGGTAGCCGGTGTCGAAAGCGAGCGGGCTCGGGCCGAAGATCGGGCTCCAGCCGCGCTCGTTAGGCCCTAACGGTTTCCCGCCGAGCCAGGGCGCGCTCGTGCTCGCCTTCCGTCCCGCGTGCGCGAGCTGCATCGCCGGGACCGCGCCCTGCGCCGCAATGAATTGAAAGATCCGCGCCAGCATTTCGACCTGCGCATCTTTCCAAATCCCGAGATCGTCCGGGCTGATCCGCCCTTCCTCGAGCACGGCCGCCGCCTCGGTGAAAACGAGCGCCGCGCCGCCGACCGCGCGGCTCCCGAGATGGACGAGGTGCCAGTCGCTGGCGAAGCCGTCGTCGCTCGAATACTGGCACATCGGCGAGACGACGATGCGGTTACGGAACTGGATGCCGCGCATCTGCAGCGGCGAAAAAAGGTGGACGTTCTGGTTTTGTGACACGGCCATTCATCGCACAAACCGGCGGGGTTCGCGCCTAGCGCGGGCCGGCTTCCTCGATGCTGTTCAAGCGCGGGCCGACACGTTGCCCGACGTATTTGATCGACTTAAAGAGGAGGAGGTAAAAACAAATCACCGCAAACCCGGTGACGCCCGCGAGCGCCCAATGGCGGGCCCGCATCCGCGGCAATTTCGGCGCGAAGGCGATGACGCCGAACAAGCTGAGCAGGACGATGACGGCATCGAAGCTGGCGCGTTGCCAGTAGCCGCCGCCGAGGTGGAGCCACATCCCGAATTCATCGAAAGTGAGCGCCATCCCGAACCCGTAAAGGAAGGCGCAGACCTGCCGCATCCGGTCGCCCGGCCGCGGAGTGAAAACGAGCAGGCCGCCGACCGCGGAGAGGAGAAAGATCCCGTAGTTAAGGTGGTGAATGTGCGTGCCGCCGACGTCGAGAAACAAATCCGGCAACCGCCGCGTCATGATCAGAATGACGAGGACACGCGAGGCGATGAAGGTGAGGAGAAAAGTCGTGAACGTGATGCGCGCGAGGCGACGGGTCGGGAGGCCCGAAGGGAAGGAGGTCGCGGGCGAGATCAACATGCCACCGAGATTGCGCGTAACTCGCTAACGGGTCGAGGCGGGAATCGCACTCGGCTTCGGGCTCGCGCTTGGGCTCGGTGCGGTTTCCGGGGGCAGGCCAAACGGCGTGGGCTCGGGCGTGGCTTGCAAACGCCGGCTGATCTCCGCCGCGAGCTGGCGGGTCTTGCGGAGATCACGCCCTTGGTCGGTGGCTTTCGCGAGGGCGTCGATCTCGCGCTCGGCTTCCGCGAAAACTCGCGCACTCCGCGCTTTAATCTTTTCCGCGAGGCCGTTGACCGTTTCCTCCTGCGATCCGGAGCGGGATTCCGGGAAACCCTCGGGCGGCATGGCGGCCAGTTCGCGCGCGTGGATTTCGCTCAGGTCGAGGATGGCCTGCGCATAAGGGAGGGAAGCTTTCATCTCCTTGAAACGGCGTTCGCGATAGGAGTCGTTGCGATCGAACCCGGAGAAAACGCGCCACTGTTTGATGTAAGCGTGCACCCAGCCGCGGTTGAAATAGAGATAGTATTGGTAGTGCGGGGTGATGAACGTCTTGATGAAAAATTCGTTTTCTTTCCCGGCGTTCCGGACTGGGAAATCATCGACCGTGAGCTGGTGGTAGGGGACGAATCCCTGCGCGATTTCCTCCTTCCAAGTGGGCAGATCGGGAACCGGAGCGGGCGTCGGCGTCGCACCGGAGAGGATGACCGGGAGGAAAAAGAGCGCAAATCCAGGAAGCGATAGAAAGCGGCAAGGCATCGATTTTTCGCGGCGAGCATAACGACCCGCGGCATTCCGGAGCAAGTCTCGAGGATTGGTGCCGACGACCGCCGCTCTTGCCCAAGCGGCGGCGGGATGTCATCTTCCGCCTCGCGTTCTCGCCGAAGTAGCTCAGTGGTAGAGCAGCTGATTCGTAATCAGCAGGTCGAGGGTTCAATCCCCTCCTTCGGCTCCATCTCAAGCGGAAGCTTTGACGACGCCTACAGGCGGGTAGATTCCGCCTCATGGGCGCGGAGGCGAGAGAGACCGGAGTGGAATCCATCGCGCGTCGTCTGCGGGCCGGGCCGGAAATTCACCCAAGCGCGCACGTCGCGCCGAATGCGACCGTCGTCGGCCAAGTGTCGTTAGGCGAAGAGGCGAGCGTCTGGTATCAGGCGGTCCTGCGGGGCGACATAAACCGAATCGCGATCGGACCGCGGAGCAACATCCAGGACGGCGCGATCGTGCATGTCTCGGATGAATTTCCCGCGCTGGTTGGCGAACTGGTTACAGTCGGTCACGCTGCGGTGATCCACGCCTGCACGATTGGCGATGAGGTGCTGGTCGGGATGGGCGCGATCGTGCTCGACGGTGCGGAAATCGGCGCGCGTTCCATGATCGGGGCGAAGGCGCTCGTCACCGCCGGAATGAAAGTGCCGCCCGGCTCGCTCGTCCTCGGCTCGCCCGGGAAGGTCGTTAGGCAACTGAGTTCCAAAGAGCAAACCGCGCTTAAAGGTTGGGCGCTGAAATACGTCGAGGTGGTGAAGCGCTACCGTTCAGCGCAGACGGAGCCCTAGCTCGCTCGCGCGCCGCTCGAGCATTTCAGCGGTGTCGCTGTGGTCGGGCTGGTTGCCGCGGAGCGTCGTGACGCCATCGAAAAGCTCGCGCACTTCCGCGTCTTCCGTCGCCTGGCCGACGATCGCGAAGACCGGTTTGCCTAACGAACGGGCGAGTCGCGCCAGGCCGGCCGGGCCTTTGCCGGTGAGAGTCTGGCGATCGAGTTTGCCTTCGCCGGTGATGACGATGTCGGCGCGCGCGATCTTGGCGCGCAGCCCGGTCGCTTCCGCGACCACTTCAAATCCAGAGCGAAGCCGCGCATTGCAAAAAGTGAGCAGACCAAAGCCAAGGCCACCGGCCGCGCCCGCGCCGGCGGCGGCGCGGTGATCGCAATAAAAAGCGCGCGCCGCGACCTCGGCGAGCCGCGCGAGCGAGCGCTCCAAGAGATCGAGTTGCTCGGGCGTGGCGCCTTTTTGCGGACCGAAGGTGCGGGTCGCGCCGTGCGGACCGAGCAGCGGATTATTCACGTCGCAGGCGACCGTGATGGGCAGGAGCGTGTATTCGTTAGGCGATTCGATCCGCAGGAGCTCACATAACTCGTCGACCGGCCCGGCCAGCTCGCGGTCGTCACGGCCGATGAAGCGAAAGCCGAGCGCGCGGGCGAGGCCGAAGCCGCCGTCGTTGGTCGCGCTTCCGCCGAGACCGACGATGATCTCGCGCGGGCCGTGGGCACTGATGGCTCGGAGCATTTCGCCCACGCCAAAAGTGGAGGCGCGGAGCGGGTCGCGTTCGTTAGGCGTAAGCCGGGCCAGACCGGCAGCGGCGCTCATCTCGCAGACGGCGCGACTGGATTCCGCCAGCCAGGCGTAGCGGGCTGTGATCGCGCGCCCGAGCGCGTCGTGCACGCGACATTCGATCCATTCGCCGCCAGCGGCGCGGCAGATTGCCGCGGCGGTTCCTTCTCCACCGTCGGCCAGGGCGACGATCTCGAGCTCGGCTTCGGGCAGGGAGGACTTCAGGCCGGCCGCGATGCTTTGCCCGACCTCCTCCGCGCCTAACGAGCCTTTGAATTTATCGGGCGCGATGAGGATGCGCATGCGGCCGCCACCCTAACCCCGGCGGCGACCGCATGGCGAGTCCTGACGCTCTGGCTAGAACTTGACGCTGAGGCCGCCGTAATAATTCCGGCGATAAGCCGGGACGATGCCTTCGTCGCGGATCTCGGCGTAGAAATCTTCGTCGAACAGATTCTTGATTCCGCCAAAGAGCCCGAGGCGGCCGTTGAGGAATTTCACTTCCGCGGTCAGATCCCAGACGGTGTAGGCGGGAATGAAATGCGAGCGGGTGTTGTTCGCGTCGGCGAATGAGTCGTCCACCAGGTTGCCGATCAGGCCCACCTTCACGACGTCTTTATAGCGATAGATGCCGCCGATTTTGAACTGATAATCCGGCGCGTAAGTCGTGTCGAAACCCTTGTTGGGTCCACCCGTGAATTCCGCATCGAGCAGGGTCACGTTGCCGTAAAGATTGAAGCGGCCGTAGGGGCTTTCGGTTCCGCCATTGATCATGCCGAGAACGTCGAGTTCGACCGCGGCCTCGAAGCCGGCGTAGCGCGCGTCACCCACGTTTTGCGTGGTGGTGAAAGTGTTGCCGGCCGCGTTGACGCCGGTGATTTCTCCCACCTGGTCGTTCACTTCAAAATAGAAGCCGCCGAGATCGAAGGTAAGATAAGGGAGCGGCTTACCGCGCACGCCTAATTCAAACTGGAGTGAGTCGCCTTCCTTGAGGTCGCCATTCACCACGCCGTCGGGCGCGGTCGAGACGAGCTCACCGTAGGTGCGGGGGCGGTAGGCCTGCGCGACCGTGGCGTAGAGTTCGGCGCGCGGCGGACCGCCGGCGACCATCGAAGCGGCGTTGGCGACCGATTTGCCGTCTTTGCCCATCGACATGGTCTCGGGCGCCTGGACCTGGCCTTCGACCAGGACGTAGTTCGCGCCGAGGCTGAAGAGCGGCACGAACGAAAAGTCCGACTGCGAGAGGAGCGGGTCGCCCGGAGCGCGGGTGATGTTGACCTGTTCGTCGAGGCTTTGATTGAAGAACTCAAGGCGCACCCCGGGGATGACGGAGAACCGGCCGAAGAGGAAGCGGTTTTCGGCGAAGAGGGCGAAGTCGGTCGTCTCGCCGGTGTTGAAACGGCGGAGCAAACCGGTGCTCGCATTCGGCGTCGAACCGCGCGTGTCCCGGCGATCCTGCAAGGCGTGATAGAAATAAAGTCCGCCGATGAAAGTCGAGACGTCGTGCGCCAAATCGTAGTCGTGCCGCAGGCGCACTTCCGCGCCTTCGGTGTAGTCCTCGCGATCCTGGATGTCATCCGTGCTCGCGGCCGAGCCCGGAGCCGGATTTGGATTTGGCGCCACGCCGAAGTCGCCGCCGCGCTGCCGTTGGCTGTAGCGCTGGAGGTAGCCTCCGAACGTTTTGATATCGAGCTGGGTCCGCTCCGAGAAGGTCTTCTGATATTCGAGCATGCCGTAGTAGCGTTTCAGCCGGAAGAGATCGAAAAGGCGCGTCGATACGTTACGATCCACCTGGTAGAGGGAGGCTCCGGGCGTCGGCACCTCGGTCAGGCCGCCGGGTTCGCCATGTTCTTCTTCGTAGGCATCGAAGGTCAGGATGAACCGGCTGTCGTTCGTGACGTCGTAAACTAATTTCGCGCTGCCCGCGTTCAGGTCGTAGCCGCTGTTCGTGCGGAAGCCGTCGCGTTCGCGGTGATCAAAATAGGCGTAGTAACCGAACTGCCCGACGGTGCCGCCCGCGCTGGTGAAATTCTGGTAAAGCCCGTCGCTCCCGAAGAGATTTTTGGTTTCGAATTGGAACGGCACGTCGCGTGGCGGCATCTTCATGACGAAGTTGAGCGCGCCACCGGGTTGCGGGCCGAACTGCAAGGCCGCTCCCGCGCGAATGAATTCGATCCGCTCGACCGCGTCGAGGATCGGCGTGTAGTGCGATTCCGGAAAACCGAACTGCTCGTTCTTGATCGTGACGCCATCTTTCAGGACCTGCATGAACTCGCTCCGCTGCGAGTCGAGCCCGCGGTAGCCGAAGTTCACGATCGGCGAAGAAGGCTCCTCGCTGACCAGCAGGCCCGGCGTGGTCGCGAGCGCTTCCCGGTAATCGTTGTTCGCGATGCTCGGAAATTCTTCCGGTTTCACGAACGAGGTTTTCTTGCCGGCGTTGATCCGGGTTCCCTGAACGTCCGGAAGCGCGGGATACTCCACCGGGTTCACTTCCGTGCCTTCGATGACCAGGCGCTGCGACTCGAACGACGAGACGAGGGCGTTGGAAATGTCTGGTTCCGCATCGGGCAGGCGGGAACCGTCCGGCGAAACGCGGACCGCGCGGGTGCCGCGACGTCCCTCGTCCTCACCTTCCCTGGTCTCTTCCGAGTTCGCGTCGCCCTCCGCGGAAGCATCCGCCGCCGACGCGACTTGGGACCACCCCGGTTGGACAAAAAAGAAGCCGCAGGCAAGGAACGCCGACGTAAGAAGAGCCCGTGTTTGGAATTGCATGGCGGGGATAGAAGCGGGCGGCATGCCAGCTTGCAATACAATTCTAACAAAACTGTAATGTTTTTTTGCGGCGTCGACTTTACCCATGAAGGATGCCGGATTTGCAATCTCGTTTCGGGGGAAGAGCTTCACGAGATGCGGATTCCATATTTTGAAATCGCGGCTTTCACCGCGCGCCCGTTTGCCGGGAATCCGGCGGGAGTTTGCCTGCTTGCCGATTGGATCGGCGACGAGCAGATGCAGGCGATCGCCGCGGAGAATAACCTGGCGGAGACGGCTTTTCTCGTCGCGCGCGACGGCTATTTCGACCTTCGCTGGATGACGCCGAAAGTGGAAGTGGACCTGTGCGGGCACGCCACGCTCGCTTCGGCGCACGTGCTTTTTCAGCACCGTGGCTATGGCGAAGCAGTGGTGCATTTCCAGACGCAAAGCGGCGAGCTCCGGGTGGAACGCGACGGGGACAAGCTCGTCTTGGATTTTCCGTCGCTCCCGGCCGGGCCGATCGCGCGCGCGGACGATTTGAGCGCCGCGCTCGGCGCAGTCCCGGACCAAATTCTGCACGGGCGCGATTACATTGCGATTTTCGCTTCACAAAAAGAGGTTGCGGCGATCCAGCCCGACCTGGCGCTGGTCGCGCGGTTGGCGGCGCAGGGAGTCGTGGTCACTGCGCCGGGCGACGATTGCGATTTCGTTTCGCGCTATTTCGCGCCGGCGGCCGGGATTCCGGAAGATCCGGTGACCGGTTCCACGCATTGCAGCTTGATTCCTTATTGGTCGCAGCGGCTCGGGAAGAAGGAGCTTTTTGCCCGCCAAATCTCGGCCCGCGGCGGCGAACTATTTTGCCGCGACCGCGGCGATCGCGTCTCGATCGGCGGCGAAGCGGTCACTTACGTCGCCGGGGAAATTCAACTCGCGTAGCCTAACGAGGCGGCAGTTCGTCAGTGAAACGGCGCAAGCGCGCGATTCTTTTTATTGTGTCATCCCGATCCGGCGGAGCGCGGAGAGGAATCTCCCAGTTGCAGAAGGCGCGCTCTATAAAAGATTACCCGTGGGTTGCAACTGTGAGATCCCTCGCCGTCTGCGCGGCTCGGGATGACAGGGTGAGGCGACGACCGATTACTGCGGATGCTGGCGCTGCCGCGACGATTAACCCTCCGTCGCGAAATCTTCCATCGGCGGGCAAGTGCAGAAGAGATTCCGGTCGCCGTAGACGCTGTCGATGCGCGCAACGGCGGGCCAGAATTTTTGCTGGCGGGTCCACGGTGCCGGGTAGGCGGCGCGTTCGCGACTGTAGGGATGCTCCCAATTGTCGGCCGTCACCTGCTCGGCGGTGTGCGGCGCGTTTTTGAGCACATTGTTTTTCTCGTCCGCCTCGCCGCCGCGGATCGCTTCGATCTCCGCCCGAATCGAGATCATCGCTTCGCAAAAACGATCCAGCTCCTCTTTCGATTCGCTCTCGGTTGGCTCAATCATCATCGTCCCCGGGACGGGCCAGGAAACGGTCGGCGCGTGGTAGCCGTAATCCATCAAACGCTTGGCCACGTCTTCGACCTCGACCCCGGCGCTTTTGCAGGGGCGCAGATCGAGGATGCATTCGTGCGCGACCAGCCCGTTCTTGCCCTTGAAGAGGACAGGGAAATGCGGGTCGAGTCGCTTCGCGATGTAGTTGGCGTTGAGGATCGCGACCTCGGTCGCCTTCGTTAGGCCGGCGGCGCCCATCATCCGGATGTACATCCACGAAATCGTCAGGATGCTCGCGCTGCCGTACGGGGCCGCGGAGACCGGCCCCGAGTTACTAGTTCCTGGCTTTTGCCTAATGGTGGGGATGCCCGGGAGAAATTTGCTCAGATGTTTCGCCACGCCGATCGGGCCAATGCCGGGGCCGCCGCCGCCGTGCGGGATGCAAAAAGTCTTGTGCAGATTGAGATGGCAAACGTCGGCGCCGATGTCGCCCGGGCGGCAAAGGCCGACCTGCGCGTTCATGTTTGCGCCATCCATGTAAACCTGGCCGCCGTGTTCGTGCACAATCTCGCAAATCTCGCGGATGGTGGTTTCGAAAACGCCGTGCGTCGAAGGGTAGGTCACCATCAGCGCGGCGAGATCTTTGCTGTGCGTATCGGCTTTGGCGCGGAGATCAGCGAGATCGATGTCGCCATCTCCGAGACAGCGGACCGGGACGACACGGAAACCCGCCATGACCGCGCTCGCCGGGTTCGTGCCGTGAGCGGAGGTCGGGATGATACAAACGTTGCGATGCGTTTCGCCCCGCGATTCGTGGTAACCGCGGATCGCGAGCAGGCCAGCGTATTCGCCCTGCGAGCCGGCGTTCGGTTGCAGAGAGACGGCCGCGAAACCGGTGATCTCGGCCAGCCAGCGTTCGAGCTGTTCGCACATCGCGCGGTAGCCGGCGATTTGGTCGTTAGGGGCAAACGGATGGATGCGGGAAAACTCCGGCCAGGAAACCGGGAACATTTCCGCGGTCGCGTTCAGCTTCATGGTGCAGGAGCCTAACGGAATCATGGAATGACAAAGCGAAAGGTCGCGCGCTTCGAGCCGCCGCAGGTAGCGCAGCATCTCGGTCTCGCTGTGATGGGTGTTAAAGACTGGATGGGTGAGAAAATCCGAGGTCCGATTCTCGATGGTCGATTCACGACAGGCCGCGGCGACGCCCGGGAGAATGGCCCGGTTCTCGCCGAAGATGCCGAGGAGCATTTCGACGTCCTCCGGCGTGGTCGTCTCGTCGAGCGCGAGGCCGACGCTGTGCGGGCCGTGCTCGCGCAGGTTGCAATTCCGCTGGAGCGCGCGGCGGAGGAATTCA
Source organism: Spartobacteria bacterium (assembly GCA_040007175.1). Classification (GTDB taxonomy): domain Bacteria; phylum Verrucomicrobiota; class Verrucomicrobiia; order Chthoniobacterales; family UBA10450; genus Palsa-1392. The sequence goes on from JBDTVP010000004.1 coordinate 10,270, forward strand.
CCGCTCGTCCGGTTCCCGAGATCGATCCGGATCGTGTCGAAGAATTCATCGTGGGCCAGCCCGTAACCGAGCTGCTCGAGGCCGTCGGCCAGGCGGCAGGTCAGTTTGTGGACGCGCCGGGCGATTTTGCGGAGGCCTTCCGGCCCGTGATAAACGGCGTACATCGAAGCCATGACCGCGAGCAGAACCTGCGCGGTGCAGATGTTACTCGTCGCCTTGTCGCGCCGGATGTGTTGCTCGCGCGTCTGGAGCGCGAGGCGGTAGGCGGGCCGGCCCGCGGCGTCGTGCGAAACGCCGACCAGTCGTCCCGGCATATGGCGTTTGTATTGGTCGCGGGTCGCGAAGTAAGCGGCATGCGGCCCGCCGCAGCCTAACGGAACCCCGAAACGCTGAGTGGTGCCGACTGCGACATCCGCGCCCATCTCGCCCGGTGGACGAAGCAGGGTGAGGGCGAGAATATCCGCCGCCACGATGGCGAGCGCGCCGGCCTCGTGGGCCGACCTGATGAACGGCTCATAGTCGATGATCGCGCCGTCGGTTGTCGGATACTGCAGGAGCACTCCGAAAACTTTATCGTTAAAAGAAAAGGTCGTGGCGTCACCCACGAGGACCTTGATGCCTAACGGCTTGGCCCGTGTTTGCACGACTTCGATGGTTTGCGGATGGCAATTCTCGGAAACGAAAAACGTGCCGCGCCCGGGCACAACCGCGTGACAAAGGGCCATGCCCTCGGCCGCCGCGGTCGCCTCGTCGAGGAGCGAGGCGTTCGCGATGTCGAGCGCGGTCAGGTCGGTGACCATGGTCTGGAAATTGAGCAGCGCTTCGAGACGGCCTTGTGCGATTTCGGCCTGGTAGGGCGTGTAGGCGGTATACCAGCCCGGGTTCTCGAGGATGTTGCGCTGGATGACCGGTGGCACGACGCAATCGGAATAGCCAGCGCCAAGAAAGCTGCGCGCGACTTTGTTTTGTTGGGCGAGCCCGCGCAATTCGGCGAGCGCTTCCTGCTCGGATTTGCCGGCCGGGAGATCGAGCGGCTGGCGGGCGCGGATGTCTTTCGGAACGGTGGCGTCGATGAAAGGGGCGAGCTTTTCGAAACCGACCTCGGCCAGCATGGCGGCGACTTCCTCGTCGTTAGGGCCGATGTGCCGGGCAACGAAGCGGCTCAGTTCTTCGCCCGCCGTTTGCACCTCGGTGGATGATTTTTTTGGCTCTGAGGAAGCCTCTTTTTCGAGTACCTGGGTCTCAACCGAATCCATGGCGAACCCTACGAGAGAACGTTTCTGATTCAAGGCGAGGGAGACAGGCCGCCGGCTTGTTAGCGGGGAGCGCGCGTTATTTGGCGACGGAGGTTTTTACTCCGTGGTCGCCGAGCCGGGCGAGCAGTTCCTCGAGATGCGCGCGATCGCGCGTCTCGACGGTGCAAAGGACATTGACCGCGGAGACGTCGGAACTGGCGAAGGCGCGGTCGTGCACGACTTGCTTAACGCTCGCGCCGACCGCGGCGATCTGCGCGGTGAGATCGGCGAGGCCGCCCGGGCGGTCGCTGATCATCGCGGTGAAACGGGAAAGCCGGCCATCGGCCACCAGGCCGCGTTCGATCACGCGACTCAGGACGTTAGGATCGATGTTGCCGCCGCAGAGGAGGAGAACGACGCGCTTGCCGGCGAGCTCGGGGAGTTGCCCGGAAAGACAGGCCGCGAGCGGCGTGGCGGCGGCGCCTTCGACGACGCCTTTTTCCAGCTCGACCACGCGCAAAATCGAGAGCGCGATTTGTTCCTCGTTCACGAGCACCACCTTGTCGGTGTGCTGGCGGGCGATCTCGAAAGCGTTGTTGCCGACCTGGGCAATCGCGAGGCCGTCGGCCAGCGTCGGGCTGGTCTCAATCGTGACCGGTTTGCCCGCCTTCAGCGCGGCGGAATAACTCGCAACGTGATCGCCTTCCACCGCGATGACCTTCGCGTTTGGCCGCAGCGTCTTGACCGCGAGCGAGACACCGGCGAGCAACCCGCCGCCGCCGACCGGCACGATGACTGCATCGAGATCGGGAACCTGCGCGACGATCTCGAGCCCGGCTGTTCCTTGCCCGGCGATGATGGCGGGATCGTCGTAGCCATCGATGTAGGCGAGTCCTTTTTCTTTCCCGATCTCGTGTGCGCGCGCTTTTGCTTCCGCGAAATCTTTGCCATGCAGGACGACGGTCGCGCCGAGTTTCTGGCAGTTGTTGATTTTAATGAGCGGCGCAAACTTCGGCATCACGACGGTGGCTGGCACGCCTAACAATCGCCCCTGGTAAGCGAGCGCCTGGGCGTGATTGCCGGCGGAGGCGGCGATGACGCCTTTCTTTTTCTGCTCGGCGGAAAGCTGGGCGAGGGCGTTGCGCGCGCCGCGTTCCTTAAAGCTGCCGGTGCGCTGGAGATTATCGAGCTTGCAGTAGATCTCCATCCCGGTGAGCTCGCTCAAGGGAATGGATTGCGGGCAGGGTGATTCGTAGACCGCGCCTTTGATGCGGCCGACGGCTTCTTCGATGTCGTGAAAGGTGATCTTAGGCACAGCGGTTAGGCGGAGCCTAGCCCCATCCCGCCCGCGCCATCAACCCGCAATCTTTTCATCGAGCAACTCGCGCACTTTGCTCGCGAGCTGATTTGCGCTGAACGGTTTCGCCAGAAAACACATTCCCGGGTCGCGCCGGTCATGCGGATGGAGCGATTCCTCGAGGTAACCGGAGATGAAAATGACCTTTGTGTTCGGACTTGCTTTGCTTAGCCAGTCGGCGAAATCGCGGCCGCTTATCTCCGGCATCACCATATCGGACAGGAGGAGATCGATCGCGGGCGCGCCCCGTTTCGTGATCAACCGTTTTGCATCGTCGCCGTGGGCGGCTTCCAGCACGTGGTAACCGAGATCGCGCAGGACGCGGACCGAGAGGTGGCGCACGCCTACTTCATCTTCGAGGACGAGAATCGTCTCGGTGCCGGTGAGAAGTTTGCGCTGGCCGGGTTTGCGGTAAGCCGCCGGGGCCGGTGGGGTAACGCGTGGGAGGAAGATGCGAAAAGTGCTGCCATAGCCAGGCTGGCTGTCGGCGCTAATATGACCGCCACTTTGCCTAACGATACCGTAACTTGTGGCGAGCCCGAGGCCGCTGTTGAGCGCTTCGTCCTTGGTCGTGAAGAAGGGCTCGAAAAGACGTGCTTTGACCTCGTCGCTCATCCCGCTGCCATTATCGGAGAGCGCGATCACGACGTATTCCCCGGGCGGGAGAGCAGGTTCGGTCGCGGGCAGCTCGGTCTCGGAAGAAACCTGGAGAATCGAAGTATCGATCATGAGACAGCCGCCGTTGCGCATCGCGTCGCGCGCGTTGACCGCGAGGTTGAGAATGATCTGGGTCAACTGGTCAGAATCAACCTTGATGTGGGCGCCTTCCTTCCGGCGATGCAGATGGCAGACGACCGAGATGTGGTCGCCGAGGAGCCGGAGGAGAGTGCGTTCGAGGTTGGTAATGACCGAGTTGACCTCGAGAACGGTCGGCTCGAGCGACTGGCGGCGGCTGAAGGCGAGCAGCTGATTCGTTAGGCCAGAAGCGCGGCCGGCCGCGTCGCGAATCTCGCGAATTTGTTCGGCGACATGGCCCTTGACCGCCGACTCGGACAAAAGCAGATCGCTGTAGCCGAGAATGGTGGTGAGAAAGTTATTAAAATCGTGCGCGACGCCGCCGGCCAGTTGGCCAAAAGCTTCCATGCGTTGCGAGCGGCAAACCTGATCCTGCAACTGCCGCCGCGTGGTGACATCCATCAGTGTGCCGACGAGCCGGGCGGCGGAGCCATCGGCCGCGCGGAGAATAAGAGCGCGTTCCAGGAGGTGGGCATACTCGCCGTCAGCCCGGCGGAAACGGTATTCGCCCATCCAGCGATCGCCGGGACCACTGAGCGTTTCCTGCAAACTCCGCTGGATGCGCGCGAGATCGTCGGGATGAATGTGACGAAACCAGAAGTCGATTTTTTCGCTCGCGGCGTTGCCGGCGTGACCGAGCAGGCTCTCCAGGCCGCGTGGCCAGGTCTGTCGGCCGGTGTTTAAATTCCAATCCCGAACCGCATCGTTCGTAGCCCGGGCAACGATTTCAAAATAATCCGCGCCCGTTGCCGGAACGTTTTCGGCGCCGGTGCCGTTTTGTGCTGTGACAGTAGTTTCATCGTCCGTTTTTTTTGGCAGTTGGCCGGTGGGTGGCAGGGTTGACTGTGGCATTGCGGTCACGGCCGAGGCCGCAGCGATTCAATTAGCTAGATCTGTGCCCGCAAATAAGCTGCGGACAGGGATTTCACGCGTCTTTGCGCGCGAGTGATAGAGGCGTTTTCGCCGATTGCAAAGAGGCGCGACTCAGCTTCGATTTGCAATCGAAGTGACAACCATCGACCCCACCTGCCCGTTACGAAATCAAAAAGCCCTCGTCACCGGAGGCAGCTCCGGGATTGGCAAAGGCTGTGCCCTGGCGCTGGGCGCAGCCGGCGCGTCCGTGGTGGTGAATTACCTTTCGGACGCAGAGGAAGCCGCGGGGGTGGTCGAGGCAATCGAGCAGGCCGGCGGGAAGGCGATTGCGCTCCGGGCGGACGTCAGCCGCGAAGATCAGGTCGAGACAATGTTTGCCGAAACGATCGAGAGTTTTGGGACACTCGATATTTTGGTTAACAACGCCGGGCTGCAACAGGACGCGCCCTTCCACGAAATGACTCTCAAGCAGTGGGAAACGGTCATCGGTGTGAATCTCACCGGGCAGTTCCTTTGTGCGCGCGCCGCGGTCCGCGAATTTCTACGCCGCGGAGTGGTGCCGGCGATCTCGCAGGCGGCGGGGAAAATCATCTGCATGAGCTCCGTCCACGAAACCATTCCGTGGGCTGGTCACGTGAATTACGCCTCGTCTAAAGGCGGCGTGATGCAGCTGATGAAAAGCATCGCGCAGGAGCTCGCGCCGAAGAAAATCCGGGTCAACAGCATCGCCCCGGGAGCGATCAAAACGCCGATTAATCGCGCCGCGTGGGAGACGGAAGAAGCGCGCGAGAAATTGCTCAATCTGATTCCCGACGGTCGCATCGGCGAGCCGGAGGACATCGCACGCACCGCAGTCTGGCTTGCGTCGGATCAATCGGATTACATCACGGGCGCGACTATTTTTGTCGACGGCGGGATGACCCTCTATCCGGGCTTCGCCGCGGGCGGATGATCCGCGCCGGGATTGTCCGGTTGCCGGGGTCGCCGAGCCCGGCTACAAGATTGCAGGGATGACTTTGAGGCTACGAGAACTGGCGGGACTGTGCGGGGGCGAGATCGCCGGTGACGCCGATTGTGTGATCGCGGGCGCGGCCTCGCTGGCCGAGGCGACACCGGGCGAAATCACCTTTTACGGGAACCCGCGTTACCTCGCGGCGTTTCGCAAAACGCGGGCCTCGGCGGCGTTTGTCCCGGCCGATTTCACCGAGCAAATCGTGGGCGCGCAAATCCGGGTGGCGAACCCGAGCAAAGCCTTCGAGCAAGTCGTGCTCAGGCTGGCGCCGGAGCCGATTGTTTTCCCGCCGGGAATTCACCCGAGCGCGGTCATCGCGCCGAAAGCGTCGTTAGGCGAAAAAGTGGCGATTGGGGCCTGTGTCGTGATCGAAGCAGGCGTGCAGATCGGGGCGGGCACGCGGATCGGCGCGGGCAGCTACATCGGACACGAGACGACGATCGGCGCGGGCTCCTTGATTTATCCGAACGTCACCATCCGGGAGCGGACCAAGATCGGAGACCGGGTCATCATTCACAGCGGCACCGTGGTCGGTTCGGACGGATTCGGTTTTGAAATGACGGCCGGCGGCCACCACAAAGTGCCGCAGATCGGCATCGTGCAGATCGACGCCGACGTGGAGATCGGCGCGAACACGACGATCGATCGGGCGCGTTTCGGGCGGACTTGGATTCAGGAAGGGGTGAAGATCGATAACCTGGTGCAGATCGCGCATAACGTGGTCATCGGGAAACATTCGATCATCGTCGCGCAGGTCGGGATTGCCGGGAGCGTGCGGATCGGTTCTGGCGTGGTGATCGGCGGGCAGGCAGGGATCATCGGCCACATCGAGATCGACGATGGGACGATGATCGGCGCGCAAAGCGGCGTCTCGAAAAGTCTGCACGGCGGGACTTGGTGGGCGACGCCCACAGTGCCGTTGAAGGAAGCGAAAGTGCAGCTCGCGTGGGTGCGCCGACTGGGAAAGTTATTTGAACGCGTAAAGGCGCTGGAAGAGAAGCTGCCCTAAGACGGAGGGGACGCCTGTCTACGGCACGAGGAAGATCTTACCGCTGTAAGGATCCTTCACTTTTTGCCCGGGGTTGTAGCCCTTCACATCCACGTAGCCGCCGTTTTTGTCGTAAGGGCTAAAGACGAAGCCGGGCTTGCCGGGCACGGGTTTGGCGTAGGGCAATTCGGATCTTTGCGAATCCGGTTCGCTCTCCGTCGTGCGGGAAGGTGGCGGATTATTTTCCCGCCGCGTGATGCGCGGGGTTGCGGTCGGTTCCGGTTCCGGCGGCCGCTCGCGCGTGCGATCCTCGGTCACGACACGGCGTTGGGTTTGCACCGGAGGCGGCGGGGGCTGGATCCGCTCCTGGTAGGGCTGCGGTTGCGCCGGGTAAGGCTGCTGCGGGGGATAGCCGGCAGTGTCGGAGTAAGTCGTTTCGGTCGTGGTGGTAGTGGTTTGTCCGTCCACGTCCAACCGTCGCCGGACGTAAGCCGCGGGCGCGTCCACCACCCGGAAGGTCGAGACCGCGGCCTGGTGCGCGGTCTCGCAGGCGGGAAGGGCGAGGAGAGTGGGAAGCAGGACAAGGATGAGCCGTTTCATAAGGTCTTATAGTTGTTCGATTGGTAGGACTGTAACGGGCGGATAAAATTCATTTCGCGGAAGGCGCGGGATAGATAGCCGGGCTGCGGTTGCCATCCTGGTCGACCGCCGAGACGCCGAAGAGAAAGTTGTCCTTGGAAACTTTCGGGACGGTGTAACGCGTCACCTTACCGGCGTCGGCCTGATGCTGCCAGAGCGGTGCGGTCGTTTCCCGCCAGACGACTTCGTAGCCGGCCACATCCGGTTCGGGATTGGCCTGCCAGTGCAAGGTGGTGTCATTGGTTAATTCCTTCGTCTCTATCTCCGCGCCCGTCGGTACGGACGGGGCGAGAGCGAGCGCGCCTAACGATGCGGCATTGATCCGGGCGACCTGCGCAATGTAGGCAAAATCATCGAACTCCGGCAGGTCACCGTATTGCACCTCGCCTTCCTTGCGCACGTCCTGGTGCTGGTGCCGGAAGTCCTCGTTAGGCTCGGTCATTCGCACGGCTGGGAAACCGGCTTCAAGAAAAGGCGAGTGATCGCCGCCGCGTAGGTAACGATCCTTGCGATAGATGAGGTTAACGGTCATCCCGGTGACATAACGCTCGCCCGTCGTCTTGATGAAGCGGGCCAGCTCGCGCGTCGGGCTGTCGTTTTCGCCGCCGGTTTGGATCTGTTTACGCCAGGCATCGGGCATCTGTGACAAGGGCGGCACGCCTTCCGCGAAAAGGCGCACGTGCTGGTTGTCGACCGCCCCATCCTCGCCGTGTGAACTGCCGATGATGTCGTTCGTGATCATGCCGGCCACGTTCCATTTCTTTTCCTTCGCCTTGTTTGCCCAATGCGTGGAACCGAAAAGGCCCTGCTCCTCGCCCGCCACGGCCATGAAGACGATCGTAGCGTCCCATTTTTGTTTCGACATGACGCGGGCCAGCTCGAGCACCGCGGCGACCCCGGAAGCGTCGTCGTTCGCACCCGGCGCATCCGCCGTGGCGTTGAGCGGATCGCTCGCCCGCGAATCGTAATGCCCGCTCACCACATAAATCCGATCCTTCGCTTCTGGCTGCGCGCCGAGAAGCGTTGCGACGACATTCACGACCTGCACCAGCTCGGGATTTCGCTCGGTCGGCGGCTGAAGAAACTCATCCATCGTGACCTGCAGTCGACCGCCGGAGTCCTTGGCGTAACGTTGGAACTCCGCCTGCAACCAGCGCCGCGCCGCCCCGATTCCGCGCGTCTCGCTCTCCGTTTCGGAGAGCGTGTGCCGGGTGCCGAAACTGACCAGTTTGCGAATGCTCGCCTCGATGTTCTGGGCGGAAATCTCCTTGACCACACCGGCGATCTGCGGGTTCAGCTTGGGCGCGGGCTCGGGCGCGGCGGTGACGATGCTGGCGGTGAGGAAAAGAAATAATGGAAGCAGGCGCATAGGAAGTGTCGCACGCAGGTGCGGCCAAAGATTAACCCCGTTACCGCTTCACGCCAAACGGTCCCTGCCTAACGAATCGACGACCCCTCTCCGCGCCGATTGTTAAATTTTCAGTGCGGTCAGCGTTGTTGCGTGACCCACTGCGTCGCATAGCGCACCACTTCGCGCGCGCTCGGCACTCCGAGCTTTTCCTTGATGTTGGCCCGGTGGGCTTCAACGGTTTTTTTGCTCAGGTGCAGCTCGCCCGCGATCTGGTGCATGTCGCGGCCCTCGCCGATCAGCTGGAACACTTCGAGTTCGCGATCCGTTAGGCGATCGACCGCGCTGCGGGCCGCGCCATTGCCCTGGATGTGATCGAAAAGCATCCGCTTGGTCATCGTCGGGCTGATGTAAATCTCGCCGTTGATCACGCTCCGGACGGCGCTGAGGATCGAGTCGAGCGCTTCGCGTTTCATGACGTAACCACGTGCGCCGGCGCGGAGGGCCCGCTCGGCGTAGAGCGATTCGTCGTGCATCGAGACGACAAGGACGGGGAGTTCGGGGAGTTCGGCCTTGATCGATTTGGTCAGCTCGATTCCATTGGCGCCGCCGCGCAAACCGACATCGACGATCGCGAGATCGAAACTCCGGGAGCGGATGGCGTTGAGTGCGGTCCCGCTGTTGTCGGCCTCGGCCATCACCTGGAGGTCGGTCTGGGAATCGAGCAACTGCATCATTCCCTTGCGAAAAAGCGGGTGATCGTCGACCAGCAGAATGGAGCGCTTCTTAGTTTTCGGGGGCGCCGTCTTTGTCGCAGATTTTTTCATAAAGAAACCAACTCATTGCCCGCGCGGCAGTTGGCATGCGCACACAGTCCCTCCTTCAATCGCAGCCCCGCCCGGGATGGGATTGGGAAATCTTTGGGCAGCCAGCGAGATCTTCTTTCTCCGGAAATGGATGCGACGGAAGACTGCCGGACCAAAAAAATACCGCCCCCCACACCCGAAGGGTATGAGGGGCGGCTGTTCCCCCCAGAACAATTGAAGAGTGGCACAGCGCCTGCCAGTCTGGCAAGCGTTCTGTGCATTGTTTTTTTCAGCTTACCGGCCAAGCGGCCCCGGCGTTATTCTCCCGGCAGCGTACAGGTGACCTGAGTGCCCTCGCCGTCGGCTGATTCGACGCTGAAGCGAGCGCCGATCACTTCGGCGCGATACTGCATGATGTGGATTCCCATCCCTTTGCGCGGTTTGGATTGGGAAAATCCTTTGCCGTTATCCCGCACCGTGAGGCTCAGGCCTTTGCGGTCGCGCCCGAGGCGGATGCTCACTTCGGTTGCTTTCCCATTCTTGATCGCGTTGGCGACCGCTTCTTGCGCGATCCGGAAAAAGTTCAAGGCGATTGCTTCGTCCTGAATCCGAATCTGCCGCGGCAGGTCGAAATGGCAGGTGACCGATCGCAGTTGGCTGGTGCGGAAGGCGAGTTCGCGCAGCGCGTTGGCCAGTCCCGTGGAGCTGAGCTCAACCGGGTGCAGGCCGCGGGCAAGATCGCGCGCCAGCCCGACGTTATCGTTTACGATCTTGGCCGCTTCGGAAACCACTTCGGCTTCGGCAGGAAATTTTTTACCCATTTTTTGGGCGGTGGATTGGAGGAAAAAAGCGGCGGCGGCTAATTCCTGGCAAAGGCTGTCGTGCAGATCCTGGCCGATACGCCGCTTCTCGCGTTCGCTCACGAGGAGGAGCTCTTGTTCCACCTCGGCCCGCTTTTTGAGGGCTTTGCCCAGTTCTTTGTTGAGCACGACCAACTCTTTGGTGCGCTCATCGACCCGCTGTTCGAGGTCCTGGTGCGATCTTTGCAAAGCTTGCTCGGCGAGGTGCAGACCGGTGGCATCGCGGCCGATCTTGGCGAAGGCGCGCAGGTTGCCTTCCTCATCGTTGAGCCGCCGCATCACGCCGTCGATCCAGACGCGGCTGTCATCCTTACGCAAATGCCAGCGGCGATCGCTCGCCACGCCTTTGCGCAAGGCGGTGTTGATCTCTTTTGCCTCCTGATGCCGAGCCCGGTCTTCGGGAGTGAAGATGAGTTCCCCGCTCTTGCCGAGCGCTTCATTGGCGCTCCAGCCGAAGACTTTCTCGGCGCCCCCGCTCCAATAAACAATCTGGTTCCCGGGATCGAGCAGGAACATGGCGTAGTCCGGTGCGCCCTCCACGAGGAGACGGAAGCGCTCTTCGCTTTCGGCCATCGCCTCGAGCTGTTTTTTCTCGTCGGTCACGTCGCGCGCCACGCCCGCGACCCGTTTGATTTTATTGCCGCCGTCGCGAATCGGAAAACTAATGTCGCGAATCCAGCGCAACGCGCCGTCGCTCGGCCGGATAATGCGGTAGTCGTCGGTCGAGCTCACGCCCTTGAGAAGATGTGGGATCCGGGCGGCAGCTGGTTCGCGGTCGTCGGGATGGAGGATCTCCCGCCAGTGGTCGAGGTCGTGCAGGACGCTGGCCCGCGACTCGCCCCAGACCTGCTCGAAGGAGGGGCTGAGATACTCAAGCTGGCTTGTTTCCGCATCGATGATCCAAAGAACGTCGGAGGAGTTATCGGCAAACTGGCGGAAGCGCTCCTCACTACTCCGTAAGGCCGCTTCGGCCTCCAATCGTTCGGTGATGTCGCGCGTCACTCCGCCGACGGCTTCTACCGAGCCGTCGGCCGCGATGACCGGGAAGAAAAGATATTCGTACTGTCGCTCGCCCGCTGCGCTCGTATAGGGAGTGAGGTCTTTCAACGGACGTTGCGTCTCAATCACTTCCTGGATCTGGCGTTGGAGTTTAGTCGCAAGCTCAGGCGGATAACCGAGCTGATGAAAGTTCCGGCCGAGTGTTTCTTGGTTCGTTTTTTTCCAGAGATTGAGGAGCGACTGATTGATGTAGGTGAAGCGTCCTTCGAGATCGAACCGGTAAATAAAATCCGGCACCGAGGCCAAGATGGTATTGAACTTCTGCAGTTGTTGCTCCATTTCCCCGGCCAAAGCGCGTAACTCCTCTTCGGCCAGCTTCCGGCGGGTGATTTCGACGAATGTCGCGACCACTCCGGAGATGCGATCATCGCCGGTGCGATAGGGCGCGAGGCGGGTGAGATACCAGGCGTTTCCGCCGGCGCGCACTTCATGCTCCACGATGACCAGATCGCGCAGCACCTTTTCCGCGTCGGTGATGAAGCCTTCGAAAGTGAGTTTGTGCGTGATGTCGGCGAGTGGGCGGCCCAAGTCGGCCGGGATAAGATTGAAAATCTTCTGAGCGCTCGGGGTGAAACGCTCGATCCTCAGTTCGCGATCGAGAAAAATCGTGCCGATATCGGTCGAGGTCATCAGGTTTTGCAGGTCGCTGTTGGCCCGGCTGAGTTGCTCGATGTTGCTCTTTAGTTCCTGATTGACGGTGGTGAGCTCTTCGTTGATCGACTGCAACTCTTCCTTGCTCGTTTCCAGTTCCTCGGCGGTGGAACGCACCTCCTCGTTCATCGCCTGGAGTTCTTCGTTGGAGGCTTTCAGCTCTTCGTTCGACGCTTCATATTGCTCGACCGTGCTGCTGAGTTGTTGTTTCACGTCCTGCAGCTCTTTCTCGAGATGGCGGGCGAGTGGTTCCTCGATCGCCGCAGGGCGCACCCGGTCTGGTGCGGCGCCGCTCTGGCGTTCGAAGATAATGAGCGCGAAACCCTGGGCCGCATCCGTCTCGACCACCCGCTGGACGTGCAGGTCCAGGAGTTCGGTCTCGTCGTCGACCTCGATCGCCACGTCGCGCACGGAGATTTTTTCATTCTCCTGGCGGGCGCGGAAAATCGCAGTCCGCAATTCGAGGCGCAAGGCCGGGTGGACGAGATCGAAGAGATTCGCGGAGGGCTCGCCGCCGCCGAAGCGCAGGTAACGGCCGGCATGGGCGGAGAGATGGACGATGTCGTAGTTCTCGTTGATCACGACCGAGGGCGGCGCGTATTTCTCGAGCAACTGCAAATGCAGTTCGCCGAAAAACAGAGCGCGGCGGTCCCGGCCGTCGAGCGTGCTCGGCGCGGCTTCCGCCAACGGTTCCACGATCGCGGGATGATGCATCGGTGACATCTTCGGCGCCCGCAAGATGGTCGGTTGCGGCATTCGGCGCAGGACCGGCCCGAGCGGCAGGGTCGGGATCATCCAGGCCGGGCGCGGCGCAGCCCGCCGGACGTAGACGCGGTGATGTTTGTCGAGCGGCGCAAACAAAAGCGCCGCGTCCTCCACACTCTCTGAGCCGCCGACGAAAAGGAGTCCGGACGGGCGGAGGACAAAGTGAAAAATATCGAGCACACGCCCTTGGGACGCGCGCTTGAGGTAAATCAGAAGGTTTCGGCAGGAAACGAGATCGAGCCGGGAGAAGGGCGGATCCTTTAACAAATTGTGCGGCGCGAAAAGAACCGCCTCCCGAATCTCCTTCCGCACCCGGTAGCGGCCGTGGTCGCGGGTGAAAAACTGCCGCAGCCGTTCCTGCGAGACATCGGCCTCAATCGTGTTCGGATAAAGGCCGTCGCGCGCGTCAGAGATCGCTTCCTCGTCGATATCGGTCGCAAAGACCTGCACCGAGGGCGGATTCTCCAGCCTGGCCGCCTGTTCGCAAAGCAGCATGGCGATCGAATAGGCCTCCTCGCCGGTCGCGCACGCTGGCACCCAGATGCGCACCTGGTCGTCACCCCCTTTGCCGGTGAAGAGCTGCGGGATGTTCGCTTCCAGCGCCGCGAACGCTTCCTGGTCGCGGAAAAAATGCGTTACGCTGATGAGCAAATCCTGGAGCAAAGCGCGCGCTTCACCGCTGTGGGTGCGGAGGAACTCGAGGTAGGAAGGGATATCCTCGATCGAGTTGACCTGGAGCCGGCGGGCGATCCGCCGCAGCACCGTGGCCCGTTTGTAGTGCGCAAAATCGTGCCCGGTCTGGCTGCGTAAATGCACCAGCACCTCTTGGAGCGCATTTTCATCCGCCGGGTCGTCCGTCTGCTGCGCGACGATCCGGCCCCCGCCCGCCTCCTCCGCTTCGTGTTCGTCTCCATGCGCTCGCTCCGGCGGCAACGCCATCCTCTTTTCGTTCTGGACGAACTCGAGCAGCTTCTTCGGCATCTCGCGCACCGGCAAGATCCAGTCGACCATCCCGGTCTCGATCGCCGAGCGCGGCATGGTGTCGTGTTCCGCCTCTTCCGGGTCCTGCGCGATCGTGACTCCGCCCTGGGCTTTGATGTGCTTCAACCCGATCACCCCGTCGGAGTCGGTCCCGGTCAGGATGGCGCAAAGGGAACGTTGCCCGTAGGCATCGGCGAGCGTGCGAAAAAAAAGGTCGATCGTCACCCGCCGTCCCGGCGCTTGCTGCCGCTCGCTCAGGCGCAAGGTGCTGTCGGCCATCGTAAGATGTTTGTTAGGCGGGATCACGTAGACGTGGTTGGGCTCGACCTTGACCTCGTCCTGCACCTGAATCACAGGCATGGCGGTGTTTGGCTGCAAGACCTCGGCCAGGCTGCTCTCGTGCTCGGGTGAGAGATGCATCACGACGACGAAGGCAAGGCCGCTGTCGGATGACATGCCTTCAAAAAATTCCCGCAGCGCCGCCACTCCGCCGGCGGAAGCCCCGAGCCCGAGCACCCCGATGAGCGAACCATCCGGTCGCCTGTTGTTAGGCGCGGTGTAGGAGTCGGAGTTCGACTGGGATTTCGGCATCGTTGCAGACCTGTTTCTCCGATGGGGGCGGAGATAACTGAGCATGCGGCTGAGTGGCTCCGGCTGCAATGCAATCCGCCCTTAGGTAAATTTCCCAGATCACGTGCCGGTCCCGCTCTCATGGTCAAAAGCGCGAAAAAACGCTTTACTCTTTCCATGCCCCAGAAGAATCGGCGCATCGAGATCGACGAAAAGTTGACCGTCTTGCAAGAAACCGATCGTCTGCGGAAATGGGATACGCTGGAAGATCGCCGCGTCTGCGTCCTCTGTGACAAGGTGATCACTGGCGGAATGATCGACGTCTGGCAGGATCAGGAGGGTGGATTCCACCTCCACTGCCCGACGCGTGGTTGCCCGGCTGGTCCGCGCGACTGGTTTTACCACGGTGCCACGCGGCCGTCCGAGGTCCGCGTCGCGCGGAGCCGCGCGCCGATTTTGCCTTTCCGCTCGCCCTCTCTGCCCGCGCGCCGCGTCCGTCGTTCGGTCTAACGAAAATCCACTTTGGCATTTCCGCCGGGCGCGATTAAGATAGGCGCCCCCAGACCAAATGGATCCCGATTTTCCGGTAGAACGGACTGCCTTTATCTTCTCCGACCCGGCCGGTCGACGCTGGCCGCGCCTCCGGTTGTTTTTGCTTTTCGTCGGCATCGCCGTCTTTCTCGCGGCGATCTTTTTCGTTCAGACGCTTTTCGTTACGCCGCAACTGCAACTTCCGTTTGGGCTGCGGCAGTTGAAAGGCCAGCTCAAGTCGCTCCAGAAAAAGAACCCGGCCGGCCAGCTCCCGCCTAACGTTCCGCTCTGGGAAAAATTCATCGCCACTCGCGCCGCCGCCCACAAGCCGCCGTCGCCCACCGCCGCACCCATCCTTGCGCCCCGTCTCGCAAACAGCGGCGAAGTGCGGATGGCTTACTACACCAACGGCGATCCCTACAGTTACCGTTCACTCGAGCAACACGCCGCGCAGCTCACCCACGTCTGCCCGGAATGGTTTTCGCTCGTCGATGGGCTCGGCCATCTGCAAGTGGACGCCGATGTCCGCGTCCCGAAGTTAGCCGCGGCCAAGGGCCTTGCGCTTCTCCCGCTCCTAACCAATCTCGTCGGCGACACCTGGCAGCCCGAGGCGGTCGAGAATCTCGCGCACGGCCCGGCCGAACGGCAGGATCGTTTCATCCAGACTTTGCTCGCCAATTTGCGCAGCGCGAAAGCGGCCGGCGTGGTGGTGGATTGGGAACAGGTCGATCCCGCCTACAAATCCGAGATTACCGCGTTGCTCAACAAAATGGCGGGCGCGCTGCACGGCGCGAAACTGGCGCTCTGGCTTAGCGTGCAACCCGGCCAGGATCTCGATTACATCGATTTCGAAAATCTTGCGGAGACGGTGGATCGCTTCGTCGCGCTCTTGTTCGACGAGAGTTCCGACGTTGATTCACCCGGGCCGCTTGCGTCGCGGCAGTGGTTTGAATCCTGGCTCCATGCCTTGCTCAAGGACGCGGATCCGCAGCAGTGGATCATCGCGCTCGGCAGTTACGGCTACGATTGGACGAACGGCGCGCATCGCGCCGAGCTGCTCAGTTTTCCCGAAGCGATGAGCCGCGCGAGCCTTGCCGGCATCTCCTCCGGCGAGGTCGCGGCGCCCGAACACGGCTCGGATTTTTATTACGAAGACGCGGAGAAGGAACATTCGGTTTGGTTTCTCGACGTGGTCAGTTTCCTGAATGAGCTGCGTGCCTTGCGCGGTGAAAAGGCCGGCGGTTTCGCCCTCTATCGTCTCGGCACGGAGGACGCCGCGATCTGGGACGCGCTCAATCTTCCGCACCCGGTCCGGCTCGAAGGCGCCACCAAGGCGGCGCTCGAGACGCTCCGCGGCAGCGAGACAATCACCGACGTGGGCGAAGGCGAAATCGTCAGCGTGGATGAGACGCGCCACGACGGAGCGCGCCAGCTCGCCGTCGGCGCGGACGGATATCTCAGCGCGACTTATCTCAGTTTTCCGGAATTCCCGACGCTCTATCACCAGGGCGCCGGCGGTGAACATCAGGTCGCACTCACCTTCGACGACGGGCCCGACCCGAAGTGGACGCCGCGGGTGCTCGATCTCCTCAAGGCGCGCGGGATCAAGGCCGCTTTTTTCCTCGTCGGGGTCAACGCCGAGAAGTATCCTGACCTCGTTAGGCGGATCGTGGCCGAGGGACACGAGATCGGTAACCACAGTTATTATCATCCCAACCTCGCGATCTGCTGGCCGGAGCATATCCGGCTCGAGTTGAACGCGACCCAGTTGCTCCTTGAGACGATCACCGGCCGCTCGACTACGCTTTTCCGACCGCCTTATGCGGCCGACACCAGCCCGTCTTCGCTCGCCGAGCTCGCGCCGTTGCGGATCGCAAATGACATGAATTATCTCGTCGTGCTCGAGAATATCGATCCACAGGATTGGGCGCGTCCGGGCGCGGAGGTCATCCTCCAGCGGATCAAGCAGCAACGGCGCGACGGCAGCATCATCCTGCTGCACGATGCCGGCGGCGATCGTTCCCAGACGCTCGCCGCTCTCCCGCAGATCATCGATTGGTTGCAGACCCGCGGCGATACGATCGTCCCGTTGAGCACGCTGATCGGCAGCTCGCGCGATGCGGTCATGCCGCCGTTAGGCAAGGGGCAGCGCCTGCCGCGCTTCGTGAGCAGCACCGGGTTTCGCGTCTTTCACGCGGTCGAGGAATTTCTCTGGGCCTTTATGATCGTCGCGACTGTCCTGATCGCGTTGCGCACTTTTGTGGTGGTCTTTCTCGCCGCCCGCTTTCGCCGGAGTGCGGTGCCGGACGCGGATTTCGCGCCTCCGGTCAGCGTCCTGATTGCGGCCTACAACGAGGAGAAAGTTATCGCCGCGACCTTGCGCGCGGTCCTGGCGAACGATCATCCCGGCGGGATCGAGGTTCTGGTGGTGGACGACGGATCGCAAGATGGCACCGCAGCCGAGGTGGAAAAAATCGCGCAGGACGACAGCCGCGTCCGACTCGTTAGGCAAAAAAACCACGGCAAAGCGGTCGCCTTGCAGCGCGGGTTGGCGCAGGTCCGGCATGAGTTCGTCGTTTTCCTCGATGCTGATACTCACTTGCAAAGTGACACATTGCGGCTACTCGTCCGCCCGCTCAGCGACCAGAGCGTGGTTGCCGTTTCCGGTCACGCCAAGGTCGGCAACCTGCGTAGTTTCGTCGCGCGCTGCCAGGCGCTCGAATACACCTGTGGCTTCAATCTCGACCGGCGCGCCTACGATCGCTGGAACTGCATCACCGTCGTGCCGGGTGCGATCAGTGCGCTGCGCCGGTCGGCCATCGCGCGTGCGGGCGGCCTGAGCCTCGATACTCTGGCCGAGGATACCGATCTCACGCTCGCGCTACACAAGGATAAGGGGCGGATCGTTTACACGCCCGCCGCGATCGCCTGGACGGAAGCGCCGGAGACCTTGCGCACTCTCGCGCGACAACGTTTCCGTTGGGCCTATGGGACGCTGCAATGCCTCTGGAAACATCGCGACAAGGTTTTTAACTGGCGTTACCGCGCGCTCGGTTGGTTCAGTCTGCCGAGCATCTGGTTTTTCCAAATCTTGCTCGTCGCGCTCACTCCGCTGGTCGATTTTTTCCTGATCGCGTCGCTGCCCTTTGGCGCCTGGCGCGCGGTCCTGCCTTTCTTTCTCATCTTCGTCGCGATGGATGTGATCCTGGCCGTCCTCGCCTGCCTGATCGAACGCGAATCCATCCTGCACGCCTGGCGGATTATTCCGATGCGCCTGATTTATCGGCCGCTCCTCAGCTACGTGATTTGGAAAGCGATCCTGCGCGCGATCAAGGGCGCCTGGGTTGGCTGGGGAAAACTGGAACGGACCGCGAGCGTGCCGGTGCGCGCCTGATGCGACGGTCGCAGCTCGCGCGCGCCGGATTCTGCGCGCTTCTTTTCGTTTCGTTAGGCTGCCGGAAAGAAGAGCCGGCGGCTCCGCCGCTCGATCGGAATGGGCCGGTCGAAGTGGTCCTGCCGGCCAAAGGCGCCTACACCGGCGCCTACATCGATTTCGGGGAAGCGGAAGATGCGGTCGCGCTCGAGACGATTGAGGATTTCGAGCAGATGGTGGGCAAACACCAGGCCCTCATCGCTTCCTCGAGCTATTGGGGAGAGCAAAGTTTCCCGAGCGCGAACCTGGAAGTGATCTGGCGCCACGGCTCGCTCCCGCTGGTTTTCTGGTCGCCGTGGGACCGGCCCTACGAGCAAAAAAAAGGTCCCGATCGCTTCGGACTGAACGCAATTCTGGCCGGCACCTGGAACCGTTACATCGACGACTGGGCCGACGCGGCCCGCGCATTCGGCCACCCGCTCATCGTCTCCTTCGGCGACGAGATGAATGGCGATTGGTTTCCGTGGTCGGGAATTTTTTACGGTGGCGCAAAGCCGGTGCCGGGCCGGCCTAACGAGTGGGCAGGCCCGGAAACTTTCAAGCGTGCTTTCCGCTACGTGGTCGATCGCGTCCGGGTCCGCGGGGCGCACAACATCCAGTGGCTCTTTCAGACGAATAATTATTCTTCTCCAGTCGATACCTGGAATGCCGCGCCCGCTTATTATCCGGGAAGCGAATACGTCGACTGGCTCGGCCTGAGCGTTTACGGGCAGCAGTTTCCGGATGAACCGTGGGTGAATTTTCTCCCGCTGGTCGAGTGGCCCTGCGAGGAAATGGCCCGGCTCGATCAGAAAAAACCGATCATGATCACGGAATGGGCGGCGGGTGAGTTTCCCCATTCGGGCGACAAGGCAAAGTGGATCAGCGAAGCCTTCGAGATCATGCAGAAGAAGCTGCCCCGGGTGAAAGCGACGGTTTACTGGCACGAGCGCTGGCAGAACGAGGACCAGACCTACAGCAACCTGCACCTCAATTCCTCGCCCGAAGCACTCGCCGCCTACCGAAAAGCGGTGGCCGATCCCTATTGGCTGGGCGACCTCCTGCTCCGCCCGGCGTCCGCGGCGAAATAAAGCGCCTAACGAACGAGGAGGATGTGGGTGCGGCCCGGTCCACGCCGGCGGGAAAAAAGAATTTTCACCTCGCCAGACAAAACCCGCATTTGGCGGCGTCTCATTATTAAAGACCGTGAAATGGTCATGGAGAGAACCCTTGAAGATTGGAAAACCTGTTTTACGCAGTTGGGACCGCCCCTGCTTCTATTCGCCCGCCGTTGGACCAACTCGCGGGCCGATGCCGAGGACATCGTGCAGGATGCCTTCCTCCGCTGCTGGCGCCGCCAGCAACCGCTCGAAAATCGCGCTCTCCTCTACGCCACGGTTCGTTCGACTGCGCTCGATCGCCTGCGCAGCGACCAGCGCCGCGTCCGCCGGGAAGCCTCTGTCGCCCAGGATGGGGCTGATTATTTCGAGCCGCAATTCACCGCACTCGATGAAGGCCAGCAACTGCTCGCCGCCGCGGTCGAGCGTTTGCCTAACGAGCAACGGGAGGTCGTTATTTTGAAAATCTGGAGCGAGCTGACCTTCGCCGAGATCGGGAACATCCTCGAGATCTCGCAGAACACCGCTGCCTCGCGCTACCGCTACGCGCTCGGCACGCTCAAGAAAACCTTGCAGCCCCATGAATGATTTTTCCGAACTGGAATCCGAGCTAAAGAAGCTGCGCCCGGCGGCGGTCTCGCCCGCGCTCCGCGCCCGGGTCGAGCAGGCCATGCTCCGGACGGATGCGACAGCCACCGCCGGAGTCCTGCCGCGCACCAGCTCCGGCAAAGTCTGGTGGTCGTTCGGCCTCGGCCTGGCCGCGGCCTCGGCGCTCGTTTTGCTCGGGCTCACTTTCTTCGCCAAAGCGCCGACCCCGGCGCCGATCGTCGCGCAAACTTCGCCCGCCGCCACTCTCGCTCAGCCGCAGGCGAGCGGCTTGCAACCCTCGGCCCTGACCCAGGTCGTCTATCGCCGTCGCGACGAGGGTCTCATTTTTTCGCCTAACCAATCGGAGCGTGTGCTCCGGCGGGTCCGTTACCAGACCCGCGAGACGATGCAGTGGCGCAACCCGGAAACGGGTGCGTCACTGCGCGTCTCCTACCCGGCGGAGCAGGTCGTGCTCTCGCCGGTCTCCTTTCAATGAGTCGCAACTAATAAAGCCATGAAAAAATCAATCCGTCTCACCTGCGCGCTCGCCGCGCTCCTCCCGCTCGCGGCCGGTGCGCAATCGCCCGCGCCGACCATCTCCCAGCCCGCAATCCAGCAAATTAATCCCGTCGCTCCCGTGCCGCCTGCGCCTGGAGTGGCTCCGGCCCCGCCCGCGCCGCCGCGCCCGCCGATGCATGAGCGGGATGATCTCCCGAAAGAACCGGTCACCTTTCTCGGGGTCGAGACCTCGAATGTGCCGCGGGTTTTGTCGGAACAAATGGGCCTGCCACGGGGCTTCGGCGTGGTGGTCGATTTCGTCGTGCCGGAAAGCCCCGCCGCGGCCGCTGGACTCCAGTCGAGCGACATCATCCGGATGTTGAACGACCAGATCATCGTCGATCCCGGCCAGCTCGGAAAGCTGGTGAAAAGTTTCGCCGATGGCGCCGCGATCAACCTCACTCTCCTGCGCAAAGGCAAGGAAATGAAGGTCACCGTCAATCTGAAAAAGCGGGAGATGACGGCCGGGCGCGCGCCGTTCGAGCAGGAATGGAAATGGGATGACTTCGGGAAAATGAATTTCCAGGCGCCGGACATGGCGACAGTCCGGGAAGCGGTTGCGCGCGCCAAAGCGGAAGCGACGCGGGCCGGCGACCAGGCGCGGCGGGCCGTGAACCGCCTGCGGATCGTGACGAGCGACAACGACACGACGAAATCGACCCGGGTCGATCTCGGGAAAGCGACGATCACTTTTTCCGATGAAGAAGGCGAACTGAAGATGGAGCAGGTGAACGGCAAGAAAATGCTGACCGCGAAAGACGTGCAGGGAAAAGTGATCTTCAACGGCCCGATCGATAGCGCGGAAGACCTGGCCAAGGTGCCGGCCAGAGTGCGGGAACGCTTCGAGAAACTGGAGGCGCAGGAATTGCCCGATATCCCGCCGGCACCGGAAGCGCCGCGCGCGCCCGAGCACGATGAATCGGCTCACCTCCAGAACACACGCTTCGAGCGCGCGACCCTTAGCCCTAACGAGCGAACGGGCTGGGTCCGAAGCACGATCATGCTCTAGACGGTGCGCTCTGTGCAGCGCGGGGGGGGAACCGCGGCGAGTGGAAGGCTACGGTTGTGGGTTGCGCCAGCGGCCCCCCGCGTTTTGCAGAGCGCATCGTGCCGCGACGGAAGCGGGTTGCGAGCCGGACGCCCGACTCTACAATCATCTGCGCCCGGGCCACCGCGCGCGACGATGCCCGAGCGAAAACCGTACGCGCCTCCACCCTCGGCTGAGCCTGCGCCCGCCGCGCGCGATCCTTACGCGGCCTTTCGTTTTCGCAGTTTCACCTTTTATACCCTCGGGAATTCGGTCGCGATCGCCGGCCGCCAGATGTTGACCATCGCGGTCGAATGGGAAGTCTACGCGCGCACTCATTCGGCCACCGCGCTCGGCCTCGTCGGCCTGGTCGCAGCCGTCCCGATTGTCGGCCTTTCCCTCCCCGCCGGACACCTCGCAGATCGGTTCCGTCGCAAATCGATCATCCTCTGGACGCAGGCGCTGAGCGCGCTTTGCTCGATCTGTCTCGCGCTGCTTTCCTGGAATCATCTCAATCTTCCGCGGCTTCCGCTTCTCGTTAGGGGGAACGATCTGCTGCGCTCGGTCGCGACCATCTTCGAGCGGCATCCGTCGTTTCACTTCGACGATCTCTCGTTGCCGCTCCTTTACCTGGTGATGTTGCTCTCCGCTTCGGTTCGCACTTTTGGCTGGGCGGCCCGAAGTTCGTTCGTGCCCACCCTCGTCCCGCGCGAGACCTTCGCCAACGCCGTCACCTGGAACAGCAGCATCTTCCAAATTAGTTGTGTCCTCGGACCGGCGGCTGGCGGATTTCTGATCGCGCGTTTTGGATTCCCGTTTATCTACGCGCTCGATGCCTGCTGCGCGCTGAGCTTTTTCCTGCTCGTTCTGCCGATCAAAAAAATGCGGGAGGTGCGACGCGTGACCGAACGGGCCTGGTCGAGCCTGGCCGCGGGGATTCGGTTCGTTTTCGAAAAGAAGATGATCCTGGCCACAATCACGCTCGATCTTTTTGCCGTGCTCCTCGGCGGCGCGACCGCGTTGCTGCCGATCTTTGCCGACCAGATTTTGCATTGCGGACCGATTGGGCTCGGCTGGCTGCGCGCCGCGCCGGCGATCGGCGCCTTTGCCATGGCGGTGGCGATCGCCTATCTGCCGCCGATGCGCCAGGCCGGGCGGACGCTGCTCTGGTGCGTGAGCGGTTTTGGCGCGGCCACGATTGGCTTTGGCCTTTCGCACTGGTTCTGGCTTTCGCTCGTGATGTTGTTCCTGACCGGGATCTTCGACAGCGTCAGCATGGTCGTTAGGCAAACGCTCGTGCAGTTGCTCACTCCGGATGAAATGCGGGGCCGGGTTTCCGCGGTGAACAACATTTTCATCGGCACCTCGAATGAATTCGGCGCGCTCGAATCCGGGCTAACCGCGGCGATCTTCGGCCCGGTCCTCTCGGTCGTGGCCGGCGGGATCGGGACCATCCTCGTCGTCGGCGCGGTCGCGGCGAAATGGCCGCAGACACGCAAGATCGGCGCGCTGGATAAGAGCCTGGTCTGAGATCGGTCGCGGTGTTCTACCCCGCCGCGGCAACGCTAGAACGCGCCGTGGAGCATGATCGCTCCGTAGGGTGCGCCGCTTTCGTTGTGGTAGCGCACTTCGGTCCGGTGATAATCGAACTGGCGATAAGGAACGTAGCCGCCCTCGACCGTGACGGAAAAATTGGAATTAATTTTCCATTCCGCGCCGGCGTTGATGCGAATTTCCTGATAGCTGAGCCAGGCGTTGTTCAAGCTGGTGTCGCCGTTGTTGTCGCCGAAATGATCGTCGGTCCGGAAAGTGCCGCCCTTGAGATCGCCGCCGCCGAAGAGAGTGAGGTTACGATTCAACGCGTACTCGAGACGCGGGGTGGGGAGGGTCGCGTTGAGCGTCCAGTTCGGCGCAAATTTCCAACGCACGCCACCGCCGGGGATGACCGGGAATTGGCTCTGCACATTGACCCCAACGCCGAAGACGAACTGCACGTCCGGGCTGTAAATGTAGGTGCCGCCGAGAATGAACGGAACGTTGAAAGCATCGCCATCGAAATGGTCGAAGGAAGTGCCGTAGAACCCGGGCTGGGCTTCGATGCGGAAGAGAAGCGAATCGGAGAATTTCGTGTCGAGTCCGACGATCGAGTTGACCGATTGGAGAGTATTCGGCAACTGCTGACCGCCATTCGGAAAGCCGAAGGAAAAGCGCTCCCATTGTGCGCCGAGCCGGAGGATGCCGAACTTGATTCGCGGCGTGTAGATGAAGGAGACGTTTGAATAATATTCGTCGAAATCGCTCACGAGACGGCGGCCGCGCTGCACGTCGGCGCCGCCGATGTAGGCCTGTTCGATCGTGAATTCGGCGGAAAATGTATAGGGTTCCTCTACGACGGCTTCGCTGGATTTCGAATAATCCGCTTCGCTGCCAGCAAAGACGGAGCTGGCGAGCGCACTAGTCAGGAAGCCTGCGAGGGCAAGGTAACGTAAAATCATTTGCTACTATTGCGTTGAAAGAGGGTCGCCGCCTTCAAAATATCCTTCCGCATGGCCGATTCTGAAGCGAGCCGCTCGATCCCGTGGAGCTCGCCGAGCGACGTTGCGGAGACGAAATCGCCGCGCCAGACGAGAGTGGAGGCGCGCCCGCCGATCTCGACCGGCCAAAGCTGATAGAGAGTGAGGGCGACGTTGTAGCCGCCGCTCGCGTAATAGAGGCCGTCGGCGATCTGCGCGCCGCCGCCGGCGGTCGCGCGCTGATAGGAAGCGCCGAGGGTGAGGACGCCCTCGTCTTCGACTTCGAGCAGCTCCCAGTAAAGTTCCGGTTTGAGGGCGCCTTTCCCGTCGAGCAGGCCGGTCCCGCCGAGGAAGCCGCCGAATTGCCGGTTGACCTGTCCCTCTTGCCTAACGAGTCCGGCAAATTCTTTCCCCGGCTGCACCCCATCCCGGGTGTGATCGTAGGGCGCCGCGCTGGCCGCGCCTCCCGCGACGAAAGAAGCCGCGCGCTGCGCCAGCAGCTCGCTCCAGAAGGCGAAAGGCGGCTGGCCAGCCGAATATTTTTGCGCTTCGCTCTTACTCAGTTGCAGCTCGGGCGACATTTTTTCCGTCGCCGCGCGCAGGGCTTTGACCGCGCCGTTCTCGGGCGGATTGGTCAGCTTGGAAAAACTGGCGGCGGTGGGCGAACCAGGCAGATCCGAGTGCAGGTAAACCTTCAATTCCCGATGCGTGGTCGGGTCGAATTGCTTCATCGCGGCCAGCACTCTAGCCGGCGGCTGCGGGACAACGAAGCAACTTTGGACCGAGAGATAGCGCGCGGTGTTCATCGGCGTGCCGGTGGCGGTTTTGATTTCACCGTTGGCGAGTTGGGTGAGATCGACTTTTCCGAAAACGGAAAAGGCAGCCATCTCGGCCCCTGGGTCAGCGGCTAAGAGGGCGGCGGGGAGGAGAAAAATCAGGAGGCAGAATCGGAGAATAAGCTTCATGGGTTGATTGAATTTACCTCTCAAAGTCTTGAGTGGATGCACCGGCTGTCAACGAAGGGGCGCGCATGGACCTTGAAAAAGCGGCCGTTTTCCCTACTGAGAGAGCGGATGAATTCCAGCCGATGGTTTCAGTCGCGATGAGCGAGCCGATTATTATCCTTGCCGGCCTAACGAAAGCGTTCGGCGAGCTCCAGGCGGTGCGCGAGCTTTCGCTCCAGATTAATCGGGGCGAAATCTTCGGATTCCTGGGCGCGAACGGCGCCGGCAAGACGACCACGATGCGGATGCTTTGCGGGCTGGTCCGCCCGACTTCCGGAACCGCGACGGTCGAGGGGGCCGAGGTGTGGCGGGATCGCTACGCGGTGCGCCGCCGGTTCGGCTACATGGCGCAGAAATTCAGTCTTTACCCTGACCTGACGGTGCTCGAGAACATGCGTTTTTTTGCCGGCGCCTATCGGGTTCCGCCGCACGAAGTAGAAGGAAGGATCGAGCGCCTGCTCGCGCAGATGGATTTGCAGAAAAAACGCAACACGCCCGCGGGCAGTCTCTCTGGCGGGATGCGGCAATTGCTCGCGCTCGGCTGCGCGCTGGTGCACGAGCCGCCGCTCCTTTTTCTCGATGAGCCGACCTCCGGGCTTGACCCGGTGCATCGCCAACAGATGTGGGATCTGCTCTACGATTTGAGTCACAACGGGATCACGATTTTTGTCACGACGCATTACATGGACGAGGCGGAGCGTTGCACCGAGGTGGGTTTCCTGCACAACGGCCGTCTCCTGGCCAAGGCTTCGCCGCGCGCCTTGAAAGCAACTTTCAAGGCGAAGCTGCTCGAGCTCGATGCCAGACCGGCGATGGACGCGCTCGTTAGGCTACGCGAGACCGAGGGCGTGCTCGGGGTTTCGCTGCGCAGCGGGAGCCTGCGGATTTACGCGCCGGAGGCGGAGGCGTTACTTGCTGCCTGGCAACGGGATTGGCCATTCCCCGGGATCAAGCTGCTCGCGCAACGCTGGGCGGAGCCGGATATGGAAGATGTTTTTACCGCGTACTCGCAGGGCTACGACGCGATGTTGAACCGGGCGGCTCTCTCATGAACATCCGTTCTTCTCTGCAGGCGATCAACAGCGTGGCGGTGAAGGAATTCATCCACATCTATCGCGACTGGCGGATCCTCGTGCTTCTCCTGATTTTGCCGCCGGTCTTCACCCTAATTTTTGGGCACGCCTTCGAGACGACTGGCTCGACCAATGTGCCGGCCCTGCTCGAGGACCGCGATCATTCGCCGCAAAGCGCGCAATTCGTTAGACAAGTGCGCACGGAAACGACCTTCAAATGGAAGATGGCGAAAAAAATCGGTGGCCAGCCGGATTTGCTCGGGGAAGGCGCGCGCGCGGCGCTCATCATTCCCACGGGCTGGGGTGCGAGCCTCAGGAACGGCGACCCGCTGCCGCTCCCGCTTTATCTCGATGGCAGCGACACGAACACGGCGAGCGAACTGGAGGGCCGGATTCTCGAAAGCCTGGGCGTTTTCCAGAAGAGCCAGCTCGAAGCAACCGTCGATGGGTTACCGGATGAAGTCGTCGCGCTGGCGAAGAAATTGCCGGCCACGGTGCGGAAGGAATTCGTCTCTGCGATGAGCCAGTGGGGGTTAAAGACGCGCGTGCTCTACAACCCGGAGCAACGCTTTATCGATTACGTCGTCCCGGGAGTAATCGGCATCATCCTGCAATTGCTCACCGTCACCCTGACCGCGTGCACGATCGCGCGCGAGCGGGAGTCGGGCACGCTTTACCAACTGATGGTCACTTCGCTCCGGCGGGGCGAGATCGTGATCGGGAAACTTCTGCCATACCTGGCGATTTCGATTGTCCTCATTCTCGTTGTCATCGTGGTGGCGGGCTGGCATTTTCATGTCCAATTCCATCAGCACCTCGTGCTCGCGCTGATCTGCCTGCTCTTTCTGCTCTGCTCGTTAGGTTTGGGGCTCCTCATCTCGGCCTTTTCGCGCACTCAGACGCAGGCGATCCAGCTTTCCGTTTTCTTTTTGCTCCCGATTTTTGTTCTCTCCGGTGCGTTCGCTCCGCTCGAGCAGCTGCCGCTTGCCATCCGCTATCTCTCGGAATGTTTTCCGCTGACGCACTTTTGCCGGGCGTTTCGGCTGGTGAATCTTTACCGGGCGGGGCCAGCGTTCTACAGCGGCGATCTGATCTTCATGCTCTTCGGCGCGATCGTGACCTTCCTCGGCGCGGCGCTCCTGCTCAAGCGCATCCAGGAGTGATTAGCGCCGCTTTTCCACGCCAGCGCGAAATCTTTTGATCGTCTCGAGCGTTTCCTGCGTCATCTGTTTGCCCGCGACGAAACGGTCGACGCCGCCGAGATAACTGCGGAAGGGCGCGGAAACGAAGCCGACTTGCCAGACGAGCGTGCCGCCCTCGACCGGCCAAAGCTGGAAGAGATCGAGCGCCATAAAATAGGTGTCCGACGGATAATAAATGCAATCCACCAGTTGCCAGGAATCGGGCGACTTGCGGGCGGCGAAAAGACCGAGCTGCAAAGTGGTGTGATCGCGCACCTTGAGCGCTTCCCAAAACCCGACCGCTTCGTTCGCAGGTGCACCGCCGGCGACCAGCGGCGCCGCGCTCGTGATCGGCTGGAAATGTTTCGCCGCCTTCGGCGCGAGCGAAAGCAGACCGCGGAACTCGGAGCCGGGCGAAATGGATTTGTCGTTGCTGTAAGGCGCGACCGCCGCGAGACCGCCGCGGGCCAGGGCCTCGCTGCGGCGGCGGAGAATTTCCTGCCAGGCGGCGCTGGGCGGCTCCGCTTTTTTGCGCAGGAGGGTCAATTCCTCCGGCGTGAGATGCAGATCACCGGGCGCGGAATTCTCGGCGGCCTGGGCGGTTTGCGCGAGGAGCCATTGGTCACCCGAAAACGCGGGATCGAGCCGCAGTTTCTGAAAAACATCGGCCGCCGCGGGGAGCGCATACTCGCGATAGAAACGGACATCCGCATCTCCGTGCTGCACCGGATCCCAGTGGAGCAGCGCATTGCCGACCACGTTCATCGGCGCCTGAACGAAGTAGCAGGATTCGAGGTAAATCCCGCGCGAAAAACCGCCGTTCGGTCCGCGCTCGGTCACGATCTGGCCGCTCTTCAGCTGGGCGAGATCGATCGTTTCGAGCTGCGAAAGCGAGCGCAGCTCTTCCAGCGGTCCGGCGGTGACCGTGGTGCTGAGGAGAACGGGGAAAAGCAACCCAGCGAGCGTTCGGCCTAACGAACGGGGCAGAGCGGGGAAAGAAGGTAGAACCTTCAAAACTTAGCCGAAAGCTGCATTCGAACGTAGGGCGATGGGTCCGTCCGGTAGGTTTCGCCGGCGCGTCGGAAAGAAAACTCGCGCTCGATCGAATAGCCCGCGCCCAGATCAAACGTGACCTGGTTTGAGACGGCGTAGGCCAAGCCCACGCCCGCGCGATAATCGGAGAAATCCACTTGGGTTCCGTTTAATTTTCCTGGCCGGATGTTGCTGTTGCGATCAGTCCGGAAAGAACCGCCGACCAATTCGCCGCCGACCCAGAGATCGAGGCGTTTCGTCGGCGAATAGATCACCCTTGGCTCGGGCAAAACTCCCATGAAGCGGAGTTTTTCCGACGGAATCCAAATCACCCCGGCCAACGGGAGAACCGGGAAACCGCCTCGGAGAAAGGAGGCGTAGGCGCCGGCGAAAACGTAAAGCCGATCGGGCTGGAGAATGAAGACCCGCCCGAGCGTGATCGGCGCATCGAAGGACGAAATGCCGAAGTCATTCTGGGTGTAGAAGCCGGGCCGCACCTGGATAAAGGCACCGACATCGCTGCCATGCATGTAATCGACCCCAATGACCCCGGCCGCCGCCTGCAGATGATTCGGCACCGGCGCGCTGGTGCTCCCGAAATCGTAGCGATCGTAGGAAACGCCAAGGTGGGCGTAGAAATTTCCGCTGATCAGAAAGCGATGTCCGTACTCGAACTCGTTCTGAATGAGTGCCTGTTTGCCGAAGCTGCCGCCATGGTTCAGATCGCTTTCAAAGACATAACCGGATTCAATCTTGAACAGGTCGAGCGGGACAGTTTCGGTCGTGGTCTCGGTGCTCGCGACCATCTTGCTGGCATCCTGTTCCGTCCCTGCGCGGCCGAGGGGAGCGAGGAGGAGACTGGCAAGACAGATTAAAAAAGGAGAGGCGTTTTTCATAAAGGAGAGATGCATTGTAGCTCAATCGTGGGATGGGCAGACCCCGGATGTCAGGAGTTATTTTATCTCGCTCGCTCGCGAGAAAGGAGGAGTGCCGGTTGGCTTCGGAGATGGCCCGAAACTTCGTCCTACGAGTGGTCGCCGTTACCGTTCGAGCTGCCGGCGCCGACGGGGTTCGCTACGGCATTGGCCCGTGTTTCAGCGGCTTCCTTCATCTCGCGGGAAAGTTTTTCGACCCGTTGCCGCATGATCTTTCCAGCCTTGAATTTCACCGTCGCCCGGGGCGGGATGACGAAACTGCTGCCAGGTTGATTTGGATTGCGGCCGACGCGCGGTTTGGTTAACCGGGGTTGGAAAACGCCAAAGTTACGCAACTCGACAGCAACATTGCGCGCCAGGCTGTCGGTGATTTGGTCGAGCGTTTTCTGGACCACTTCGAAGACTTGGTGCTGCACCATTCCGGTTTGATTGCTGATTGCCACGACGATGTCGCGTTTTGTGAGCTTACTCATGATGTAACAAGAATCGGCTACCGACCATCTAGTGACCGGCTTAATCGTGCAAAAACTTTTCAGCGTCTTTTTTGCGAAAGCATCACGCTCGGAAGCGCTTCTGCCTACGTATCTTCCGGGGGAAGTCAGCGCGCGGCCGTTTTGCGACCGAAGAGCTCGAGGAGGGCCTGCCGCAGGATGCTGCGCCCGAGAAGCTCTTTCCGCCGGGTTTTCAGCTGGCCCTGAATCACGCCGATTTTGGTGAAAACAAAATTCCAATCGGTCTCGAGTCGGCGCATGTCTTCGCCGGAAAGTTCCCGCACTCCGCGGATCGAGGAGGCGCGTTGCAGCACGTTCATCGCTTTGCCGGAAAGCTCAGCCACGAGGTTCAATTCGTCGAAGACATGCTCGCTCTCTTGCAAAAGGATCCCGCGGATTTCCGTGAATTGACGCTCCTGGTCGGCGGAGACGATCGGCTTCGATTTATCGAGCGCGTAGGTGATGAAGTCGTGCAGCTTCTTCCAGCTCTCCACCTGCAGAGTGAGCAAACGAAGTTGAGTTTCTAAAATGGGATCTCTCATCTTTGGCCCGGGACGCTGACTAATTGCATGGTTTCATCCAGCTTCTGCAGATTGTCGATCAGGAGATGGGTCCACGGACGGTTCACCGTCTGGACCTGGCTGATAATGCCCTCTTCAAAATAGAATCGCCCTTGGCGCCACCGGAAAATCTCCGCCACCGCCGCCTCACCCTCGAGCGAGTCGAAAACGGCGTGCCGCACCATCCCGTGGTGCAGGTAGATTTCGCTGTTGCCGCGACCTGATTTGAATGTGAACCGCCCGCTTCGCTGGCTCAGGCAGCTCATTTGCAAGATCTCCGCGGCAGAAAATTGGTTGAGATTGCCGACGAGCGAATGGCAAGGGTCGATTCCCTCGGCGGAAGTGTTGCCCTTCCCTTCAAAAGCCGAGACGATCTCGCGCAGGTGGTTGCGCAAACGCCGGTCGCGGCAGGCCGTGTCGATCACCTCGATATTCTGTAAAGTCGCCCCTTCGCGTGCCTCGGTGCTCGCGCTTTTTTCCGTTAGGCAAATGATCTCGAGCGACGGGAAATGCTGGCGCGTATTGACCGCCTGCTCGATCGCGACCGCGGATTCGCCCTCGACCACGAAGAGGTCAAAGTTTTCCCGCATCAAGATGTAGACCGCTTCGGAAAGCGTCCGGACGATGCGGGTCTCGACGTTGCGCATGGCGTCAAACATCGCCAGGGCCCGGTCTTGGAAGACCGGGTCGGA
Organism: Spartobacteria bacterium; assembly: GCA_040007175.1. GTDB lineage: Bacteria > Verrucomicrobiota > Verrucomicrobiia > Chthoniobacterales > UBA10450 > Palsa-1392. The sequence continues at coordinate 40,924 of JBDTVP010000004.1, forward strand.
GTTTAGAATGAGCAGTCTTGTTTCCACGCCGGTAGTAAGCAGCAGTTGGCTTAAAGCAGGAAGCTTGCCGCCTAACCGGGGCAGGTCCCGGGTAATTTTCTCGTCCAAACCGGGCCAGCGATCCTGGGGAGGGGCCGCCCGCTATTTCCTGCGCCACTCCCGGCGAGGCGCGGGCTCGGCGTAGTGCGATGGCGCGATCTCGTGCGCGGTCCGGAAATGGATTTTCGCGAACCGTCGGAGCGCCTCCGGGCCTTCTTTCTCGACAATCCGGCGCGCGGTTTCCTTGACCGCCGCGGAAACGCCGCGCCCAAGGGTTAGCCCGGTGTTTTTCCCATGGCGCTCGAGCCAGTCGATAAATGCTTCGCGCGCCAAAATAGACGCCGCCGCTACCGCGAAATCGGATTCCGCCTTCGTCCGTTGCTCGAGCTCGATCTGCTGGCCGTGTTGCAGGAGCGCGTTCTCGATCACGCGCGCGTCGGCAAACTTATCGGACAAGGCGCGCGGACAATCCGGCCTCTTCGCGAGCAGGTTCTCAATCACCCGCGCGTGCCCCCAGCCGAGCAGGCTATTGAGATTCCCAAACTTCTCGTAGAGATCGTTGTAACGTTCCGGGCCGATTGCGACCACGTCGAAGGCCACGCCCGGCGTCTGCCGGATCATTTTTGCGAGCGACCGGATCTTTGCGTCGGACCCGATCCGCTTGCTATCCTGAATCCCGTTTTCTAAAAACGCGCGCGCGATTTCCCGATCGGTAAACGCGCCCGCAATCACGAGCGGCCCGAAGAAATCGCCTTTGCCACTTTCATCGATGCCGAAATGCGGCTCGAACATGGCGGGCGAATGGACTTCCTCGTAGCCGAGCCGCGCCTCGCCGAGGATTTTCGGCTCCAGTTCAAAACTGACGAACTCCGCGATGCCTTTTCCCTGAAGGAGGACCTTTGGCCCTTTCTCATAGACGGCCACGCTCAACTTGTTCTTCTGCGCGAAATAGATCGTGTAAGGCTTGGGCGAGAACTCGAACCCGGTCTCTTCGAGAAGTTCGCGCAAAGCCTTCACCTGATCGGCCGAGAGAGGTGCGGTATAAGTAGTCAGCGATGGCGCAGGCATTTCAGCGAGGTGCGGCTCCACGAGAACATCGCTCGCCGACGCAGGCGAGAATTTTTGTCCAGGAGCGATGTTCGTTCTCTGCGCTGATGGAGGTGGTGCGGAGGAAAAACTCGCAGAAAGGAGCGGGAACTTTCGCGCGAATCGAGCAGTAATTGTCATCCCGATCCGGCGCCGCGCGGAGGGGGACCTCACAGTTGCAATCTGCGCGTTCGCGTCGGTGGGGGAGAGCAAGTGCAACTGCGAGGTCCTTCGCCGTCTGCGCGGCTCAGGATGACAAAACGAAACGTGGCGCCACACCTGGCGGGCGACTCGTCGGTTGGGCGGCCGCCTAATGTTTTTCGGCGGAGTGCTTCTCCTCATAACCCAATTTTCCTGAACGACCACGTTTCTAGTCTCCTTTCGGTCAGCGCAATTCTCGCCCTGGCGATTTGGGGATTCGTTTACTCGTGGCATCATTGCCGCACGCATGCCGCGACGCGCTGAACCTTCCGAGCTGCTTTCCGACCCGCGATCTTTCCGCCAGCGCCTGCATCGTTGGTTTCGACGCGAAGGGCGCGACCTGCCGTGGCGGCGCACGCGCGATCCCTACGCAATTTTGGTTTCGGAGTTTATGCTCCAGCAAACCCAGGTGGCGGCGGTGATTCCCTACTACGAGCGGTGGCTCGAACGTTTTCCTGATTTCGCGACTCTTGCGCGGGCGCAGGAAGCGGAAGTCCTGCATGCCTGGCAGGGGCTCGGTTATTACGCCCGGGCGCGCAACCTCCACGCCGCCGGGAAGCACATGATGGAGAAATTCGGAGGCGAACTTCCGGCCGACGTGGCCGAAATCGCGCAGCTTCCCGGCGTGGGTCGCTACACCGCCGGTGCCATTGCCAGCTTCGCCTTCGATTTGCCCGCCCCCATCGTGGACGCCAATATCGCGCGCGTGCTCGCTCGCCTAACGAACTACCAGGAGCCGATCAATTGCGCCGCTGGCCAAAGCCATCTTTGGACCACTGCTGCCGCGCTCACTCCGCCGCGCGGCGCGCGGGTTTATAATTCCGCGGTCATGGAACTGGGCGCGCTCGTCTGTCTCCCGCGCCAGCCGCGCTGCGGTGAATGTCCGGTCCGGGCACATTGCCGGGCGGAGAATCCCGCGTTGCTCCCGATCAAGAAAGCACGCCGGAAAACGGTTTTCCTTACCGAGCGGCATGCCTTCCACATCCGGCGCGACCAGATTCTGCTCGAGCAATCCCGGGTGCGTTGGCGCGGCATGTGGATCCTGCCCCGGCTTTCTGCGGCCCCGCCCCGCGCGCCGCTCTTCCAGCTCGATTTTCCCTTTACCCATCACCGCGTGACCCTGGCGGTCTTCGACCGCATGGGCCGAAGCCGGCCTAACGAGAACCAGAAATGGTTCCCGCTCGCCGCTCTCACCGAGCTGCCCGTCCCGACTCCGCATCGTCGGGCGCTTGGGGAATTGCTCCCAGCTGCTTGCCTAACGAAATGCTAGACGGAAAAAAAATCGTTGTGGTCATGCCCGCCTACAATGCGGCGCGCACTCTTCGCCAGACCTACGATGAGGTCATGGCGCACGGGATCGTTGACCGCGTCATCCTGGTGGATGACGCGAGCAAGGACGAAACTGCGGCGATGGCCCGCGCCTTGCCGCAGGTCCAGGTAGAGGTCCATCCGCATAATCGCGGCTACGGCGGCAACCAAAAGACCTGCTACCGCCTCGCGCTCGCCGCGGGCGCCGACATCGTGATCATGATTCATCCCGATTATCAGTACACGCCCGCTCTCCTGCCCGCGTTGGCGTCGCTCGTTGCGAGCGGCATTTATCCCTGCGTCATCGCCTCGCGCATTCTGGGCGGCGGCGCACTCCGCGGCGGAATGCCGTGGTGGAAATATGTCTCTAATCGTTTTCTCACCCTGATCGAAAATCTTCTCCTCGGCGCCAAGCTCTCGGAGTATCACAGCGGTTACCGCGCTTTCTCGCGTGATCTTCTTGAGCGGCTGCCGCTTGAGGAAAACTCGGACAACTTCCTTTTCGATAACCAGATCCTCGCCCAGGTCATCGGCCTCGGATTCCCGATCGGCGAAATCAGTTGTCCGACAAAATATTTCCCGGAAGCCTCCTCCATTGGCTTCCGCGCCAGCGTGCAGTACGGGCTCGGTTGCATCGCGACCGGATTGCGCTGGCGCTGGCGGAGGTTGCGCGGAGGCGGCGGCTGATGGCGAAAAAGGCGGGAAAGAAACGTCCGCGCGCGGTTGTCGCCGCCGCGCCCCGCTGGTGGATCACCCCGGCGATCGCGCTCGGCCTGGTCGCCCTGGTCTGGATTGTCTTTGGCCAGACCCTTTGTTTCGGTTTCACGAATTACGACGACAACTATTACGTCTACCAGAATCCGGGTATCTACGACGGCTTCACCCGCGCCGGCCTGGTCGCGGCTTTCACCCGTTCGCTGGTCGGGAACTGGCATCCGCTCACTTCCATCTCGCTCATGCTGGATGGCCAGTTGTTTCATCTCAATCCCAGCGGTTACCACTTCGTTAACGTCCTTCTTCATACGGTCGGGGTGCTCCTGCTTTTCTTCGTCCTCCGCGCCATGACTGGGGCGCTTTGGCGGAGCGCTTTTGTCGCGGCCCTCTTTGCGATTCATCCTCTGCGCGCGGAATCGGTCGTCTGGATTTCAGAACGAAAAGATGTCCTGAGCGGCGTTTTCTTTTTTCTCGCGCTCGGCGCTTATCATCGTTATGCGCGGAAGCCGTCGCTCACCGGCTACCTGAGTGTGGCCCTCGCTTTCACCCTCGGGCTCCTCTCGAAGGCAATGCTGGTCACCTTTCCGTTTCTCTTGTTGCTGCTCGATTTCTGGCCGCTGCGGCGGCGCGCGTCGCTTCCCGAATCGGACTCCGCGGAGCCGCGGCCGAGTCCGACCGTTTCCTGGTTGATCCTCGAAAAAATTCCGCTCATTGTTTTGGCTGGCGCAATTTCTTTGGCGACCTATCTCTCCCAGGAAACGGCGCTCAAGGCGGCACAGGATTGGCCGCTGCGCTGGCGGGTCGATAACGCCTTGGTCACGGTTTGGATTTATCTCCGCCAGATGATCTGGCCGACCGGACTGGCGGTTTTTTATCCGCATGCGAAGGGCACGCTCTCGCTCTGGCTCGTCATCCTCGCGCTCGTTAGTCTGCTCGCGGTCTCGGTCGCGGTCTTTGTTAGGCGAAAACAAAGTCCCTGGCTTTTCACCGGTTGGTTTTGGTATTTGGGAATGCTCGTCCCGGTTATCGGCCTGGTGCAGGTCGGCTGGCAGGCGCATGCCGATCGTTACACTTACCTGCCGCAGATCGGCATCTATCTGCTCATCGCCTGGGGTGTCGCTAAGTGGAGCGCGGCCTGGCGCGCGCGGCGTCTTTTTCTGGGCGGGGTGGCGGCGCTCATTCTGGTCAGCCTCGCGACCGTGGCTTGCCGGCAGACCAGTTATTGGTCCGATAACGTGCGGCTCTGGAGTCACGTGCTTGCGGTCACGACGAACAACGATGTCGCCCATCGCGGAATCGGAACTGCGTTGGCCAAAATCGGGCGGGCCAAAGAAGCGATCGCGCACGATCGCGCCGCGCTCCGGATTCGGCCGGGCGATCCCAACGGCCTCACCAACCTGGCTAACGCCCTCTGGCAGAATAACGAGTTGGTCGAGGCCATCGCCCGTTATCGCGAAGTCGTGCGGATTCGCCCTAACGACAGCGAAGTGCGGCGCAATCTCGGGAAAGCGTTGCTCAAGAGCGGCGCGACCGAGGCAGGAATCGCCGCCTTTCGCGAGGCGCTCCGGATCCGGCCGGACGACGCGGACGCAGCCTACAGCCTCGGTAACGCGCTCCTCGACCAGGGAAAAGCAGAGGAAGCGATCACCTTTTTCCGGCAGGCGCTGGCTCTGCAAAAAAATAATGTCGCCGCGCACTACAACCTCGCGATCGCGCTCAGCCGCCAGGATCAGCTCGATCCTGCGATCGCGGAATTTCAGGAGACACTTCGCCTCCAGCCGCGGCACGCAGACGCGCATAACAATCTCGCGATTGCGCTCCGGAAAAAAGGCCGTGTCCAGGAAGCGGTGGAGCAATGGCGCCAGGCCCTCGCGATTCAACCGGCCAACGCGGAACTGCACCACAACCTCGCGGTCGCTCTGCTCCAGCAAAATCAACTCGGCGCGGCCGTCGCCGAGTGGCAGGAAACCTTGCGCCTCCAGCCTAACAAGATCGCAACCCAGCTCAGTCTCGCCTGGATTCTCGCGACTTCGCCGGCGGCCGAAATTCGCGATGGAGCCCGGGCGCTCGATCTTGCCCAGCGCGCCGCGCAAGCCTCCGGCGAGCGGAACTTGATGGTCTTCCGGGTCATCGCCGCGGCCTATGCGGAAACCGGTCGCTTTCCGTTAGCGGTGCAAACCGCGGAGGACGGCGTGCAACGCGCCGAAGCCCAAGCGCAGCCGGCGATCGCGGGAATGCTGCAGGGCGATCTCGAACTTTACGAGCAAGGGGTGCCGCTGCGCGACCCGACGAACGGCGGAAGCCGCCCCGAGTCGCCCTGAGAAGCGCGCGTTTCCATTTGTTATTCCGGCGTTATCGTCCTCCTACCCGATGAAAAGCATGACTGGTTATGGCCGCGCCGAAAGTGAGCGCGGCGGCGCGAAGATCAGCGTTGAGATCAACTCCGTGAACCGGAAACAAAACGACATCGTGATCAATCTCCCGCGCGAGTTGAGCGCGCTCGAGCCGCGCGTCCGCCAAGCGGTAAACGATCGGGTCGCGCGCGGGCGGACCAATGTCTCGGTCAGCTACGACGCGAGCGCGCAGGCGGTGCAGAAACTGGCGCTCGACGGCGCGCTCGCCCGTTCTTATCACGACAGCATGCGCGCGCTACAAAAGGAATTGGGAGTGAACGGCGAGATCACAATCGGAATGGTTTTGCAGGCGCCCGGTGTCCTTCGCTTTTCCGGTGACGGAGTCGAGCCTAACGACGTCTGGCCGAGCCTGGAGGAAGTGTTGCGCGACGCGCTCGGCGATTTGATCAAGATGCGGGAGCGGGAGGGCAAACATCTCGCGAAGGATCTGATCCATCGCTTGAAAGTGGTCCGTCAGGCACTCAAGGAAGTGCGCAAGATGCATCCCGCGGTCGCGGAAAAATTCCGGGTCACGCTCCTCGAGCGAATCAACAAGGCGGGCGGCTTCACGCTCGAGCCTAACGACGAGCGCTTGATCAAGGAAGTCGCCTTTTTCGCCGATCGCTCCGACGTTTCGGAAGAGCTGACCCGGCTGGAAAGTCATCTCGCGCAATTCGCCCACCAATTGCGCAAGGACGAACCGGTCGGCCGGACGCTCGAATTTATTACTCAGGAAATTTCCCGCGAACTGAATACCTTGGGCGCGAAAGCGGGCGACGCGGAGATCTCGCGCCACGTCGTCGCCTGCAAATCCGAGGTCGAGAAGATCCGCGAACAAATCCAAAATCTTGAGTAAGCAATTTAGCCGTTACGGAATTCTCTTCGTCGTCTCCGCGCCTTCCGGCGCCGGAAAATCGACCCTCTGCGACGCGCTCCGCCAGACGCCCGATTTTGTTTACTCCGTCTCCTGCACGACGCGTCCGCCACGCGCCGGCGAGATCGACGGCGAAGATTATCATTTTCTTTCCGAGAAAGATTTCCTCGCCCGCGTCGCAGCCGGCGAATTTCTCGAGCACGCCAACGTGCACGGAAAATACTACGGCACGCTGCGCGATCCAATTTTGAGCAGCTTGCACGAGGGAGTCGATGTCCTGATCGATATCGACACGCAGGGCGCCACTGCGATCCGCGCTTTCGACGACGCTTTTGTCCGCCAGGCGTTGGCCGATGTTTTCATCATGCCGCCCGATCTTGACGAACTGCGCCGTCGCCTAACGAAACGCGGGACAGAGACGGAGGAGCAGATCGAAGTGCGCCTGCTGACCGCCGCGCGGGAGATGGAACACTGGCGCGATTATCGCTACACCATCATCAGCCGGTCGGTCGAAGAGGATCTGCTCAAGTTTCGCCATATCATGGGAGCGGAGCGCTACCTCAGCAGCCGGATGGTCTTGGCCTAACGAAATGAGGGAGCGATGAAAGCGAAGCAAAAGCGATCGGTTGTCCTCGGCGTGACCGGCTCGATCGCCGCCTACAAAGCGGCGGAGCTGGCCAGCCTTCTCGTTAAGCAAGGCCACGAGGTTTCTGTCGTGATGACGAAGGACGCGACTGAATTCATCACTGCGCTCACTTTGCAGACGCTTTCGAAGAATCCGGTTACGACCAGCTTCTACGACGAAAAGCAAAGCTGGCATCCGGGGCACATCGCGCTGGCCGATCGCGCCGATCTTCTTCTCATCGCGCCCGCCACCGCGCAGATCATCGCGGAACTCGCGCACGGTTTGGCGGGGCATCCGCTGGCCGCGATCGCGCTCGCCACGCGCGCGCCGATCCTGCTCGCGCCGGCGATGAACGGCAAGATGTGGGAACATCCCGCGACGCAGGAAAATGTGGCGACGTTAGGCAAGCGCGGGGTCGAATTCATCGGACCGGAAGCGGGCCTGCTCGCCTGCGGCTACGAAGGTCTCGGGCGTTTGTGGAAAGTCGACGAGATCGCTTTCCGCGTGGAGTTCCTGCTCGCCCGGCAGGATAATTTGCTCGCGTGAAGTTCCTCATCACGGCTGGTCCGACGCGCGAGCCGCTCGATCCTGTCCGCTATTTGAGCAACCGTTCGTCCGGTAGGATGGGCTACGCCCTCGCGGCCGCGGCCCTCGAGGAAAAACACGCGGTGACGCTGGTCTCCGGCCCGGTTGCACTCGCCCCGCTACCCGGGGCGGAGATGGTTCCGGTCACGACCGGCGACGAAATGTTCGCAGCCGTTGCTGCGCAACTCGCGCACTGCGATGTGTTGATCATGTGCGCGGCGGTTTGCGATTACCGGCCGGCGCAATATTGCGCGCAAAAAATGAAAAAGGAGCGGGAGCCGTTTGCGCTCGCGCTGGTCCCAACCCGCGACATCCTTGCCAGCCTAACGAGCGCGAAACACGGCTGTTTCGTGGTTGGTTTCGCGGCCGAGACGCACGACCTGGCCGCGAACGCCGCGCGTAAACTGCGCGAGAAAAATTGCGATCTTTTAATCGCGAATGAGGTCGGCGGCACGGAGATCGGAATGGATTCCGACGAGAACGAAGTGGAAATTTTTTACAAAAATGGCACGCGCAAAAAACTTCCGCGCGAAAAAAAAACGGAGCTGGCGCGCACATTGCTTAAAATAATATTGCAAGTGCACGAAAAAAGTTTGACAAAAAAAACGTGACGATTAGTGACTCGATGAAAGTGAAGTTATTCACAAACTGTTCACAGACCGCTTCTGCGGATTGAAAGGGGGGATTCCCTATGCCAGCAAAGAAAAAAAAGGCTGCCGCCAAGAAAAAGGCACCCGCCAAGAAAAAGATGGCGACTAAGAAAAAAGCATCCGGCAAAAAGAAACATTAGCCCGGATCTCCACAGAGGGGCGGTGAGTGCCGTTCTTCCTCATCTTAACTTCAGCCCGGGAGGAGGATTCATTTTCTCCTCCCGGTTTTTTTTGCGCAAAAAACTTCGCGGTAGCGCGACAGAATCGGTTAGGGTCACGCGTGATGCATTACCTCGAGACGGCGCAGGAGGCGGCGCGGGCCGCCGGCGCACTGCTCCTGTCGCATTTCGAGAAACCACTCAAGGTTAACGCCGCGACGGCGCACGACATCAAGCTCGAGGTCGATGTTCTGACTCAGGATTTGATCACGAAAATCCTGCTCGAACGTTTTCCGGAACACGCGCTTTATGGCGAAGAAGGCATCGTCGGCGACCAGACGAGCGAGTATCAATGGGTCGTCGATCCGCTCGACGGCACGGTCAATTATTTCTACGGCCTTCCGCATTTTTGCGTCTCGATCGCACTGCGTCGCCGGGGCGAGGTGATCGTGGGAGTGATTTTCGATCCGGTGCGCCGGGAACTTTGGAGCGGGAAAAAAGGTCAGCCGCCTACTTTGAATGGAAAACCGTTTCGGGTCAGCCCGCGGACGAAGCTGGCGGAAGCCGTTGTCTCGATCGGCCTTTCCAAAACCGGCGCGACGATCGACGCGGGACTTCCCTTGCTCCAGGGAATGGTCCACCGGGTGCGCAAGTGCCGAATGTTAGGCAGCGCCGCGCTCGACATGGCTTATGTGGCCTGCGGACGGCTCGACGCTTACATCGAGCAGGGCATTAGCCTCTGGGATATCGCCGCGGGCCTGCTCCTGGTGGAAGCGGCCGGGGGCAAGGTCGAGATGAAAGCGCGCACCGATTTTCCCGATAAGTTCAGCATTGTGGCCTCGAACGGTTTGCTCGATCTGCGTTAGCCTAACGATATGGTTCGCACCGGGATTGGTTACGACGCGCATCGCTTTGGCGAAGGCCGCCGGCTCGTCCTCGGCGGAGTCGAGATTGCGAGCGCGCGCGGGCTCGAAGGCCACTCGGACGCGGACGTCCTGACGCATGCGATTGCGGACGCGTTGTTAGGCGCGATCGGGGAGCGCGATATTGGCCATCATTTTCCAAATACCGACGAATCGATCCGCGGGATCAGCAGCCTCGAAATCCTGCGCCGGGTCGGGGAACTGTTGCAGGAAAATAAATGCCGGATTGTGAATGTGGATGCGACCCTGATCGCGGAAGCGCCGAAGATCGGGCCGCACCTTGCCGCGATGCGGGGGAAGATTGCCGCGACCCTCGGGCTTGAATTGACGCGTGTCGGGATCAAGGCGACGACGAACGAAGGGATGGGCGCGATCGGCCGCGAAGAAGGAATGGCTGCGATGGCGGTGGCGAGCGTGGAGCAGGTCGCCTAACGAATCGTTGCTGACTACGCCCAGCAGCCCGCTCGGCCTGGAAAAATCTAAGATGCCAATTCGTCTATTTAATACCTACTCCCGCGAAATCGAAGAGTTCCGCGCGCTCGATCCAGAGGGGCGGAAGGTGCGGATGTACACCTGCGGCCCGACGGTTTACAGCCACGCGCACATCGGGAATTTCCGGGCCTACGTTTTTGAGGACTTGTTGCAGAGCCATCTCGAGGACCGCGGTTTCCTGGTCGGGCGGGTGATGAATTTAACCGACGTCGATGACAAGACGATCCGCGGCAGCCGGGAAGCGAATCTCCCGCTGGGCGAATTCACTGCGCCGTTCAAGGAGGCGTTTTTCCAGGATCTCGACGCGCTCCGGATCAAGCGGGCCAATGCTTTCCCTTCCGCCACCGAAGAGGTTTATCTCCAGGCGATGATTGCGATGATCGAGAAACTGATCGCAAGCGAACTCGCCTACCAGGCGGACGACAAGTCGGTTTATTTCCGGATCAGTCGTTTCCCGAAGTACGGTCAACTGGCGCATTTCGACCTTGCGGAATTGCGCCCGACCGGCCGGGTGAAGAGCGACGAGTACGACAAGGAACACGTCGGCGATTTCGCGCTCTGGAAAGCGTGGGACGCCGAGGACGGCGATGTCGGCTGGGAAAGTCCGTGGGGGCGCGGACGTCCGGGCTGGCACATCGAGTGCAGTGCGATGGCGACTGCGCTGCTCGGGGATGAGCTCGATATTCATTGCGGAGGAGTCGATAATATTTTTCCGCATCACGAGGCGGAGATTGCGCAGTCGGAAGGCTGCAGCGGGAAACAGTTCGTTCGTTACTGGCTGCATTGCGCGCACCTCATGGTCGACGGGCAAAAGATGTCGAAGTCGTTAGGCAATTTTTACACCCTGCGCGAAGTCCTGGCGAAGGGTTACAGCGGGCGGGAGGTTCGTTATGCGCTGATCCGGGTGCATTATCGCGCGCCTTTGAATTTCACTTGGGAAGGGATGGAAGAAGCGCGCCAGTCGCTGGCCCGGATCGATGAATGGCTCCGCCGGCTCTGGGAAGCGGCGCGCGCGGGCAATCTGCAGCCCAACCAACCGGTCGCGCTGGAGGACGACAAATTTGGCGAAGCGCTGGATGACGATCTTAATATTTCGGCGGCGCTCGGCCATTTGTTTGAGCGCATTCGTGAGAGCAACCGCGAGTTGGATGGCGGGATCGACTCGGCGCGGGCGCTGGCCTGGTTGCAATGGTGGGCCCGGATCAATCAGACCCTCGCGATCGAAGCGGAAGCCGAGAAGCCGTCCGAAGAAGTGCTCCAGATGACGGAGGAGCGGGTGCAGGCGCGGCTTGCCAAGGACTGGCAAAAAAGTGATGAATTGCGCGACGCTCTCCAGGCGCTGGGCTGGGACGTGCGCGACACAAAAGACGGCCAGCTCGTGACCCGCCGGGCCGGGGCCTGACAAATAAGAAAATCATGCCTAACGAAATGTTCAGCGCGACGGATTATTTCGAACTCGAGCACACCGCGCACTCCAAGCTTTTCGAAAAGGGCAAATACGCGTGGGAAGCCCTCAATCAGATTCCGAGTTACCTCCAGTTCCGGCTCAAGCCGGGCGTGCTCGGTGAGCTGGTCGGCAAACCCTTCATCAGCGAATCGGTTTTCATCGGCGCGGGCACGATCGTCGAGCAGGGCGCGGTTTTGAAAGGTCCGGCCTGGATCGGGGAAAACTGTCACATCCGGAGCGGCTGTTACGTGCGCGAAAACGTGATCGTGGGGAACGGCGTGGTGATGGGCAACTCGTGCGAATTCAAAAACTCAATCGTGTTCGACGAGGCGCAGATTCCGCATTTCAGCTACGTCGGCGACTCCATTCTCGGTTACAAGGCGCATCTCGGAGCGGGCGTGATCCTCTCCAACGTGAAGCTCGATCACGCGGAGATTTTCGTCCTTGCGACGGATGGAATGATCGCGACCGGTTTGCGGAAATTCGGCGCGATTATCGGCGACCGTTCCGAGATCGGCTGCAACGCGGTCTTGAATCCGGGCTCGATCGTCGGCCGCGACAGCATCATTTACCCGGGGACAAATTTCCGGGGTGTGCTCCCGAGTAACAGCATCGTCAAGGTGCGGCAGACAACGCAGATGTTGAGCCGGCGCGCGTCGCCGGGATAAATCGAGGTTGTGGGAGTGGTCGGGCGGACCCTATGAGCATGGCCGGTGCGGCCGGTTGTTGCGTCGCGCGCGATCAGGAGCGGCGGGTCGGCGCTGGCGGATGGGCAGGGATTCGAACCCTGGTTGCCTTGCGGCAAACACGCTTTCCAGGCGTGCGCATTAGACCACTCTGCCACCCATCCATTAACGCTCTCATCATCGTGCTCATGCTCCTCGTTAGGCTGATTCGACTCCGAGCAGGAGCACGAGTTTTACAGCTGCAAGCGGCGAAACAGTTCGTCGAGCGGCAGCTGAATGCCAATGTAAAATTCGCCGAAGTCGGCATAGGCCGCACTGACCTCGTCGAAGCGCATCTGGTAAACGATCGCTTTGATCTGAAAAGTATCGTGCGCAAAAAGCGTCACGCCCCACTCGGCATCATCGAGGCCGCTGGATCCAGTAATGAGTTGCTTGATCTTGCCGGCGTATTGCCGGCCGACGCGGGCGTGTCCGCCCATCAGGACGCGGCGTTCTTCGGGCGGTAAAGTGTACCAATTCCGCTGTTCACCACGGCGTTTCACCATGTTGTAGAAGCAGACGATCGGCCAATCGGGCAGCTCAGGGTAAACCCGGTCGTGGCGATATTTTTTCATCCGCTCGCGGAACTCTTCCATCCCGGCTTCGAATTCCGGGGTGCCGGCCTGGAGCTTTTGCTCGGTCGTTAGGGTGACGGCGTACTGCTCGTCGGTGGTGGTGTACTCGCTCTCCTCGGTGAGCGAGAGATAACTGTAAACCGGGACGAGAACGTCCGCGCCTAACGACAAGGTGAGTTGCTTTTCGACCCGGTTCGCGACCTGCAGATCGGGCGTGATGAGCATGAAACCGAGGTCGGCTTTCGGCGTGACCTGGCTGAGGGTGAGGAGCTGGGTCGACTCGAGGGCGCGTGTTTCCTGCACCAGCGTGGAGAGCGCGACTTTCGCCGCGCGTTGCTCGGCGGCGTTGAGGAGTTGCCATTGGCCGTACTCGATCCGGTAGAAGAGATGCAGGCAATGCCAGCCGTCCTGGGGAATCAAGGGCGCGGGCGTCGGGTCCATGGAGGAGAGTTTCCGTGCGCCCGCCGATGGGGTCAAGCCGGTCGCGGTTTGTCGATTAGAGAAGGTGTTGCTGGACAAGCGACGATTCGCCGAGCAGACCGCTCTCTCCTTTTGTCATCCCGATCCGGCACAGCGCGGAGAGGAATCTCGCAGTTGCAAGAGACGCGCCTTGGAAAAGAGTTCGCGTGGATTGCAACTGGGAGGTCCCTCGTCGTCTCCACGACTCTGGATGACAGGAGGGGGAGCACTCCCGCCGTTCTGTCAGGCTTCCACCTGCGTCGCGCTTGGGAGATGTTCGAGGCAGTATTCCTCGCCGTCGCGCGAGACGCGAAACTCGAGCGCTGGATTAGTCAGCTCGGTCGCGCCGCAGGTCGCGCAATGGTGCAGTGCTTCTTCTTCCGGCCGGGCCTCTTCTTCAAAACGCCGGCGCCGATGCGCGGTCTGCTGCCGGTTGCGCGCCGCGCGGACCAACTCCGGGCCGAAGAAGATAAAATAATTCGCGAAGGAGGCGATGAGCGCCATCCGGTAGGAGTTTGGGCTGGTGGCGAAGCCAAAAATCAAGAGGGCGGCGGAGACCCAGGCGAGCCATTTCACCTTCACCGGCAAAATGAAAAAGAGGTAGATCACCTCGTCGGGATAAAAATGAGCAAAGGCAAAAAAGAGCGAAGCGCTCAGCATCGTGTTGGAAAAATTGCTCCCGAAAAAAAAGGCTGCAACCGTCGTCCCGAGCATCCCGACGAAATAGAAAAGGTTGAGGCGAAAAGAACCCCAGGCGCGCTCCAGGCCTTCGCCGATGAACCAGAGAAAAAGGAGAACGAAGAGGATCCAGATGGGGCTGTTAGTGGTGGGAATGAAGATGTAGGTGACGAGCCGCCAGACCTCGCCAGAGAGAATGGCGGGGCGGTTGAGATCGAGCATGCGCACGAACTCCGGGTTGAGCCGGGCGAGGATGAAAACGAGCGCGTTAAAGCCGGCGACGATCCGGATGAGGTTAGGAATGGCGAAGCGGCCGAAGCGGCGTTCGAGGGAATCGAGCAAACTCATCGTTGCGCCACCGTAAAGTCGGGCTCGCGGCAGTTCAACAAACCCGCCTGAAAAAGCGCGAAGTTTGACACAATTGGCGCAACCCTTAGGCTGGCCGCGATGAGCGATCCCGCGGAAAAACGGACCCCGCTGTACGACGAACACGTTAGGCTAAAAGCGAAGATTATTCCCTTCGGCGGCTGGCTCATGCCGGTGCAATACAGCAGCATCATGGAGGAGCACCAGGCGGTCCGGAAAAGTGTCGGCGTCTTTGATATTTCGCACATGGGCGAGTTGGTCGCGTCCGGTCCGCGCGCCGGGGAATGGCTCAACACGATGTTGACCAACAACACCGGCAAGCTGGCGGTGGGCGCGGGGCAATACACCTTTTTGCTGAACGACGAGGCCGGGATCATCGATGACCTGATCGTGTATCGGGTCGAGGAGGAAAAATTTCTGCTCGTCGTGAACGCGTCGCGGATTGAAGACGATTTTGCGTGGTTGCGCGCGCATCTCGCGATGGACGTGCAACTCGAAGATCAAAGCGAGCAGTATGCGGGTCTGGCGATTCAGGGGCCGAAAGTCGAGGAGCTATTCCAGGCGCTTTTTGGGAAGGCGACGGAACTGCCGGCGCGAAATCAAATCGCCCGGTTCGAGCTCGACGAGATGGCGTTGCAGGTCGCGCGCACCGGCTACACGGGCGAGGACGGGATCGAAGTTTTTTTCGCGGCTGGCGATGCGCCGCGGGTCTGGCGGGAAGTGCTGGCCAAAGGCGAATCGTTAGGCATTCGCCCCTGCGGGCTTGGCGCGCGCGATACGCTGCGCCTCGAGATGTGTTATCCGCTGAACGGCTCGGACCTGTCGCCGGAGCACAACCCGCTCGAAGCCGGCCTCGGGTTCTTCGTTGACCTAACGAAACCGGAATTCAGCGGCCGCGCCAAATTGCAGCGCGAGAAAGAGGAAGGCCTGTCGCGCCGGCTGGTCCCGTTTCGGATGAAAGGGAAGAGCCCGCCCCCGCGTCCGCACTACCGGGTCATTCGCGACGGGGTGGATGTGGGCGAACTGACCAGCGGGACTCTTTCGCCGAGCTTGAATTATGGCATCGGGATGGCATACCTCAGCACACCGGTGCCGAAGCCGGGCGAAGAAATCGAGATCGAGATTCGCGGGCAGAGATTTCCGGCCGTGATCGAAAAGAAACCACTCTACAAAAAACCATGAACGTTCCAGAAGACCTTCTCTACACCGAATCGCACGAATGGGTTCGCCGCGACGGCGACACGATCCGCGTCGGCATCACCGATCATGCGCAGGCCGAGTTGACCGACGTGGTTTATGTCGAGTTGCCGAAAGTGGGCGCGGCGCATGAAGCGCGCGGCCCGATCGCTGTGGTCGAGTCGGTCAAGGCGGCGAGCGACATTTACGCTCCGGCCAAAGGCACCGTCACGGAAGTGAACCAGGCCCTCGAATCCAATCCGGCTTTGATCAATACCGACCCCTACGGCGAAGGCTGGATCTTCGTTTTGAAAGTGGAAGACCCGGCCGCGCTCGACACTTTGCAGGACGCCGCCGCCTACCGAACCGTGACTGGCTAACTCGTCGCCGCTTGCAACGCCAGGGGGGCCTTGCCAAGCTGCCCTTGATCGTGCCCAACGAAATCACAGATACCCAAGTGGCGGAGATCGAACTCCTCCAGCGCATCGGCCAGGGCGATCGCGCGAGCTTCGAGCAGTTCTACGATCGTTTCTCGCGCATTCTTTTTTCCATCGCCTACCGACTGCTCCGGAACGAGCAAGCCGCGGAAGACGTCTTGCAGGAAGTCTTCGTGCAGATCTGGAAAAAGGCGCCGCTTTACGATCCTGCGCGGGGCAAACCTTTAACCTGGGCGGTGACGCTGACCCGGCATCGCGCGATCGACCTCATCCGGTCCACACAACGTCGCGACCGGCTGAACGACGAGGTCAAACTGGAGTCGGAGGTGAAGGAGAAATTCGACGACAACGATTCCTTCCTCCTCGCGGCGACGGGCGAGCGAGTGCGGTTCATCCGCGCGGCCATGCAGAAACTTTCCGCCGATCAGCGGGAGGCGATCGATCTCGCGTTTTTCCATTCCTACACCCAGACAGAAATCGCGGAGCGGCTCGATCAACCGCTCGGGACGGTCAAAGCCAGAATCCGGCGCGGGCTGATCAAACT
Source organism: Spartobacteria bacterium (assembly GCA_040007175.1). Classification (GTDB taxonomy): domain Bacteria; phylum Verrucomicrobiota; class Verrucomicrobiia; order Chthoniobacterales; family UBA10450; genus Palsa-1392. Next base: position 57,379 of record JBDTVP010000004.1, read on the forward strand.
GCGAGGACAGCTTGGATCGCGCCTTTAGCGCTGCGGCGCATCAGGCCGCCAAGGGGAGCGCAACTTCGTGCTCGCGCGCGACCATCCAGAGCGGCACGCCTTCATCGTTGAGGATGGGCGTGATCGAGATGTCGACTCCGTATACCGAACCGTCCTTGCGATAATTGATCATGGTTTCGTGACAAGGCTTGTAATCGCGCACCGCCTGGCGCATCCGCGCGGCGGCGGCTAGATCGGTTTTTTCGCCCTGCAGAAGGGGGCCGAGCGTCTTGCCACGCAGTTCGTCGAGCGAATATCCACACATCGCGACAAAAGCCGGATTCACCCATTGCACGAGCCGGTCCGGGCCGGTCGTAACGAAACCCGTGGGACTCGCTTGCGCCGGCTGTTCGGCCACGGCTTGCAGGATCCTGGCCTTGAGTTGCGCGGAAGGTCCAGAGGCGCCCGTTGGCAGATCCGAGAGCAAAAGAGCGTTGCCCACTTCTTCCAGCCCCTGCACGAACTGCCGAAGCTCGGCATGAAATTCCAGAATCAATTCGAATTCGTCCCGTTCGCGCGCGGTCATCGTGCCCGACACATAAAGCGCCGACCGGTCCTGAAGAAGTTCGTTGAGCATGGCTGATAAGGAATGCGGTCAGTCGGGGATACGTCTTGTTCTCGTGAATGGATGCGATTTTAGCTGAGTCGGCAAGATATCCGTTTCGAAAGGCGAATTCGGACGCCGCAGTCCTGCGGCGATAGAGTTGATTTACGAACTGAGGTTTCGTCCGGCCAGAGCTGGTTGTTTGCTTGGGCGCGAGATGGTTGAAAACAAGTTTCGGCATCCGTGGCCCCCTCCCATTCGTTCACTGGGGCAAGGACAAATCCACTATGTTTCACAAAATTGATTATCCATTTCTGCTTGGAGCGTTCGTTAGTTTCGTGGCCAGCGTTTCACTTTGGTTCCTCGTCAGCAAGGAGTACGGCCTTTTCGTCGGCCTCTGGGTGCCGAGCATTCTCAGTCTCTGGGTCGGCGTGCGCGTCGTTATTCTCGGCAGCGGCCTCACGGTGCGGCGGGGAAAATAGAGATGGAATATCTCATCTCCATTTTCCTGCTCGGGTTGATTGTAACCGTGGTGATCGCGAAAGGCCTCATGATGTCGCACGAGTTTGCCGCGGCCGAGCTCGACCGGCAGGCCCGGGAGGAAGCCACCGCCTCTGAGGCTGGGCGGAAAATTCCATAGGCGCGCCTGTGCTCGGCCGCGGGAGACCGGAATCTTTCGACTCGCCTTGTTGCCGGATATTTGGCACCAAGAACGGATGCGAAAGATCGCGGCCACGTTCCTTTTGTTGCTCGTGATGCCGCTGGCGCGCGCGGCGGTGATCAACGTCGAATTCAAATTCACTCCGTTCGTGGGGGATCCGGCGAAGGACGACAAGGTCAAGAGCATGCCGGGGAAAGCGGCCATCTTCATCAATAACGTGCCCTTTGCCGAGCAGGAGGTGGGCGCGGAAGAATTACCGGTGCTCTTCGAGGACCGCGAAGTTTCGCCGAGCGTCTGGGTGCCGATGAGTTCGGTCGGTCTGGTCCTGCGGAAAGGAAAAAACAAAATTCGGATCGAGTTCACGCCTAACGAGTCGGCGATTCCTTATCGCGCGCAGCTGCGCTGGGCTTCGGTCATGGACACTGCGACGGAGGAAGAAGAGCCGGGCAGTGCCCGTGCGACCAACCAGGCGGACGAGGGCGTGGACGAGCGCAAGGCACTGAAGGGAAAGGTGGTTTTCGAGCACGAGTTTACGGCTGATTTTGCGCTCGATCTGCCGTGGCATCATTACCCGCCGGTCGTCTCCCTGACCGAGGAGGATAAACAGAAAATCGCCGCGCTCCTGAAGACCCGGGCGGAATGGTTCCAGCCGGATTTCGCCGCGGTCTACAAGGCGATCGAAGAAAACGAATCGCTCAAGGTGGACGATGTGCGCAAGGCGCGCTGTCTCGAAGCGGTCTATAAAGCGGGCGTGCGAGTGACGGCGCCGCAGGCCGGTGAGCTAGATTTCGCTACGACGGGGGGCCCGGAGGTGGCGGTGACGAAAAAGACGGGAACCCTGTTCGGGTTCGATGAGAAAACCTTCGCGCCGATCAAGGACGAAGAGACGCAAATGTGCGCAGGTCTCGCGCTCTCGATGATTTACCCGGGCAAACTGGTCGTGGTTCGCCAGCCGGATGGCGCCTGGGAGATTGTTTACTGAGTTCGATCATCTTCCCTCGCGCTCGTCCTCCTGTCTCCACTCGCCCTAAAGAGAACCGGCTTTTCCACCCGGGCGTTCGCATCGATTAGGAGCACGAGCACGAGTTGGGGAGCGGAGCGGGATTGAAGGCGGAGATTGACGCCCCTCGCTGCGACTGTTTATTCCCCCCGTGCCGACCGACCTCAAACTCTTCAGCCGCGAATGGTGTTCCTGGTGCATCGATGCCAAAGAATTCCTCACCGAACGCGGCTACGAGTTTACCGAGATCGATGTCGGCGTGGACCGCGCGGCCTACGAGGAGATGAGGGAATTGTCCGACCAGACTTACGTTCCGACTCTCGTGGCCGGGGATGATGTGCTCGCGAATTTCGATACCGATCAATTGGAGAAATTCCTGCGCGAGCACGCCATCGTCCCGTAAATGCTGTTCGGGCTTTTCATCACGCTCGGTGTCGCCGCGCTCAGCGTCGCCCTGCGCAGTTATCAGTCGTCCATTTCGCAGAAGGTCGGCGCGCTTGGCATCCTGACCGCGTCCTATCTCGCCATCTACTACATCACGGGCAGCGTCATCCTTGGCCTGCTCAGCGCGATGAGCTGGCTTTTTCTCCCGTGGTTGGAAATTCTCACCCGCATCCGCGCTCTCCGTCTCCCGCGCGAAAAAACCCTGCGCCCGAAGAGCCCGCCTTCGCTCGAAGTTTTTCCGACGCTGGATGAGATCACCAGGCAGATCGAGAGCGAAGGCTTCGCCCACATCAGCGACGCCGGCTGGGATTGGGAGGATTACAAGCAATTCTTCCGGCTCTTCTACAAGGAAGAGGACCGCGCCCAAGCGACCATCTGCCTTAACGAACAAAACGATCTTTCGTTTTATTATCTCCGCATTTCCTCGCGCGCGCAGGATGGCGTCATCTGGACGACTTGGAATTATCCGCTTTCTTACGGCCTGAAATTGACCCCGCAATTTCGGATCAACCGGCAACGGCCCGACCAGTCTTTCTGGCAACTTTACCAGAGTCACAGAGGGTTCCTGCGCGATCACTCGGTCGAGACCAACATCATCGATTCGCTCGATGAAGAACGGATTCAACAGGAAATCGAGAACGACCTGCGCGATCAGATCGCGCACAACATCGCGGCCGGCGTCCTCACCCAGACCGCGGGCGGCGAGATCAAGTATTCCTGGCGCGGAATGATTTATCTTTGGTGCCAGTTTCTGCTCGACCTGGTCCGCCTTTAAGAGCGGAAATCGGAATTCGAATGTCGCAATCCGGAATAACTCCTCTGCCATCGACAACGATCAAGACCGAAGCACCCCGCATCCAGACCGAGGTCCAGGTGATGTTTTTCGACACCGACTGCGGCGGGGTGGTGCATAACATCGCCTACCTGCGTTTCATCGAAACCGCCCGCACCCTCCTCGCCGAAGACCTTGGGATGAAGCTCGTCGAGATGGCCGAGACGCAGCGTTATCCCGTGGTGGTTCGGACCGAGATTGATTACCGCCGCGCAGCCAAGCTCGGCGATCGCCTGCGGATCGACGGCTGGCTCGACCAACTCGAGCGCGCCCGGTTCTGGTGCGGTTTTCATATTCGCCGGCTGGGTGACGACACGCTCATCGCCGAGTGCCGCCAGATGCTCGCCCTGGTCCAGATGCCCGGCGCAAAATTGCTCCGGCTACCAGAGGAGTGGGAGCGTTATCGCGGGCCGGAACTGCCGGCCGCGTCGCGCTGAGCTCGAGCCGCCGGAATTCCGTCAAGCAGCCTAACGAAAATGTCTTCTGGCAATCCCGCTCTCCGGCTCGACGACGTTTTCCTGGATTCGCCCGCGCTCGCGGCGCCGCCCATCCGGCGCGGGCTCTTTCTTTTCCTGCTCGGCCTGACCGCCATCCTTCATCTCGCGACCATCGGCTGGGGCGATCTCTATAATGAAACCGACGGCCAGTATGCCGGCGCCGCGCGGGAGATGCTCGAGTCGCAGCAATGGCTCACGCCGACCAATAACGGCATCCCGCGCCTCCAGAAACCGCTCCTCCTCTACTGGGCGATCGTCGCCTCTCTAAAATCTTTTGGCCTAACGACGGCAGCCGTCCGCCTTCCGATCGCGCTCGGCACGCTGGCCGCGGTCGCGTTCACCTTTCTCATTGGCGACCGGCTCGGCGGGCCTTGGCGCGGGTTCCTCGCCGGGCTCATCCATCTCTGTTGTTGCGGGACTTTTATTTTCGGCCGCATCGTCATGCCGGAACCGGTCTTTAGTGCCTTCATTGCAGGCTCGCTTTATTGCGCGCTGCGCGGCTACGAACGACGCCAGGGGCGGCGCGGCTGGTTCATCGGTTTTTGGATTTTCGTCGCGCTTGCCTGCATGACGAAGAGTCTGCACGGGCTCCTCTACCCGGCCGCGATCCTTGGTTTGCTTTCCTGTTTCTATCGCGAAGCGCGCATCCGTTTTCGCGAATTGCTGCGCTGGGACGGCATCCTGGTCTTCCTCCTCATCGCCGCCCCCTGGCACATCTGGCTGGAATGGCGGCACCCCGGTTTCCTCGGCCAGTTCACGGCTAACGAATGGCTTGTCCACCTCGCTGGCGAAGCGGACCCCGGCCACAGCTACGACAACGTGCCGCGCCGGATTTTTCTCGCGCTCCATCTCGCCTGGTGGTTTCCGTGGACGATCGCGATTCTGCCCGGCGTCCTGCTCGCCTGGCGGCGCGTCTTCCGGCCGCGGGAGATCGAATTTGCCGACGCTCTTCCGCTTTGCTGGATGGCGGTCGTTTTCCTCCCCATCTTCGTGATCGGCCAGCGGCAGGATTATTATTCGATGAGCATGTGGGGCGGACTCGCGATTTTTGCCGCGACGGCGTGGGAACGGATGCCGCGCTGGACCCAAATCGTCGGTGTCGTTGGCGTGCTCGCGATCGGTCTCGTGGCCGGGTTTGTGGCCTGGCGTTTGCCCGAGTTGCTCCGCGACGCCAACGGTCAATGGGGCACGACCGCGGCTCGCTCGACCGCGTGGCGGACACTGACCGATATTCCGATTTCTACCTGGCTGGGCTTCCGTCTGATGTTCTCCGTCGTCGGTCTCGCGCTCATTCTTTTCCCGGGAATCGCGCTCTGGTTCATCTGGCGAGAACGGCCACGCCTCGCACTGACCGCGCTGGCCGCCGCGATGGTGCCGATCGGTTTCAGCATGATGGATGGGGTGGCCAGGATGGCGCCTTATTTCTCGCTCGCCGACGCGGCCGACTTCATCGAGGAACGGATCGCGCCTAACGACAAGATCATTTATGAGGGACAGATGCATGTCGGGAGCAGTCTGCTCTTTTATCTCGGGCGAAAATTTTATCTGGTGAACCAGGATCCCGCCTCCGAACCCGGCGTCGCGCTCGGGCCGACCCCGGATATTTTCCTGGACGAGAAAACCGTCGCCCAAGCCTGGACCGGGGCGGACCGTTTTTATCTCCTGATCGAGCAACGGCGGCTGCCGCACTGGCGCGAGCTGCTGGGCGGGCAGGGCGGCGCGGTGGAAGAGTTGACCACCTGCGGCACGACCGTTCTGCTCTCGAACCGGCCTTAGGAAAATCGTTCTGCCGGCCGGTAAAATCTAATCCATTTGAAAAACCGGCGAGGCCAGTTACCTTGCCCGCTCGTTTTCCGACCTAAACCCGGAGCAAACTTTTATGTCTCAGCATCGCAGCCTTAAAGGCGCCAGCACCATCACAGCCAAGCGCAACGTCTTGAAACGTTTCGAACGGGTCGACCTGCTCAAGAAGCGCGGTCAGTGGAAAGACACGAGCAAGGTCGTCGGCCTCCCGAAGACCAAGCCGGATCTCTAGGCGGTTGAGGGGGTGAGAGGTTGAGGGGTTGAGCAGACCGCTGGCTCGCGAATCCTCTCTCCCATTCAACTCTTCAACCTCTCAACCTTCTTGCGCCTCAACCGTTTTCTCGCTGCGGCCGGGCTTGGCTCGCGCCGGCATTGCGACGAGCTCATCGCCGATGGCCGCGTCACGATCAACGGCCATCCTTGCACGAATTTCAGCACGCAGGTCGAGCCGAGTGACCACGTCAAAGTCGGCCAGCGAATCGTGCGCCCGGCAGAGTCGCTGACCATTGCCCTGCATAAGCCGGCCGGTTTCGTTTGCACCCGGCACGATCCGAACGCGACCGATACGATCTACGATTTGTTGCCGCCGAAATTCTCGCGTCTCTTCAGTATTGGCCGTCTCGACGCCCAGACCGAGGGCCTTCTTCTCCTCACGAGCGACGGCGATCTTTCGCAGCATCTCACCCATCCGCGCTACAAAGTGGAGAAGGAATACGAGGTCACGCTCGATCGCCGCTGGGACGCGAAGTTCGCCCCGAATTTGCTCAAGGGCGTCTATCTCGGCGGCAAACGCGCCCGGCTCGAGCGAGTCCAACCGATCGGTCCCAACCGCCTCCGCGTCGTCCTCCAACAAGGCATCAACCGGCAAATTCACCGGATGTTTTACGAGGTCGGCTATGACGTGGAGCGACTCGTCCGCATTCGCCTCGGCCACCTCCGGCTCGGCGAAATGCCGCGCGCGAGCTGGCGTCCCCTAACGAAAAGCGAATTGAGCACGCTGCGTCAGTCCACATCTTCGCGCAAGATCGCCAAAGGCGGCGTGCTCCCGAGGCCGTAGCTGGTCAAGAGGCCGACCCCGACCGTGAGTGCAGTCACGAGCAACGCTGCAAGCAGCACCGGCGCGAGTGCGGGTGTGTAGGCGAGTTTGAAAGTAAAAACGGCCAGCGCCCAGCTCGCGGCCAGAGCCAGCATGATGCCGGTCGCGCTCGCGAGCAGGCCGAGGAACAAATATTCCGCGCAAAGAATTTTCCAGATCTGCGCGCGCGAAGCGCCGAGGGTGCGCAGGAGCACGCTCTCTTTCAGCCGCTGGTAACGTCCGCTCCAGATCGTGCTCCCGAGCACGACCAGCCCGGTGCCGACGGTAAAGAGCGACATGATCCGGATGACGAGCGCGATCTTGGTCAGGATCGTGTCGACAGTTTGAATGACCGAAGTGAGATCGAGCGCGGAGACATTCGGGAATTTGGCCACGACCGCGTTTTGCAGCCGGGCCGAAGCGGCCGGGTCCGGGACGCGACTCACCAGGACATTGAAAGTCGGCGCTTTTTCCAGCACGCCGGTCGGAAAGACGACAAAGAAATTGGTCTGGAACCGCTTCCAATCGACCTCGCGCAGGCTCGCGACCCGCGCATTGATCGGCACGCCCTGCACGTCGAAGACCACTTCGTCACCGATCGTTAGGCCAAGATCGCGCGCGATCTCTTTTTCGACGGAGATTGGCGCGGTGTCGCCCGGTTGATATTTAACCGCGCCGACCCAGGCGCCGGCGGTGAGCTTTTCCGTCTCGCTCAGCTCCGCGCGATAGGTCGAGCGATACTCCCGTTCCAGTTCCCATTCCGGCGCCTTGTTTTGCGGATCCTTCAGAATCTCGGTTGCTTTCCGGCCCTTCACCTCGACCAGGCGCATGGTTACGATCGGCGCCTGCTGAAGAACCGGGAAACCCAGCTGCCTAACGAGCCCAGCCACCGCGCCGGTCTGGGCCGGCTGGATGTCGAAGAGGAAGATATTCGCCTGGTCGTTCGCCCCGATCGAGCGGAATTGGGTCAGGAGAACGTCACGCGTCAGGTAGATAGTGAGAAGCAGGAAGGTGCCCAAGCCTAACGAGAGAGTGAGGAGAAGGGTGCGATTGTTCGGCCGGTGGAGATTGGCCAGACCTTGGCGGAGAACGAAGCTCCAGCCTGACGGCAAAAGTTTACGCACCAAAAAAATCAGGAGCTGCGCCACGCCGATCAAAATTGCGACCGCCAGGCCCAATCCGCCGGCGATAAACAAGCCGTCGGTCCATCTTTCCGCCTGCGAGATGGCAAACGCGGTCAGGCTGGCGGCGAGCGCGAGATAGACGAGCCCGGTCGCGAAATCGCGTTTCCGCGGCGCGGCGTTGTCGTCGGTCGCCCCGCGCAAGGTGAGAAGCGGGGAGACCCGGCGAAAGCGGAGAAGCGGTGGCAGGGCAAAAAGCAGGCAGACCACGAGCCCGGTCACCATTCCGCGCAGGACCGGCGTCCAGGCGATCGCGGTGGGAAGCGCGAAGGGTAAATAGGATTGCAGCGCGCCGGGCAGCGTTTGGTGGATCGTTAGGCCGAGCGCCGCCCCGGTGAGAACGCCGACCAGGCCCATCGCCATCGCCTGCAAGAGATAAACCGCGACCGTGGTGCGGCCGGGCGCGCCGAGGCAACGCAGGATCGCCGCAGTCCGGACCTTTTGTTGCAGGTGGGCCTGAATCGCGCTCGCCACCCCGACCGCGCCGAGGAGAAGCGAGATAAAGCCGACCAGATTCAGGAAGCGGTAAAGATTGTCGAGCGCTTCACCCAGATCCTTTTTTCGTTTCGCGACCGTGTCGTATTCGAGCCCGACTTTCTCGATCTGTGGCGCGAGCTTTTGCACTTCGACCGCGACGTCCGTGCCCGGTGCGAACTTCACGAAATTCAGGTAGCGCGCGAGGCTGCCCGGTTTGAGCAGGTTGGTTTGGGCGAGATCTTGGAGCGGGATATAGACGCGCGGGGCGAAGCTTGCGGCCGGGGAAGCTTCTCCCGGCATCTTGGTCAGGGCGCCGGCGATGGTAAAGGTGGCTTCGCCGATTTTGATCTGGTCGCCGGTTTTAGCGTGGAATTGGAAGAGAAGGCTTTCTTCCGGGACCGCGGCGCCGCCGTTGCGAAAAGTTTGCGCGGCGGCGGGCGGTGCCGTTTCCATTTTGCCGTAGAAAGGAAAACTCCCGCCCAGCGCGCGCACGTAAACGAGCCGGGTGCCGCCGCCTTTGGGAAAGAGCGCCATGGTGCGGAAGCGGACTTCGCGCGCCTGGGTTTCCCCTAACGAACGGAGCATCTGCTCCTGCGCGGCGGTGAAGGGACGCGAGCTCTCGACCACGAGATCGGCCCCGAGAAGAGCGCGCGCCTGGTCGTCGATCGCCTGGGCGAGGCTGGCGCGGAAAAGACCGATCGCGATGAGCGCGGCCACGCCTAACGAGATCGAGATCGAGAAAAGCAGGAGCCGTCGCCGGCTGGAGCGGCTGTCGCGCCAGGCCATGCGGGGGATGAAAGCGAGATTGCCGGTGGAATGGCGCATCGGAGAAACTGGTTAGGGCGCCGGATCGCCCGCGTTTGTCATCCCTCTCCGCGCTGCGCCGGATCGGGATGACAAGTGACGTGAGCGGCTTCTCATTCGACCATCGCCCCGTCGACCATTGCTCCGCTGCGCAGGCGAATTGTCCGCTCGGTTAAGCCCGCCACTTCCGGATCGTGCGTCACGAGGACGAGCGCGGTCCCGGCGGTGCGATTCAACTCGAGCATGATATCGATCACCTTTTGGCTCGTCTCGGCGTCGAGGTTGCCGGTCGGTTCGTCCGCAAAAAGAATTTTCGGCCGGTTGATAAAGGCGCGCGCCAGCGCCACCCGCTGTTGTTCGCCGCCGGAAAGTTGCGTCGGGTAATGGTCGCTGCGATCGCCGAGTCCGACCCGCTGCAGGAGATCGAGCGCGAGCGTCCGCGCGCTCCGATCGCCGCGGAGTTCCATCGGCACGGTCACGTTCTCGACCGCGGTCAGCGTCGGGATGAGTTGGAAATTTTGAAAGACAAAACCGACGTGTTCGTTCCGAACCCGCGCGCGTTCGTCTTCGCTGATTTCCGCCAGCGCGATGCCGTTGAGGAGAACAGAACCGGAGGTCGGCAAATCAAGTCCTGCCGCCAAACCAAGGAGCGTGGTTTTTCCGCTGCCCGACGGGCCGAGGATCGCGCAGGTTGCCCCTTGCGCGAGCGTGAAAGAGACGTCGTGCAGAACAGTCAGCCGACCCGCGCCGGTCGGGTAGCTTTTGCTCAGGTCGCGGACGTTGAGAATTGGGAACGAGTTCATTGACGGTGCGGGGCGGCGCGTCTTGCTTACGCGATGGTGATACGGCGCGCATGAGGAATTTGGTGCGTCGCAGTTTCGTTTTTGTTTTCTTCGCGCTCGTCTGCGCGGCGCCGGCTTTTGGCGGGACGATCCTCTTCCTTGGCGACAGTCTGACCGCAGGTCTCGGGGTCGAACCGGCGCAGGCTTACCCGGCTCTGATCCAGGAAAAAATTCTCGAAAAAAATCTCCCGTTCGACGTGATCAATGCCGGGATCAGCGGCGACACAAGCGCCGGCGGGCTGGCTCGCCTTGATTGGGTGCTGCAGAAAAAAATCGACTTTCTCGTGCTGGCGCTCGGCGCAAACGACGGGCTCCGCGGGTTGCCCGTCGCGCAGATGAAAACAAACCTGCAAGGCATCATCGACCGGGTGAAAGCGAAGAATCCGTCGGTCAAAATCGTGATCGCCGGGATGCAGATCCCGCCCAATCTCGGCGCCGAATTCAGCGCGACGTTCGCCGCCGTTTTCGCCGATCTCGCGCGCGAGAACCAGGCTGCGCTGGTCCCGTTCCTGCTTAAAGGCGTGGGCGGCCAAGTCGATTTGAACCAGGCAGATCATATTCATCCCACCGCCGCCGGACACAAAGTCGTGGCGGAAAACGTCTGGCGCGTTCTCGAGCCGTTGCTAAAAGTAGATTGAGCGGGATGAAACTCGAAGGTTGTCATGCGCTGATCACTGGCGCTTCGTCCGGGATTGGTCGCGAGTTTGCACTGCAACTCGCGGGCCGCGTCTCCGGTCTCGTGCTGGTCGCCCGCCGCGAGGAGCGTTTGGAGGAATTGCGCGGGGAATTGCTCGACGGTCATCCGAAATTGCGGGTGGAGATTCGCCCGGCGGATTTGTCGAGGCACGAGGAGGTCGACGCCTTGCTGGCCTGGGCGGAGACGCAAAAGCCGGCGATTGATTTGCTGGTCAACAACGCCGGCCTCGGCGATCTCGGCGAATTTGCGACCGCGGAACCGGAGCGGATCGACCAGATGATGTTGGTCAACATGGTGGCGTTGACCCGGCTGACCCGTGGCTTGTTGCCGGCGATGATCGCGCAGAAACGCGGGGCGATTTTGAATGTCAGCTCGTCGGCCGGTTTTCTTCCGATCCCAAATTTTGCGGTTTACGCGGCGACCAAAGCCTACGTCACGAGTTTTTCCGAGGCGCTCCGGAGCGAGCTGCGCGGAACGGGAGTGGGCGTCACCGCGCTCTGCCCCGGGCCGGTCCGGACGGAGTTCACGGAAGTCGCGCATCGCCAATCGAAGCGCGGCGCCGCGCTCGGACCGGACTTGGTTTATGTGACTGTCGAGAAAGTGGTCGCGGCCGCTTTGCATGGCGTGGAGCGTCACCGGCCGATCGTCGTGCCTGGCGGGATGATGAAATTTGGGATGGCCCTGGTGAGGCTGGCGCCCATGCCGCTTCTCCGCCTAACGAGCCGTTTTCGAGCGAAGTGAGGCGGACGCTGCGGGCCGCGCAGGTCTTGCTTTAACGCTCCGATCGACACCCGCCGAGAGGGCGACGTCTTAGTTCGCGTACTTCACCGAGCAACCGTAGGCCTTGGTCTTGGCGTTCGAGACCGCTTTGCCTGCCATCGCCTCGTCCAGTGCGACCTTTACGTAGTTGGTCGAACCCTGGATGTCGGCCGGGTTGGCGGACGCTTTACTGTCGATCGCGCCTTCGTAGATCAGGTTTCCTTCCGGATTGATGACGAACATGTGCGGTGTGTTAGTGGCGTGATAATCGTGCCCGACTTCTCCATTCGGATCGAGCAACAAAGCGGTTGAGCCTATTTTCCAGTCGGCCATCTGCTTCTGCGCCGTCTCCGGCGTGAGGTAGCCCTGCTCGCCAGCCGCGGAAGAATCGATCGTTAGCCAAACGACGCCCTTGCCGGTGAATTGCTTCTGCAATTCCTGCATATTTTTGCTTTCATAATGCTTCTTCACGAAGGGGCAGCCCGGGTTGAACCATTCGAGCACGACATATTTGCCCTTAAAATCGCCTAACGAGTGAGATTTGCCATCGGCGGCGGAGAGGGTGAAGCCGGGGGCGGGCGCGCCGACCTCGGGCATTTCGGCGGCAAACAACGCGCCGGTGCAGAATGCGGTGAGAGTGAGCAGGAGCAGTTTAGTTTTCATGATTTTACTTTCGAGCAGCGACTTTCGGCGCGGCGGATTGGAGATGATTCAAAACCAGATCCTGGGTCAGGAGTTCCGGCAGCAGGATCGGTTCGGTGGGGGCAGAAGCCGGGTAGAGCACGTATAAGGGGACACCGACGCGCCCGAATTGTTTCAGAGTTTTTGTAATTACCGGGTCAGCATTGGTCCAATCGGCTTTCATTTTCACGATGCCGTAGCGCTCGAAAGCGCTCTTCACGGCAGCGCTTTCGAGGACAGAGGCTTCGTTAAATTTACAGGTGATGCACCAGGCGGCGGTAAAATCGATGAAGACGCTCCGGCCTTGCGCGAGCTCGGTCTGGACGCGTTCCGGGCTGAAGACGACCCAGCCGCCACTCGTTAGGCTGGTGACGGTTTTGGTCGCGCGGAATTTTTGGCCGATAAAGTAAAAGCCACTCCCGAGGACGAGGAGGAGGATGAGAACGAGGACGAGGACGCGCCGGGCGCCTGAAGCGACCGGGGTGGAAAAGGAGCCGAACATCCAGCAGCCGACGCTAAGAGCGAGGAGGAACGCCGCCACCCAAATGGTCGCGTCTGGACCGCGCGCGACCCCGAGCACCCAGAGCAAAAAGAGCAGGGTGGCGAGGAGGAGAAAGCCCATGAATTGTTTCACCCGCACCATCCAGGGGCCGGGCTTCGGGACGAAACGGAGCCAGGCCGGTTGCGCGCTGAGCAGCAGGTAAGGCGCGCTCATTCCCGCCGCGATGGCGAGGAACATGAGCAGGATGATCCCGGCCGATTGCGCGAAGGCGAAGCCGAGCGCGGTGCCGAGGTAAGGCGCGGTGCAAGGCGTGGCGAGGACGGTCGCGAAAACGCCTTGGAAAAACGAGCCGGCGTAGCCTTCGCGTGTGCTCCAGCCAAGCAGGCCGCTGTTCGCCGCGGCGGGGAGATTGATCTCGAAGACGCCGAAAAGGTTGAGCGCGAAAACAAGCACGACTGCGCTCATGGCAACGACGAAATAGGGGTTCGTGAACTGAAACGCCCAGGTGATTTCGTGTCCGGCAGACTTGAGCCCGATCATGAGGGCAGCCAACCCGATGAACCAGGCGAAGATCCCGGCGGTAAAGGCGAGTCCGTTGCCGAAAATCCGCCCGCGACTGTCGCCGGCGTGCTGGATGAACCCGAAAATCTTGAGCGAAATAACCGGGAGCACGCAGGGCATGAGGTTGAGAATGAAACCGCCGATGAAACCGAAAAGGAGCAACTTGAGCAGGCCATCGGCCGCTTTTTTCGGGGCGGGAGCTTCCGCGCTGACCGCGCCGGCCGGCGTGCTTTCGCCTAACAAAAAGGCGTGATCGCCGGCGACGAGCAGGCCGTGGAGCGATTGCAGGTCCTTGGGCGCTTCCTCCAGCGGGATGACGAAGACGACGGCGCCCCCGGAGTTTTTTTCCCGGCGGGGATGGCCGGTGATCGTCGGTGGCTCGGGCAGGGGAAAGAAATCGACCGCGGCGTTTTGCGCGAGGCTTTTATCCGCCAGGGTCAGGCGCAATTCGTTAGGCTGGCGTTCCCAGGAGAAGGCGGACTGGGCGCTCTCCGGGAGCGCGCGGGGCAGGCGGGCGCGGAATTTTTTGAAAAGCTCCTGGTTGGCCGGAGTGGTTTGCCCACCGACGGGCAGTTCCAAGGCGACGTTTGCGCTCCCGGGGATGCAGATTTTTTCACAGACGAGCCAATCGGCCGCGCCGGCGAGTTTGACCGAACTCTCGCTAATTTTGTCCGGTGGCGTGAGTTCCATCAGGAGCAGGACTTCGTCGTGATAGCCGTAAATCTGGATGTCGCCCGGCTCGCTCAGCTTGAAGGGGATGGGCCACTGAATCGGGCCGGCTTTCCAGCCGGAGGGCAACTGCCATTTGATCTCCGTCGGGATGCCGGCATCGCCTGGAAACTGCCAGTAGGTATGCCAGCCGGGCTCCATTTTGAGGAGCAGACCGGCGGTGAACGGCTGCCCGGGCACGATCGTCGCGGTCTCGGACACGAGCTGCGCCGTGACCAGTTCGCGCCCGTCAAATTTCTGGCTCTGCGCGGCCGTTGGGCAGAGCAGGACGATCGTCAGGAAAAGCGCGCACCAGCGCAGGGAAGCCATCCAACTGTTTACCATCTCTGGCTAAGAGCGGCAAAGCGGCGGCTGATTCCAATCGATCCAGAGCGACTATCGCCGCCGCGCCGTCGGTCGTAGCTCCGATTTGCAATCGGAGATCTGGGAATCGGCGGTGAAAACCGCCGCTCCGACAGAGTGCGCCGATTACTCCTCGCCTTCGTAGTAGTCGGCCTCGGCGCCTTTCGCGATGATCTCGCCGCCGCCTTCCTGGTAGGCGACCCATTTGCCGCTGTCGGGGTAGTAACAGGAATCGCCGCGCGGGTTATCCGCGACCACGTAATAGACGAAATCTTCATCTTCCGTGGCGGAGAGTTGGTGGGCCTCGCCGGGCGCGAAGAGAAAAGAATCGCCCGCGCTCACCTCCGTTGTGCCGCTGTGGTCGCGCACTTTCCCCCGGCCCGAGACGACGAGATAAAGTTCGGTCTCCGCGCTGTGCCCGTGATACGGACAGTAGCTTTTGCCTTTCGGGATCCGGACGAGCGCGAGATCGAACGGATGTCTTTTCGTTAGGTCGAGAGATTCCTTTTCGCGCCCGAGCGCGATCGAGATGTCCTTGACGAACTTATGAAACTTCCCGTTGGGCGAGTTCCGTTCCGACTCGGCGAGGTCGTTCAGGTTTACTTTGCGCATAAGATATTCTCCGTTCGCGCGCCGGGAAAGGCAACGGGCGCAGCTACTTCTTTCTTCCCTTGGCTTCGACTTTTTGGAACTTCCCGCTGTTCCGGCTGGCCAGCCCGCGCAACATGTCGACCTCGTCGGATTTTTCCTTGCCGTTCAAGTAGTAAATGACGTGGACGTGCGTCTTCTTGGGGAGCTGCTTTTGCCCTTCCTCCGCGACTTTGTAGATATCCTGCGGTGGGATCGGTTTTAATCCGCCGCCCGGCTGTGATTCCGTCGCGTTCCCATCGGTCAGCATGTAAATCGTTTCCGGCTTCAAGGAGAAGGCCTTCGCGAGCGCAAGGTCGTGCCGCGTTCCCCCGCGTTCTCCGCGTTTCGGCTTGGCCGTTTTATAATCGACTTCGTTCTGGATATGCGTGATCGCGCTCTGCTTGTTTTCCTCGGTCGCCGGGACCAGCTCCGGTTTCCAAGAATAAGCTCCGCCCGACCAGCGCACGATCCCAAAACGGGTTTGCGGGGTGAGGCTTTGCACAAGCTTGATCGCCTCGTCGCGAACCAGTTGGAAATTCTGTTCCTTGCCTTGCCTAACGAGCTTGCTCGGATAAAGCGCGTCGCCCGTGCGGGTGAACATCGAATCCGAGACGTCGATCATGATCACGATGCTGGTGCTGATGTCGCGGATGCCGAAGAAATTGATCGCGGCCCCGTTGCCCCCGCCGCCACCCCCGCCGCCCGCGCTCCCGCTACTGGCGCCGAAGGCTGCGCCGGTGCCGCCCGCGTTCATCATCGCGCGTGGCGCGCTTTCCGAGGTTTTGATTTCCGGCATCGGCGGGAGGACGACTTTCGCCACACCGGTCGTGAGGACGCGCCGCGGAACGGCCGGCGGGGCGCTGACCGATTCCAGTTTCTTCTGCAACTGGACGCGATGCTCGAGGGCGCGCTCGCTCGGATTGGGCGATTTCGGGCCGGCGTTAAAAGTGAGTTTGCGCGCGCCGCTGTATCGCGAGACGACCCAGATCGCTGCCACCCCGCCGAAGAGAAGATGGAGCGCGACGACCGCAATCAAGACCGGCGCGGAATAACGGCGGAGCGCCGGACGGATTTTCGGCGGGGCTTCTTCAGTCAGCGTTTCCATTTCGCGAGGAGAAGCTAACTGGAAGCGTGTCGCGCTGGCGAGAACTCCTTTCCAGATCGTTTCTTAAAACTGCGGGGGCAGCGCGCCTAACGAGAGGCGCCGCAAATCACGCTGCCGGAAGAGCGTCGTGCACCGCCCCGAGCAGCTGCGCAGGAGTGAACGGCTTGCCCAGCATCCCGGTGGCGCCGGGAGCTTTTTCTTCCATCTCCGGCGCGGAGTATCCGCTGAGGAGAACGATCGGCAGCTCGGGAAATCGTTGCCGAAATTGCTGGAAAATATCGCGGCCCACGGCCCCCGGCATGTCGAGATCGAGGAGCACCAAATCCGGACGCAGGCGTTCCGCTGCGGTCAGGGCGGCGAGGCCGTTGCTGGCCTGATGCGCACGGTAGTTTGCGCTCTGCAGGACCTCGCACATGATCGTAGAAACCGCCGCTTCGTCGTCGGCGATCAGGACAGTGCGTCCGCCTCCCTGGCGTGCGCGCGCGGGGAGGGCTTCTGCTGTCTTTGGCGCAGTCATGTTGGTTGCAGGCAGGTAAATGGAAAAGGTCGTGCCCTGGCCCGGCGCGGTTTGCAAATCAATCGCGCCTTTCAGGTTTTGCACGATCAACGCGACGGTGGAAAGGCCGAGGCCGGTCCCCTTGTCTGCCGACTTGGTGGAATAGAAGGGCTCGAAGATTTTGGCCGCAACCGTCTCCGGCATGCCGCTGCCTGTGTCGGTCACGGAAATCTGAATGTGATCGCCGGGCTCCAAACTTCCCCGGGCGGTGACAGGCGCGGACTCGAGAACAAGATTGCAAGCGGTCAAGGTAATGGAGCCCGCGCCCTCGATCGCGTCGCGCGCGTTGATGCAAAGATTAAGGACAACCTGATGCAGTTGCGACGGGTCGGCTGCGACGCTCCAGAGCGAAAGGGGGACTTCGTCGCGCACCGTGATCGCCTTCGGGAAAGTGGCCTGTGCCATGTGGGCCACTTCGTTGATAATATGGCGGGGCTCGACCAGCCCGGAGGCGCCGCTCAGCCCCCGGCCAAAAGAAAGAATCTGCCTAACGAGCGCGGCCCCGCGGCGGCCCGAGTCTTCGACCAGTTGGATAAATTCGTGGGCCTCGCTGTCCGTGACATGTTCGCGGAGAAATTCGCAGCCCATCAGGACCGGAGTGAGCACGTTGTTGAGATCGTGCGCGATGCCGCTGGCGAGCAGGCCGATACCCTCGAGTCGTTGCGCCTGGAGGAGTTGCGCCTGCAAGAGCCGCTTCTCGGTCACGTCGCGCTGCACCGCCACCCAATAGGTGATCTCGCCCGCCGGGCCGCGGAGCGGTTCGATATACCAATCGATAAAAAATTCTGAGCCGTCCTTGCGGTAATTCACATCTTCGCCTTCGAAGGATTCGCCTTTCGTCAACTGGCGGCGCAAACGGTCGAGCGTCTGGCGGGTCGTCTTCGGACCCTGCAAAAAGCGCGGACTCCGGCCGACCACTTCTTCCGGCAGCCAGCCGGTCATTTTCGTGAAAGCGGCGTTGACGTAAACGATCTCGGGTCCCGGTTCCTCCAGATGCGTGCCGGTGATGAGGACCGACTCACGGATCTGCGCGAGCGCCTGTTGCGCCATCTGCAGTTGCTCGACGGCAGTCCCTCCGGCGACACCTTGCAGGACGTCTCGCATTTCTTGGGGAACGTCAGGCATCACTTTTTGCTTCGTCGGCGGGAAGGGTTTGAAACCCACAGGTTGGTCACTCTTCCCTTCTATTGCAGGCTCGATCGCGTTCATGCCGGGTTACGAGCAGAACACATTCCGGCAGCTACGGCAGGAGCCCTCGGATTTGCCTAGGCCTTTCTCTTAGCCTTGGCCAGGAGCACGTCTCTTCCGACGAGATAAAGCATCACGCAAAGGACTGCGAACGGCAGGAGCGCGAGCAGATCAGCCTGCGCTCCCTGGTAGAACGGGTTGTGCGCGAGGGACCATTCCTCTACCCGCTGCCGAATACCGATCAGGCTCGGCACTCCGGCCATAAATGCGATCACAATGCCGGCGAGCGCGCCGCCTGCGATGTAACCGGAGGCGAGGAGAACGCCGGGACTTTTGTCGCCTTCCGCGACCAATTCATCGTGTGAAAGATCGTGATCCTTGAACTTCTGTTTCTTCAACCAACGGTCGACCAGCCAACGGATCATCCCGCCGATAAAAATGGGACTGGAAGAGGAGAGTGGCAGGTAAACGCCGACCGCGAAAGCGAGTGACGGAATCCCGCTCATCTCGAGCACGATCGCGATCATCACGCCTAACAAGACCAGTGCCCAGGGCAATTTGCGGCTCAAGATTCCCTTGATGATGTAGGACATGAGAGTCGCTTTAGGCGCGTCGAATTTTTCCACCGAAGTGCCGTCCGGCCGGGTCCGATGCGTGCCGTTGATGCCGGGATCGACGAGATAAGTCACCTCACCCTGGGCGTTCACGAGGTAACGCTGGGCCGGGCCGCCCGCCGGATCGATGCGCTGCCACGAACGATAGGTCTGCGGGTCGAGGCCCGCTTGTGCGCCCTGGATGCGCTCGGGTTTTCCGAGCTCGGCGTCAGGCCCCGGGCGCAGGTCGGCCGGGAAATTCCGCTGCATTTTGTAAACGACCTCGCCCGTCGCGTTGACCAGATAGTTGCCCGGTTCCAGCCCGGGGACGACGGAGTTGACGCCCCCTTTTTCATTTGTGAGGACGCGATAATTGCCGGTTGTGTCCGGCTTCAGCTTGTCAGTGAAGGCGGGCAGATTAGCGACCTGCACCCGCGGCGGAGTAGCGCCCGCTTCGACCTTCTGGAACGTCGTCGCCGGCACATAGATCGTGTAAGCGTCGTTTAATTTCAGCAGGATCGGGCCGAGCACGAGGGCGGAGGCGAGGGCGCCGGCCAGGATCGCGATCTGTTGGAATTTCGGAGTCGCGCCGACCAGGAAACCGGTCTTCAAATCCTGCGAAGTAGTGCCGCCATTCGAGGAAGCGATGCAAACGATGCCGCCGATCGAGAGGGCGGTGACAAAATATTTCGGGCCGGTCCAGCCGATGAAAAGGAAGACCAGGCAGGTGAGGAGGAGAGTCGCCACCGTCATCCCGGAAATTGGATTGGAAGAGGAGCCGATCTCACCCGTTAGGCGAGAGGAAACGGTGACGAAGAGAAAGCCGAAGGCGACGATGAGAAGCGCGCCGAGCAGGTTCCACTGCAGGTGGAGCTGAGGCACCACCATGATCACTGCGAGCAGCGCGATGCATCCGCCGATCACGATTTTCATCGAGAGATCCTGGTCGGTGCGCGGCGCGCTGGCCGATTGTTTATGGCCCCCGCGCAAATCCGCCAGCCCGCCTTTCAAGCCGTGCCAGATCGTCGGGAGCGAACGAAAGAGACTGATGATGCCGCCAGCCGCGACGGCGCCCGCGCCGATGTAGAGAACATAAGCGCCCCGGATTGCGTCGGGATCCATCTGGCTGATCGGGATCGTGCCGGGAGCAATCGCGGCCACCGCGCTTTCGCCGAAAAACTTGATCGCCGGAATGAGGACGAGGTAGGCGAGCACGCCGCCCGCGCACATGATGGAAGCAATCCGCGGCCCGATGATGTAACCGACGCCGAGCAGGGCGGGCTCGATCGTGGCCGAAATCGACCCAGCCTTAAAGGGCGCGCCGAAGACTTTCTCGGGCGTGTCTTTCCACATCCGAAAAGCGCCCATCGCGGCCTGATAAAGGAAACCGATTCCGAAGCCGGTGAAAATGGTGCGGCCTCCGCTGGCGGCTTCATCGTCGGCCTTCCCCAGATCCTCAAGACCTTCGCGGGACGCGGCGGCCTTGAGCACTTCCGCGCAGGCCGTGCCTTCGGGATATTTCAGGATGCCGTGTTGCTCAACGATCAGCGCGCGCCGGAGCGGGATCATCATGAGAATGCCTAACAATCCGCCGAGAACCGCGACGAGCATGACGCGGGTGATCTCGAGGTCGAACCCGAGAATCATGATCGCTGGCATGGTCACGCCGAGACCGAAGGCGATCGATTCGCCGGCCGAGCCGGCGGTTTGCACGATGTTATTTTCCAGGATGGTGGCGTCGCGCATCCCGAATTTCGAGAAGAGCCGGAAAAGCGTGATTGAAATGACCGCGACCGGAATAGAAGCGCTGACGGTGAGCCCGACCTTGAGCACTAGATAGAGCGACGACGCGCCGAAGATGATGCCGAGAATCGTCCCGACGATGAGCGGGATGATGGTCAGCTCGCGCATCTGCGCGCTGGCCGGGATGTACGGCTTGAAATTAGCCGCCAGCGGATTGGACGGCTTTGCGCCCACCATGTCTGGCATTTCGTTAGGCGGATTTCTTCGATCGATTTGCGACATGGGCAGGTTTCCTTCGCGAGATGCAAGAGCAGAGCGGGAATGCTTCCGAATGGCAACAGGAAAGAGCGGTTGGGTGGCGCTGGCTGGCGAAGTTTGCGCCTGCGATGGATGCGGGTGAAAGGAAAACGGACGCGCTCACCGGGATCGTGGCATCAATTGTATGGGCAACTCCGAAGACAAAACTAACGCCTGGCTGGAACGCCTTACCGTGGTCGGCGCGGTCGCACGCGGCTTTGTTTATCTCGTGATCGGCGGCATCGCGCTACGAGCGATCGGCTACACCGTGGGAGAAACCAAGGGTGAGCCGGGCGTCTTCAAAACGATCGCGGAGGCCCCGCTCGGACGTCTCCTCCTCGCCTTTGTCGGGGCCGGATTGGCCGCCTTTGGGGTGGCTCGCGTGCTGGAGGCAATACTTATCATGCGGGCGCGCCTGGCCGAGAGCTGGCTCGCGCAGAGCGCGGGGATGATTCACGCCATCGTCGACGGCACACTCGCGGTCCTGGCGTTCTGGATCGCCCTCGATCCCTCAGTCGAGCGAAGCGGCAAGGCCGCGGAGTGGGCCGCCCTCCTCCTCGCGCAACCAGCCGGCCGTTGGCTGCTCGGCTTGATCGGCTTCATCATTGTTGGGGTCGGTTTTTTTCAAATCAGCCGGATCTTTCACCTGCATAAGATGAAGTTTTGGGCTCTCTGCCTCGCGATCTACGGTCGCGCGGTTTACGCGCTCTTCTTTTTTCTCCTCGGCGCGTTTGCGCTCGTCGCGGGAATCTTTCGCTCGCCCGGCGAGGTGCGCGGACTGGGCGGTGCGCTCGGTTTTCTGCAGGAACGGATTTACGGTTCTCTGCTCCTGGCGGTTTTCGGTTTCGGATTGATCACGCACGGCGTGATGTCCGCGATCGAAGCCGTGCGCGCTTCGCATGAGACGGCGGAGAAGGAATCCTGATCGCTCCGGCCTAACGAGTTCGAAAAATAGGGCTAAAGCAGGTGCCAAGCCCGAATCAAAATTATGGAACTCCAAACCCTGCAAGACCTTTTTATTCACGAACTCAAAGACCTCTACAGCGCAGAGAATCAAATCAGCAAAGCGCTGCCGAAGATGGTCAAAGCCGCCTCGAACGCAAAGCTGTCGGCTGGATTCAAGACCCACCTCGAACAGACCAAGGAGCACATCGCCCGGCTCGAAAAGATTCTTAAAGGCCACGATGAAACGACGCGCGGCCCGAAGTGCAAGGGCATGGAAGGGCTGCTGAAAGAGGGCAAGGACATGATCGAGGAAGAAGCGGACGAGGAAGTGCGCGACGCCGGTCTGATCGCGGCGGCGCAACGCGTCGAGCATTACGAAATAGCCGGTTACGGCTGCGCCCGTTCGTATGCGCAACTCCTGGGTCACAACGCAGACGCGAAGATCCTGCAAAAGACGCTCGATGAAGAAGGCGCGACCGACCAGAAACTGACCAAGCTGGCGATGTCCACGATCAACGTCGCGGCCATCAACTAGCTGATTTCCTCAGGTCGCGCAGGAGCGCGGCTGAACTCATTGATACGGCCGGCCGTGACGTTGTCAGGGCCGGCCGAATTTGTTGATAGATCCGGATGAGCCTAACGAACGTGTTTCAGTCGCGTTCTTTCGGTTCGGTGCTTGACCCGTTTTCTGGCCTAACGACGCGATCCACTTCCTCTGCCGCCTCTGCTTTCCAGCGCGGCTTGGTCGCTCCCTCTTTTGGCGCCGGCCAGCCTTCCCGTTGCCGGCCGCGCTCGCCTTCCGTCTCTTCGGTTTGGTCGTGAAATAAATGCACCTGCGTCTCGTAGGGCATGTCGATTCGCGCTTCGTCGAGGGCGTCTTTCATCGCTTTGATGACCGAGCCTTTCACGTGGACCACATCGGCCCGGCGGCTCTGCGTCCACCAGCGCGCCCGGATCGTGACCCAGCTCGCGCCTAAATCCCACGGCAACGCCTCCGGCGCCGGCTCGGTCTCCACTTCCTTCACGCTGGCGAGGGCTTTTCGGATCACCTCGCACGCTTCTTCGATTCCGTCGCCGTAGCCGATCCCGACGTCATATTGGCTCCGGCGTTTTTCGTGGGCCGTCTTGACCAGGACGGCGTGCGTATAGATTTCGCTGTTCGGAATCACAATCCGCTGCCCGTCGTAGGTCTTAATGATCGTAGCCCGGGTCTCGATTCGTTCGACCGATCCCTCGTGGCCATTGACCTCGATCTGGTCATGAATCTCAAAAGGCTGGCGCAGAAGAATGAGCAAGCCGGCGAGCCAGTTTTGCAGGATATCCTTGAAGGCAAAACCAATTGCGACCGAACTGACCCCGAGGCCCGCGATTAAATCGCCCGGTTTCAGGCTCGGAATCACGATCGTAGCGGCGAGGAGAAAACCGAGCAGGAGGACCGCGGCCTTGACGAAGCCACCGAGGACGTCGCCCAGATTGCCCCGGTTCCGGCGGGTGGCGTGCTTCACCACGAGGCGCCGGGCGAGAAGCGCGAGAGCGTAGAAAATTGCGAGGACAACGAGGGCGACCACGATGTTCGGGAGCAAACGAGTCGCGCCATCAACCCAGCTATCGACCCGCTCCCGCGCCGCGCCGAGGCTGAAGTCGATCGTTTGCGGGGCATCCTGCGGAGGCGCGGCGGCGGCCGCGGCGAATACCGTTCCAAGCATTGCTTACCTTAGCGGTTCTCGGCTTCCGTTACAATCGAACGGGGCGCAGCCTCCTCGGCCCAGCGCCTAATTTTCTGCCCGAAAATCTCGCAATTCGCGCAAGGCCGATTGCTCGCCACCGCTGCGATCGCGGGCGATGACGCTGAAACTGCCGTCCGTTTCCAGAACCACTGCTTCGACGTCGGCGAGCGAGGCGTGCCCGGCGGTGCGGAGCGACGCGTGCACGGCCGCGAGGGTGACGCGCTCTTCGCGCATGGCGTCTTCGTTGAGTTTCCCCCGCAGGGCGAGCAAACGCGGTTCGCTTTTAATCAGATTACGCCAGGCCGGGGAACGCACCGCGAGCCAGGCCACGATCCATTGCAGACCGGCGAGGAGAGCAAAAGCAAAGAGGCCCTCGGCCAGCGCGATATCTTTCGAGAGAAAAACCGTCGCCAGAGTGGACCCGAGCGCGACCGTGACCACGAAATCGAAAGCATTCATCTTCGCGAGCGTGCGTTTGCCCGAGATGCGCAGGATCAGGACAAGGCCGGCATAGGCGCAGATTCCCACCACCAGCACCCGGCCCAGACCGATCCAGCCATGAAAGAACATACCTTGTAATCGAATTTGAATGAGAGGTTGGCCCGTCAGTCATTCGCGGAAAATGGGACCACCGCAGGCGGCGCGACCGATCCACGAGAGTGATTACGCACCGAAATTTTTCGCCTCGCTTTTTCCTTCGCGGCGCCTGCTCGCTCGGCGCCGCCCTGACTCTTGTCGCCGCCACCGTTCTCGGCGCGCCACCAGAGAGCAGCCCGGCCGCCCAGCCTAACGAACCGATCCTCCGCGCCCAGCTTTTCCTTGATGGTTCCGCCTTCAAACCGGGCGCGATCGACGGGAAGTGGGGCGAATTTATGGGTAAAGCACTCGCCCGTTACGAGCAGGCGCAGGGGAAGAGCGGTGCCACTTACGAAGGCGCCAAGGCGCCGACGAAGTTCGATCTGCCGTTTGAGGAATCGAGGCCACTCCAGATCGCCTACCAACTGACGCCGGAAGACGAGAAGTTCATTGGCCCGTTGCCGAAAGAGCGTCCGGCCCAGGCCAAAGCCGAACGGCTGCCCTACGAAAACTTCCTCGAGCTGGTCGCGGAAAAATTTCACGCCCGGGCCGAGTTCCTCCGCGAGCTCAATCCCGATTTCGACTGGGAGAAAGCGAAGCCGGGCGATGAAGTGCAGGTGCCTAACGTGGCGACGCCGTTCGATCTCCAGGCCGTGATGGACCTGAAAACGAAAACCGACGCCGCGGAAAAGGCAAACGAGTTAAAAACCGAAAAGGATAAAGCGCCTAACGAACAATTTTTCATTGAGGTCGACGTGCCGGCCGAAATCATGGAGCTGAAGCAGGACGGGAAATTGGTCGGCAGTTATCCGATTACACCTGGCTCGACCTCGCTCCCCGCGCCGATCGGAGAATGGTTCATCAAGGGCTTTGCCTGGATGCCGACTTTTCGCTGGGACGAAGCGATGCTCCAGCACGGCGAGCGCAGCGCGGATTCCGTGCAGCTTCCCCCGGGCCCGAACAATCCGGTCGGGATTGTTTGGATGGAGTTGAATCACAAAGGCACCGGGATTCACGGCACGGAGGTGCCGGAAACGATCGGTCGGACGACCAGCCACGGTTGCATTCGTCTCTCAAACTGGGACGTGTTCGATCTCGGACAGAAGGTTCTCCCCGGCGTGCACGTCCTGATTCGTTAGGCATGATTCGTTGGTCTTCGTTGGAGGGACGGGCGCCGTCCCGTCCGCGTTTCGTTTCTCATTCACCGGTCTTGGCCTAACTTGGCCGGTGAAAACCTTCCTCAGCACCACCTGGGAAAAGCTGAGCAGCAGCTATTGGTTCGTCCCCACCATTATGGCCTTCGTCGCGACGGCCTTCTCCTTCCTCACGATTCATCTCGACTCGATCATCAACGCCAAGTGGGCCCGCGCCGCCGGCTGGCTCTGGGCCGGCGGCCCGGAAGGTGCGCGCAGCGTTCTCTCCACTATCGCCGGCTCTACCATCACGGTCGCGGGTGTTGTTTTCTCGATCACGATCGTCGCGCTCACTCTCGCTTCATCGCAATTCGGGCCGCGTCTCCTCCGCAGTTTCATGAACGACCGCGGCACCCAGATCGTGCTCGGAGTTTTCGTCTCCACTTTTCTTTATTGCCTCCTCGTCCTGCGCACCGTCCGCGGAGTCGATGCGGTCACGGTCGTCCCATTTCTCTCCGTCACCTGCGGCATTCTTTTCGGCGTCACAAGCGTCGGTTTTCTGATCTATTTCATTCACCACGTCCCGACCTCGATTCTCGCCGGGACCATTCTCGGCCGGGTCGCGAGCGAGTTGCAGTCCACGATCGATCGCCTTTATCCGGATGAATTTGACGCGGCGCGGGAGCCCGCAGAAACCGATTCCAGCAAGCGCCTTCCGCCGCGTTTCGATGAGGAAGCGCGACCAGTCACTTCAAAAGAAAGTGGCTTCATCCAGGCCATCGGGGACGACGATCTACTGAAGCTCGCGGCGCGCGAGAACCTCGTCATCCGGATGCGGCGTCGCCCCGGAGATTTCGCGGCGGAAGAATCCATTCTGGCCGAGATCTGGCCGCCCGATCGGATGACGGACGAAGTAGTGGAGCAACTGCGCGCCGCCTATTTCTTTGGCTGGCATCGCACCCCGATCCAGGACATCGAGTTTGCGATCGACCAACTGGTCGAAGTCGCGGTGCGCGCCCTTTCGCCCGGGATCAACGATCCCTTCACCGCCATGACCTGCCTCGAGTGGCTGGGTGCGACGCTCATCCGGGTGGGCGGCCGTCGGATTCCGTCCCCTTATCGTTACGACGACGAAGGCGAACTGCGGCTCGTGGCGGACGAAACGGATTTCGACGGCATCGCGGCCGCGGCCTTGAACCAGATCCGGCAATACGGCGCCAAGAGCGTGGGCGTGATGGTGCTGATGCTCGATGTGATCTCGAGGGTAGCCGCGAAATTGCCGCGGGCGGAGGACCGCGCCACGCTCCTCGGCCATGCGCAGGCCATTCGAGACGACGCCGTGGTGGCCGCGCAAAATCCGCGGGATCGAAGCGACATCGAGAAAGCGTTCGAGCTCGCGCAGCGCGCCCTCACCGAAGCGTAGCTCCGATTCGTAATCGCAGTCCCTGATCGGAAACGCCGATTACAAATCGGCGCGACGTTAGGCGAGGCGCGGCGGAGTTCCTTGCGCATCACCGCGCGCGGCCAGGGTTGCGATCACCGCGATCAGCTCGGCCGGCTCGACCGGTTTCGGAATGTGCATTTGGAAACCGGCCCGCAAGGCCTGCGTCCGGTCCGCGGTGCGCGCATAGGCCGTGAGCGCGGCGGCCGGCGTCTTCCCGCCTTCCTCGGCGGGCAGGGCGCGCACCTGACGAATCAGGTCGTAACCGCTCTCGTTAGGCATTTCGATGTCGCTCAGGAGCACATCGGGCCGCAGCTCGCGCACCGCCGCGAGCGCCTCGGCCGCGGTCGAGACGACAGTGACCGTGGCGTCACAGCGGCTGAGCACGGTCTGGAGAAGTTTTCTCGCATCGGCGTCGTCGTCCACCGCCACCACCCGCACCCCGGCCAGTTCCGCGCAGCGATCGATCGGTTCTCCCGACGGCACCGCCGGGTGGACGGCGGCCGTGCCCTCGCCGCGCTGGTGCAGAATGAGCACGGGCAGGTGCACGGAAAAGGTCGCGCCCGTGTTTGGTCCGTCGCTGAATGCGTAGATCGCTCCGCCATGCAGCTCAATCAGGTGGCGGGTAATACCCAGCCCCAAACCAAGCCCGGTGTGCGAACGAGTGCTGTTCGTTTCGGCCTGGGTGAAGCGCTCGAAAATGTGCGGCAGAAAATCTTTCGGGATGCCCATCCCATTGTCGCTCACCGTCAGTTCGACGTGGGAATTCTCGCGCTTCAGGCCGACCTGCACCTTGCCGCCTTTGGGCGTGAACTTGACTGCGTTGGAGACGAGATTCCAAACGATCTGCTGCAAGCGCTCCGCGTCGCCCGAGATCGGGCCCGCCTGCGGGTCGAGCACACAATCGACTTTGATCGATTTCGCGGCCGCGGTCGGTTCCACGACTCCGACCGCCAGGCGCACTACCTCCGGTAAATCGATCGTGCGCAAATCGAGCCGCAGTTTTCCCGAGACGATGCGCGAGACATCGAGCAGGTCGTCGATCAGCTGCGCCTGCGAGCGCGCGTTGCGCTCGATCACCGAGGCCGCCTCGGCGATTTCCGTAGTCGTTAGGTCGCCGGTTTCGAGGAGGCGCGCCCAGCCCAGGATGGCGTTTAACGGGGTGCGCAGCTCGTGCGAAACCGTCGCGATAAATTCGTCTTTGGCCCGGTTGGCCATCTCCGCGGCCTCGCGCGATTTCTCTGCCTCTTCGTATAGTTTGTTCCGATCTTCGTCCGCCACCCGCCGCTGCAGGCTGACCGCGATACCTTGCGAGACGAGGGCGAGCGCGCTGAGCGCCGCGTCGGACAGCTTTTCCCGCGAAAACATCGCAAGCACCCCGTAAAGTTTCTCGCCCACGAGCAGCGGATAGCCGGCGAAAGCGACCATCTTTTCGCGCTCCGCCCATTCTTGGTTGTTGACCCGCGGGTCACCGATCACCTGGTTCGTTAGGTGCGGTTTTTGTTCCGAAGCGATCAAACCGATCTTAAACTGGCCTAACGGCACCCGCCCATGTGGTCCGTCGGTGTGGGTGTAAAGGCCGGCGCTGACTTGCAGCTCGAGCATCTGCGCCTCCTCGTTATAGGTCCAGATGCGGGCGAAGGCGGCATCGACGTGCGTGACGAGCGCCTCGACGCATCCTTGCAGCACTTCGCCGATCGTTTTCGATTGGGTAATTAAATGACCGAGCTGCGCCTCCAGCGTGGTCAGACGGGTCCGCTCCTTGAATTCGCGACTGGCTTGTTCGCGCGCCGCCAATTCGGTGTCCATCTGAATTTGACGTTTGCGCACGTTCCCGCCGACGAGGCTGATCAGAAGGCACTCGGCGAGAAAGAGCCCGAGGCGGGAGAAAAAGGCGGCGTCGGTTGGAAACCCGGAGTGTCTGCCCCAGGTGGCGTAGCTGATCGCGGCGAATCCCGTCAGCCCGGTGGCGAGTAGACCGGGCCCGAGCCCGCCATACCAGGCGCTGAGAAGTACCGGGGCGAGCAGAACCATGAAGAGATAATCGGAGGCGAAGAAATGCCCGAAAGCGGAACGCGCGCCGATCGCGAGGAGGGAGACGAGGACCGCGGCCACATAGGGGGACGGGCGGCGACCGGGAAGCAGGGCAATTTGCATGCGAAGGCGCAGCGTAGCACCGAGCCACGGGCTTGAAAAATGGAAGGGTGAGACTTAGGCGCGCTGGTTGACCGGGATGGTAGAACGCTGCTCGAGCGCGCGAAAAATTCGGAGCTCCGCGATCTCGTATTTCCCGCCGAGCTGGTCGCGCACCCCGGTCAGGTTGCGCGCGCCGCTCCGCTCGAAAGCTGCGGCGAGCTCGGCTTGCTGAGTGGGGTCGAAGAACTGTGCGCGCTCGAGCGGCGCGCCGGATTCGATCGCGAGCGCGAGATGGCCGAGGATCGTATTCCGCACGAAGCCGCGGCCGCGGGCAATGGCGTCGATCGATTCCCCGGCGCGAAAACATCGCAGGGTCTCGACTTCACTGTCATTCAAGGTGACACCCCGGGAAACGAGTTCGTTAGGCGAACGAAAAGTCTGGCGCGGATTGTTCTCCAGATAGGTTCCGATCGCGGCCAGGAATGGCTCGGCAAAATCCTTTAGCTTTTGTTCGCCCACGCCCGGGATGCGGCGGAACTCGGCCGGGTTTGCGGGATAGCTCCGCGCCATCTCGCGGAGCGCGACGTCGGAGAAAATCACATAGGCCGGCACGTTACGCGCGTCGGCCAGCGCCCGGCGGACATCGCGTAATTGAGCGAAAAGCACCTCGTCGCATTCGATCTCGCCGGCGCGCGGTTTCGCTCTCGTCGGCGCCTTTTCAGCTTGTTTCGTCAGGGTGATGGAAGTGCGGGAGCGCAGCGCGTCGCGCCCAGCTTGCGTGACCTGGACGGTGGCAAATTTTCCCGGCGCCACCTCGAGCAGACCGAGGCGCAACAACTCGCGCCCGATCGCCTGCCAGGCATCCCGGCTTAAATCTTTTCCGATTCCGTAAGTCGAGAGTTCGTCATGCCCGCGTTGCCGGATCGGTGCGGTATCGGCGCCGGAAAGCACCTCGACGATGTGGTTGAGCCCGAAGGCAAAACCGCTCTTCTGCTGCACGCGCAGGACGCAGGAGAGAAATTTTTGCGCCGCGACCGTGCCGTCGAAGGTCTCGGGCGGGTTCAGGCAATTGTCGCAGCCGTTGCACGACTCGTTAGGCCGTTCCTCCCCGAAGTAGCGGAGGAGCGTCGTGCGGCGGCATTCGCGCGCCTCCGCGTAGTGCACCATCTGGCGCAACTGCTCGCGCGCGATGCGCGCTTCCGCCTCGCTTTTCTCGTCGATGAAATGGGTCTGCTTGACTACGTCGCCCGCGCTGAACAAAAGCACGCAGTCGCTGGGCAATCCGTCGCGTCCGGCGCGGCCGGTTTCCTGGTAGTAGCTCTCGATGTTCTTCGGCAGGTCGTAGTGCACGACGAAGCGCACGTTCGGTTTGTTGATCCCCATCCCGAACGCGATCGTCGCGCTCACCACCCGCACGTCATCGCGCAGGAACATCTCCTGGTTGCGCGCGCGCTCCGCCGCCTCGAGCCCAGCGTGATAGGGCCGCGCCGCGATCCCATCGGCGTTCAGTTTGCTTGCCACCGAGTCCGCCGCCTTCCGGCTCGCGCAATAAACGATCCCGCTGTCGTTAGGCCGAGTCCGCAGCAGGTCGAGCAGTTGATCGTAAGGCGACGCTTTCGGGAGGACTTTGTAGGTCAGGTTGGGCCGGTCGAAGCTGGCGACGTAACACTGCGGCGCACGCAGATTGAGCTGCTTCAGGATGTCGCCCCGCACCCGCTCCGTCGCGGTCGCGGTCAGGGCCATGATCGGGACGTTAGGCAGAATCTCCCGGAGCCGCGCCAGTTCCCGGTATTCCGGGCGGAAATCGTGGCCCCATTCGCTGATGCAATGCGCTTCGTCGATCGCGATCTGGGTGACGTTCCACTCCTTCACTTTCTCGATGAAGGACTCGAGCATGAGCCGCTCCGGCGCGAGGTAGAGGAGCCGAAACTCACCCTTATAAAGTCCGCGCAAACGGGCGCGCGCTTCCGTGCCGTCGAGCGTCGAATTCAGGAACGTGGCCGCCACCCCGCTCGCCTGGAGCGCGTCGACCTGGTCTTTCATCAGCGAAATAAGCGGCGAAATGACAATCGTTAGGCCAGCGCGGAGCAGGGCCGGGAGTTGAAAGCAAAGCGACTTTCCGCCCCCGGTCGGCATGAGCGCGAAAACGTCCCGTCCCGCGAGCGCGTCCTGCACGATCTCCTCCTGCAACGGCCGAAAAGCCGTGTAGCCGAAATGTTTTTTGAGGGCGCTCTGGAGTTCCACGTTTACGTCTTTACCCTGCGCGAAAAGCACGCCGGAATCGAATCCAAAATGCAGCGCTATTCCGGCGGCAAGCTGGTGTGCCGAACGGCGTAGTCTTCCGGTTTTGCCACCTCGGGATTGAGCCACTCGATGACCGCCGCGTAGCCCAGGCTCTCGGGATCGTGGTGCAAATAATCCGAAGCCACGGCCAGCGGCATGAAGCCTTGCTTGAGCTGAAAGGACAGCGTCGGGTCGCTCAACTTCCCGGCCAAAACCTGCGTGACGTATTTCTCCGGCGTGAGGTGATCGGCATGGAGATGGTAGCCGCAGAGGCGCGCCCCGGCGCGCGTCCGCAAAAGGCCCATTCGGCGCACCAGTTCGCGGCGCGCTTTGTAAATTTTTTTGCCAATGCCGCGGCCTTGTTCGGAGGGCCGCACCATCACTTCCGCGCCGTAGAGCGTGCGGCCGTTCGGGTCGTGATTGCGAAACGTTCCGTGGTCGGTGAAATCGCGCCAGCTCGCCCGCATGTCGTAATCGTCCCAGACCACGATCAGGCTCGCGGCCATTCCGACGACGCGGCCGCTTTCTTTTTCCACCGCGACGAACTGCCCCTCGGGGAAAACCTCCAAATGCGAAGCGAGCTGCTCGACTTTCCAGGAGGGACTGTCCTGATAAACCTCGCGCGTCATCTCGATGATCTGGGCAAAATCCTCCGACCGCGTGTTCCGCACGATCACTTCCGGCCGTGGCGCGGAGGGCTCGCTCATAGTTTTACTAACTCGGTCGTGGCGAGCAGATCCTGGGTGCGCTTGCTGTCGCGCAACGGGAGCACCGTCCCCGACTCGCGCCCTTCCTGGATCGTTTTCAAATTCAGTTCGCCGATCACCATCATCTCCTGGTTGACCGTGCCTTCGGCCAAAATGCCGTCGCGCGAGAAGGAGAAATCGCTCGGGGTCAGGATGGAGGCTTGCCCGTAGTTGAGCGAGACCGCGGGCACCATCGGGAGCGAGCCGACGGTGCACGATTGGATGACGTAGACCTGGTTCTCGATCGCGCGCGCATGGGCGCAGTAGCGCACGCGCAGGAAACCTTGCCGATCGTCGGTGCAGCTCGGCACGATGATGATCTGCGCATCCTGGTGCGCGGCCGCGCGCGCGATTTCGGGAAACTCGATGTCGTAACAAATGGCGATCGCGAGCTTGCCGAAGTCGGTCTCGAAAACTTTCAGCCGTTCGCGCGGGCGCACATCCCATTCCTCGTCTTCGAAGCGAGTCATGTGCATCTTGCCCTGCACGCCATACTCTCCGGAAGGGCTGAAGAAATGACAGTCGTTATGCAGGGTGCCCTTGGCCTGGTCGAAAACCGGGATCGTCCCGGCGACGATGTAGATGCCGTGTTGCTTCGCGAGTTTGCTGAAAAGCTCGATGTAGGGCGGGACGCAGTTTGAGAGATCGACAATCTGCTCACGAATCGGCCGGTGCACGTTGCCTAACGTGAGCAGTTGCACGCTGAAATATTCGGGAAAAACGATGAGATGACATTTGTAGTCGACCGCGGTGTCGACGAGCGAACTGACCTGGTCGCGGAACTGATCGAAGGTCTGGACCGGCCGGATGAAGTACTGCAGTGAGGCGACGCGAATTCGTTCCATCATCTTCCGTCGCAGATTATTGCGAGGGCGGCAACGGGTTGGGAAGGAAAAAGGGTTAATCGTTAGGTCAAACGCAGGCGCGCCGCAGATTCCGGTTGGCAAAAAGTCGGTGCCGGGCGAAGTGGCTGGCACTCCGCATGAGACTGCCCGCTTTCGCTTTTCTCCTTTTTGTTTTTGCCGCGCTGGTTTCCGCCCACGGGGAATCCGCTACGCCGAGCGCGACGGCTCCGGCGAAGACGTTGAGTTGGTCGGAACTTTCCGCGCTGCCGCTGCCCGAGCCGGGAAAACGCATCACCTACGGCGACGGCCCGCAGCAATTTGGCGAGCTGCGTTTGCCCGCGGGCCAAGGGCCGTTTCCAGTCGTCGTCTTGCTTCACGGCGGCTGTTGGATGTCGGCTTTCGATTACGTTTACATCACGAGGCTGTCGGCTTGGCTGGCGCAGCGCGGAATGGCGACCTGGACGATCGAGTATCGCAGGGTCGGTGATGCCGGTGGCGGTTGGCCCGGGACATTCCTCGACGTGGCGACGGCGACGGATGCACTCCGGAAGATCGCGCAAAGCGCTCCGCTCGATCTGGAACGGGTTTTCGCCGCCGGGCATTCGGCCGGTGGACAGCTCGCGCTCTGGCTGGCCTCGCGAGCCCGACTACCGAAGACGAGCGAGATTTACCTCGAGAAGCCACTCCCGATTCGCGGCGTGCTCGGGCTGGCCGCGATCACCGATCTCGAGCAATACCGGGTCGGGCCACCGGATAGTTGTCATTCCGCAGTCGATCAATTGCTGGGCGGCGGGCCGGAGAAGTATCCGACTCGTTATGCGGAGACTTCACCTCGGCAACGGTTACCCCTCGGTGTCCCGCAGATCTTCATTCAAGGCGAAGCCGATCCGATTGTCGCGCCCGGCCCGGTCCGCGCCTATGTCGAAGCGGCCGAGAAAGCGGGCGATCGCGCGACCGTTCTCCTGCTCCCGGGAGCCGGACATTTCGAAGCCTCCGTTCCCTTGCCGAAAACAGAAGCAACTTTTACCGAGGCGCTCCGTTTTCTGCAGGCGCCGGCCCCATGAGCGGTGTCCGCTTCGCCTAACGAAATTCGAAAAACTCTCCGGCGCCTGGCCGCCGCTCGCGCTTTTCCGGCCACCTTCTGTCCCTCCGAAGTAGCGCGCGCGCTGGCGGATGATTGGCGACCGCTGATGGAACCGATCCGGCAGGAAGCAGCCCGCCTGATTGCAGCCGGCGAACTGGAATGTCTCCAAAGCGGCAGCGCGGTCGAGATCGGTGACGCGCGCGGGCCGGTTCGGCTGCGCCGGCCGGAATCTACCTAGCGGCGCTCTTTGATCGACTGCAGAAGCCCGGCGATAAACTCCGCGCGTGGCTTGGCGCCGAGGTTGCCTTTGCCGTGTTCGCGGACGCTGACGGCGTCGGCTTCGAGGTCGCGACCGCCGAGCACGAGCATGGTGTGAACTTTCATCTGCTCGGCGGCGGAGATTTTGGCTTTGATGTGGTCGTTGCTCGCGTCGAGCTCGGCGCGGACTTCGTGGGCGCGGAGTTCGGCTTGGATCGAGCGCGCATACTCTACCAACGGCGCTTCGTCACCGATCGGGAGGATGCGGACCTGTTCGGGCGCGAGCCAGAGCGGAAAATTGCCGGCGTAATGTTCGATCAGGAAACCGATGAATCGCTCGTGTGTGCCTAACGGTGCCCGGTGAATGCAGAGCGGAGTCTTGTCGGTGTTGTCGCGGTCCTTGTAAACCAGGCCGAAACGTTTCGGGACGGCGAAGTCGACCTGGTTGGTCGCGATGCTGAATTCGCGGCCGATCGCGCTCCAGACCTGGACGTCGATCTTCGGTCCGTAGAAGGCGGCCTCGTTAGGCACTTCGATGTAGTTGATCCCGCTGCGCTGGAGGACGCCGCGGACCATGTCCTCGGTCTTGGCCCAGAGCGCGGGGTTATCGACGAATTTTGCCCCGATCCCGCTTAAGCGGGACGGATCGTGAGTGGAGAAACGCATGACGTATTTCTCGATCCCGAAGATCTTGAAATACTTCAGATACATTTCGTTGACCGCTTTGAACTCGGTCTCGAACTGCTCCTCGGTGCAATAGATGTGGGCGTCGTTCATCTGGAGCGAGCGCACGCGCATGAGGCCGAAAAGTTCGCCCGATTGTTCGTAGCGATAGTTGCAACCGTATTCGGCGAGGCGCAGCGGGAGGTCGCGATAGCTGTGCGGCACGGCCGCGAAAAGTTTGTGGTGATGCGGGCAGTTCATCGCTTTGAGGTAGTAGCGATCGGAAGTCGGGCTTCTAGCCTGACTTGGCAGACGGGCATCCTGCCTGTCGGCTCCGGATTCGGCAGGCTGGAAGCCCGCCGGCCGAGACAGGCTGGGAAGCCTGTCTTCCGATAACTCCATGGGTGGGAACATCGATTCCGCGTAGTAGGGAAGATGGCCGCTCGTTAGGTAAAGTTGCTCCCGCGCTATATGCGGGGTGCGCACGCGTTGATAGCCGGCGGCGAATTCCGTTTCCTTCGCGAGCTTTTCCAGTTCCTCGATGATCGCCGCGCCGCGCGGCAGCCAGAGCGGCAGGCCCGGGCCGACATCGTCGTCGAAGGTAAAAAGCTCGAGCTCTTTCCCGAGTTTGCGGTGGTCGCGCTTCTTCGCTTCCTCCAGCATGGCGAAGTATTCGTCGAGCTGGGTCTTGTTCTTAAAAGCGGTGCCGTAAATGCGCTGGAGCTGGGGATTTTTCTCGTCCCCTTTGTAGTAGGCGCTCGCCACGTGGGTGAGCTTGAAGGCGCCGATGTTCCCGGTGCGCATGACGTGCGGCCCGGCGCAGAGATCGGTGAACTCGCCGTTGCGATAGAGGGAAATCTTTTCGCCTTCGGGAATGCCCTGGATGATGTCGAGTTTGAACTTGCTCGCCTCCGGCCGCGGGTTGAGCGCGCCTAATTCGCCGGCCTCGGCCAGCGCGAGCGCTTCCCCGCGGGTCACTTCCACCCGCTCGAAAGTGTGATTCGCTTTCGTTTCCTTTTTCATCTCGGCCTCAATTTTTTCGAAGTCCTCGGGCGAGATGCGGTGCGGCAGTTCGACGTCGTAATAAAAGCCGTTCTCAACCGGCGGACCGGCGGCGAATTGCGCTTCCGGCCAGATTCTCAAGATGGCGGTGGCGAGAATGTGGGCGGCGGAATGGCGGAGCCGTTCCAGGTCGCTCATTTGCGCGCGTTGCTCGGGTGTTTTGCGTTCGTCAGACATGGTGTGCGAAATCCTTCGCCGCGCTCAGGATGACAGGGCGCGCGGGCGGAGGCAAACGGAAGCAGGGCGTGCCGACAAACTCAAGCGCTCGCGCCTCGGGTGGCGCGTCGTCCTAGAAAGGGAGCCGGCGCTGACCGGCGTAGAGGGACGGGCTCGTTAGCCGCGTTTGCTGAAGATTTTGATTTCTTCGGCGGCTTTTTGCAGTTCGTCGAGGGTGGCGAGGGCGGCTTCCTGCTTCTTGAGTATCTCGGCGTTGGTCGTTTGGATCTCGGTGAGGGACTGGAGCGTGTTTTTCCCGGCGGTCGCCGACGCGGGCGCGGCCGCGGCCGCGGGTGCCGGTGCGACGGCGGCAGGGACCGGGGTGACGGCCTGCAGCACTACCGGCGCGGGTGCTTGCGCACGAAGAACAGGCGTCAGCAGAGTGCTAAGAGTGAGGAGGGCCAGAAAAATAAAGGGGCGGTTCATGTTATCGTCCTCCCCGGCTGCTGTAGATGCGGGCGACCCGGATGGCTTCGCCGAGGGTGACTAATTTTGCGTCAATCTTCGCCTGGTTTTCGGCGATTTGGACCTGTTGAGCCTGCACGTCTTTAAGCAGCGCCTCGATTTGCTTGGCGTCCTTTGTTTCGTCAGCGACAGGGGATTGCGCGCCGAGTGGAGCGGCGAGGAAGGCAAGTGCGGCCAGGAGCAAGAGTTTTTTCATAAGCAAGTTGTCGCTGAGTTGATAAAGCAAGTCACGTTCCCACGCCCCCAGGAGGCACTCCCGATGGTGCGCGGCGCGGTATTTGCTTGCGGTAGGGGAGTCCGTTGGTACCCTCTGCCCATGGCTGGCCCGGGAATGTTTCAATCTCAAAATCTTTCCCTACAGCAAGTCCTGGCGCCGCAGCTCCAACAGAGCCTGCTTATCCTGCAGGCGCCGCTGCTCGAATTGCGCAATCTCGTGCAGCAGGAAATGGAGACCAATCCGGTGCTCGAGGAACTGGCCGAGGCGACTGATGAAGAGCGCCAGGTTTCCGAGAGCGAGGAGCCGGCCGAAGATAATTTCAAGGAGGAATTCGATCAGCTGGCGAAGCTGGATGACGAATGGCGCGATTACATGGCGCAGTCCTCCAGCTTCAGCGGCCGCTCGCAGGAGGAGGAAGAGAAACGCCAGTTCTTTTTCGATTCGATCGCGACCCAGGAGACCCTGCAACAGCATCTCGTTGGTCAGTTGAATCAAACCGCGCTCAGCGAAGGCGATCGCAAGACCGCGGAACTGATCATCGGCAACGTCGACGACAGCGGCTTCCTCCAGACCACGCCGGAAGAGATGGCGATGAACACCGGCATCGCGCAGGAAGATTTCGAGCTCATGCTCACCCTGATCCAGAGTTTTTATCCTCCCGGTGTTGGCGCGCGCGATTTGCGCGAGTGTTTGCTCATTCAACTCAAACGCGACGGGCGGGAGAAGAGTCTCGAATACCGGATTATTTCCGATCACATGATCGATCTCGGGAAACGGCGTTTCCCGGAAATCGCGCGCCGGATGGGGATCAGCGTCGAGCAGGTGCAGAAAGCCGCCAACGGGATCGCCCAGCTCGATCCGCGGCCCGGCCAGATTTTTGCCGAGGCGCCGCAGAATTACGTATTGCCCGACGTGACCGTGGAAAAGATTCAAGGCAAATACCAGATCATCCTGAATGGCGAACAAATTCCTCACCTCCGGATTAGCAACACCTACAAAGACATCATGTCGCAGGACGGCAGCGGCGGTGAGGTAAAGGACTACATCCGCGACAAGATCCGGAGCGGAAAATTCCTCATTAAGTCGATCCACCAACGCCAGCAGACGATCTCGAATATTTCCCACCAGATCGTCTCCCGGCAGCAGGAATTCCTCGACCACGGCTCAGCCCATTTGAAGCCGATGACGATGGTGCAAATCGCTGATGCCGTCGGCGTGCACGAGACGACGGTCAGCCGCGCCATCTCGGGCAAGTATATGTCCACCCCGCAGGGGGTGTTTGAGATGAAATACTTTTTCACCCCGGGCTACCAGACCTCGAGCGGAGTCTCGATGAGTAACACGAGCGTGAAAGAAGCGATCATGGACCTGGTGAAAAACGAGCCAGGAGCCACGCCATTGAGCGACAAGGAAATTGTCGAGATTCTCGGCAAACGTGGCATCCCGATCGCGCGCCGTACGGTGGCCAAATACCGGACCGAGTTGAACATTCTCCCCAGCAACATGCGTAAGAAATATTAGCGGCCGCAAAAGCACTTGCGCGATCCTGCGCTGCGCTCAGGATAAGATTGGAAAGATGACTCCTTCTCTTCGACGCAAGGTGATCGCGGAATGGCGCGGCCTGCCGAGCGATCCACCGCGGCCCGATCGCACGAAATCGACCGCCGATCTTTTGCTGCAGGTGATGCAGAAGCTCGGGCTGAAGGAGCGGATGCAGGAAACAGAAGTGCGCGCCGCCTGGAAAACGCTGGTGGGTGATTTTAACGCAACGCATTCCTGCCCGATCTCGCTCCGCGACGGAATTCTTTCCGTGCACGTCCTGCAGCCGGCGCTGCGTTACGAAATGGAGCGAAGCAAACCGGAAATCCTGCGCAAATTGAAACAGCGCTTTGGCGCGCGGACTGTGCGCGACCTACGTTTTCGCCTCGGCTAACGAATTGGATGGCGCCCCGGAGCGCGGCGAAGCCGTTTAGTTACGCGTCTTCTTGCGCAGATGTTTGACGAATGCCTGCAAGGTTTCCCGGCTGACATGGTGTTCGATCCCTTCCGCGTCGGATTGGGCCATCGCCTCCGAAATGCCGAGGGAACGCAGGAACGCGACCACGATCTCGTGGCGCCGGCGCGACTCTTGCGCGAGGCGCCGCCCGGCCGCGGTGAGAAAGATCGATCGGTAGGGCTGGGCGGTGACGAAGCCTTCGCGTTGCAGGCGTTGGATCGTGCGGCCGACTGTGACATGGGTCACGCCGAGCCTGCGAGCCAGGTCAGTTGCGCGCGCTTCGCCGGCCTCGGCGATGAATTCGGCGATTAATTCGACATAATCCTGCGCCGTTTCCTGGGCATGTTCGTCGCGGGTGCGACGGACGGCCGCGGTGCGCGCGGCGCCGATGGTGGAGGCTTTGGCAGGCATGCGTCTCGCGGGAGCAAAGGCGAAAAGAATTGTTTTGACAACCTTCAATCAACTTGTAGCTATTGCTACATTTATAAGCCTGTGGTAATAAAAACAGCTCATGCTTGGTTTGCGCCCATTTCCCAGAGACGGCAGCTGCACCGCTAAATAGGCGCGTCATTTATGTCGGAGAATCCGGTTCCAGCCACCAACCCGCGCGCGGCCGGAAAAGCCTGGCGCCGCACCGCGGGCGAGCTCTCCCTCCCGGAAGTTCACCGCAGCATTGTCGTCCCGGGCCAAGGCTCCTTCTGGCGCAAAATGGCAGCCTTTGCCGGCCCGGGCTTCCTCGTCGCGGTCGGCTACATGGATCCGGGCAACTGGGCGACCGACCTCGCGGGCGGCGCGCAGTTTGGTTACACCCTGCTTTCGGTGGTCCTGATCTCGAATTTCATGGCCATCCTCCTCCAGCATCTTTGCGTCAAACTCGGGATCGTGACCGGTCGCGACCTCGCGCAAGCCTGCCGCGATCACTACGCGCAACCGACCATCTGGTTCCTCTGGGTTATCTGCGAACTGGCGATCGCGGCCTGCGATCTGGCGGAAGTGGTCGGTTCCGCCATCGGTCTGCAACTCCTCTTCGGCATCCCGATCGTCTGGGGTTGCGTGATCACCTGCGCCGATGTCCTGGCCGTCCTTTTCCTGCAAAACAAAGGCTTCCGATACATCGAAGCAGTCGTGGTGACGCTCATCCTGACCATCGGCGGCTGCTTCGCTTTCGAGCTCTTTTTCGCGCAGCCCAGCCTCACCGGAGTGATGCTCGGTTTCGTCCCGACCACTGAGATTTTGAAAAACCAGAGCATGCTCTACGTCAGCATCGGCATCCTCGGCGCGACGGTCATGCCGCATAATCTCTACCTGCATTCGTCCATTGTGCAGACGCGCAACTTCGAGCGCTCGAGCGCCGGCAAACGCGAGGCGATTAAGTTCGCCACGATCGATTCCAGCTTCGCTCTCATGTTCGCGCTCTTCATTAACGCGGCGATTCTGATCCTGGCGGCCGCGGTTTTCCATTGGTCCGGGCACAAGGACGTAGCGGAAATCCAGGATGCCTACCAATTGCTTAGTCCAACGCTTGGGGTCGGTGTCGCGAGCACGCTCTTCGCCGTGGCGCTGCTCGCTTCCGGTCAAAATTCGACCCTCACCGGCACTCTCGCCGGTCAGATCGTGATGGAGGGATTTTTAAATTTCCGGATTACGCCCTGGCTGCGGAGGCTCATCACCCGCGGCATCGCGATTATCCCGGCGGTCGCCATCATCGGTTTTTACGGCGAGAATAAGACGACGGAATTGCTCGTCGCCAGCCAGGTGGTGTTGAGCATGCAACTCGGTTTCGCGGTCTGGCCCCTGATGCGCTTCACTGGAGAGAAGGCGAAGATGGGAGAATTCGTCAATCCGGTTTGGATCAAGCTCCTGGGCTGGGGCAGCGCCACCATCATCATTGTGCTCAATATGAAATTGCTCTTCGATACCTTCATACCGGAAGGGGCGCGCCGGGCCTTCTACGGAGGGCTCGGGCTGCCGATTGAATAACGATGTACAAGCGCATTCTCATTCCGCTCGAAAACAGCGCGGCCGACCAATCCATCCTCGACCACATCAAACCGCTCGCGCATTTGGCCGGCGCGAGCCTTTTGCTCCTGCATGTCGCGGATGGCTGGGTGGCGCGGAACTACGACCAGCTCAACCTGGCCGAGAGCGAAGAGATGCAGGAGGACCGGGCTTACCTGGAGAAGCGCGCGGCCGAAATGCGCGCCGCCGGGTTTACCGTCGAGTATCTGCTCGCCCGCGGCGATCCGGCGAAAGAGCTCATCAAGGCCGCGGCGGCGCACCAGGTCGACCTCATCGCCATGTCCACCCACGGCCATCGTTTTATCAGCGACATTCTCTTCGGCAGTACCGCGGACAAAGTGCGGCATCTGGTCGACATCCCGGTACTTCTGCTCAAGGCGAAGACAAAGCGCTCCGCCTAACGAGTCGTGCCATTGGACAGCGCGCGCGATCTGGCTTAACGAACGGGAGGACCTATGTTTGCACCGACTAAAATTTACTTCATCATCTTCGGTCTCATTACCATCGCCGGTGGCGTGATGGGTTACGTGAAAGCTGGCAGCACCGCTTCCCTTATCGCCGGCTCGATCAGTGGCATTCTCCTGCTCGTCGCGGCTTTTTTGCTCCCGAGCCACGTCATGGTCGGCCTGGCGATCGGTGGCATCGTTTCGCTCCTCCTCGCCGTGCAATTTCTACCCGCGTTCTTCCGCACTGGCAAAATGATGCCGGCCGGAATGATGTCGCTCCTGAGCATTCTCGGGATCGTGTTTGCGATCGCCGCCTGGATGCG
>JBDTVP010000005.1:0-85032 GCA_040007175.1 Spartobacteria bacterium
AGAGCTCGATCCGCGCGCCGGGATCGAGCCCGGTCGAGGGCTCGTCGAGCAGGAGGAGCTCGGGCCGGTGGAGGAGGCTTTTCGCGATCTCGACCCGCCGTTGCAAACCGCCGGAGAGCGTCTCGACGAGGTCGTTGGCGCGGTCGCGTAAATTGAATTCGAGCAGAAGATGATCGATCCGCTCGCGCAAGGCGGCGCCGGAAAGCCCGTAGAGCCGGCCCTGATGGGCGAGGTTTTCGCGCACCTTCAGTTTCTTGTCGAGGCTGGGCGCCTGGAAGACGACCCCGAGATGGCTGCGCAGCGCGCCGGTGTCGCGCAGCAGATCGAGCCCGAGGATGCTGGCCGAGCCGCTCGTTGGCCTAACGAGAGTGGAAAGGATGCGGAAGAGGGTGGTTTTGCCGCCGCCGTTCGGGCCGAGCAGGCCGAAGATCTCGCGCGGGGCGACCTGGAGCGAGACGTGATCGAGCGCGACCCGCTCGCCATAGCGGTGGGTGAGTTCGTTCGTGACGAGCGCGGGAGCGACAGCGGACATGAAGCAAGACGATAGCGGGAACTGCGGGGCGCGCACGCGCGTGGGGGTTTTCCACTCGTGCTTGTGCTGACTCTCGCGCTCGAAATGCTGAGTCGCGGCGACGGGCGGGGCGCAAAGGCCCCTCCCACCTTGCGGCCTAACGGCCGCAGCTAAAGCGAGTCCTGCTTTAGAGCACTTGGATGCGGTTTGCCTTGAGCGGGGAGTTCGCGCGTGTGGTTCGGTTCGTGGCCGGGCCTTCCTTCTTTTGCGCACCGCCTTTGGGATCTTTACGGGCGGACAGGTCGCGCACTTTGCTGGAGGATTTCTTCGTGGTCGTCTTTGTCGGTTTGATCGCCATATGGGTTCCTTGGTTGTTCTCTCCGATCAACAAACCGTTCACCCGGCAAGCGTCAATGAAAAACGGGGACTCGCCGAAGCACGAGCGGGAGTCGCTCGGGGCTCGCTTTACACTGCGGGGCACCAGTCGCAAGTTCGCCGATGCCTAACCTTGCCAGCTGGATTCGCGAGAGCGACGAGAAGTGGTTCGATCCCTTCCTGGCCACCCGTCCGGGGATCAAAACGCTCAACGCCGCCCGCCATCCGCTCGCGCTCGAAGAGATGGACGCGCTCCTTCTCACTGGCGGGAACGACATCGCGCCACAATTTCTTCGCCAGCCGGTGCCCGATCCTTCCATCCTCGAGGAGCCGGATCTGGCGCGCGATGAATGGGAATTTGCCGCGGTCAAAAGCGCACTCGAGCGCGGGTTGCCGATCCTCGCCATCTGCAAGGGAATGCAACTGCTCAACGTCGCGCTCGGCGGGACGTTGAGGCTCGATATTCCCGGGCACAATCGTCCGGAACAGAAATCGCATGACGTGCAGGCGCTGCGCAACGATGCGACGGCCCGGCATCGCTTTGAGAAAGTGAACAGCTCGCATCACCAGGCGATCGATCGGCTGGGCGAGGGTTGCGTGGTGGAATCGTGGTGCGCGGCCGATGACGTGATCGAGCAATACCGGCTGCGCGATCATCCCTTCGGCCTCGCGGTGCAATATCATCCCGAGCGCGGGACGATCTACGACGAGCTCTTCGCGGAGTTCCTGGACGGGATTTAGCGGATTCCGGATTCCCGCTTCATTCCTTCTCCCCCAATCCAGTAAATCCTGTTAATCCTGTCCACCTTTCCGATGTCCACGCCGCAGAATATCATCGCCATCGTCTACGATTACGATCAGACGCTGAGCCCGAGCTACATGCAGGACGAGGTCGTTTTCCCCACTTTCGGGATCGATGGGAAAAGCTTCTGGCGGCGTTGTTCCGAGTTCGTTAGGGAACAGGGTT
Organism: Spartobacteria bacterium; assembly: GCA_040007175.1. GTDB lineage: Bacteria > Verrucomicrobiota > Verrucomicrobiia > Chthoniobacterales > UBA10450 > Palsa-1392. The sequence goes on from JBDTVP010000005.1 coordinate 1,854, forward strand.
ACGACAGCGAGCTGGCCTACATGAAGGTGCTGCTCGATACCCTCGGGATGGATCGCCCGACGAACGACGAGCTCCGTTCGTTAGGCAAGAAACTCAATTTCTACAAAGGGCTGCCGGAGATGTTCGACGATTTCCGGGATGACCTGCTCACGCCCGAGCAGCGCGAACACGGCATCGTGGTCGAGCATTACATTGTCTCTTCGGGGATGAAGGTGCTGATCGAAGGGAGCCGGCTCGCGCCTTACGTGCGCGCGATTTTCGGCTGCGAATTTGCCGAGGACGAGCGGGGCCGGATCACGTTTCCGAAGCGGGTCATCAGTCACACGCAGAAGACGCAGTTCCTTTTTCGGATCAACAAGGGGCTGCTCGATATGGCGCAGGATGTGAACGATCACATGAGCGCCGAGATCCGGCCGGTCCCGTTCCCGAACATGATCTATCTCGGCGACGGGCCGACCGATGTGCCCTGTTTCACCGTCATGCGGAAGAACGATGGGCACGCCATCGCGGTCTACAATCCCGACGATCCGGAGCGGCTCGGTTTCAAGAAATGTTACCAGCTTTCCACCCACGCTGACCGGGTGCGGCATATCGCGCCGGCCGATTATCGGCGCGGGAGTCATCTCCGGATGTTGCTCGAGCAGATGGTGGACGAGATCGCGGGCCGGATGGTGGAGCAGCGCCGGAGCGCGATCGAGACCGGAACGGTCCGCGCCCCGCGGCACTAGCCACGCGGCGGCCATGTCGGCCGCAAATTCGCAAGTGAGATTATTCGCCGCGATAGACGCAACGGGCGGTCGGCGTCTCGTGAATCACGATCTCGCACAAGCCCGGGCATTGCGGTGCGATTTTTTCCCAGAACCACGCCGCCATGTTCTCAATCGTCGGATTTTCTAACCCGGCGATGTCGTTCAAATAGGAATGATCGAGCTGCGCGATGAGCGGCTTCATCGCGGCCCCGATCTGGGCATGATCGTAAACCCAACCGCTGTCCCGATTGACCTCGCCTTCCACCGACACCTCCACCTTGAAACTGTGCCCATGCATCTTGCGGCACTTGTGCCCTTCCGGCGCGGAGGGGAGCGTCTGGGCGGCTTCAAAGGTAAAGTCTTTCGTTAGGCGGGCACGCATCGCGGCGGGAAATTCGCATCGGAGAGCTGCTCTGTCATCGCGGAAGTCTGGCGGCCCGATTTCCAGATTGACCCCGCCGGGCCGATGCGATAACAGGGCCGGATGAAAATAAATTCCCTCCGGTTAGTCGGAGTGACGCTCGCCCTGCTTAGCTTAGCCGCGCTCGCGCCGGCGCAGGACATTCCCGCCCAGCTCAAGGGCAAACTCGTCGCCCTCCGCGGCAAATCCGCCCTGCCCTACGACTCGCCCGATCTGCCGCAGGCCAAATACATCGCGCTTTATTTCTCCGCCGGCTGGTGCGGGCCTTGTCACAAATTCACGCCCGACCTGGTGCAGTTTTACAACGAATTGAAACCAAAACATCCGGAGTTCGAGATTGTCTTCATGAGCCGCGACACAGGCGCAAACGCGATGGAGAAATACATGGCCGAGATGGCCATGCCCTGGCCCGCCGTCCGTTACAGCGCGGCCAAGAACGATCGCGCCCTGACCAAGTATGCCGGCTCCGGCATCCCCTGCCTCGTCCTCCTCGACGCGAAAGGCACCGTTCTCTCCGACAGCTACGTAAACAAGGAATACGTGGGACCGACAAAGGTGATGAGAGACCTGAAGAAAATACTTACAGGTGACGCCAGCGGAATCGCCTCCTCGGATTTCGGCGCGCCTGCCTCGCTCACCGCGGCGGAGGCCAAACCAGAAACGCCCGCGATCAAGTCGCCCAGCGGCACGAACTGGGACGAAGCGTTCAAGAAAAAATCGCCCTAACGAGCGGGCGACGCAGTCGCGCTCGGCCGACCATCCGCTCCCAACCGGACTCGCGGCGAGTTCTCCGGCTCGACGAGCTTCCGCTCGAACAGGATGCTCCTCGGCGAAAAGCCCTCTTTCCGATCAGGCGACCGCTGATTGGCGTTTCCGATCCGACTGTTTAGCTTCAGCTTCTCGTTATGGCGCTGCCGGTCACCGAAACTCATCCTTCTCCGGGCGACGCCAGCCCCGCGCTCCCCTCGACCAACCCGACCGTGCTCGCGGTTCTCTTCGCGATCAGTTTCTCCCACCTCCTGAACGACACGATCCAGGCGCTGATCCCGGCGATTTATCCGCTGCTCAAGGCCGGCTTCCACCTCAGCTACGTGCAGATCGGGCTGATCACGCTCGCCTTTCAAATGACCGCGTCGATCCTGCAACCTTTTGTCGGGCTCTACACCGATCGCCGCCCGCTTCCCTACTCGCTCGCGGTCGGGATGGGCCTGACCCTGGGCGGTCTTACCCTCCTCGCCTTCGCTGGCAGTTTCCCGATCGTCGTCCTGGCCGCGGCGGTGGTTGGGATGGGCTCCTCCATTTTTCATCCCGAATCGTCCCGCGTCGCGCACCTCGCCTCGGGCGGACGGCACGGCTTCGCCCAATCGATCTTCCAGGTCGGCGGCAACGCCGGTAGTTCGTTAGGTCCGCTCCTCGCCGCCCTCATCGTGGTGCCTTACGGACAACGAAACGTGCTCTGGTTCGCCCTTCCGGCGCTCCTCGGGATCGGCATTCTCTCCGGCGTCGGGAAATGGTACCGGAAACACCTGGCCGCGCCGAAACCGGTCTCCGTCCCGGCCGCCCCGCTTTCGCGCCGGGTCGTCTTTGCCCTCTTCATTCTCGGCGCGCTGATCTTTTCCAAGTATTTCTACCTCGCCAGCCTAACGAGCTACTACACCTTTTACGTGATGGGGAAATTCCATCTCTCGATCCAGGGCGCGCAATTTCATCTCTTCCTCTTTCTCTTCGCCGTCGCCGTCGGCACGATCCTCGGCGGACCGATCGGCGACCGTTACGGACGCAAACTGGTCATCTGGATTTCGATTCTCGGCGTCGCCCCTTTTTCGATCGCGCTTCCCTACGCCAATCTGTTTTGGACCGGCGTGCTGACGGTCGTGATCGGCGTCATTCTCGCCTCGGCCTTCTCCGCCATCCTGGTTTACGCGCAGGAATTAATCCCCGGCAAAGTCGGCCTCATCTCGGGTTTATTTTTCGGTTTCGCCTTCGGGATGGCGGGCATCGGGTCCGCTGTGCTTGGCTACGTCGCCGATCGGACCAGCATCACCTACGTCTTCCACATTTGTTCCTACCTGCCGCTGATCGGATTGCTGACCGCGTTTTTGCCTAACGTGCGCACCACGACCGCTACACTCCACGCGCGGTCGGCGTCCAGATGAACTTGTGCATCTGGAGCTGGAACCGGACCGGGAGTTTGTCAGCCAGGATCCACTCCACGATTTCGCGCGGATCGATCCGGCCGAAGATCGGCGAAAAGAGGACCGCGCGGCAGCGATCAGCCAGTCGATGCTCGCGCACCTGGGCGCTCGACCATTCGTAATCTTCGCGCGAGCCGATCACAAACTTCACTTCATCGCGCTCCGTCAGGTGCTCGACATTCGAGAAAAGATTGCGCGCGACTTCGCCGCTTCCGGGCGTTTTGAAATCCATGATCCGGTGAACTCGCGGATCGACCGCCGCGATGTCGTGGGCGCCGCTTGTTTCGAGCAGAACGGTCCGGCCGGCGTCGGCCAGCAGAGTCATCAAAGGCAAAACGTTCTTCTGCAACAACGGCTCGCCGCCCGTGATTTCAACCAGCGGGCAATCGTATTTGAGCACCTCTTCCACGATCTCGCCTAACGCTTTCTTCTTCCCGTCGTAGAAGGCGTATTCCGTGTCGCAATAAGTGCAGCGCAGATCGCAGAAAGTCAGCCTAACGAAGACACAGGGCAGCCCCGCCCAGGTGCTCTCGCCTTGCACCGAGAAATAAATTTCGTTGATCGTCAGCTTCTTTTCCGGGTCCAACATGCGCACTCAAACTTAACACCAAAATCGCCACCTGCCCGCGCCCCGGCTCAGTGCCAGAGCCAGACCAAACGCGCGGCAAAAAAAAGCATGACCAGCGCGCTGACCGCCTGCGTCCCGACCTGCCAGGCCGGCCGCGCGAAAATCCGTGCGCCTAGTTTCAAAGCGGTGCAGAGGACTATCGTCCACGCGATCGCGCCGGAGACGACCGAGACCGCGAGAATCAGCGAGCTGAGAAAGCTGGCGTGCCCCTGGGCCGCGCCCTGCCCGCCCACGACCGCGAACCAGAAACCGATGTTCCACGGGCTCGTTAGGGCAAGAACCAGCCCGAGAGGATAACCGCGCGAAATCGAGTTGCTCGGGAGCGGGCCACCGGCGCTCTCGCGATGGGCGCGCGCGGCCTGCCAGGCGCCGCGGGCGAAATTGAAAGCGAGATAAAGAAGAAGCACGAAACTGATCACGCCCAGCGCGAGATGCAGCCGCGGCGCGGAAAGGAGCGCGCCGGCACCGACCGCTACCCCAAGCGCCCAGAGAAAATCCCCGGTGCATGCTCCCAGCCCAAGTTGCCAGGCGGGCCAGAAGCCGCCGCCCTGCGCGCGCGGGAGAAGAACGCGCCGGATCATCTCGGCGTTGATCGGCCCGGGCGGCCAGGCGACCGACCAGCCGAGGATCAAGCCATTCAGAATGGTGGCGCCGGTCGAAGCAGTCATCGTTAGGCCAAAGTAGCGGCCAGCAACGCGCCGCAGCTCACCGCGCCGAAAGCCAGCCGCCGGTGAAGCCGGCTCGTAGCAGACCGCGCTGTATCTCGGGCGAATCGCGCAGCAGCCGCCAGAGAAATCCGCTCCGATAATTCTCGATCATCATCACGATCGGACCCTGGTCGAGTCCGTAATAGCCCTGCGAAATCCAGCCCGGTTTTCGGCTTTTCCCGCGGTTAGGAAAAGTCGGATTGAAGCTGCACTTGAAGCCATACTTGCTCGCCATCTCCGGATAGGTGTCGTCGAAATATTTGATCGAGGGGAGCACAATCTCGGGCGCGAAAGGCAGCGAAGCGAGCATCGCCCAGGGCGCGAGCGTGCCATCATCCGGACCATCGGGAACGCCGCGCGCCTTGTAATCAAAAAACCTCCGCCGAACCCCATTGATCTTGTGGGTCGCCGGCCCCGGTCCATCGCTGGCTGTGATCCCCCAGCAATGTTTGTCGTAGCCGACAAATTTTCGCGGATTCTGGGTCGCGTATTCCTGCTGCACATAAGTCGCGCGCCGGCTGTTCTCGAAATAGTCGATCCCGTGCGCGCGCATGTAGTCATCCTGAATGCCGCGAAAATCGACCCATAGATGCGAGAGCTGATGGATGAAAAGCGGGCCCGCGTAAAGAAACTCAATCCCGAAAATTGATTTCCATTCGTAGGTGCTCGTCCAGGCGGCGTAGCTCTCAGCCGGTAACGGAAAGTCCGGCGCAGCCAGCCCGAGCAGATAAAGAATGAGCGCCTCGCTGTAGCCTTCCCAGACATATTTCTCGAAGCCTTTCCCCGGTTTCCAGCCGTGCGAGACCTTGAGCTTTCCGTTCTGCGCCCATTGCCAGTTGGCGCGCGCATAGAGCGCGGCGGCGTGTTCGCGGATCTCGCGCTCGGGGGCGGTGTCGCGATCAAAATAGCGCGCCGCGGTTAACATCCCCATGAGGAGAAACGCGGAATCGATCGTGGAAAGCTCGGATTCGAGCGCGCGCCGCCCGGTTTCCATGTCGAGGAAATGATAATAGAAACCCTGGTAACCGGTCGCGTTCGCCGCCGGCGACTGCTCGCTCTCCGCGAAAAAACGGAGCGTGGAGAGGGTGCGTTTGACGGCTTCCGCGCGCCTAACGAGACCGCACTCCACCCCAACGGGATAGGCGGTCAGAGCAAACCCGATCGCGGCGATGCTGGCCGCGGAATCCTTCCGCGTGCTGTCGGGCACCATCCCGTTGGCCGGATTGGTCTCCTTCAGGAAATAGGTGAAGGTGCTCTTCTGGAGCTGCGCGAGCTTGCTCCGGCCTAACGACGGCTGATCGACCTTCGTTTTCTTCACGCGAACTCCACCGTGACCGCGGCCACACTGTGCGGCGGTAGTTTGAGCGTGATCCGCAGCTCGCGCTCCTGGTGTTTCCACGGATGCGGCTCGGATTTTAGACGGGATGCCTCTTCCAGTTTCTCAACCTGGGCGGGGCTTAGATAAGTCGGCTTTTTCATCGTCTCCCAAAGCCGGCGCGGGTTGGCGTGTTTTTCATCAATCCGTTCGATCGAGACAGCGCGCGGCTTGGTCGCGTCCCGGATGCGCAGGTGCACTTCCTCCGTCCCGATGGAGTGGCGCGGGAGCGCGTGATTGGTGAGCAGGAAGGTGAGCGTGTTGCCTTGCGGAATGGCCCAGGCGTCGACCGTCGAGTGCAGCCCATCGACGAGGAGCTTCTCGGTGCCGAGCCGATGCAAGAGCTCGTAAGCGCGATAGGTCGGCTTCGGGATTCCGTAAAGGTTGAGCAAACCGAAGCCGCCGTGAAACGGCACCGAAGGGAAATAGTTCTCCTCAAAAATATCGCTGAACGTCCAGAAGCTGTAGCCCTCGACCAGGCCGTTCATTTCCAGGACCGTCTTCGCGACAAAGGCGGCCGCATACGGCTGGTCGTGCAAAGAATCGCGCGGGTTCGAAGAAGCGTTCCACTCCGTGTAATAAACCGGTTTGCCCTGCGCGCGCCGAAAGGTGTCCTGCGCCTGTTCGCGCAGGATGCTGCGGCGGCTGTTGGCCAGTTGCGTGATCGTGTCGTCGCCGACTGCGCCGAGCGCATCGGTCGGATAATGATGGGTGCTGATAAAATCGGCCGGCAATTTTTTCTTCGCGCAGTGGGCGACGAACTCCTCTAACCACGCGTTCTTGGCCGTCGCCGGGCCGCCGACCCTGAGCGAAGGATGCACGCTCTTGATCGCCTTCGCTGTCACTTCGTAGAGCTGGAAATATTCGGCCTGCCCCTTCGACCAAAAAGCTTTCAGGTTTGGCTCGTTCCAGACTTCGAAAAACCATTCGCGCACTTCGCTGATCCCGTAGCGCTCGACCCAATGCCCGACCAATTTGCGAATGAGCGTGGCCCACTTCTTCGGATCGCGCGGCGGGGTCACGTTTCCCTGATAATGAAAAACCGTCTCGTTCCCCGAGGCCAAGGCGAGCGGCATGAAACTCAACTCGACAAACGGCCGCATCCCGATCGAGAGCAGAAAATCGAAAATCTGGTCGGTGTTAAAAAACGAATAGAGCGGCTCGTCCTCCTGGATGGTGAGCGTCCCGACATCATCCGAGAGCAGACCGTGGAAGCGCACATGCCGCATCCCGAGCTCCTCGCGGCAACGGCGCAGTTGCCGCTGCCAATCAGCACGCAGGGCGAGAGTGGCGTGGCCACTGCCGATGGTGTGTTCCCAGAAATGCGGGAGCGGCGTGGTGCGATCAGAGAGTCGGCAGATGAATTCAGGCATACGCTTTGCGGCCCTGCGTCGGGCTTTGATCAGAGCGAGCGAGCGGGCCGCTTATTCCCAGCCGGAGCGTCGTTAGGCGAATTTACATCCCGCATTTTTCCTTCGCCTCGTCGTAGCTCGAGCGCACCCGGACGAGGCTCGCCAGGTAACTGTCGAGCGGCGCAGTCTGTCCGATTTGGGTCAGGTTCGCGGGCGTGTAGAGCCGCGAAAAAATCGCGTGCACGATCTTGCTGCGCGGGACGCTTTTTTCCCCGTAGCCAAACGGGATGTTGCTCGACCAGAAGCGCACGTAATCGAGCCCCAGCTTTTTCTCCGTCCCGAGATAAATGACGGAATGCCCGTGCTCCTCGCGGCCGACTTCCGGCGACCAAAATATCTTCATAAAATCCCCCGGCTGCGCCTCCGCGAAATCATCGAAGTTGCGCCCCAATCCGAGCTCATGAAAAAGACGCGCCGTGCCCGGACCATTCGCGTTCCAGCGCCCCCAGATGCCGGCCCCGTCGCGCTGGCCGCGGATGAGGAGCGACTCGAGCGTGTCGTAATTCAGCTCGAGATCGCCCCGTTCACGCAGAGCCTCGATTGTTTTCAGAAAAACGAGATAGGTCGCGCCCGAGCAGTAACTGGGGGAGGCCGAGGCTGGGAGGACGGAGAAGATGCCCGACTCGAAATGAGCCGCCGCCTGCAGGCGCAGAGTGGCGGTGCGCGAGGCGGAATATTTTCCTCCGCTCGGCATCTTCGCGATCTGCTGGAGAATCAGATCATTCAACGGGCTGGGCGCGAGCTGCGCCTGCGCAATTCCGCCGAGGAAAGCGAACGCGAGAAGGCCGGCAACAAGACGCACGCAAGATCAATAAGGGAAATCGCTCCCGGAGCAAGGCACGCCGGGGCAGGCGGCACGCGGTAGGGCCTCCCTCTACCGGCCACCCTTGGCATTCGCGCGAGAGTATGTTAACGACCAGTCTCATGCTGCGTTTCACGAAAATGAATGGCGCGGGAAATGATTTCGTCCTGCTCGACAACCGCGCCGGAGCCCTCGCCCTCACGAACGAACAAATCGCGCGCCTCTGCGATCGCCATCGCGGCGTCGGCGCCGACGGCGTGCTCGTGCTCGAACGCCCGACCAACGGCGCCGATTTCCGGATGCGCTATTACAATGCCGATGGCGGCGAAGCCGAGATGTGCGGGAACGGGGCGCGCTGCTTCGCCCGCTTCGCCAACCGCACCGCGGGTCCGCTCGATAAACTTTCCTTCGAAACCCCAGCCGGCGTGATCAGCGCGCAGTTACACGGGGAACTGGTTACCCTGCAAATGAGCGCGCCCCAGGACATGCGGCTCGATCTCGAGGTGCCGGTCGGCGGCGAAAAAATCCGGGCCGCCTATGTCGACAGCGGGGTGCCGCATGTCGTCGTCCCGGTGGCGAAAATCGAGGAGGTCGATGTCCGTTCGTTAGGCTCGGCCCTCCGCCATCACCCCATGTTTGCCCCGCGCGGCGCGAACGCCAATTTCAGCGAGCAACGCGGCCCGCGCAGCATCGCCATCCGCACCTACGAGCGCGGGGTCGAGGATGAGACGCTCGCCTGCGGGACCGGGGTGGTCGCGAGCGCCCTTCTTTTCGCCGCCAACAACTCGGTGGCCGGGCCGATCGACATCCTGGTTCGCGGGGGCGACACCCTGCAGGTCGGATTCACCCGGGCGGGCGAAAAATTTGAAAACGTGACTCTCTCCGGGCCAGCCGATTTTGTTTTCGACGGCACGATCGATCTTTGATAAACCAGCGCCAAATCCCCTAACCATCCCCTAACGATTATGTTCCGAGGCACTTTTACCGCGCTGGTTACTCCGTTCAAGGACAATGAGATCGACATCGACGCCTTCGAGCAGTTGATCGAGGCGCAAATCGCCGGTGGCGTCAGCGGCATCGTGCCGATCGGGACGACGGGCGAGTCGCCCACCTTGAGTTGCGGAGAACGTCATCACGTCGTCGAACTGGCAGTGCACCTGGCCCGGCATCGGTGCCAGGTGATCGCGGGGACCGGTTCCAATTCGACCCGCGACGCGATCGCCAACACCCAGGCAGCCGAGGAAATCGGCGTCGACGGCGTTCTAGTCGTTGCGCCGTATTACAACAAGCCCAGCCAGGAAGGTCTCTTCCAGCACTTCGCCGCGATCGCCGGCGCGACCTCGCTCCGGATCATGCTCTACAACATCCCGGGGCGTTGCGCGGTCGACATTGCGGCCGACACGGTCGTTAGGCTGGCAGAAGCCTGCCCGAACATCGTCGCGATCAAGGAAGCGAGCGGGAGCGTCGACCGGGTGAGCGAACTGGTCGGCCGGTTGCCGGCCCGCTTTACCGTCCTGAGCGGAGACGACTCGCTCACACTCCCTTTTCTTGCAGTGGGCGCGGCCGGTGTGGTCAGTGTCGCCTCCAATCTTTTTCCGGCGGAAGTCTCGCAACTCGTTAGGCTTTTTCTCGAGGGCCGGGCCGAGGCAGCGCGCGAGCTGCATCGGAAATTCTATCCGCTTTTCAAGGATATTTTTCTCGAACCAAATCCCGTTCCGGCCAAGACCGTCCTTTCCTGGCGCGGGCAGATGACGGCCGATTGTCGGCTGCCGCTCGTCGGGATGAGCGAGGCGAATAGCGCCCGCCTGCGCGAAACGGTCCGCGCGCTCGAACAATCTCTCGCATGAGCGCCGCGGCGCGCGTCCTCCTGATCGGCGCCGCCGGCCGGATGGGCCGGGCGGTCGCGCAGGCGGCCGCGGCGGAAGCTGGCCTAACGATCTCGGCAGAACTGGGACGAGGCGACGCGCTGGCTCCCGCGCTGGGAAGCTGCGACGTGGTGATCGATTTCAGCAGCGCGAAAGCGACCGCGGAAGTCTGCCGGCTTTGCGCGCAGGAACAGAAGCCGCTTGTTCTCGGCACGACCGGGCAGAGCGCCGCGCAGAAAGAGGCCATCACAGCCGCGGCCCGCGCGATCCCGATCGTCTACGCCGCAAATTTCAGCATCGGAGTGAACGCGCTCTTCGCCCTGACCCGGCGCGCGGCCGAGTTGTTAGGCGAAAAGTTCGACCTCGACGTAAGCGAGTTGCATCACCGAACGAAGAAGGATGCGCCGAGCGGGACGGCGAAACGGCTTCTGGAAATTCTGCACGAGGTGCGAGGCGCGGAGGCGGAGATTCCGACGCAATCGATTCGCGCGGGCGACATCGTTGGTGAGCACACGGTTCTTTTTGCCGGACCAGGCGAGCGCCTGGAACTGACTCATCGCGCGGCCAGTCGGGAAACTTTCGCGGTCGGAGCGTTGCGCGCGGCGCGCTGGGTCATCACGCAACCAGCCGGGCTTTACAACATGGAAAATGTGCTCGGTTTATAGCGGAATTCCGGCGCGTCTTCTGCGCACCGGAGGCCGACGAGCCGGCGGCCTCGAGAGGCCAGCGGCCTGTGCTCCCCAGTCGATGTGGCGACGTTGGTTGGAGGTATGAGAGCGGGCATTGCGCTCGGGGCGAATCTCGCGGACCGGCTTCTCAGCCTAACGACTGCGCGAAATCGGATTTTTGCGCTGCCCGAATTCGCGCCGCCGCTCCTTTCCTCCGCGCTTTATGAAACAGACCCGGTCGATTGCGAGGCCGGCGCGGAAGCGTTTCTCAACGCGGTGGTGGAAATTGGTTACGCCGGCTCTGCTCACCAACTGCTGGAGGAGCTGAGGAAGATCGAAGCCGCACTCGGCCGACCGGCCCGGCACGAGCGCAACCGTTCGCGCACGCTCGACCTCGACTTGCTTTATCACGGCGACCGCCGCCTCGATGAACCGGAGCTGCAATTGCCACATCCGCGTCTTCACCTGCGCGGTTTCGTCCTGAAGCCGCTGGCCGAAATTCGACCCGACCTCATCTTGGCGGGTCAGACCCAAACGACCTGGGAACTGGCGGAAACTCTGCCGGCCACACCCTCAGTGGTGCGTTCCGCGCGGCAATGGTAAGGTCGGGCGGGATGGAAGATTTTCGCGAGCGCAAACGCCGTGGTGAACGCATCACCGCCCTGACGGCCTACGATTATCCGACCGCCCGGCTGCTCGACGAAAGCGGCATCGATATCATCCTGGTCGGCGATTCGTTAGGCATGGTCGTGCTCGGTTACGACGACACGACGCAGGTGACTTTCGAGGAAATGTTGCACCACACCCGGGCCGCGGCCCGCGGGGTGAAGCGGGCGCTGCTCGTGGCCGATCTCTCCATCGGCACCTACGACACGCCGGCGGCGGCGGTGGCAAACGCGCAGCGGCTCGTCGAAGCCGGCGCGCAGGCGGTGAAGTTGGAAGGCGGCGCGAGCCACACGGCACAGATCGAAGCGGTCGTGGGTGCGGGCATCCCGTTCATGGCGCACATCGGAATGTTGCCGCAAAGCGTGCGCGAAGAAGGCGGTTACAAGATCAAAGGGCGCGGGCCGGCGGAAGTGGAACGACTCGTGGCCGACGCGCGCGCGGTCGAGGCGGCCGGCGCATTTTCCGTCGTGCTTGAGATCGTTGCCGCCGAAGCGGCGCGCCAGATCACGGAGGCGATCGCGATTCCGACGATCGGGATCGGCTCGGGCGAACATTGCGACGGGCAAATTCTCGTGACGCACGATTTGATCGGGCTCTACCCGTGGTTTACGCCGAAGTTCGTTTCGCCGGTCGTCCACGTGGCGGAGGAAATCCGGCGCGCGGCGCGCATTTTTTCGGAGCAGACGCGCGCTCCAGGACGGCGCTGATCTCTCTCGCGGACTCGAGAACGAGTGCGCTACCCGGACGAAGCGCTCGCGCCGATGCGGCGAAGTTTGACAAACATTTTCGCTGCTCGTTTGTCTAACCCGGGATGAACGCTGTCACCGCACGCACTTCCGCGCCTATTCCGGCCGCCCCTTTGCCCGTCTGGGCCGGCCGGAGCAAACAGCGCAATTGGCTCCTCGTCGGGCTGCTTCTCTCGCTCACCTTGCACGGGTTGCTCTGCTTTTTCTTTTACCGGACCAGCTTCCAACCGACCACGCCACCCGGGATCGAAAAACGTCCGCCGCCGTCGTTCAAGGTCAGGAGCGTCGACGCGACGGCCAAGCCGCTCGATCAGGCCAGCGCGACTTCGGTCGCCGACCCGGCGAAACCGAATCCCGACCAGACGGATGTGCAGTTGCCGGACGATCAGAAGTCATTCGACAAACTTTTGCAGGAAGTGCATTCAACCGCCGCGATGCCGGACGACACGAAAGATGTGCTCCCGGACAAACCGCAGGTCGAGCAAACGAACCTGAATTCGGTGATCAATGAAATCGAGCGCACGACGGCGCAGTCGCTCGCTCAATCGCCCGGGGCGCAACGGCAGCAGGCGGCGCTTAACGACGTGGCCGATTCAGGCCGCCCGCAACCGGCGATGACCGGGACCGAGCTGGCGACGAGCACGACGATCAAACGGCCGAATAGTTTCAACAGCATTCCGGGCGACAGCGCCGGGCCGCGGACCGATCGCGCGCCGGGCTTCAGCGATCTCGAGTCGCTCCTTTCGCAAAAAGGGCCGCTCGGGGCGGGGACGAAGTTCAAGATGCCTAACAATCAGCTTTTCCAATACGACAGCTCGGAATTGCAGGGGGGCGCGATCGAGCAATTGCAAAAAGTGGCGACGCTGATCAAACGCAATCCGAACGCGACTTTCACGCTCGAGGGTTACACCGACTCCTATGGTTCGGAGGAATACAACCTTGAGCTCAGCCAGCGTCGGGCGGAAAGCGTGAAGGATTATCTGGTCAGCTCGTTGGGGATTAATCCCGGGCAGATCGACACGCGCGGTTACGGGAAAGCGAAATTGCTGACCTCACCGGACGCGTCAATCGAGGAGCAGGAAGTAAATCGGCGCGTGGTGGTGGTGGTGCATTAGTGGGCGCCGTCGCTCTCTAAAAGGCGCCTGTCATCCCGAGCCGCGCAGACGGCGAGGGACCTCCCAGTTGCAATCCACGTTTCCTCAGTCGGCGGACGCGCCTATTACAGGTGCGAGGTCCCTCGCCGCGCTACGCCGGGCTCGGGATGACAGGTTCGGGGGCGCGTCACCAATTCTTGATCCACTGATTTTCGTCTGCCGGCGGATTTGCGTTCGCAATGCTCCAAAGATCAAATGTGGGATTCACGGCACTGGCCGTCCGATATCGATATTCGTCGCCAAAGGGATCGATAAGCACAGTCGTATCGTTCGGCGGATTTGGCTTCATCATGTTGGGCTTAAGTGCCATGTATGACTTAGCGCTTGAGGCAGGAACACCGGTCGACAGTATGTTGCCGCCGATATCGTTATTTCCATCACCGGCAAGCGCTTGGTAGAGCGCATGCGCCCCAGTTCCGCTTCCAGCATATTGCGGATACACTCCGTTATCCGCCTTGTAATTTTCCAACGCGGCCGACATCGCCGCGATCTCGGCTTCGGCGCGGGAGCGGGCGCCTTTGTTATGCACGTAACTGCTCGTCGCCAGGACCAGGCCAGCGAGCACCAGAATAATCGACATCACGACGAGGATTTCCACCACCGTGAAGCCACGTGAAGCGGCGCTCGGGAGACGCGTCATCCGCATTCCTTAGCTCTGCTCTTGCAGGCCACCGATGATGCTGATCAACGGCATGAACAACGCGATCACGATGGTGCCGACGATGACCGCGAGAAGGACAATCATAATCGGCTCGAGCATCGAGGTGAGACCGGCGACCGCGTTGTCGACTTCGTCGTCGTAAACTTCCGCGATCTTCAGGAGCATCTCGGGCAATTGACCGGTCTCTTCGCCGACGTCGATCATGCTGATGACCATGGGCGGAAAAGCGCCGCTCGCTTCCAGGGGTTGGACGATCGATTCGCCTTCCTTCACCGAATCGTGCACCTGGGTGATGGCGCTGGCGATGATGACGTTGCCGGCGGTTTCGCGAGTGATGTTGAGTGCCTGCAAAATCGGGACGCCGCTGGTGACGAGCGTGCCTAACGTCCGGGCGAAACGCGAGATCGAATTCTTGCGAGTCAGGTCGCCGAAGAGCGGGGCGCGCAGGGCAAGGTTGTCGAGCACAGCGCGCCCGGCCGTGGTGCGGGAGACAAATTTGTAGAAGACGACGAAGCAGATGATGCCGCCGATCAGGACGAGCCAGTGCTCCTTGAAGACGTTACTGATGCTGATGACGAACCGGGTGATGCCGGGGAGCGGTTTGTCGCCCAGCATGTCGTGGAAAATCTGCTGGAACTTCGGCACGATGAAAACCATCAGGAAGGCCATAATGCCGAAGGCGAGGACGAGCACGATGGCCGGATAAATCATCGCGGCTTTGACCTTGTTTTTGACTTTCTGCGCTTTTTCCTGGAACTCGGCGAGCCGGTTCAAGACGAGCTCGAGCACACCGCCGAGCTCACCGGCCTTGACCATGTTGACGTAGAGCTTGTCGAAAATGCGTGGATGCTGGGCGAGGCCTTCGGAGAAAGTGTTGCCGTCTTGCACGGCTTCCGAGAGTTGGTCGATCGTGCCTTGCAGGACGGGATCGCTCTCTTGTTTGGAGAGAACATTCAATCCGCGCAGCAAAGGCAAGCCGGCGTCGATGAGGGTCGCAAGTTGACGGGTAAAAACCATCAGGGTCTTCGCTTTGACCGTCTTTTTTTGGAAAAGGACGATTCCTTTTTTTGCTTTCTTGCCGGTCGCGGCTGGAGCTGTCTTGGCCGCGCGCTGCGTTTTCTTGTCCGCAACGGTTCCCTGCCCCTTCTCGTAAACCGTGGTCGGAAAATAACCGGCCTGCCGGAGCTGCCCGATGGCGTCGTTCGTCGAGGAGGCATCGACCAGGCCGGTCGACTCCTGACCGCGGGCGTCGAGGGCTACGTAAGTGAATTGCGGCATAACGGCGGGGAGAGTAGAGAGGAAATTTTCCCCTGTCGAGGTTTTGTGGAAGGGAGGAATGCCGAAGGAATTTCAAAGCCCGGATGACGAGAGAATGCGCCGTGCGGGCGGATCGTTTCGTCATTCGAAATTGGTCATTACCTAAGTGTACTTAAGAACTTCCTCGATCGTCGTGTGGCCCTCGAAAATACTCCGCACCCCATCCTGCCGCAGCGTGATCATCCCGAGCTCGACCGCTTTTTGTTTCAAGACGACGGAGGGCGCGCGCTCGTTGATCAGGGCGCGGATCGGGTCGCTGATTTGCATCAGTTCGTAGATACCTATGCGCCCGCGATAACCGGTGCGGTTGCACTTGTCGCAGCCCCTTCCGTAGTAAAAACGGCGGTCGCCGATTTCGTGTGGGGCGAGATTGAGCTCCTCGAGCAGTGACTCGTTAGGCTGGTAGTCCGTCCGGCAATCGGGGCAAATGCTGCGGAGCAGGCGCTGGCCGAGGACGGCATCGAGGGTGGAGGAAATGAGAAACGGCTCCACTCCCATGTCGATGAGGCGGGCGATCGCGCCGGGGGCGTCGTTCGTGTGCAGGGTGGTGAAGACGAGGTGCCCGGTGAGCGAGGCCTGGATCGCGATCTGCGCTGTCTCCAGGTCGCGCGTTTCCCCGACCATGATGCGGTCGGGATCCTGACGGAGAAAAGCGCGCAGAACCCGGGCGAAGGAAAGCCCGATGGCGTCGTTTACCGGGACCTGCATGACGCCTTCGAGGTCGTACTCGACCGGCTCTTCCGCAGTGAGGAGTTTGGAGTCGATCGTGTTGATCTTGCGCAGGCAGGAATAAAGCGTGGTCGTTTTGCCTGAGCCGGTCGGGCCGGTCACGATGAAGATTCCGTTAGGCCGATTAATCACCTCAAGGATGTAACTGAGGATGTAATCCGGCATCCCGAGCGCCTCGAGATCGAGATTCACGGTCGAGCGATCGAGCACGCGCAGGACGAGGCTTTCGCCAAACTGCGTCGGCAAAGTCGAGACGCGCAGATCGACGGTGCGACCGGCGATGGTTTTCTGGATGCGCCCGTCCTGCGGCAGGCGGCGCTCGGCGATGTTCATGTTTGCCATCACCTTGACCCGCGAAATGACCGGAAGCGCGAGATGCCTCGGCGGCGGCGCCATTTCATACAACGCGCCGTCGACCCGGTAGCGGACTTTAAATTCTGCCTCGAACGGCTCAAAGTGGATGTCGCTCGCCCGGTCCTGGATCGCCTGGTAGAGAATCAAATCGACGAAGCGAATGATCGGAGTCGAGTTGGCTTCAGCTTCGACGTTCCCCGCGCCCGCTTTGCCGGCCAGGGTCATCAGCTCGCCCGCTTCGCCGAGCTGCTTGAGGATGTCCTCCATGCTGGAGGTGTCCTCGCCATAATGTTTGCGCAGGCGTTCCTCGATCTGGACGCTCGGTGCGAGGACGACCTCGATGTCGCGGCCGAGCGCGAAGCGCAAATCTTCGAGCGTTTGGGTATCCAGCGGGTCGACGAGAGCGACGCGGATCGTGTTGTCGACTTCGCCGATCGGCAGCGCGCGATGCAACCGAGCCAGGCCCGCCGGGATGAGATGCAAAATGTGGGGCGTGATTTCCACCTCCTCGAGATCGATCACCTCGGTCCCGAGAGCGTCGGCGATGGCGCGGTAGAATTGCGCTTCGTCGACAATCCCGTGATCGAACATGGCTTGCTCGATCGCTTTGCCGTTTTGCGTGGTCTCGAGCAGGACGTCGTCGGCCTGGGCCCGGTCCATCAGGCCCTGGTCGATGAAAAGATCGGCGAGTCGTTCGTTATTCAATTCAAATCTCCCAGCGTGATCGAGATCACTTCTTCCGCCGAAGTCACCCCGGCCAGCACCTTGCGCACACCGTCTTCGCGCAGCGTCCGCATCCCGAGCTCGCGCGCGCGTTGGCGCAAGACCATGGTCGAGGCGCGCGCGTTGACCATGTGGCGCACTTCGTCGTCGATCTCGAAAATCTCGAAAATGCCGAGCCGCCCGCGATAACCGGTCTGGCGGCACTGGTCGCAGCCAACCGCGCGCATGACATTGGCTTCGCCCAATTGCGAGGCCTCGATGCGCAAGGCACGCAGCTCCGATTCCGAGAGGTGCCCGGGCTCCTTGCAATTCGGACAGAGCCGCCTAACGAGCCGTTGGGCCATGATCGCGCGGATGGAAGTGGCGACGAGGAACGGCTGCACTCCGATGTCGATCAGGCGCGCGACGGCGGAAGGCGCGTCGTTCGTATGCAGGGTGCTAAAGACGAGGTGACCCGTTAGGCTGGCGTTGGTCGCGATCGAGGCAGTCTCGAGATCGCGAATTTCGCCGATCATGATGATGTTCGGCGCCTGGCGCAGAATGGAGCGAAGCGCGGCCGGGAAGGTCATCCCGATGTCGCTGTTCACCTGCACCTGGTTGATCCCGTTCATCTGGTACTCGACCGGTTCCTCGACCGTGATGATCTTACGATCCGGTTTGTTGATGTAATTGAGGCAGGCGTAGAGCGTGCTCGTTTTGCCGGAGCCAGTCGGGCCGGTCACGAGCAAAATCCCATCCGGTGCGCGGAGGAGACGCTCGAAGATTTCCTGGTCGTCGCTCAGGAAACCGAGCTCGGGCAGGCCGAGGAGCAGGCTGGTTTTGTCGAGCAAACGCATGACCATGCTTTCGCCGTGATTCGTCGGCACGGTCGAGACGCGCAGGTCGATCGATTTCCGGCCCATTTTCACCTGGATGCGGCCGTCCTGCGGGAGGCGTTTCTCCGCGATGCTCATCGAGCCGGTCATGATCTTGAGCCGGCTGATGATGGCGGACTGCAATTTCTTTGGCGGCGATTGCATTTCCTGCAGGACGCCATCGATCCGGAAGCGCACGCGGAAACTTTTCTCGAGCGGCTCGAGATGAATATCGCTCGCGCCGAGCTTGTGCGCCTCGAGCAAGAGCATCGAGACCATCCGCACGATCGGCGCGTCGCCGTCCGCGTTTTCCGCGAGCTCCGCGCCCTCCGCGATGTCGAGTTCCTCGAGCGCGGCATCGCCGACTTTTTTGCGCAGGACGTCGACCGCTTCCTCCGCGCTCCCGTAATATTTGATCAGCGACTGCCGGATTTTTTCGGGCGTGGTGCAGACCAGCTCGATCTCCCGTTTCAAGAGAAAGCTGAGGCTGTCGATGCTGTCGAAATCGAACGGGTCGCCGGTCGCGACGACGAGACCGTGCTCGTTGCGCCCGATCGGGATCATCTTAAACCGGCGCGCGTCCTGCGGCGTGATCTCGTCGATCACTTCCTGGGGCACGACCAGCTCTGAGAGATCGATCCAATGCATCTGTGCCTGGGCGGCGAGGCTGCGCGAGATGTCGTCCGGCGAAACGATCCCTTGCCTAACGAGATGATCGATAACGCCGCTCGAGCCGTTGAGATTGGCGCGCGTTTCCTCGATCTGCTTGCGCGTGACCAGGCCGACATCGCGGAGGAGATCGAGAACGTACTCTTCGTTAGGCGGGGCCATGCGCGGGGGTATGGTCGTGCTCCGGTCGAGAAAAGAAAAGCCGGAAGTCGCAGCACGGGGGCTGCGCTTGTGTTGTCATCCCGAGCCGCGCAGACGGCGAGGGATCTCCCAACTGCAATCCTCGTTCTCGGCCCAGAAGAAATCGTCAATTGCACTTGCGAGATCCTGCACCAAGCTTCGCCGGTTCAGGATGACAAGATTTGGCAGCGGCGAGGGATTGCCCGCGTCTCGTTGAGCGAAGCGTCTCCGTCTGTCTACGTCGGCGTGCCGCCGGCTACGACCGGCTCGGTCGCGTGCTCGTCTTCCGTAAATTGCGATTGCAGGTAAGTCTTCTCGCGATAGAAAGTCGCGACGAAAACGAAGAGGGCTGCGGCGACAAACATGAGGACAGCAAAGAAAAGAAAGTACTGCTGATCGTTCATCTTCACCGTGCCGTCGGCGTTGCGGATGAAGTAGTTGACCGCCGCGGTAAAAAGGTTGCCCATCGAAACGGTGAAAAGCCAGAGCGCCATGACCGCGCTCTTCATCTTGTTCGGCGCCTGGGTGTAGGAAAATTCCAGGCCGGTAATCGAGACCATCGTTTCGCCTAACGTCAGGATGACGTAAGCGAGGAACTGCCAGTTCACACTCGGTTTGGCACCGGCGTCGATCATCTGCTGAATGTACCAGATCACCACGTAACTGCCCGCGGTCAGGAACAAACCGATCCCGATTTTGCGCAGCGGAGTGAGCGGGAAAACCTTGTCCATCATCGGATAGAGCAGGTAGTTCACGATCGGGATGAAAATCAGAATCAGAATCGGATTCGCCGTCTGCACTTGCGACGGCAGCAGCGTCAGGCCGAACCAATTCAGATCCATGTGCTGCGCCTGCAGCGTCCAGGAACCGCCGCTGCTTTGATCCCAGAGCGACCAGAAGACGGCCACGAAAACATAAACGACAGCCAAACGACCGAGCGCGCCCAAGCCTTCGCGGCTGACCATCTGTTTGAGAAAACCGAGACCGGCAGGGCGGATGTGGACGAATTTTTTGCGACCGAGCCAGAAAAAGAAGGTCGCCAGCACCATCATGATGCCAGGCAAACCGAAAGCCCACCTCGGGCCGAAGCGCGGGTCGTGCAAAAGAAAGGGGCAGGCGAGAGTCGAGATGAAGGAGCCAGCGTTAATCGAGAAATAGAACCAGCCAAAAACCTTCGAAAGCAGGTGCTTGTTCGACTCGCCAAACTGGTCGCCCACGTTGGCCGAGACACACGGCTTGATGCCGCCGGCACCGAAGGAGATGAGGCCGAGACCGATGAGCAGACCAAGACGGGTCTCGTTCAGTGCGAGGGCGAAATGGCCAAAGCAATAAACGATCGAGAGCCAGAAGATGGTCTGATATTTGCCAATGAAACCCTCCGCCAGGATGGCGCCGAGGATCGGGAGAAAATAAACCGCCGCGACGAAGAGCGCGAAGTATTGCCGGGCCTCCGCGTCGCCCATGTGATCGGTCGCACCGCTGCTCTTGACCAGATACTGGGTCATGAAAATGATCAGGATGGAGCGCATCCCGTAGAAGGAGAAGCGCTCGGCCGCCTCGTTCCCGATGATGTAGGGCACGCCCGGCGGCATGGTCTTGATGTTCGGCGGAGTGCGGGCGTATTGATCTTTGGCCATGGCGTTATTTGTCGTTAGGCGACGTCTTTTTTAACCGCGGATTACGCGGATTGCCCGGATAAGAGAGGGAGGACGGCCTCGCCCGGCGGCGACCGCCTTCCATCCGTGAAATCCGCATAATCCGTGGTCCAAATTCTTCTCGTTAGGGCTGCTTTGGGAAAAAATTCGCGGGCGTGGGCGAGCTCGTCGGCGGAGCGGGAATGGCGCTCTCCTGCTCCCCGGCGGGGGCTTCCAGCGGATGGAGATGATCCTTCTGCAATTCCGGCAATTCGCCGACGCGATGCCGTTCACAGGAGGTGAAGACGATGAGGAGACCGGCGAGTGCCGCGAGCGGAGAAAACCGTGGTCGAAACATGCGCGGGCAGACTAAGGGGCGACGCGCGCGGGGCGCAACAAAAAGATTAGGCAGGATCCTGCCTCGACCGAGCGCGCGATTGCGTGAGGCGCGGGCGGTGCCAGTTTAGGCGCATGTCGAATCGAATCCTGCGCCTCGCGCTTTGCTCTTTTCTTTGCCTAACGATCACGCCTTTCGCGCGAGCCGCCGCGCCCGCGAAGCGCAACATCACCGAGAAAGATCTCTTCGCCTTTGTCTGGATCGGCAACCCGCAACTCTCGCCCGACGGCACCCGCGTCGCCTACGTGCGGGTCACGGTGAACGAGAAAAAGGAAGGCTACGACACCGCCATTTGGGTCGTGCCGACCGCCGGCGACGTCGCGCCCCGGCAGCTCACGAGCGGCCCGCACGATGCCGCGCCACGCTGGTCGCCCCACGGCCAATCGATCGTCTTCACCCGTGCGCTGGAGAAGGACGGCAAAACGCAGCCGGCCCAGCTTTGCCTCCTCCCGATGGCGGGCGGCGACGCTTTCGTCTTCACCGATCTGCCGAAAGGCGCGGGCGATCCGAAGTGGGCGCCGGACGGGAAGTCGATTATTTTCACCAGCAGCTCGAACCCCGAAGATCTCGCGAAACAGGCGCGCAAGAAAAAGAAGGAAGAAGAGCTCAAGAAAGCGATCGCGGCGGAAAGCTCGCCCGCGCCGAAAGAAGAGAAGGCCGCCGCCGAGGACGAACGGGAGAGCGACGTGCACGTCGTCACCCGCGCGGTTTATCGCGACGACGAAGCCGGTTACCTCGATCCGAAACGTCCTGACCATCTCTGGGTTGTCACGATCCCGCGGAGCGCGGATGAAAAAGTCGAGCCGTGGCAGCTCACTAACGGCCGTTTCGACGAAGGCAACGCCGTCTGGTCGAAGGACGGCGCGCAGATTTATTTCGCCTCCTGGCACATCGACGAGCCGTACTACGAGCTGGCCAAGACCGAGCTTTACGTCATCCCGAGCAAAGGCGGTGAAGCGAAGTTGCTGACCACGATCCCGATGGGGATTCGCTCGATGTCGCTGAGCCCGGACGGCCGGCGCGCCGCCTTCATCGCGGCCGCGAACGAGCCGGTTAATTCCTACACCCAATCTGATCTCTGGACGATCGACCTCACGGCCAACGCCAAGCCGGTTAACCTAACGACCGGTTTTGATTTCGACGCGGGAGACAGCGTCTTCGGCGATAACGCCGCCCCGCGCGCCTTCGGCGGGAACACGCCGGTCTGGTCGGCCGACGGCAAAAGCATCATCGAGATTTACGCCAAGGAAGGCCGGACCCAACTCGCCTCGTTCGACGCCCAGAACGGCGCGGCCACCGATCTCACCCACGGCAACCAGGCCGTGACCCGCTTTTCCGCCTCGGTCGACGGCCAGAAATTCGTCTGCATCGTCTCCACCCCGACCCGGATCAATGACCTTTTCTACCTCGAGCAACCGGGCGCCGAGCCGCGCCAATTAACCAAATCGAACGACGCGCTCTTCAGCCAGCTCAACCTGACGGAGCCCGAAGAAATCTGGTACCAAAGCTTCGACGGCAAACGCATCCAGACTTGGGTGCAGAAGCCGCCCGGGTTCGATCCGACGAAAAAATATCCGCTCATCCTCGACATCCACGGCGGCCCGCACGCCGCCTACGGCTACATCTTCGAGCACGAATTCCAATGGATGGCGGCCAAGGGTTACTTCGTCCTCTACCCAAACCCGCGCGGGAGCACGAGCTACGGCCAGGATTTCGGGAACGTGATCCAGTACAAATATCCGGGCGACGATTTCAAGGACCTGATGGCGGCGGTCGACGAAGTCGTTAGGCGAGGCGGGATCGACGAGAAAAAAATGGGCGTGACCGGCGGCAGCGGCGGCGGCCTCCTGACCAACTGGGTCGTCGGGCACACCGATCGTTTCGCGGCCGGGGTGGCGCAGCGCGACATCGCGGACTGGGCGGCCTGGTGGTACACGGCCGATTTCACCCTCTTCCAGCCATCGTGGTTCAAGACCCCGCCGTTCAAGGATGAAGAAGGAGATTACAAAGCGCGCTCGCCCCTCACCTACATTAACAACGTCAAAACCCCGCTCATGCTCGTGCTCGGCGAAGAAGACACCCGCACCCCGCCCGCAGCCGGCGGCGAGATGATGTTCCGCGCGCTCAAGTTCCGCAAAATCCCGACGGTGATGGTGAAGTTCTCGGGTGAAACCCATGAGCTCTCCCGTTCCGGCAAGCCCTGGCACCGGGTCGAGCGGCTCGAGCACATCGTTGGCTGGTTCGACCACTGGCTGATGGGCGTGGCCAAACCGGAATACGAAGTCGCGCCGAAAGGCGAAGTCTCCGCCAAACCCAACCCGCCTGTGGAGAAAAAGCCTTAGACAGGATCTACAGGATTTAATTGGATGGGGAGAGTCCGCGGGGAGGCTTCCTCTTCTGCAATCCTGATCGTCCTGTCCCCCTTATCCACGTCGCCGGCCTTGTCAGGCGGGTCGTCCTTTGCGAACCTCTGCGGATGCGGATTCCAAAGCAGAACTACGACGACATCGAGCGCATCATCGAATTTGATTTCATCCGCGCAACGGAGGCCGCCGCGCTCAACGCCCTGCCCTGGCTCGGGCGCGGCGAGAAAGAAAAGGCTGACGCCGCCGCCTGCGATGCGATTCGCGGGATGTTCGATCTCATGAATATCTGCGGCGAGGTCGTGATCGGTGAAGGGATCAAGGACGACGCGCCCGGTATTTTCAAAGGCGAACAACTCGGGATGTGGCTGCCGGGCGCGCCGCAGTTCGACATCGCGCTCGACCCGATCGATGGCACGACCAATATCGCGAAAGGCGCCCCGAACTCGATCGCCTGTATCGCGGCGGCGAGCCCCGAGAAAGGGGTGAAGGTCGCGCTGCGCGACATCCCGTCGTTTTACATGATGAAGCTCTCCTACGGCCCGAGCGTGATCCGGAGCATGAAGATCGCGGGGATCGAGACGTTAAAACTGGAGAGCCCGATCGAGGAGACGCTCATCACGGTCGCGAAAGCGCTCAACAAACGCGTGCAGGATGTGGTCGTGATGATGCTCGATCGGCCACGGCACAAGAAAATCGTGGCTGCAATCCGCGCGGCTGGCGCTTCGCTTCGCATGATCAGTGACGGCGACATCGCGGCTGCGATGGCGCCGGCTTATCCGGAGAGTGGGATCGATCTTTACGTCGGGATCGGCGGTTCACCGGAAGCGGTCCTGGCGGCGGCAGGAATCAAATGTCTGGGCGGCGACATGCAATGCATGATGTGGCCGCGCGACGAAGACGAGACGGCCGAACTGGTGGCCGCCGGTCACGAAAAAGATCTCGGCCGCGTCTTCTTCGCGGACGATCTGGCGAACGGGAAAAACATTATTTTTTGCGCGACGGGAATCAGCGACAGCGCGCTGCTGAGAGGGGTGAAATCGCAGGGAAGCAACGCGGTGACGCATTCCATCCTGATGCGGGCGAAGAGCAAGACCGTGCGCTTCATTCGCGCCACGCACGATCTGCAAGCCAAGACAATCCGCCTGCGTTCCGACAACCGGGAGCACCAGATTTAAGAAAGGCAGAAGGATGAAGGATGAAGTGGGGAGACAGGGCGCCTCGGGATTTCTTCCTTTTCATTCTTCCTTTCGCCTTTTCTTTAAGCTCGCGCTCGACAAGCGCCGCGCTGCCTGTTCAAATCCAAAGACAAAGCTATGAAACAAGTACCCAAGACCGACCTATCGCCAGATAATGGCGCGATCATCGATACGAAATGGGAAGTGGCCCCGCTAAAATACCACGCCTGCGCTGCCTGCGAGGATCCGGAGAAACCGGTGGAAGGTTTTCGATTGCCGGAAGTGATTATTTACGATCACGCTGGTTTCAAAGGCGCCTATGCGCGCACGAATCTCAGCTTCCATTACCTGGGAGATTTTTGGAACGACCGGGTCAGCTCGCTCATCGTGGTCAGCGGCATCTGGCGTTTTTATCGGGACGATCACTACAAAGGCGATCACTGGGATCTCGGCCCGGGCTTTTACGAATGCTTCTTCACGGAAGCGGGGCCGGACGATGTGATCAGCTCTTTCAAGGCGATCGCGTTGACCTAGGAGACGCGCGATCATGCCGGCGCGAGGCTTCGCCTTTTCGTTAGGCATCCTCCTGCTTGGCGGGATGGCGGGGTTCGCCGAAATGGAACCATCGTCGCATTTCGCCAGCACGGAGGGCGCGCGGGTGCATTATACGAACTACGGCGCGGGCGAGACCGCGCTCCTCTTCGTCCATGGCTGGAGTTCTGACGAGACGGTCTGGAAAAAGCAGGCGGCCGATCTGGCAAAGTCGATTCGGGTTATTACGGTCGATCTGCCCGGGCACGGACAGAGCGAGCAACCGGAAGTTGCTTACACGATGGATTATTATGCGCGCGCCCTCGACGCCGTGCTCAAGGATGCGGGCCTAAAATCCGTCACTCTGGTCGGGCACAGCAATGGCACGCCGGTCGTTAGGCAATTTTACCGCCGTTACCCGCAGGAAGTGCGCGGCCTGATCATCGTCGATGGCGCCTTGCGGTCTTTTGGCGATGCGGCGCAGATGGAAAAATTTATCGCGCCGCTCCGCGCGTCGAACTACGCGGAGAACGCCGGAAAATTTATCGACCAGATCACCGCGCCCATGACGGACCCGGCCGAGCGGGCGGCGGTGAAGACCATGATGTTGCGCACTCCGCAGCGCGTGGCGGTGAGTGAGATGGAGGGAATTTTGGATCCGGCGCTTTGGAAGACGGACAAAATCGAGGTGCCAGTCTTGATGGTCCTGGCAAAGTCGCCTTTCTGGACGCCCGAATACGAAGCGTTCGTGCGCGGGTTCGTCCCGCACTTGCAATACGAAACCTTCGAGGGAGTCTCGCACTTCCTCATGCTCGATAAGCCGCGCGAGTTCAACGCGCTCGTGCTCACCTTTCTGCAAAAGAACAACTTGATGAAAAATTGAGCGGGCCGCGTGCGGAGCGGAAGGCTCTCGCGTAGACTGCGCTCTGATGGTCGCGCTCAAGCAGGAACCGCTGCAGGAAAAAATCCTGGCCGGCGAACGCATTTCCGCGGCGGAAGCGCTCGAGATTTATCGCTGGCCGCTCTCCGAACTCGGCGCGCTGGCCGATGCGCGACGCAACTTGGCGAAGGAAAAAAACTACGACGCGCACGGGCGTGAGATCGTGACCTACATCGTCGATCGCAACATCAATTACACCAACGTCTGCAACGTCTATTGCAAGTTCTGCGCGTTTTATCGCACGGAAAAGGACGACGACCACTACGTCCTGACCCGCGAGCAATTCGACCAGAAACTCGACGAGCTGACCGCGGCCGGCGGCGTGCAAATCCTGATGCAGGGCGGGCACCATCCGAAGCTCAGCTTCGATTGGTATCTCGAGCTGCTCCATCACATCCGGGAAAAATATCCGCACATCAACATCCACGGGTTTAGTCCCCCGGAGTTTCAGCATTTCGCGGAGACCTTCGGGATGCCGTTGCGCGAAGTGATCACGCGCTTCCAGGAAGCCGGGCTCGGCTCGATCCCCGGCGGCGGCGGCGAGATCCTGGTCGATTCCGTTAGGCAAAAAATCGCGCCGTTGAAATGCAAAAGCGATCAATGGCTCGAGGTGATGCAGGTGGCGCATGAGCTCGGGTTGAAATCGAGCGCGACAATGATGTTCGGCCACGTCGAAACGATCGAAGACCGGATCGAACATCTGCAGCGTCTGCGCGATCAGCAGGATGCGAGCGGCGGGTTCACGGCTTTCATTTGCTGGACTTTCCAGCCGCAACACACCGTGCTGAAAGTCGAGTATCCTACGGGCTCGGCGGAATATTTAAGGATGCAGGCACTGGCCCGGGTTTTTCTCGATAACATCCCGAACATTCAAAGTTCCTGGGTCACGCAAGGCCCGGACATCGGCCAGATCGCGCTCAAGTACGGCGCGAACGATTTCGGTTCCGTCATGATGGAGGAAAACGTCGTGAGCAGCGCGGGGACGAGTTACCGGCTTGATGCGGAGACGATCGAGACGCTCATTCGCGATGCTGGTTACGAGCCGCGCCGCCGGAATAATTGGTACGAGCTGATTTGATTGTTTCCTCCAGATGATTCACTTCTGACTTCGTGGTTGCGCAAATCAGCCCGCAGAAATCTCCAACTCCTGCCTTGACCTTGTCACCTGCCTTACCCATCTAATACGCCTGTCTACCCTGCAGCCTGTCGGACGGCCGCTCTTCTGTTTATGAAAAATCTCATTTCTTCTTTCCGCTTTGCCGCGGTTTTCTTTTTGCTTGGCCTCGCCTTTCTCCTGCCCCGCGCGGCGCAGGCCCAAGGCGTGGAGGGCAACACGATTAATTCAATCGAGGTCCGCTACGTCGGCCCGGAAACCGTTTCGAAGGATCGCGTCCTGGCGAACATGCGGACAAAGGTTGGCGCGGCCTATTCCGAGACGACGGTGGAAGACGACATCCGCGCCCTCTACAACACGGGCAAAATCCAGAACGTCCGTATCTTTGGCGAACCTTCCGGCGGCGGCGTCCGCGTCCAGGTCATCCTCGCGACCCGCGCGCTCGTGACCGAGATCGAGATCGACGGCGCCGAAAGCTTCAAGGCCCGGTCTTTGCGCGATAAGATTAAGTTCAGAGTTCCCTCGCCTAGCGATGCCGAGAAGCTGGAGGAAGGCCGCCAGAACATCATCGATTTTTACCAGCGCAAAGGATTCACCGGAATCGACGTGCAGTTGCAGCTCGTGACCGACGAGAACCGCGGCACCGCGCGCGCCGTCTACACGATTAATGAAGGCGAAAAAGGTGCGGTCACCGCCATCCGTTTCGAGGGCAACACACACTTCAGCGATCGCAAGTTGCGCAAGGAGATGAAGACGAAGGCGAAGACGCTCATTTCTTTCTTCGATAAATCCGGCCGGCTCGACCAGACGCAGTTGGCGCAGGATCTCGACAGTGTGCGTGAGTATTACCAGAACCACGGCTACATCGATGTCACGGTCCCGGAGGTGCGGCAGGAACGCACTGCGAAAGGCGTGCGTCTCGTGGTGGTGGTGAACGAAGGAGCGCAATACCACGTCGGCAAATTGGTCTTCCAAGGCCAGGAAGCCGCCAAGGACGATGGTCTCCGCGCGCTGGTCAAAATGAAGGAAGGGTCGATCTACACGCCGAAGGGATTAAAGGACGACACCAAGGCGATGGCGGATGGTTACGGCGCGGGCGGTTTTGTCGATGTCGACATTCTCCCGCAAGCTTCGGCCGCCGGGGCCGGGGTAGTCGATCTGACCTACATCATCACGGAAGGCTCCCGTTCCTTCGTCGAGCGGGTCAACATCGCCGGTAACACCCGGACGAAAGACAAGGTGCTCCGTCGCGAAATCGCCATCCTCCCGGGCGACGTCTTCAACACGGGCCGCGTCGAGTTGAGCAAGGGCCGGCTTGATAACCTCGGCTATTTCGAAAAAGTCGACACTTATCCCGAAGATACCGGCATCCCGGGCCGCAAAGATCTCCTCGTGCAGGTGCAGGAAAAACGCACCGGCGCGCTTAATTTCGGCGCTGGCTTCAGCACCATCTCGAGCTTGCTCGGTTTCATCGAGCTGACCCAGGGCAACTTCGATCTGTTCAATTACCCGACCTTCACTGGCGCCGGCCAAAAATTCCGGGCCCGCGTCCAATACGGCACCCAACAGCAGGCGTATCTCATCTCGCTCACTGAGCCCTACTTCCTCGATCAGCGCTTATCTCTCGGCGGCGATCTCTTCTACCGCGAAGCGCAGTTCCTTAGCTCGATCTATAATCAGCGCAACTACGGCGTAGCCGTCAATCTCCGCAAGCCGCTGACGCCATTTGCTTCCATCAGCCTCGATTATCGGCTCGAGGAAATCGATATCTTCGACGTCTCGCTGACCGCCTCCCCACTCATCTTCGCCGAAGCGGGCAACCGGTTGAAGAGCGAAGTGAGCACCACCCTGCTCTACGACACGCGCGACAGTGTCTTCCTCACCCGCAAAGGTCATCGCGTCGTCTTCACTCCGCGCATCGCCGGCGGTTTCCTCGGCGGCAATACGCAAACCTATGGCTTCGACCTCGAGGCCTCGCAGTATTTCCTCTTCCCCTTCGACACCATCCTCACCCTGAACGGCGAAGTCGGTGTCGTCGATAACTGGGGCAGCGGAGATCGCGTCCCCATCTTCGATCGTCTCTTCCTCGGTGGCGCGAATGATCTCCGTGGCTTCGACTTCCGAAATGTCGGACCGAAGGATGTGAACGGGGAACCGCTTGGCGGCAAGTCGCTCGCCCGTTTCACCATCGAAGTTACCGTCCCCATCATCCCGCGCGTGCGCGGCGCCGTCTTCTACGACACCGGTTTCGTGAACGCCGGAGCCTACGAGTTCGGCACTTCACACCTCGTTTCCGACGCCGGTGTCGGCCTTCGCCTCGACCTCCCGATCGGGCCACTCAAGATCGATTACGGCATTCCGATTCAGAAGGATAACAACACGAATGGGGGCAAAATCCAGTTCAGCGTTGGCTATCAATTTTGAACGAAAGGTGGCACTTGCAGTCTAACGCCATCCCAACTACCAGTCTCACCTTACATCTATGAAAAAGCTTATCCTCGTGGCCGTTCTTTCCGCTTTTGCGCTCCCTTGCGGGGCTTTCGCGCAAGGCATGAAAGTCGGCACCATCGACATGAATCGCGCGTTCAAGGAATATAATAAAACCAAGGACGCCGAGAAGAAAATCAACGACGCGAAAGACTCCGCTAAGAAGGAGTACGACGAGCGCGCCGATTCCTACAAAAAGGCGCTCGACGAAATCAACAAGCTCAACCAGCAGCTCGAAGCGCCGGCCTTGAGCGCGGATGCCAAGACGCAGAAGGCGAAGGATCGCGACGAAAAGATCAACAGCATCAAAAACATGGAGCGTGAGATCAACGAATTCCGCCAGACCCGCGAGAAGCAGCTCCAGGAGCAAGCCGTGCGGATGCGCGACGGGATCGTGAAGGAAATCACCGACATCGTGATGACGAAGGTGAAAGCCGACAGCATGGACCTCGTTTTCGACTCCTCAGGCGTGAGCTTGAATGGTGTGCCGACGGTCATGTTTGCCAAGCCCGAGATGGATTTTACCGACGCGATCGTGGCGCAACTGAACAAGGGAGGCAGTGCCCCGGCTAAACCGGCCGCCGCTCCTGCCGCCGCCACCGCCACCCCGGCGAAGGTCAAACCCTAACGAGTAGTTCTGAATTTAAAGAAAACGCACGCCGCCTGGCGTGCGTTTTTTTTTGTTCCCGTGCCACCGCGTCAGTTTGCAACTGGTCGGCCGGCACCCGATGGTCCGCCGGTGCGCTTCCGGGGGATAATCGCGATCTGTTTGGGCACGACCTTTCTCAGCCTCGGTCCCGCCGGCGCGGCTCCGGCCGAATGGGAGAAAACCGTTCCCGCCTTGCTTCGGGGAGATTTTCCCAACCCCCGCCCACTCGTCGCGACTTATCATTTCGGCTGGAACGACCTCGTCGCGGCCACGGCCGAGATTCGGTTCGGGGCCAAGGATGGCCAGCTTCAACTCCAGGGCGCTGGCCAGACAAATAATGTTGTGAGAAGTCTCTGGAAATTTGATACCCGCCTGCGCGCCCTGGCCGATCCCGTCACCCTGAGGCCGATCGCAATGCATCAGGTCGACGTGACGCGCAAGAAAACCGTCACAACCGATCTGGTTTTCAAGCCCGGCAGCGTTGAACGTGTCCGCTTCGATAACAAAACCGCGAAAAAACCCGCGCCGAAAACCTTCGCGTTCGCGAGCGGCGTCTACGATCTGCACTCCGCTCTTCTCACCCTGCGGAGCCAGCCGATGCGCGAGGGCGATAGCTACCGCCTGGTCGTTTATCCGGCGACCAGCCCTTACCTCGCCAATCTCACGGTCGTCGGCCGTTCCCCTCTTACCGTCGCGGCCGGCACTTACCCCGCGATTAAACTCGATGTGCACCTGGATAAGATCGGCAAAAAGGGCGAGCTCGAACCGCACAAGAAATTTCGGCGCGCCAGCGTCTGGCTCTCGGACGATTCCGATCGCCTTCTCCTTCGCGTCGAAGCGAGTATCTTCGTCGGGACGGTTTTTACCGAGCTACAGTCCGTTCGATTCCCCGACGAAAAACCGTAGCCGCTTTTTCGACTAACGATCCGGCACCCACTGCCCGCGGTAGATGGGCCGGGGCCGCAACCGGCGCACCGGGGTCGAATATCTTTGCACCCGCTGCCCCGGGAGAAGGCCGAGCGCGGCGAGCGTTTCCATGTTCAACCGGCCGCTCGGCGAAAGTCCCGCCCGCGCCTGGAACCCGCGCACCGCTGCCGACGTGCCGTGACCAAACTCGCCATCGATCCCGCTGCGATAAAGTCCCTGGCGCGCGAGCAAAGTCTGCGCGCCCACGATGACATGCCGCTGCAAATCCGCTGGCGCGAGTTCGTAGGGCGTCCCGGCGAAGACTCCGCCGGCCAACTGCGGCCGCGCGCTGCCCGGGCCCGACCCGTAGTTGTTGGGACCCGGTGCGTAATTGGGCGCGGGAACGCGTTGCGGCGCGTAGTTAGGCGCCGCCTGGGGCGGATTGATCTCGGCCGATTGCGAAGGCTGGCCGTCGTCGTCATCCGCCGGTTCCTCCTCCACGCGCGACGGCTGCTGCGGTCGCGCGGAAGCGGACCCGCTCCCGCCCACGCCTAACGACCGCAAAGTTTCGGCATCGATTTCGCCGTTAATCTGGAGCCCGTTGCGAATCTGGTAACGCCGCAAGGCCGCGGTCGTGTCCGCCGTTTTTTGCCCGTTGACCGCCCCGTAATAAAACCCCTGCTCCTTTAGCGCCTGCTGCACCGTCGCCGTGGTTTGATCCGCGCGGAGCGAGCCCACGCCCGCCAGGATGAGCAGAAGAAAAGCGAGGCTGCTCCATTTCATAGGTCTATTCGACGATTCGTCATTGGCAGTTATTCAGGCTGGGTCGAGGCGACCGCGAGGGTTGGTTCACCGGCCCGGATCGCCTCCCGGTAACGATGAATCCCGTCGCTGATCGCCGACGCAATCTCCTGCCGATATTCCGTCGTCGCCAGCTTCGTCGCGTCCGATTTATTGGTAATAAAGCCGGCTTCCAGGAGCGCCGCCGGGTGCCGCACGTTGGCGATGACGTAAAACTGCTCCGTTTTGATCCCGCGATTCACCGCCTGCGTCCGCTCGACCAGCGCCGCCTGGATGAAGCGCGCCAGGCTTTCACTCCGGGCCGAAAGCGCGGCTCCGTCGGGTCGTTCCAGAAACGGCAGCCACGACAAGATCCCGGGATGCCGCGCCGTTTGCCGGGTCGCGTAATAGGTCTCGACTCCGCTGGCGGTCGCGCGTTCGCCGTCGTTGAAATGGATGCTAACGAAAAGCGAATCCTCCTCGTCGTTCGCCAGGGCCGCCCGCTCGGCGAGCGAAAGGTAGCGATCGCTCGTCCGCGTCATCACGGTCGTGAAACCAGCCGCGCGCAGGATCAGCTCCGCTCGAAGGGCGACATCGAGGGTCAGGTCTTTTTCCAAGACCGTCCCGCAGATTGCCCCCGAATCCTGGCCACCGTGTCCGGGATCGAGCACCACGACCATCGCGCGCTCGCCGCGACCGCTCGTCGGCCGTGGTGCGACCTTCGGATGCATCGATACCGGCAGGATGACGAACCAGACGAATGAGACCGTCAAAAGTAGCAACCCCAGCCAGGGGATGGCGCGCCGCATCATTTCTCTTACGCAACCGTCGCCACGCCGGCAAACTTCCCTGCGTCGTTAGGCGCCAACCAGCGCCTGCAACTCCTCGCCCGCGAGCGTCCGGTAACGAATCGCATTCAGGCCGCTCCGTTCCAGAATCCCGGCTTCGATCGTGGCCGACTCCAATTCCTTGGCGCGATGTTGCGTCAGTTTTTCCCGCGAGGGCAGCTCGCTCCCGCCCTCCTCGGCCGGCGGCATGCTCCCCGCGCTCCAGGCATCGAGCGCCAGTTTCATCGCGCGCGCCAGGGTGCAGTTAGGATCGTGTTCGCGCCGGAGCAATTCTTCCATCGCCTCCGTCGCATGCGTCGTTCCACCGATCGCGCTGAAACGCGGCGGTTGCGCGTCGCTCGCCGGGCCATTCGCCGCGATCGCGCCGTCATACTCCACTCGCAAAAACAAATCGTCCGCCGGCGTTGCGCCCACTTCCGCAAAAATCATCCGGGCCAAATAGGGCGCACCGTAGACCTGCTCAAAAGCCGTTTTCAAAACCGGGCTGAGCGAATAAAACGCCAGCCGCCGCAGCGAGACATCCCTCGCCGAACGGGTGAATCCCTCCGTGCTCGCCAGTTCGATCGCCGCCATTCGCAGCCGCTCGATGTCGCCCGGATGCCCGATCGCGCCCAGCGCGATCCGATCGTAAATTTCAAAAAGCTTCTGCCGCGCGCGTCCCACCGTGACGAATAAAATCCCGTCGCGATAACTCAGCGCCGCGATCGGGCTGCCCGCGGCGAGTTGCGTCTCGATGTATTCGCGCCGGTTCGCGATCGCCTCGACCCAACGATAAGGCTCTTCCGTCATGCCACGGTGCGCTTGAAACGCGCGGCGATCTGTTTATCGGGCAGCGTCTTAATCCCGTCCTGCGAAATGATTTTGATCAACGGAAAGATCCGCCCGTTCCGGTCCACCCCGCCGGTCGCGGTGTCGGCTTCCGCCGCCGTGTCGAGCGCGCGCAAAGCGACCGTGACCGCGTCGTCTTCGCGCAACTTGTGCAGCGGCTTTTTCCCCCAGCGATTCTCGTAAAATAAAACGCCCCGCACCGCCGGCGAGCCGGAGCCGGTCGCGGCGTATTCCGTGACCTCGAACTGCGCTCCCATCGCGTCGTAAAAGTAAAGTCGCGCCTGCCCCTCGCCCGAGAAATCGTAGGTCGCGAAAATCGGCACGACCACGCCGATCCCCTGCATGACGAAGCCGAAATTATCGCGCAGCAATTTCGAAAGCGCGCGCACCTTGCCGTCCACGCTCATCTCCTGCAGTTGGGTGCGGCGAAAATATTGAAGCGAATGCTCGAGCACCCGCGCCATCTCCCAGGCCGTCGCCGGAACTCCGGCGATCGCCATGATCGAGTGGCGATCGATCTCGAGCACTTTGTCCGCCCGATCGTAAACCACCGTGTTGCCCGCCGTCGCGCGGCGGTCCCCCGCCACCAGCACGCCGCCCGCGAACTTGAAGGCAAGGATGGTCGTGGCCTGCGTCGGGGTGAAAGTCGAGAGGGCCGGACCCGCCGGCATTTGGGCCGCTTCGTTGAGCAGGCCGCGCCGGCGCAAGAGGGCCGGGAAATCGAACGAATTTTCGCCTACCGAATCGCTGGTCACTGGCCGGTGCGCTGCCGGTAGCGCTTCGATTGGTTCGGGTCCACCTTGCGCATTTTCTTCAGCAAATCACGCGTGTCCGGCTTCGAAACGTCGGGTGATTTGGGCCCGCCACCGTCGCCTTGCTGCGGCCCCCACGGCACTGGCGCCACCGGTTTTTCCGTCCGTTCTGGCATGGAAAAACGCTACTGTTATTGCGTCAAAACGCAAACGGGAGCGCGCTTGCCAGCGTCCGGCGGAGGTGCCAAGCTTGCTCTATGATTCGCTTCCGCTCTCTCCTCGCGCTTCTCGTTTCCAGCGGTCTTCTCATCGCCACTTTGCCTGCGCAAAGTCCCGCTCCCGCCGCGCCGGAAACGGCGCCGACCGATCTTCTTTCCCTAACGAAAAAGATCGACGAGCAAAACACCAAGATCGACCTGCTCTCTCAACAAATCCTGCGCCTGCAACAGGAGGTCGAGCATCTCGCGCTCCCCGCCGCCAACGCGCTGCCGGCCGCTCCCGTCACCGCCGAGGCTCCTTCGCCCGTCCCCGCCCAGGAAGGCTCGACCCACGTCGTGGCCCGCGGCGAAACGCTGACTTCCATCGCCAAAATGCACAAAGTCGGCATCGACGAACTGCAGAAATTCAACCACATCGAGAACGATCGGAAACTTCAGATCGGCCAGACGCTCGTCATTCCGGGAGCACCGGCCGCCTTGCCCGTTGCGGCCTCGCCTTCACCCGCTCCGTCCGTGCCCTAACGAGCGATGGACGCAGCCGCGAACCCGCACTGGTTCCTGAGTAAACACGAAGACGGCAGCGTCTTCGGCCCTTTGCCTTTTGAACAGGTCCGCCGCTGGGCCGCGGCCGCCCTCGTCGCGCCGCACGACAAGCTCTCTCACGATCAACTGAACTGGCTCAAGGCGCCCATGTTTCCCGAGCTGGAAATGGATTGGCTCGTCGAACTGACGAGCGAACGCTACTACGGCCCGACCACTCTCGGTGCGGTCCAGGAATTTCTCCGCCTGGGCGAGATCGGCGAGGACACCTTCGTGATCAATTCCTGCGACGGCTCGCGCCGCCAGATCAGGGAACTGACCACGCTCCTGCAGCTGCCGAGTCAGCCTAACGATCGACCGCCGGAAGAAAATTCGGTCGCCCCGGCCACCACCTCGATGGCGATCGACCTGCGCGATCGGATCAGCGACCTCGAGCAAAGTCTGCTCGAGGAACGGCGCGCCCTTCAGGAATGCGAAGCACGCTGCCGCGAGCTGGAAGCAGGCCTCAACCCGCCGGTCTAAACGCTCAGCTCAGCCGGCGCCTCGACTTCGCCTTCCGGCGCATCGAGGAAACT
This sequence comes from Spartobacteria bacterium, assembly GCA_040007175.1. GTDB lineage: Bacteria > Verrucomicrobiota > Verrucomicrobiia > Chthoniobacterales > UBA10450 > Palsa-1392. Next base: position 37,469 of record JBDTVP010000005.1, read on the forward strand.
TTGCTCGCAAAGCCGGGCATATTTTCCGCCTAACGACAAAAGCTCGGCGTGCGTCCCGCGCTCGATGATCCGGCCGTGATCGAGGACCAGGATCTGGTCCGCCCGCACGATGGTCGAGAGCCGGTGCGCGATCACGATGCAGGTGCGATGGAACATCAGGTTCTCCAGCGCCTGCTGGATGAGCCGCTCGGTCGTCGTGTCGACGCTCGCCGTGGCCTCATCGAGGATGAGAATCGGCGGATCCTTGAGCAGGGCGCGCGCGATCGAGAGTCGCTGTTTTTCTCCGACGCTTAGTTTCACTCCGCGCTCGCCGACCACGCTCTCGAGACCCTGCGGCAGGCGATCGATAAAGGGGCGCGCGTTGGCCGCCTCCGTCGCTTCGAGCAGCTCTTCCTCCGTCGCATCTGGTTTCCCGAGGAGCAGGTTCTCCCGGATCGTCCCGTTAAAGAGAAAACTTTCCTGCGTCACCATCCCGATCATCTCCCGCAAAGCGTGCACCCCAAATTCGCGCATCGGTTTCCCATCGATCGTGATCGCACCGGAAGTGAATTCGTAGAAACGGACGAGCAGGTTCACCAGGGTCGATTTCCCGGCGCCGGTCGCGCCCACCAGTGCGATCGTTTCGCCTGGCTGGGCATGAAACGAAATCTCGCTCAGGGCGGGCGCGTGTTCGTCGCTGTAGTTGAAACTTACGTTCTCGTAGCGCAGATCGCCGCGAATCCGGGGATTCGTGGTTTGCCCGTCCCAGCCCGGTTCGATCGGCTCGTCCATGATCTCGAAGACGCGTTCGCCCGCGGCCCGCCCCGCCTGCACGAGTTGATTTAACTGGTGGAGCTTGTTGATCGGTTCGTACAAGAATCCCGTCAGCATCAGGAACGCGATCAGGTCGCCCACCGCCATCGTCCCGCTGAGCACGGCACGCGCGCCGACCCAGACCACGAGGACGATGCCCAACGAACCGATGAGATACATCGAGGGGTTATAAATCGCCCAGACCCGCATGACCACGAGGGTGGCGTGGCGCAGCCGATCGCTGACCGAGTTGAAGCGTGCGTGCTCCTCGCGCTCCCGGACGAAGCTCTTGATTTGCCGGATGCCCGCGAGGTTGTCGTGCAGGAGCGAATTCATGGCGGAGGAGGCCCGCCGTTGCAGCCGATAACGGCGATGCGCGGTCAGAGTGTACCAAAGCGCGCCACCGGCGAGGAAAGGCGCCGGCGCCAGCCCGACCAGGGTGAGCGAGGTGCTGACGTAAAACATCATCCCGAGCACGATCACCGCCTGCAACAGCGCCACCACCCCCTGCTCCACGCCGTCGATCAACATCCGCTCGACCGAATTCACGTCCTCTAAAATTCGCGTCATCAAATCGCCCGTCGCACGATTATCAAACCAGCGCAGCGGCAGCAGCTGGATGTGTGAATACAGATCGCTCCGCAGATCGAAGATCACCTTCTGCTCGAACGTATTGTTCAAAACGATCCGGAGGGAGTTCAAGCCGTGTTGCAGGACGAAGGCGAGCGCCGCGATCAACACCAGCGGTGTGAGACGCTCCGTCCGATGTTGGACGAGGACTTCATCGATCACCCGTTTCGTGACCGCGGGAAAGACAATCACCATCAGGGTCCCCAGGACCGCGCAAGTGAGGGTGCCGCACGCGAGCAGTGGATAACGTTTTAGGTAAGCAAAGACACGCCGGACGGTTCCCATGATTCTCCGTGCAAAGTCCGCGTCGTCGCCCCGATTTGCAATCGGCGAGGCCCCTCGATCGCAAATCGAAGCAACACCATCTTGCGCGGTTCGCCGCTCAACGTACGATGAACACGTGAACATCCGGCAGATTTTCGTCTCCCCCGGCCACAATTACTTTGGCCACTACGGCCAGCCGCCGGACGATTTCCCGCTCACCGAGACGAGTGAGATCGACTGCGTGGCCGGTAGGGGAATTCGCGACGACCGGTTTTTCGATTACCGGGAAGATTACAAAGGGCAGATCACTTTTTTCTCCGCCGAAGTCTTTGCCGAGATGTCGCGTCACTTCGGCATCGCGGATAAATCGCCGGGCGTCCTGCGCCGTAACGTCATCGTCGCCGGCGTCGAATTAAAAGAGCTGATCGGCGCCGACTTCGAGCTGCAAGGCGTGCAGTTTCGCGGCACTGCGCATTGCGCGCCCTGCTTCTGGATGGAGACCGCCTTCGCGGCGGGCGCGGAAAAATTTCTCGCCGGCCGCGGCGGCTTGCGTGCGCGGATCTTGACCGACGGGATCATCAGCGTGGGCGAGGCGCGGTTAAAAATTCTGCAACCGGCCGTCCTGCCCTAACGATGCGCTGCAGTGCCGTCCTTCTCGCGGGCGGAAAATCGTCGCGCATGGGCTGCGACAAGGCGTTTCTCGAATTCGAAGGGCAGCCACTTTGGCGGCGGCAGCTCGAGACGCTGCAGCAATTACCGCCTGAGCAATTGATGATCTCCGGCCGACCGCGGGAAGAATGGCGCGAATACGAAGTAATTGCCGATGAAGTCAACGCCGCCGGACCGCTCGCGGGAGTAGCCGCGGCTTTGCAGAAATGCGCCGCGCCGCTGCTCGTCGTGCTGGCGGTCGATCTCCCTCGGATGACGACAAATTTTCTCCGTTCGCTCGGCCACGGCGCCGTGCCGCGCGGCCCCTTCGGCTTCGAGCCACTGGCGGCGGTTTATCCGGCGACTTGCGCCTCCCTCGCCGCCGACGCGCTGCAGCGTGGCGATTTTTCCCTGCAGAATTTTGTTCGCCAGGCGATCGCGCAGGGATTGATTGTAGAACGAGCGATTTCCGAACCCGAGTTTTCACTTTTCGCCAACCTCAACACCCCCTCTGATCTTTGAAAAACCGCGACTCCGCGCAAGCCATCGAAGTCATCCGCTATCGGAACGGCCAACCGTCGGCCACGGAACCCGACCAAGCCGCGGTCGAGGAACCGCTCGAAATTCGGATCGAAGGCCAGAGCGTGGCGGTCGTGATGCGGACCCCGGGGCACGACCGCGAACTGGCCGCCGGCTTTGTCCTGACCGAAGGGATCGTGCGCGAGGGCAAAGATATTTTCGAGATCACTACTTGCCTAACGAAAGGCGACTCGGCCGGCAACGGCGTCGACATCACCCTGGCGGATCCCGCCAGGTTCGACCTCATGAAACTGAGCCGCCACGTCTTCAGCTCTTCGAGTTGCGGCATCTGCGGCAAGGCGACGATCGAGGCGGCGCTGCAGCAATTCCCGCCGATCAAAGCTGCTCCATCGATCGCCGCTCGGGCCCTGCTCCAACTCCCGGAGAAACTGGCCGCGGCGCAAAAGACCTTCCAACGAACCGGCGGCCTCCATGCCTGTGCCCTTTTCGATCCGAGCGGTGAAATGATTCTCCTGCGCGAGGATGTCGGGCGACACAACGCCCTCGACAAATTGATCGGCCACCAACTGCTCGCGAAAAAGCTTCCGTTAGGCAATTGCATCCTCCTGCTGAGCGGCCGCGTTTCTTTCGAAATGACCCAGAAAGCGCTCGCCGCCGGGATCGCCGTCATCGCCGCCATCTCCGCGCCGACCAGTCTCGCGATCGAGTTTGCCCGCGCCAATCATCAAACGCTGATCGGATTTCTGCGCGGCGAGACAATGAATGTCTATGCCGGCGCCGAGCGTATCGCTCGTTAGGGGTCTCTCTTAGGCCCGCCCTTTGAACGTCAACTCGGCCACGCCCGATTTGTCGAGTTCGCCAAGGCCTTTTGCGATCATCTTGTCGTATTGCGCTTTGGTCGCGCGCGCCAGCGGGAGCTGGAGCCCAGCGAGCTCCGCGAGATGCAACGCGATCCCGCTGTCTTTGGCGGCATGCGCGGCGGAAAAGAAGCAGGCGTGATCGCGCTTCTGCATGTCTTCGCCATCGGTTTGCAACACGCGCGAGCCGGCCCCGGTCTCGCTGAAAACTTCGCGCAACATCGTCAAGTCCAGCCCGAGCGCGTCGCCTAACCCGAGTCCCTCGGCCAAACCCGCGGTGTTGATGTTCATCACCATGTTGACCAGCGCTTTCACCTTCGCCGCCTCGCCCGATTTCCCGACGTAACGAATCGTCCTCCCGAGCGCCTGCAAGATCGGCTCGGCGCATTCGAAGGCCGATTTTTCCCCGCCACACATCAGATAAAGCGAGCCGTCGCGCGCCTGCGTGATGCTCGAGGCCATGCACGCTTCTAGGGTCGCCGCGCCTGCTTTTTGGGCCCAGCCTTCGATTTCGAGATGCACCTCAGGCGAAACGGTAGCGCAGTTGATGAACAATTTTCCTTGCGCGTTCACAAGCAGGTTGTCATCCGGCGCGGAGAAGATTTCCCGCATCGCGACGTCATCCGACACCACCGTGATGATCACCTCCGCCGCCGCGGTCACTTCGCCTAACGACTGGCTGGCAAAGCTCCCGAGCTCCTGCGCGAGGGTCGTGGCGCTGGGCCGATGCGCATCGTAGACCGCGGTCACGTGAAAGCTTTTTTCCTGTAGACGCCGCGCCATGTTCGCGCCCATTCGGCCGACTCCGACAAATGCAATATTCATAAAAATCAGTCGCGCCCGGCGAAAAAGGCGTTGTGCGCTTTCTCTTCCGCGACCGTGGTGAGCGGTCCGTGCCCCGGACAGAGGACGGTGTCGTCCGGGAGGGTGAGGATTTTTTCGAGGTTATTCCGGATTGCGTCCTCGTAGGAAACATTCCCGCCGCCCATCGAGCCGGCGAAAAGCGAATCGCCCACGATCGCGACCGGGCAGTCGAGCCCGCGGACGAAGAAAGTCGTGCCGCCTGGGGAATGACCGGAAGTCAGAAATGACTCAATCGTTAGGCCACCGACCCGGAAAAGCTCGCCTTCCGCGATCGGCTGCGCCCCGGGAGCTTCTTCTTGGTCCGAAAGATAGACCGGCGCGCCGGTCGCCTGCACCAGCCGGTCGAGATCGGCCACATGGTCGGGATGGGCGTGGGTGAGGAGGATCAATTTGATCGTGAGTCCATCGCGCTCGCATCTTTCGAGGATGGCCGAGGAATCCGCTCCGCTGTCGAAGGCGACTGCTTCCTTGCTGGTCGGATCCCAGACGAGGTAAGCGTTCACCCGCATGTCGCTGTAAGGCGTGTTGAATTGCGCCAAGCCTTCAACTTCGATTTCGCCAGGCTGCCATTCGTTCTGCGCAAACTCGGCGAGCGCCTCGGCGCTTAGGCCAAGGATGGGCGCGACCCGATCGCTCGTGGAGCGATCGAATTTTCCGTCGCGCAGTTGGCGGATTTTTTCCGCGTCTGCGCCGGATTTTTCCGCGAGCTGAGTGTCGGAGATGCCGAGACCGCGCTGCGCCTTGGCGATGATGTCGGTAAAATTGTCTTCGAGTGGGATGGACATGCTCCAATGAATGACAGATCGGGAAGGCGTCCAGTTTTTTGGTCGGGCGCAGACGGCGCGCTCCTGCGCCCGTCGCGAGCGCGGAGCGTCGATTTGCAATCGACGGAACTCCGATTGCAAATCGGGAGCTACGACACCGGAGCTGGCGGCGCTTGGTTGCGGGACAAATCTTCCATCCTCGGCAAAGCAAGAGATGCCACCTGGCCGGCGACCTCCTCCAGCTCGTGGACCGCGCCGGTTTCTTTTTCGATCGAGGTCATCGTCACATCGGCGAGGCCGCACGGCGTGATCGCATCGAACGGCGCGAGATCACCACTCACGTTGAGCGCGAAGCCGTGCATCGTGATCCAATGCCGCACGCCGACCCCGATCGAAGCGATCTTGCGTTCGCCCACCCACCCGCCCGTTAGGCCGGCGCGGGTCCTCGCTCCGATTTCGTAATCTCGCAGCAGTGCGACGAGCAGGTCTTCAATCCAGCGCAGGTAACGATGCAGGTCTTGTCCGTAACGACGCAGGTCGATCAAAAAATACCCAACCAGCTGCCCCGGACCGTGATAGGTCGCCTGCCCGCCGCGATTGATCGCGACCAGCGGATGCGGCAAATGGGCCGCGCCGCGCAGACTCGATTGATCGGGAGTGCGGCCGATGGTGTAAACCGGATCGTGCTCGAGCAACCAAAGCGCGTCCGGCGTGTTCGAATTCGCGCGTTTTAGCCTAACGAACTCCTCCTGCCGCGCGAGCGCATCGGCGAAAGCGATCCGGCCCAGCCAGCGCGTTTCCAGCGCCTCGCTCATATGCGGGCGGAGGCCGGCAAACCGACCCGCACTCCCTCTTGCGCGCGCAGGTGCGTCAGGCCAATGGCGAGCGCGTCGGCCTCATCGGGCCGCGGCGTTTCCGTTAGGCCAAGGAGCGCGCGGACCATGAATGCGACCTGCGATTTGTCGGCCGAGCCGTTGCCCACGGTCGCCTGTTTGATCCGTTTCGGCGCGTATTCAAAAATCGAAAGACCGCGTCCGGCCGCGGCCAGGATTGCGGCACCGCGAGCTGCACCCAGCGTGATTGCGGTTTTGTGGCTCTGCACATAGATGACCGCCTCGAACGCGCAACAATCTGGCTCGTGCTGATGAATCAACTCGGCCAGCCGATCATGAATCGCGACCAGGCACGACGACATCGTCAGCTTGCTCGGGTTGTGAATGACGCCGAAATGGAGCGCCTGAAATTTCCCGCCCGCGGAGTCGATGATCGCGACCCCGGAGTTGCGCAGCGAAGCGTCGATCGCCAGGACGCGCATCGTTAGGCTAAATTAAGACCGGCCCGCAGTGGCATGGCGCAGCTTAACGCCGGTCGCCGGAAGACGGAAGTCGACAACTGCCCGCATCTCCATTTCATTCTCGCCGTGGCTGAAGTGACGCGTCCGCAGTGCCAGATCTGTCACCAGGTGAACCCGCCCTCGGCCCTGACCGCGGTGGATTTAATCCGCCCATCGCTGGGCGACTTCATTCGTAAGAAGATTCCTGACCTCGACCCGCGAGGGTTCATCTGTCTCAACGATCTCGGTCTCTTCCGGCGCGATTACGTGAAGGAGGTGCTGGAGGACGAAATCGGCGAACTCTCCGTGCTCGACCAGGAAGTCGTCGACAGCCTGCGCGAGCACGAAATTCTTTCCGAGAACATCGGCAACCAGTTCGAGAAAAAGCTGACCTTCGGGGAGCGGCTCTCCGATCAGATCGCCGCCTTCGGCGGGAGCTGGCGTTTCATCCTCCTTTTCGGCGCCGTGCTGGTGGTCTGGATTATCGTCAATGCCGCGGTCCTCGCGACCCGTGCCTTCGACCCCTATCCCTTCATCTTGTTGAACCTGATCCTTTCGTGTCTCGCGGCGCTCCAGGCGCCGGTCATCATGATGAGCCAGAACCGGAGCGAAGCGCGCGATCGAGCGCGAGCCGAGAACGATTACAAGGTGAACCTCAAAGCCGAGTTGGAGATTCGGCACCTGCACGAAAAAATCGACCATCTCCTGCGCAAGCAATACAATCGGCTCTTCGAGATCCAGCAAATCCAGATCGAACTGCTGGAGGAGCTCAGCCAAAAACGAAGCGCAGTTCGCCCAGCGAAATGACAAACCGAATCGTCGAAGCAATCACTCCCGAAGAAGTGGCGCGCTGTTTCCCGGTCATGCGGCAACTGCGGACTCATTTTGAGGATGAGAAAACATTCGTCGAACAGGTGGAACGCCAGCGCGCGGACGGTTTTAAGATCGCTTTCCTGGAAGACAAGGGCGGGGTGCGCGCGGTTGCCGGCTACCGGATGGCGGAATCGCTTTTTGCCGGCCATTATTGCTACGTCGACGACCTGGTGACGGATGAGTCGGCCCGCTCGTTAGGCTACGGAGGCGCCCTTTTCGACTGGCTGGTGGCGGAGTCGCGCACGGCCGGTTGCGAGGAATTTCAGCTCGATTCCGGGGTGCAGCGTTTTGCCGCGCATCGTTTCTACCTGGCGAAGCGGATGAAAATCGCGTCGCATCATTTCACGCTCGCCCTTTAGCGCAGCGATTCTCCGGGGAGCGCAGGCCGGAATTCCGGCTCGTTAGGGGAGCGAAAAGTAGTCCGCGCTCTGGTAGTTGCCGTCGACCGTCTTCACGATCTGCATCAGGACGTCGTTGACCAGCGTGCTCGCCCCGAAACGGAAGAGATTGGGCGTAAGCCAGTCGTCGCCTAACGTCTCTTTGAGCATCACGAGATAGGCCAGCGCCTGCTTAGCGTTGCGGATGCCGCCGGCCGGCTTCATCCCAATGCGCACGCCGGTCTCGTAAAAATAATCGCGGATCGCCTCGAGCATCACGAGCGTGACCGGAATGGTCGCGGCGGGCGCGATTTTGCCGGTGGAAGTCTTGATGAAATCGCCCCCGGCGCGCATCCCGATTTCGCTCGCGAGACGGACGTTGTCGTAGGTCTGGAGCTCGCCCGTCTCGAGAATCACTTTCAAGTGCGAAGTCCCGCAGGCTTCCTTGACCGCGGCGATCTCGTCGAAGACGCGGTTGTAATCGCCGGCCAGGAAAACGCCGCGATCGATCACCATGTCGATCTCGTCCGCGCCATCGCCCGACGCGCGACGCACTTCCTCGAGTTTCAAATCGAGCGGCATCAGGCCGGTCGGAAAAGCGGTCGCGACCGAGGCAACTTTCACACTCGAAGTGCCGAGAAAACGCTTCGCGACTCGAACGAGATTCGGATAAACGCAGACCGCAGCACAGGCGGGCACATCGTAGCGCGGATCGATCGGCTGCATCGCTTTGCGGCAGAGGAACGCGACTTTGCCGGGCGTGTCTTTTCCCTCCAGCGTGGTCAGGTCCATCATCGAAACGGCCAGCTTCAGTCCGGCGAGCTTGGCCGACGTCTTGATGCTGCGTTTCGTGAAGGCGGCCGCGCGCTCCTCGATCATGATTTGATCGACGGTCGGGATTTCCCAGCGGTCGCGGAGCGCGTTGTGACGGTTGCGGGACTCAGGCAAAGTTTTCAAGCGGAGCGAGGCTAACGACTTTGCGAGGTCGTGTCGAGCGTCTCGCCCATCACGCTGAGCACGATCTCCCGCCGGTGCGGAGAGCGGCGATGCTCAAAAAGAAAAATCCCCTGCCAGGTCCCGAGTTGCATCTGACCGGCGCCGATCGGGATGACTTCGCTCGAGCGGGTCAGAACGGAGCGAATGTGCGAGGTGCTGTCGTCGGCGCCTTCCGCGGTGTGTTCAAACCAGGGCGTCTCTTCCGGCACGAGGCGCTCAAAAAATTTCTCGAGGTCGCGCCGCGCGCTCGGGTCGGCGTTTTCCATGATGACAAGGCTGCAACTGGTGTGCCTAACGAACACGGTGACAGTGCCGGCCCGGACGCCGCTGGCCGTGACCGCCGCTGCGACCTGGCCGGTGATTTCGTAGGTTCCCTTGCCGCAGGTCGCGACGGTGAAATTCTCCGAGTGCACGCGCATGGCAATTCCCGCCGCCTACCAGCGACGTCGCCGCTCCGCCTGGATTTGCTCGAGGAGGAAATGATTGGCCCGCTCTTCGTTGTGAAACAACTGCGCGATGGCCTTGAGCGCCGGCGGATAAAACGAAAAGCGCTTCCGGAGTTGTTTGGTTGCCGGATCGTAGAAGAACGAAATCTCCTGGTCGAGATTCGGGACGATCAATTGGTCGCTCAGCCGTTCGTCGTGCGCCATCCGGCTCAGGCCGGCTCGGATCGCGGATTCCGCTTTGCGCAGGGCGACGATGGTTTTGACATCGAGCACGTCGAGTCCACCCGCCTGCAGGAAAGCGGTGACGTCGCCTGGACTGTAATCAGAAGAAAAGCTGATCTGCTGGAGCGCCGGCATCTCGCCCGCGGTGAGCGCACGCTCGAAATCGGCGATGCGCTTTTCCTGCCGCGCGCTGCCGTTCTGGGCGTCCTTGATATTTTCCCGGGCCTGTTGTTCAAGCGAGGCGAGGATCTGGTCGCGCCGCTTCGCGTCCTGCTGATGCTGCTGGTAACCGGTCAGCCAAAACGCCGCGTACGCTCCGAGGAAGACGAGAAGGAGTTCCGCCAGCCAGCGGCCAAGCTGATTTCGCCACGATCGCTTCGGTTCGACGCTCGTCACCTCGCGACTATGTCACGCCGGCCGCGAAGGACGCAAGGTTGCTCGGCCGGGCGTTGTCGGAGATGCCCTTTGCTTCTACTTTCGTCGCGATGAACGAGCAAAGTGCCAGCGCCGTGGTCATGATCCGGCCGAGCCGGTTTTTTCCGAACCCGGAGACGGCGCAGGACAACGCCTTCCAACAGGAAGCGGGAGCGGAGCCTGCCAGCGTGGTCGCGGCGCGGGCTCTGGCGGAGTTCGATGAGGCGGTCAGGACCTTGTCAGCCGCTGGCGTGAAAGTCCATGTTTTCGAGGACACACCCGCGCCCGAGAAACCGGACGCGATTTTCCCTAACAATTGGTTCTCCACCCATCACGACGGGCGAATCGCGCTTTACCCGATGTACACGCCCTCGCGCCGAACCGAGCGACGGCTCGATTTGATCGATCGTCTCCGTGAATCCTACCGCGTCACGGAGGTGATCGATTACTCGCCCTACGAACAGCGTGGTCTTTTCCTGGAGGGCACCGGCAGCCTGGTTTTAGATCACGTTCACCGCCTGGCCTACGTCTCGCTTTCGCGGCGCGCCGATCGCGAGCCGCTGGAGAAATTCTGCGCCGATTTCGATTATGCGCCGGTCACTTTCCAGAGCACGAGCGCCGATGGGCGCGCGATCTATCACACCAACGTCATGATGTGTCTCGGGACAAACTACGCGCTGGTTGGGCTTGAGATGATCGCTGACCAAAGCCAACGCGAAACCGTGCGGCGACAGCTCGAGGCGACTGGCAAAATCGTCGTCCCCCTCTCGCCGGACCAGATCGAGAATTTCGCCGGTAACGCGCTCGAGCTGCATAACGAGCAGGGCAAATTGCTCGTCCTTTCGGCCCGCGCGGCGGCGCATCTCGACGACGAAGCGCGGGCCACGATCGAACGGTTCGCTCGGATTCTTCCCCTCGCCCTGCCGACGATCGAGCTGGCCGGCGGGAGTGCGCGTTGCATGCTGGCGACGATTCATCTTCCAAGTCGCTAGGCACAGGACACCGGTTTCCCGTGAGGCCGAAGCGAGGAGGGGGCACGCCCAAGGAGGCATTCGCCCCGAGAGGCGTGGCCCGGTAGCTGCTAAAGGCAGTTAGGCCATCATGTCGAAACCGGTCCCACAAGACGCCAATTCCAAGCCGAAAAAAAATGCGTCTCCGGGCAAGCGCCCGGCCCGCGCGCGCAAAGCCGTTGCGTCGCCGAAAAAGGAAGCGACCCAAGAGGAACTCCCGGAGAAGATTCCCTCCGTGGGGCGACTTGAACGCACTCGCCGGCTGCTCCTCGCCGCTTTGCGCGTCTGGGAAATCAAGCGACGCCTCCGCGACTAGCGGCGACGGCAGCGACACACCGCTGCGAACTTCGGAGCGGGACGCCAAGTTCCGAACTCGGAAGAAGACAAAGCTGACACTGTCCCCACTTCGGCGTTAGTGTCTGGCCACCTCGGCCACGCAAACTTTATCAACGAGCCTTTCATTTATGAAAAGAATCCTACTCACCGCTCTTCTGCTGGTCTCGCTTACCGGCGGGCTTTTCGCGCAGACTTCCCCGGACGCAGCCGAGCTCACGAAACTCTTGAAGGAGTTTCTAGACGGTGCCGGTCGCAACGATGCCGCGGTGCATGAACGCTTTTGGGCCGACGACCTGATCTACACCGCCTCCGCCGGCCGTCGCATGGGCAAGGCAGATATCCTGCGCGAGGTGCGCAAGGAAGGCGCGCCCAAGCCCGGCGACGAGACGACCGTTTTTACCGCGGAAGATATTCGCATTCAGCAATACGACGACACCGCGATCGTCGCCTTCCGGTTGGTCGGCACGACCGACAAGAAGGGCACGAAAGAGGTCACCGATTATCTCAACACCGGCACTTTTCTGAAACGGAATGGGCAATGGCAGGCGGTCGCGTGGCAAGCCACGGTGAAACCGAAGAAGCTCTCGCCCACGCCGTAGCCGGCGCAGGCGAGCCTTTCGCCCGCGCGGCGCGTGCGTAAATTTGTCCGATGCCGCGAGGACGCACAACGCGAGGGAGGGTGGCCGGCTCAATGATCGATCCGCGGCCGGGCGAACTCGTGTTAATCAATCAGGAGCCCTTGCGCGCGAAGGTCGCGGCGGATTGCACCAGCGCGATGGCGCGGCTGGAAATGGTGCGCGCCGGCTGGCATCATTTCGAACGCAAAGACAAGCCGGCTTTTGCCCGCTGGCGGGCGCGAGAATTTGGCGCGCTGCTGAGCCGGGCGCGCGAGGTGGAAACGCAGATCAGCGAACGCCAGGCACTCGTGCACGAGGTCGAGATGGAAATGCGCCGAATGTTCCAGGATGCGCCGAGCGCTTATCAGCGGGTCATGTTCCGCCGGGCCAACCCGACGGCCGCAGCTGACGAAGAAGCAGCCACGCCTAACGACGGAGGCGCGGCGCGCAAAGTAAGCGACTTTGAGAAAGAAGCGCTTTTCCAGGACTGGGTGAAAAGCGCGCTCGGAACGAACCCGGACAAGATGGACGACGAAGCGTATTCCACTTCCTTCGAGGCCTTCAAAACGCACATGTTCCGTAGCCAGCCGGAGGAAGCGCAACCGCGGAATCAGACGAGATCGCGACCGGCCGCTACGCGCGATCCGTTACCCGGGATCGACGCAACGGAAGACGACGCGGCCGTCGATCTGCGCGTGAAAGAGCTCTACCGCATCCTCGTCCGGCGCCTCCATCCCGACTTGCGCGCGGATGGAAGCGCGACCGTCTCCGCGCTCTGGCACGAGGTGCAGGAAGCCTATGCCGCGAGCGACGTGGCGCGGATGGAGATCCTGCTCGCCCTGAGTGATATCAAATCGAACCGCGCGGCGGACCAAACACTTTCCCAGATGCACGCGCTCCTGGCCGAACTCCAGCGGGCCTTGCGCGCGCTGGAGAAAAGCCTGCTCGAGGCGGAGGGCGAAGAAGCGTGGGATTTCGCGCACGTCGGTTCCCGTCCTGAACTGCGTCAACGGGTCGAGCGCGAGCTCAAAGCCGAACTGGCCGGGCGCATCCGGCGTCTCGATCTCCTCACCCGCACGATCGAAGGATGGGCCGAGGGGCGCTCGCGAATCGCAAACTGCGGGTCGCGCGCCCGGTCAACGCCGCCCGCGCCTAACGACGCGGAATCGGGAAGCCGGTTTCCGCATAAGCCGACCCGGAATAACCGAGCTGCGCGAGGATCGGCCCAAAGATCCGGTCCAGTTCCCGGATGGTTTCCGACTGAAGTTTTTCCCGATGATCACCGGGCGTGACTTTGCGTTTGTGCGACCAGACGTCTTCCTCGCCGGCCGCGACGCTGTTCGCATGCCGCGCCGCGACCACGGCCTGCGTTTCCGCCGGGTCGGCTAAATCGAAAGCGCTGACGATTTTTCCCAGCCAAGATGGAAATGAGAGGACCATTTCCTCGTAGGAAACGGTGAGCGTGTTCGGCCGGCTGAGCAATTCATCGAGGTAGCGCTGGTAACGATCGAGCACGGTCCCGACATGTTGTTTATAGCGGGAACCGATCCCGTAATCGCCGCGGTAATCGTAGAAGGGTGCGCCCACCATATCGAGCACGAAGCGGTCGATCCCTGCCTCCGCCACTTCCCGGCGGTAACCGGTATCGGCCTCGATCTCGCCCGCGTGCATGTAGCAGTAGGAATAAAACATCGAGGTCAGGACATCGCGCGGATCGCGCAGGTGCAGGATGACGCTGGCCTCCGCGAGCGCCGTGGTCGGGACGAAAAAGCGGAGCGGCCCAAAACAACCACGCTTCCTCGCAATAAAATCGTGCCCGGCAAAAATGCGGTCGAAAGGAAGAAGCGTTTTGCTCTCGTTAGGCGAATAATAGCGGATGCGATTCAGCTCGCAGATGTCCTTCAGGACGCGGTGCAGGACCATCGAACCGGCCTTGTGCGTGGTGTAGGCGATCACGTTGCGGGTCGGTATTTTGTTTCGGAAAAGCATCGGGCTGCGCCGCGCGGGCGTAGCCCAAGTTTGTTTTTCCCGGCCGGTTTGTCCATGGTGACAAATGATCCGGCTGCTCCTCGTCCTCTCTTGCAGCGCGCTGGCGTGGCCCGGGCTGCTGCGGGCGGCTCCGCCTAACGAACCAGAAGTGGCCCGACTGTATGCCCGCGGGCTGGCCGGGGACGAACAGGCGGTGATTGATTGCATCGCCGCCATCGAAGAGACGCTGGCGACCAAGCCGAACGACCAACTGGCCCGGGTCTACCTCGGGAGCGCCTACACTCTGCGGAGCCGCGATCTCGGGTTCGGGAAAGCGAAACTCGATACCTTGCGCAAAGGAATTGCCCTGATGGACGCGGCGGTCACGGGGGCTCCGAACGACGCCAATGTGCAACTGACCCGCGCGGTCACGACCCAGGCCCTGCCCGGGTTTCTCGGACGCCGCAAAATCGCGCTGACCCAGTTGAACAACCTCGTCGCGCTGGTCGAAAAAGATCCGGCCAAATTGAAACCGGACGATCGACAACTCCTCTACCTGAACGCAGGCGAAGCCGCCAAGGCTGCCGGCGAGAAAGAGCGCGCGCTCGAGCTCTGGCGCCGCGGCGCCGCGCTCCAGGCCGACCCGAAACTGACGCAGGAAATCGAAGCGGCGCGGGCGCGGCCTTGAGCAGGATGTCGCTTTCTAAAATTTGCTGATTTAATATCCCGGAATGCAGGAAGACCTCGAACGCGTTCTCTTTGACGAGCCCACCATCCTGCGCCGTCTCGACGAGTTGGCCGCGGAAATTTCCACCGAATACCGAAGCCGCGAATTGACCGTGATCGCGGTCCTCAACGGCAGCATCATCCTGATGGCCGATCTGCTTCGACGCATTCCCTTGCCGCTGAAGCTCGATTGCCTGGCCGTGGCCAGCTATCACGGCGGCACGCGGACGACGGGCGAGGTGGTCTTCAAGCAAATTGCCCTCCCGGATGTCGAGGGACGCCACATTCTCCTGCTCGACGACATCCTCGACAGCGGCGTCACTCTGGCCGCGATCCGCGAGAAGTTGCTCGCGAAACGGCCGCTGAGCGTGAAAATTTGCGTCCTCCTGCGCAAGCTGAAGGCGCGGATGCGGCCGATCGAAGCGGATTACGTGGGGTTCAACATCGGCGACGAATTCGTCGTCGGCTACGGGCTCGATTACATGGAAAAATATCGCAACCTCCCGTGCATCGGCGTGCTCCGGAAGGACAAGATCATTCCGGCGCATCAGGCCTAACGAAACGAGCGGTCGCGATGCGGATCGAGGTGCAATTTTTTTCCCAGCTCAAGGAGATCGCCGGCGCGGGCGAGACCGGGCTGGAGCTGCCCGAGGGCAGCACAGTGGCGGCGTTGTTGGCGGAACTTTACCGGCGTCATCCCGCGCTCGCGCAATGGGACCGCAATATTCTGATCGGCGCCGGGGTCGAGTTCGTGGGGCGGGAGTATCAGATCCAGCCTAACGAACAAATCGCGATCATGCCGCCGGTCCAAGGCGGCTGACCTCGATTATTCGGCGCTTCGCGCCTAACGAAAGAGTTGTCGCGCGCGCCGCGAACGAAGAGACAGATTCATCGTCTAGCGCGAGCGACTAGTTTGTTGACCGCTGGCGAGCGGGCCCCCACGATGGGCACGCTCCATCGCATTCAACAAAAATACTTATGAAAACGACCCGTTACACTCTGCTCGCAATCTTAACTCTGCTGGGGGCCGCGTCCGCTCGCAGTGAAGTCCGCTTCCTTCCGACCGGCGTCATCGACATGCTGCCGACCTCCATGTCGGATGATGCCTCCATTGTCGTGGGAACCGGCTTCTATCAGGTGCCAAACCTTTACTACACGGAGGCGGGCGGGGCGGTCGTCATCGGTGATGGTTGCTCGAATGGTTTGCCTTCGGTCTCCGGCGACGGGACGACGGTCCTCGGCTGTCACGTCGATTCCCAGGGCTTCGAAAACGCCGCGAAGTGGCTCGGCGGCACGAGCTGGCTGGACCTTGGTTCGGAAGCGGGCGCCGTTCCCTGCGGTAGCTCGCTGAGCGGACCTTATGGGGTCAACCAGAATGGGACACTGGCGGTTGGACTGCTTTGGCGGGCGCAGGTTTGCCGCGCGAACGCGGGCTTCTGGGATCTCATTAATGGCGGTCCAGCGGCCGTCCTGCAGACACTTTTCAACGGCCCCGCCTCACGCGCCAACGCCGTTAACGACGAGGGTAACGTCATTGTCGGCTGGCAGGACCAAATTAACGGCGAGCGCACCGCGGCGAAGTGGGTCAACGGTGTCGAAGAACTTATTCTCACCCCGGACGGCGACTTGAACGGCGAAGCACTGGCGGTCAGCGGGGACGGCAACGCCATCGTCGGCATCGCTTACAGCCAGGGGAGCGGCGCCTGGATTTGGCGTCCTGCCACCGGCGTGCAACGGATCCAGAAGGGAAGAAGGGAAAGCTTCGCTTTGTTGGATGTCAGCGACGACGGCAAAACTGCGGTCGGCTTCACCAGGGAAGGGATTCATGAGCGCGCCTTCATGTGGAGAGACGGCAAAGGGATCGTCATCCTGGCCAAATTCCTCGCCGACCGCGGGGTCGTCGTGCCGGCGGGTTGGAACCTGCAAGTAGCCTCCCTCATCTCCGCGGAGGGCAACACGATCTACGGATGGGGCTTTAATCCGGACAACCTGGTCGAGATGTTCAAGATCGAGCTGAGATAAGCGACGGGCGCGGAGTCGTCTTCGTTTCTGTGCGCGGCCAGGTCGTTTGCCCTGGCCAAGAGCTGGCGCTCAAGGGGCGGGCGTGGGCGAGCTGAGGAGAGATGTCTTCACATTTTCGCCTAACGAACTGCTGGCGATCCAGGCCCGGGCGGCCGCTGGGTCCCGGTCCAGCCATTGGCTGGTCGTCCGGCGAAGCGCGCTCGTTCGTTTCGTGTCGTCCGCGATCGTGGCGGCCCAAGCGGTCGCGGCAGCCGGGTCGGTTTCCGCCGTGGCAGAGCTGTAAGAGCTGACGGCAGAGTCTCGCGCGGTCCCGGTTAAGCCCTCGATCCAGTGCGCCGCCCCGCTTGGATCGCTTTGCGCCCACATCGAAACGGCCGACTCGACCGCTCCGGAAACAGCCTCGGGCGGCAGAGTGAGGGCCCATGCGCTGGCCGCTTTCGGATCGGTGAAAGAGAATTGAGAAGCGAGGACGGTGTAGGCTTGGTTACGCAATTCTTGATCCGTGATCTTGCTCGCCCAGGCAGTCGCCTTGGCGCGATCTTGCGCCGCCATTTGGCTGGCCAAGCTGGGCACGAGCTGTTTGCCTAACGGCGTCCCAATCTGAGCCAGGGCAAACGCTTCCGCGGCCGCCGGGTCTTTTTTCCACCAACCCTGAACGACGCCGTTCACCGGATTCATCCCAAACGCCATCGGCCGCTGGGCTTGGGCCCAGGCGAGAGCGGCCGCGGGATCGCGCGCCGCCCAGTTCTGCGCCACGCTGTAAGAAGCCATCGTAAATCCCATGCCCCCCAGCTTCGTCTCGCCCAGCAAATGGGCCGCCGCCGCCGGATCGACCTCGCTCCATTTCTGGACTGCCTCTCCGAACAAAAGGCTCTTCTTCGACTCCGGAAGAGCTTCGTTAGGCAAGTCGGCGATCGCCTTCGCCAGCGCGCCCGCCGCCCCCGGATCGGCGCCGGCGATCGTCGACCCGATCGCGGTGTCGCGCGTTTCGGGCGTGTGAAACGTGCGGGCGGTTGCGAAAGCGGCGGTCGGGTCGAGTTGCGCCCAGGCTTTGAAAAAAGTGCGGATCTTCGCGCTGGTTTGCGGACTGGCCGGCAGGCCGTCGAGCTGCAGCGCGAGCCGGGCCACTTCCGCATTACCCTGGCGAGAAAGGATTTCGTAAACTTCCTGGAACGGAACGGTCGTGATATCGCCGAGCAGGATCTTTTCGTCTTCCTTCCGGCGCTTCTCGATCGATCGGGCATCGGTGCCGCCGCGGGCGGCATTCTGAGCGCGGGATCGCGCCGAGACCCTGCCGCTCTCCTCGTGGCCAGCGGAACGATGAAGCGCATAACCGCCGAAGCCGCCCAGGATGAGCCCGAGAAAAAATAAGCCTAACGAACGTCGCATGGGGAAAACTGCTGCCTCGCGTTGCTTGGATTGAGCCCGCCACCCGCGTCTTGATCACGAGTCGGCAGTGCTAGATCCTCGTCTCGCTTAGTCACGGAAGTTTTTGAAATTTGTGGTCACGCCGAAATCTTTGCTCTTCACGAAGGCGATCACGTCCTGCAACTCATCGCGCTTTTTCCCGGTCACGCGAATCTGCCGGTCTTGCAGTTGATTCTGGGTTTTGAATCCCTGCCCTTTCATCGCGAGGATGATTTCCTTGGCTTTATCGCCTTCCAGTCCTTGTTGAATTTTCAGCTCCTGCCGGGCGTGGCCGATCGAGGAGATGGCGGGTTCCTCCTGGTCGATGTTGCGAAGGTCCACACCGCGCTTGGCCAGCTTGCCGATCACGATCTCGCGCAATCCCCGCAAGCGCGAGGCGTCCTCGGCGATGAGAGTGATCTTGTCCTTTTCGTATTCGATCTCGGCCACTGTGCCCTTGAAATCGAAGCGGGTGGCGAGTTCTTTGCGCGCTTGGTTGAGCGCGTTGTCGATCTCCTGGTTGTCTATCTCGGATACGATGTCGAAGGAAGGCATGATGAAATTTCTGCTTGCTGGTTTTTGATTGCCGATTGGAAGGGAGCCGCTCTCGTATCTCCCTTATTTCCCTGCTCACGCCAATGAATTTTTCCCGCTTCCACGTCCTGGCTCTGCTCCTCGTTCTGGCCAGCGGAGCGACAAGTTGCCGCCGGACGATCACGGCTGAGGAGCGCGCCGCCCGGACGGAAGTGCGGACGGCGCTGCGGGAACGCGCCTTCACCCGCGCGCTCCCGCCGGCCCGGCGCGTCCTGCAGTTTGCGCCTAACGACAACGGCGCCTGGGCGCGTCTGGCCCAGGCGCAATTTGGCCTGCGCGATCTCGCCGGCCTGCGGGAGACGCTGGAAAAATGGCGCCGCGCGGTCCGGCGGACCTCTCCGAAATACGACGAGTATCGCGGCGACCTGGCTTTGGCGGAGGGCCGCCCGGATGAGGCGCTGATTGCGTGGGGCAAAGCGGTCACGGGCAAAAATCGCCTGGCCCGCATCCACCTCAAGATCGCCCGTCTCGAACAGAGCGCGGGGCGTTGGGAACGAGCCGCGCTCGCCTGGACGCGCGGGATGCAGCCGCGCGCATCCAGCCGCGCGCTGGTCAACCGCGCGCTCTGTTACCAGCATCTGCACAGCTGGGAAGCGGCCCGAGCCGATCTCCAGCGCGCCGGGCAGCTCGACCCGGAAGATCCTCTCGTTAGGCGGGAAACCGCCCACTTCGACCGGCTCGGGAAATTTCTCGACGAAGTGCGCAAACTGGACAAAGAACTGATCGCTTCGCCTAACGACGTCGGGTTACTGACCGACCGGGCGCTGCTTTTCCTCCGCGCGGATGGAGCCGCGCTGGCCCTCGACGACGCGCGCAAGGCGGCCGACCTCGCTCCGGGCGCGGTGCGTCCGCAGCTCTTTCTCGCGCTCGCCGCTCAGGCTCTCGGGCACCCGCTCGCACCGGGGAAGTCGCCGGTGCTCGGCCCGCTTCGGCTCGAGACCCTCTCGCCAGATTTCTTGCAGGCGATCAGCCGTCTTGACGTGCAGATCCTGGCGGAACCAGCGAGCGCGGATCTGCGGACGAATCGCGCCTGGCAATTGAACGAGATCGGCCAGCCCCAGCTCGCGCTGGCCGACACGGAAAAGGCCATCCAAGCCGATCCCAAATCGGCCGGCGCGCGCGCTGAGACAAGCTACGCGCTGGCCAAGTTGCAACGCGACCCCGAGGCTTACGAGGAGATCAAGCGCGCGACGGAACTCGACGCGAATTTTTCCACCGCCTGGCAATACCGCGGTGAACTTGAAATGGGCCGGGAGGATTACTCGGCGGCGATCGACTCGCTTAGCCACGCGCTCGCGATCAATCAAACACCAGCGGCGCTGGCGAAACGCGAAGAGTGCTACCGCAAGATCGGTTTGCTGGTAAAGGCTGAGGACGATCGCAAGGCGTTGCAGCAATTCGACGCGGTGCCGTAGGCCGAACGCAAAACGCCCGGCCGGGATTTACCCCGGCCGGGCGCGCATCCAGCAGATGAACTGCTAGTCGATATTGTAAGCCTCTACCAGACCGGTGCCGGTCGTGCCCCCGACGCCGCTCAGCACGGCAGTGTAGGCGCCCGCAGGCAGGATCTCGTAAGCAGCCGACTCATTCGGGTCGGTTGGGGCCAGGCCACTGGTCGCGATGGTGTCCGCGTTCGGGTCATCTTCCCAGTTGTCGTTCGAGTCGACCACGTCGCCATCGACGTTGCGCACTTCGATCATCGGATCGGCCAGAGGATCGGTGACGCCGGCAACCGCGAGAGACGGTCCAATGCCGCGCACGATCACCTGTTCGAAACCGCCGCCGCCGCCGCCCACGATGAAGCCGCCGATCATAACATCTTCACCGATCCCGACAGAACCACGGGTGCTGACGTTGGCAAACTTGGAATCAGTCGTGCCGTTATCGAGGTCGTAGGCTTCGACCAGGGCAACGCCGGTCGTGTCGTTCACCCCGCGGACCACGACCGTGTAGGCGCCCGGATCGATGGTCGCGACGAGAGCGGACTCGGCGTCCTCGGACGGAGCGAGGTCGTTGTCGGTCAGAACCATTTGATCGCTCGCGCCGAGATCCATCCAGTTGTCGTTCGTGCCGATGGTCGCGCCGGTGGAATCATGCAGTTCGAGAATCGGATCGTTCAGGACGTTGACCACGCCGGAGGCGGTAAGGGAAGGTCCGATCGCGCGGAGCACGACCACCTTGGCCTCGGTCCCGTCCACGATGAAGCCGCCAATGAGCGCGTCGTCACCCGTCCCGACGTTGGCGCGGGTCGAGATATTCTGCGACTGAGAAGCGGCCGCCACGGTGGCAGGAAGCGGGTCAAGTTTGAGGTCGATCTGCTGAATCGCCAGATCAAGGGTGCCAGGTGCGGCGGCCTGGGGCGCGCCGACCGCGCCGAAGTCGAGAACGAGGCTGGCCGAGTAAGTCCCTGCGACGGGCACCGGGAAATTCCCGGGAGCACTGAAGGTCCCTTCATATTTGTGCAGGCCCGGCATGAGCGTGCCGGTGGTGGTAAAAACAATTGGCGGTCCCACCGTGGGGGTCGCCGTGCCCGAAATCGTGTAAGTGACCGGGGTCACGATGTTGAGGTCGGCCGTGAAGCTGTAGGCGGCCGAGAAAAGGTCACCGACATTGGCGGAAAAGTCGCCACTGATGTCAATCGACGCCTGAGTGGTCCCGCTCGGATCTACGGTGGCGTTGCCATTCAGATCGACAAGAGCGCCTTCCCCGATGGTCGTGTTAACCACGATGGTGTTATTGGAGAAAGCACCCGGGGGCGAGAAATCCGGCCCCGAGGTGACGGTGAGAGTGCCAGCCATTGCCGGGCTGGCCAAGGTAAAGAGCGCCGCGAGCGCGGCCACCAATGCAGATGTAGCGATTTTTTTCATAGATTTTGATTTTGAGTGAGTTGGACGATTCGTTTTCCGCGAAGCGCGTTTAATTAGAATTCGAATGAGCGGGAAATATCGGATGGGAGTTTCCGCGTTCGGATGCTTCTGCGCAGTGGCCCGATCGCTGCTCTTTATGCATTAACTATGAAAATGTTTCTTCTGCTGGCGTTGAGTGTGATTGCGCTGTTTGTCTGGCAGCGTCAGGCCCCGGAGCCCGCGCCCACGGCGAAAACGCCGCTCGTCGCGCCGGCCACGGCGACCGCACCGCGGCCAGTCTCCGAGCACAATTGGGCCAAACATTCGCTCGATCGCGCGCACCAGGTTGTGGGTCAGGTGCAGCAATTGCGCGCAGAAAACGACCCGCGTTAGCCACGGCCCGCCGCGTCTTGCGCGCGGGTCTTCCACAGGGCAATTTCGCGGATGAACCCGAACCTCTTCCGCTTCGCGGCGGCACTTTGCTTTCTGGGAGTTGGGTTGGGCGCCTTCGGCGCGCACGCACTCAAGGAGACGCTCCAGGCTAACGACACCATCGAAGTCTGGAAAACCGCCGTCCTTTACCACTTCGTCCACGCGCTGGCTCTGCTCCTCCTCGCCGCCCTGCCGGCCACGAGCCGCGCCGCCTCGGCCTTGTTTATCGCCGGGATCCTGCTCTTCAGTGGCAGCCTCTATCTGCTTGCCCTAACGAACATCAAATGGCTCGGCGCCATCACTCCACTGGGCGGGCTCTGTTTCCTGACCGGCTGGATGGCGCTTGTTCTCTGGCCTCCTCGTTAGGCCAACGTTGCCGGCCTGGCCGGGTGGGTTTGCCTAACGACGGCTCGAAATTCCTAGAGCTTGTAAAGTTCCGCCAGTGCCACCCCAGGGGGAACACCCTCGACCGGTGCCAGGATCGCAGTGTAGGTGCCCCGTGGCAAAGTGATCAGGATGGCGGCTTCCAACGGGTCAGATGGCGCCAGACCAGTGGCCGCGATCTCAGCCGCCTGGGTCTCCTGCCAGTTATCGTTGCTCGCCAGAACATTCCCATCGCGGTCGAATAGATCGAGGCGCGGGTCGCGCAGGCCAGTGAGCCCGAAGTTCGTCAGCGACGGCCCGATGGCCCGGAAGACGATGGTCTCATCGGAACCGTTGGCGACGACCAAACCCATGATCATCGGATCGGCCGTGAGCTGGACCGGGGCGCGGGTGCTCAGATTACTCAGCCCCTCCGCCACCGTCAGGCTGATATCATAGACTTCGACGAGCGCCGTCCCGGTAGGAGCAGCCGGCAAGGAAGGATCTTCAACCCCGCGGACAATCGCCGTGTAACTGCCCGGCGGCAGCACCATCAGGATGGCGGACTCCAAGGAATTAAGAGGCGCAAGGCCGGAATCCTTGATCTCCTGTTCCTGAGAGGACATCCAATTGTCATTGGTCGCGATGACTGCGCCGGTGGCGTCATGCAATTCGAGGATGGGATCAACCAAAGGGGTGAGGCCGAAATCGGCTAACGATGGACCGATGGCGCGAATCACAATCTTACGCCCACTGCTGCCGCCCACGATGAACCCGCCAATGAGTGAAGTGGAATCCACCCCAAAAGCTCGTTTCGGTATTTCGACGCGGGTGGAGAGATTCAAGAGAAGAGCCGGCGCGCGACTGGGGAGGAAAGTCGCGGTGACCAGCACGACAAGGAGAGCGATTGATTTTCTCATAGCGGCGCGGTGACATCTTCAGCATGAGAGCCATGCCCGGCGCGGTCAAGCGGGTTCTCCCCGAGAGCTGCTCGCGGAGAAGCGCTTGTCGTGGCGCGCTGCTCTCTGCTATTCTCACCTAACGAATGCTGGCCCTGGCTGATGCCCAACGCGCGGTCGCGACGGTCGCGGTTTTTATCGCGACCTTCCTCGTCACCATCGCGCTCGGGCGGCTCTTGAAACGACGGGCCGGCGTGCCGTTCGGGATTTTCTTCCAGCTCTTTGCTCTCACCCTCGGTTTTTACGCCGCGGCCTGGGTCTACGGGCTGGACTTGCGCTGGCGCAACCACGCCGGTGCCGCGCTTGTCCTCCTCAGCACAGCAGTCGTGATCGCGCTGGTCGATCGTTATCTCTGGGATCTTTATTTCGAACAACGCCGCCAGACGGTCATCCCGAAATTCCTCCGCGAGTTGGTCGCGCTCGTCATTTTCCTGGTCGCGCTCCTCCTCGTCCTGAGCTTCGGCTACCACGCCGAACGCGAGCTGCGCGGGTTGCTCGCCACTTCCGGTGCCGCAGCCATCATCCTTGCTTTCGCGACCCAGAATCTTCTCGGCGGCGTCATCGCCGGCATGTCGCTGCAAATCAACAAACCGTACAAGGTGGGTGACTGGCTCCAGGTCGGCGAGCGCTTTGCCGAGGTCATGGAGATCAACTGGCGTTCGACCCGCCTCCGCACCAACGACGCAATCTACCTCGACATCCCGAACAACGACATCGTTAGGCAAACGATCGTGAACCTGCATTACCCGCAGCAGCTCCACGCCATGCGAATCGTGGTCGGCGTCGATTACAACTCATCTCCGAACAAAGTGAAGGATGCGCTCCTCCACGCCGCGCTCCACGCCGAGGGCGTGCAGAAAGATCCCGCGCCGAAAGTTTTCCTGAAGGATTTTGGCGACTTCGCGATCAGCTACGAGATCAAGTTCTGGATGCTCAGTCACCAAGCCTATAACGAGATCTGCGACGCCATCCGGAGCAACATTTGGTACGAATTCAAGCGACAGAAGATCACCATCCCCTTCCCCATCCGTACTCTCGAGATCAACCGCAAAACCCCGCCGAAAGCCCAGGAAGCGCACAGCCGGGCGCGGACGGTCATCGACTCCGAACCGCTTTTCGCCTGCCTGACCGAGGAGCAGCGCGACGTATTGATTCGCGGCTCGCGGACCCTGCACTTCGGGCGGGGCGAAAGAGTGATCGAACAAGGCGCGGAAGGCTCATCCATGTTCGTCCTGCTGAATGGCGGCGCGCAGGTCTCGGTCTCGCAAAACGGCTCGATGATTCGCGTAGGCACGCTCCGGATGGGCGATTCGTTTGGCGAAATGTCGCTCCTCACCGGGGAACGCCGCACCGCGACAGTCCGGGCCGAGGACGATTGCGAGGTGCTCAAGATCAGCAAGCCCGCGATGGCGGCCATCCTGCGCGAAGCGCCCGAATGCGTGACCCAGTTGAGCGATCTGCTCGCGGCGCGCAAAATGGAAACCGACGGGTTGCTCAAGGATGCGATGCAAAGCGAGGCCGCGAAAACAAAGGAGCGCGAATATCGAGCCACTTTTCTCCGGCGCGTCCGGGCCGTTTTCGAGCTCTAGAAAAACGGAATTCCGGCGGCCGGGAGCCGCCCACATTGCGGTTGCCAGAGAAGCAAATCCCTCTAATGTCCTGCCTTCCTTCGACCTTCCCTAACTATGACCTTTCTAGCTTTCTCTTTTCTCACTTCCGGCGTCTCACTTTCCATGCTTTGCGCGGTGGTCGGCCTGGTTTTCGCCTTCTTCCTCATCTTCTCCGTGGTCAAGGCTTCGCCCGGCAACGCGCGCATGCAGGAAATCGCCGGCGCCATCCAGGAGGGCGCGAAAGCCTATCTCAACCGCCAAGTCATCACCATCAGTGCCATCGCCGTGGTGATTTTCATCCTCCTCTTTTTCTTTAAGGATCACCCAACGGCCGTCGGTTTCCTCGTCGGCGCGGCTTGCTCGCTCGCGGCCGGTTTTATTGGCATGCGGATCGCCGTCCTGGCCAACACTCGCACCACGCAAGCGGCGACCAAGTCGCGCACCGCGGCGATGCGCGTCGCGTTT
This sequence comes from Spartobacteria bacterium, assembly GCA_040007175.1. Classification (GTDB taxonomy): domain Bacteria; phylum Verrucomicrobiota; class Verrucomicrobiia; order Chthoniobacterales; family UBA10450; genus Palsa-1392. Next base: position 62,844 of record JBDTVP010000005.1, read on the forward strand.
AACGGCGGCGCGGTGACGGGCCTCCTCGTGGTCGGCCTCGCGCTCCTTTCGGTCGGAATTTTTTACACCGTCGCGAGCAAAATGATCGGTCACGATCCCGCCGTGCGCAGCCTCATCGGCCTCGCGCTCGGGGCGAGTTTGATCAGCGTCTTCGCACGACTCGGTGGCGGCATTTACACCAAGGCGGCGGACGTCGGCGCGGATCTGGTCGGGAAAATCGAGAACACGCTCGACGAAGACGATCCCCGCAACCCGGCGACGATCGCCGACAACGTGGGCGACAACGTAGGCGATTGCGCCGGCATGGCAGCCGACGTTTTTGAAACTTACGCGGTGAGTTTAATCGGCGCGATTCTGGTCGGCGCGCTCACCCTCGCGAACACGCCCGCGGCGATTGTTTACCCGTTCGTGCTCGGCGGCATCTCCGTCCTTGGCGCGATCTGCGGCATCCTTTTCGTGAACCTGAGCAACGGCAAGCCGGGCAACGTCCTGATGGGTGGCGTCATGGCGAGCGGCCTCGTCTCGGCCATTCTTTTCTGGCCGGCGACCCACGGCCTTTTCCCGAACGGCGTGACCATCGCCGACATCCCGCGCAGCGCGAACGATCTCTACTTCGCGTCGCTTGTCGGCCTGCTCATGACCGGCATCGTGGTCGTGATCACGAATTATTACACCTCGATGAACTGCGCCCCCGTCCGAAAAATTGCCAAGGCCTCCGAGACCGGGCATGCGACAAACATTATCGCCGGCCTCGCCCTCGGCCAGCACGCGACCGCGTTGCCGGTCGGTTTCATCGGTCTCGCGATTTTGTTCAGCTTCCATTTCGCCGGTCTTTACGGCATCGCGATCGCGGTCATGAGCATGCTCTCGATGGCGGGCATCATCATCTCGCTCGACGCCTTTGGCCCGATCACGGATAACGCCGGCGGCATCGCGGTCATGAGCGACCTGCCGAAAGAAGTGCGCGGAGTCACCGACGACCTCGATGCGGTCGGTAACACGATGAAAGCCGTCACAAAAGGCTACGCGATCGCGTCGGCCGGGCTCGCAGCCCTCGTCCTTTTCGGTTCCTACGTGGAGGAACTGCACGCGCATTTCCTCGCTGCCGGCCGGGCCTTTAACTTCCAGTTCTCGCTCACCGAACCGAAGGTGATCATCGGTCTCTTCATCGGTGGTCTGCTCCCGTTTCTTTTCACCGCCTTCAGCATGGACGCCGTCGGCAAAGCGGCCGGCGCCGTGGTCCGCGAAGTGCGCCGGCAGTTGAGCGCCAAACCCGGCATCCTGACCGGTCAGGACAAACCGGATTACGGCGTTTGCGTCGACATCGTGACCAAGGCGGCGCTGCGCGAGATGATCATCCCGGCGCTCTTGCCGGTGGCGTTCGTCGTCGCCGTCGCGGTCATTCCCCAGCTTGGGCCGGTGGTCCTCGGCGGCTTGCTCGTCGGCACGATCGTGACTGGTCTCTTCGTCGCGATCGCCATGACGTCGAGCGGCGGCGCCTGGGATAACGCGAAGAAATTCATCGAGGAAGGCAACCTCGGCGGCAAAGGTTCCTTCGCCCACGCCGCGTCGGTTACCGGTGACACGGTCGGCGATCCTTACAAGGATACTGCCGGCCCGGCGATCAACCCGATGATCAAGGTGGTCAACATCGTTGCCATCCTCATCATCCCGATTTTCTTCTAGACGCTTGCCTAACGACCGCTCGCCAATGGACGCTCCGGATTTCCAGTTGGTCCCCGCGCCGCGCCGGGAAGCGCCCGCGATCGCCGATGCCGGGGCCAGTCCTTTCAAGATCGTGGTCGACCCGCAGATGCGTGCGCAACTGCGCCGTGCCCTGATCGAGTTGATCGATAACCACGACGAATCGCTCGCGGCCCATTATTCCGACGGCCGCCTCGCGCTCGAGTCCTACAAGGAATACATCGAAGTCTTCGCCCGCAGCCTGAAAGAGACGATGGAAAGCCGGGAAGGCGTCTCCTACTTATTGCGCGCTGTCGGCTTCGACGTCCCGCCGGAAGAGGTTAATCTGCGGCCGGATTTGCGTTGGAAGAGTGAGCCCCGCGCCTAACGATCCGGCGTCGAGGTTGCCGCATCCGCAGCGCCCTGCGCCCCCTCCATTGTCATCCCTGAACAGGCGCAGCGCGAAGAGGGACCTCTCAGTTGTAACCTCAGCTTTCGCTCGAGCAGCAAGCGCCGATTGCAATTGGAAATCCTCCGCCTTTACGAAAACCATCCGACCGCGCGCGGGAATCACCTCTGCGAGATAAAACGCTTGTCTCCCGCCAGCTGCTCTGCGAAGAATCGCCCTCGTTACCCATGGCCTGTGTTTTGTTGATCGAGGATGATGCCGAAAGCCGACGGGCGACCGCCGAGCTTTTCGGGCGTGAAAATTGGACCGTCCTCGAGGCCGGCGACGGCGAGGCCGGCATCCGCCTCGCCCTCGAGCATCGACCCGAGCTCATCCTCTGCGACCTGCTCATGCCGAAAGCCAACGGTTTTCAAGTCTGCCGCAGCATCCGCCAGCTCCTTCAGCGCACGAAGATCATCATCGTCTCCGGCCGCGACTACGGCGTCGACCGCACGAGCGCGATTGAAGCCGGCGCGGATGAATATCTGGTCAAACCAATCCTTTGGGAACATTTGCGCGAAGTCATCGATCGGGTCATGCCACCGGCCGGCGACAGCCCGCTCCAGACCAAACCGCTGCCCGACTTCATTCCGCCTTCGACCCGGGTGAAATTCTGGGGCGTGCGCGGGTCTATTCCCGTCCCCGGCTCCTCCACCGTCGGCTACGGAGGGAACACCAGTTGCGTCGAAGTGCGCGCGGATGGCGAGATTATCATTCTCGATTCCGGCTCCGGGATGCGCGAGCTGGGTATTGCCTTGGAGGAAGAATTTGGCGAGCGCCCGATCCGAATGACGCTCCTGATTTCCCACACGCACTGGGACCACATCCAGGGCTTGCCGTTCTTCCTCCCGGTCTACAAGGAAAAGAACGCGCTCCGCGTGCTCGGCTACGAAGGGGCGCGCGCCGGTCTCGCGACTGCCTTGGCCGGACAAATGGAAACGTCGTTCTTCCCCATCAGCCTGCGCGACATGCCGAGCTCGATCACGATCGAGGAATTGAAGGACATGGAGTTCACGATCGGCAAAGTGCAAGTCCAGGCTCGTTTCGTGAATCATCCCGGGATTTGCGTCGGCTATCGCCTGACCACGAGCAACGGCTCAATCGCATTCCTGCCCGATAACGAGCCCTACGATGTCCTGAAGATGAGTGGAGCCACCGCAGGCAAGTCCGACCTGGCCGAAGCCCGGGCCTACGCTGCGGATGCCCGCGACAAGTTGGTCGAGTTCCTGCGCGGGACCGACATTCTGATCATCGATACGCAATACTCCGACGAGGAATACAAAAAGAAGATTGGGTGGGGCCACGGTTCGCTCAGCAGCGTCGTCTCGCTCGCGCTCGATGCTCAGGTTCGCAAGCTCTTCCTCTTTCACCATGACCCGAGTCACGATGACAAAACAGTGGACGGGATGGTGGAAGCGGCTCGCATGCTCGTGCTCGAGAGCGGCCAACCGCTTGAGGTGGAAGCCGCCCGGGAAGGCGCCGAAATCTGGTTGGGCGCGAGGGCGCCCAAGCCAGCCTAACGCTCTCGACGTTCAGCCGCGCAGCGCCTGCGTCACGCGGACCAACTCGGCCGCAACCTCCTCGACCCGCTGTGCAATTTTCTGGTCCGTTAGTCTGTCTCCATCGAAAAGGTCGCCGGTCGCATAGACAAAACGCGGGATGATGAGGCAACGGAAATCCAGCATCAAGCTATTGGCATAAGCCATGACCGACATGTAACTGCTCATCCCCCCGGCGGCGCAGAGGAATCCGACCACCTTGTCATCCCAGGCGCTTCCGGTGAGTTCGATCATGTTCTTGGCCGACGCACTGACGTCAAAGTTATAAACCGGCGCGGCCACGATAACTCCATCGGCTGCCTCCACCGCGGCCTTTAACTTTCGCGCCGATGGATTGGCGTAACATGCGTTCGCATCGCACAAGGGCAACTCCATCGTGGCCAGATCCATCCACTCGCAATCCACTTTCTTTTTCTGGAGAATCTCAAACGCCAATCGGCCCATCTTCCGGCTATTACTGGAAGGATTGCCACTGGTGCTGACGACGAGATACTTTGGCATAGTCCGTTGCCCTCAGCTTATAGCCAGCGTCGTTTCTTGAAATAAATCAGCTGCCCAATCGCGATCAGAAGCATGATCCCGATGCAGATGTAGTAACCATAGGGCTTGGCCAGTTCCGGCATGTGCTGAAAGTTCATCCCATAGACGCCCGCAATGAAAGTGAGCGGAATGAAGATCGCGGAGATCACCGTTAGCGTGCGCATGATCTCATTCGTCCGCATGCCGATGCTGGAGATGTGAACTTCCGTCAATCCCGAAAGGACATCACGGTAACTCTCGACCAGGTCCATCAACTGCACGCTATGGTCATAACAGTCGCGAAGATAGAGCTTGGTTTCTTGCTGGATCAAGCCCGGCTCCTCGTGCAGGAGAAGGTTGGTCACATCGCGCAAGGGCCAAACCATCCGACGAATCTGGGTCAGAGTCCGCTTATGCTCGTGCAAGCTGCCGACGGGACGACGCAAAGGGTTATCGATCAGCTCATCCTCGATCAAGTCAATCTCTGTCCCGATCGATTCCAACACTGGGTAGTAATGATCGATGATCGAGTCGAGCAAGGCATAGGCCAGGTAATCCGGTCCCGCCTTGCGGATGCGGCCTTTCCCGTTTCGGATCCGGACCCGGACCGGCTCAAAGACATCCCGCTCCGGTTCCTCCTGCAAAGTAATCAAGAAAGTCTTGCCGAGGAACATACTGACCTGCTCACCCTCGATCTCGTTCTCCTTATCGAGGTAGATCATCTTGGCGACAACGAAGAGATAGTCATCAAACTGTTCGACTTTCGGTCGCTGACTGGTGTCGAGCACGTCTTCCAAGGCCAGCGGGTGGAGGTTGAAGCGCTCGCCCAGAATCCGGAGCACGCTCAGGTCGCCGAGGCCATCGATGTTAATCCAGGTTACCAGCTCATTGTTGAGATGGGGAAGCAGTTCGTCACAGCTGACATTCTTGCGTTCCTCAAGGCAGTCGGGCCCGTACTCGATCAGGGTGATAATCGGCGGTACCTGCTGGGCATCCTTGGCGAGCTTAAGCAAGCCCGGCGCCTCTCCGGGGACGACCTGACGCTTTTTAAACATGACCGCAACCTGCGCTGGGTAGGTGCCGCAATGCAAGCGTGAAGCTGACGGGCGCGCCATCCGGCGTTACGCTACTCTCCTTGCCGCCCGACGCTCCCGATCACTACGCGACTCTCGGTCTCGACCGCCAGGCGACCACCGCCCAGATCCGGACTGCTTATCGCCTGCTCGCAAAACGTCATCACCCCGATGTGAATCCAAATTCGGACGAGGCGGCCACGCGCACCCAGGAACTGAACGCGGCTCATGAAGTCTTGGGCGACCCGGCGCGACGGCGCGCCTACGACCGCGAACGCGATGCCGCGCGCGCGCCAGCTCCCAGCACCCGGATCAAGCGCAATATTTCTCACGACACTTACCTGCGGATCGAAGACTTCCTCCGCGGAACTTCACTGGACGTGGCGGTGAAGGACCCTGCGCAGCCGGAGGGATCGGAGAATTTCCAACTGGTCGTGCCGCCGATGACCGCTCCGGGCGCGCGCTTTCGCCTGCCGCGGAGCGCCCCGTTCGAGGGCGGTTACGTAGAGATCAGAGTACGCGCGCTGCCCGGTTTTCGTTTCAAAGCCAAAGGATCGGATCTTCGTGTCGACCTCCGGATCAGCGCGCAACGAGCGACGAGCGGCGGGAGCGAAACGATCAGCGGTGCAGCCGGCGGTTCGGTTCGCGTGCAAATCCCGGCCCACGTCCGGCGCGGCGAAGTGCTGCGAATTGCCGGCGAGGGATTGCCGAAGGCGCGCGGCGGTCGCGGTGATCTTCTCGTGCGCATCATGTATCGGCCGGAAGTCCGCGTCGCGCGGACCTCGGGCCGCTAAGAGATTTTACCGCAGTTGGCGCTGGAGAATTTCTCCCACCAGACCGGGATTCGCTTTCCCCTGCGACAACTTCATTACCTGCCCCTTGAGGAAATTAAGCGAAGCGACATTCCCGGCGCGGTAATCGGCCACCGGCTTGGGATGGGCAGCGATCACCTGCGCACAAAGCCCCTCCAGCGCGCCGGGGTCGCTGAGCTGCGCGATCCCTTTTTCCTGCACAATCGCGCCGGCCGTTTTTCCGCTCGCAAACATCTCCGCGAAAACTTCTTTCCCCTGGCTACCGCTGATTTTGCCCTCGTCGATCAGGTTGACCAGCTCATCGAGCGCCCGCGGGGCGACCGAGCATTTGTTAATCGTTAGGCCAGAATTGGCCAGGGCGTTCTGCAAATCGTTCAGGATCCAGTTGGCCACCTGCTTCGGTTTGCGCGCGGTCCGTGCCGCCGCTTCGAAATAACTGGCCAGCGCCAGATCGTTCGCCAGCACGCCAGCGTCGGATGGGCTCACCTGGTATTGCTCGACGAACCGCGTGCGCTTCGCCGCCGGCAATTCCGGAACGCGTTCGCGGATTTCTGCGAGGAAAGCTTCGCTTTGCACCGGGAGCAGATCTGGCTCGGGAAAATAGCGGTAGTCGTGCGCCATCTCTTTGCTGCGCATGAGAAAAGTCTGGCCCGCGTCGTCATCCCAGCGCCGCGTTTCCTGTTCCAGTTTTTCTCCCTTCGTTAGGGCGGCGGTTTGCCGTTCCACTTCGTAGGCCAGCGCGCGCCGCACCCCGCTGATCGAGTTCATATTTTTGATCTCGATCTTTGCCCCTAATTCCTCTGCGCTCTCCGGACGCAACGAAATGTTGCAGTCGCAACGGAGCTGTCCTTTCTCCATCTCCGCGTCGCTCACGCCGCCGTAGATCAGGATCTGTTTCAACGCGGTCAGAAAAGCAAAAGCTTCCTCCGGGGAATGGATTTCCGGTTCGGTCACGATCTCCATCAGCGGTCTGCCGGCCCGGTTGAAATCAATCCCGGTGGTAGTTTCGAAGTGAGTGCTTTTCGCCACATCCTCCTCGAGGTGGATGCGCACCAATCGCACCACCCTTTCCCTCGGCGGCAGACCCTTCTGCGCCTCTTTCGGATAGGCGAGCGCGTGCAATAGCACCTGGCCCCGCGCGCAAAGCGGCTGCTCGTATTGCGTGATCTGATAATTCTTCGCCAGATCCGGGTAGAAATAATTTTTCCGGTCGAATTTGCAGACCGGCGCGATCTCGCAACCGAGCATCAATCCAGTCAGCGCCGTGAGGCGGAGCGCCTCGTGATTCATCGCCGGGAGCGCGCCCGGCAGACCAAGGCAGGTCGGACAGGTCAGCGAATTTGGTTCCGCCCCAAACTCGACCGCGCACCCGCAAAACATCTTCGAGCGCGTCTTGAGCTGGACGTGCACTTCGAGGCCGATGTCGGTGAGGTAGGAAATTGCAGATTTCAAATTGTCGCTTTCAGATTTGAAGAGGCCGACTTTCTCGTGGGAATGGAAGCTCGCGACCAATTCATTCGCCTCGTTGAGCAGAGGTTTGACGCGCTTTGCTGAAAGCTGAAATGATCAATTTCTTTCCAGTGCATAATCCAGCGCTTTTTGGAACTCAAAGCTCTTGATCTGCGCGGCGAGCTTCGGGTCGTTCATCGCTTCGATCAGCTTGGGATGTTGCAGCAGCTCCAGGTAACGCTGTTGCTGGATCAATCCCATGATCTCCGGGTCGTCACGCAAGGCGACGATCCTGGCATTTTCGGTCAGCTCTTTCGCCCCCGGGAAAGTGAGAAAACGAACCGCGCTTTGCGGATTCGAAACGACGGTCCCGAGCTGGCCGAGCGTCTGGTAGGTTTGCGCCGGCACCACGTCCGTCGCCCGGACCACTTCGCCTAACGAATCCATCTCGATTGAGTTTTTCAGCCGGGCGAGCGAGTGGATCATGGCCGGCGGTGTCGGCTGCGAGTGAGCCCGGGCGGTAAGCGTGGCCGACTCGCCGAGAGCCGCGCTCGTCTTGATCTCCGCGCCCGCCACTGCGCCGAGGGCACGAATCCCAACCACAATGAGCCAGACACTGAAAAGCCCGAAGAAAATCCCCAGCACCCCGCCGCAAATTCCGTAGAGCAGCCTGACCAATCCGACCTCCTGCTCTCCGGTCCGCTTGAACAGGATCGCGCCGAGCATGCTGATCGTGGCGTAGACGAGCAGGGCGAGAATTGCGCCCGCCACCAGGCTGATCAACAAATCCGGCACGCGAAGAAAGGGCCGCGCGACCGGGAGGAGGAAACGGCCTCCGTAGTAGCCCGCGCCGTAGGCACAAACCAGGGCGAGCAACCGGACCAACTGCCTAACGATACCAAGCCGCCAACCGCGGACGATCTCGAACGCGATCAAGATGAGGGCGAAAGAGACGAAGAGGATCTGCCAGAGATGAGAGCCAGCGGTCATGAAATGCTGCGCTGCCGCAGGGCGTGATCACAGAGAACCAGTGCGGCCATCGCCTCGACCATCGGCACCGCCCGCGGCAAGACACACGGGTCGTGCCGCCCGCGCGCCGCGAGGGTCGTTTCTTCCTTCGCCGCGGTCACGGTTTTTTGCGCGCCAGCGATCGTGGCCGTCGGCTTGAAAGCGACCCGGAAGATGATGTTCTCGCCGTTGCTGATCCCGCCCTGCACGCCGCCCGAATGATTACTCGCGGTCCGGACCGCGCCGTCCTTGATTTCAAAGGGATCGTTATGCTCGGAGCCCTTCATCCGCGTTGCAGAAAATCCGGAGCCGATTTCAAAACCCTTCGTCGCCGGCAGGCTGAGCATCGCCTTGGCCAGGTCGGCCTCCAGTTTGTCGAAAACTGGGTCGCCCAGGCCGGGTGGAATCGCCCGACCGACACACTGGATGATCCCCCCTAACGAATCGCCGTCGGCCCGCGCTTGCTCGATCGCCTTGATCATCTGCGCCGCGGCCGCCTCGTCCGGGCAACGGACCGGGTTGGCCTCCACTGCTTCTCGCAGGACCGCGTTCGCATCCACCGTCGCCGCGATGTCACCTACGTGAGTCACGTAGGCCACGATCTCGCAGCCGGGATGGAGATGTTGCAGCACCTTGCGCGCGACGGCGCCGGCGGCGACGCGGCCGATGGTTTCGCGGGCGGAGGCGCGGCCGCCGCCCTGCCAGTTCCGCACCCCATACTTCGCCTCGTAGGTAAAATCGGCGTGGGAAGGGCGGTAAGTTTCCTTCATCTCGCGGTAGGCTTCGGGCCGGGCGTCCTCGTTTCGCACCAGGATGGCGATGGGCGTGCCTAACGTCTGGCCCTCAAAGACGCCTGAGAGAATCTCGCAGCGATCAGCTTCATTTCGTTGCGAAACAATCTTGCTCTGGCCGGGCCGGCGCCGGTCGAGTTCGCGCTGGATTTCGGCTTCGCCTAACGGGATCCGCGGCGGGCAGCCATCAATCACGACGCCGACCCCGCCCCCGTGTGATTCGCCGAAGGTGGTGATGCGGAAGAGTTGTCCGAAGCTGCTGCCCATTGCAGCGCAGTCTAACGAAAGCCGGGCAATTGGAAAGGCAGGGCGCGTTTCCGCCACCGGGCGCTGGTGCCGCCGCAGCACTCCGACGGAAGATTGTTTTTGGCGGGCCGCCAAAAACGAACAGGCTGGCGGCCTGTGCTAAATGGCGGCGAGAGCGGTTTTCAAGTCGTCGCGCAAATCTTCCACGTCTTCCACACCGACGGATAGCCTAACGAGCGATTCGGTGATCCCGAGCGCGATCCGTTTTTCCTCCGGAATCGCACCGTGGGTCATGATCGGCGGATAATTCACCAGGCTTTCCACTCCGCCGAGACTCTCCGCAAGCGAGAAGAGATGCGTGTTCTCGAGGAAACGCCGGGTCCCTTCGAGATCGGTCTCGAGGATGAGCGTGACCATGCCGCCGAAGCGGTCGCCCATCTGTTTCTTCGCCAGCGCATGCTGCGGATGACTCGTTAGGCCGGGGTAAATAGTCTTGCGAATTTTTGGTTCCTTTTCCAGCCAAGCGGCCAGCTCAGCCGCGTTCTGGCAGTGACGCTCCATCCGCAGGGCGAGCGTCTTCAGCCCGCGCATTGCGAGGAAACTGTCGAACGGCCCGGCCACCGCGCCGACGGAGTTTTGCAAAAATTGCATCTGATCGCCGAGCTCCTTGTTCTCCCCGACAACCGCGACGCCGCCGACCATGTCGGAGTGGCCGTTGAGATACTTGGTCGCGGAATGAATGACCAGGTCGAAGCCGAGCTCGAGCGGCCGCTGGATCCACGGGCTCGCGAAAGTATTGTCGGAAACGGAGGTCGCCTTGTGCTGGCGCGCGATTTTCGCGACCGCTTCGAGATCGATCAACTTGAGCAACGGATTGCTCGGCGTTTCGACCCAGATCATGCGCGTGTTCGGCTTGAACGCGGCCTCTATTTTCGCCGGGTCGCTCATGTCGATGAAAGTGAAATCGAGATTCGAAGAACGGCGGCGGACTTTCTCGAAAAGGCGGTAGGTGCCGCCGTAAAGATCGTCGCTCACGACCACGTGCGAGCCGCTGTCGATCGTCTCGAGCGCGGTCGACATCGCGGCCAGACCAGAGGCGAAAGCCCAGCCGCGGGTGCCGCTCTCGAGATCGGCCACGCAACGTTCGTAGGCGCAACGGGTCGGGTTGATCGAGCGCGCGTAATCATAGCCTTTGTGCCGGCCGGGGCTCTCCTGCACGTAAGTGGAAGTCTGGTAAATCGGCGTCATGACCGCGCCGGTGGAAGGATCGGGTGATTGGCCGGCGTGAATGACGCGGGTGGCGAGGTGATGCTTTTTGCTCATATGATTTGAATCCGGAAAATAGGAAAGCAGTTGTTCGGCAAGCTGCAGGCGCTCTCGGGACTTCCTGCCTTCCTGCATTCTTTATTCATTGATCCTACTTCGACATTTGCAGCCGAAGATAGGAAAGCAGATCGGTCCGCGTGATCAGGCCGAGAAATTTCGCGCCGTCCATCACGATCGCGACCCGACCGCGTTCGAACACGCCTAACAAGTCGGAGATGTGCGCTTCGGGCGAGAGGGTCTCGAGCCGGTCGGTCATGGCCCCGCTGACGAGGTCGTTAAATTTCGCCGGGTCGCGGTGCACTTTGAGGAGGAGATCGGATTCATCGATGATCCCGACCGCGCGGCCGTCGCCGTTTAAGACCGGCAACTGCGAGACATCGGCTGAGCGCATCCGTTTAAACGCGGTCAGGATCGTGTCCTCGGGACCGACAGAGATGACTTCGCCTTTCTCGTAACGATGCGAGATGAGATCGCAAAGATCGCCTTTGCTCGGGCGCTCGGCGAAGCCCTGCTCGGCCATCCAGAAATCGTTGAACATCTTCGAGAGATATTTGTTCCCGGTGTCGCAGATGAAAGTGACGACGCGTTTCCGGGTCTTCTGCTGGCGGCAATAACGGAGCGCTCCAGCGAGGAGCGTGCCGGTCGAGGAACCGCCGAGGATTCCTTCCTTGCGCAAGAGGTCGCGGACGACGGAAAAGCTCTCCGAGTCGTCAATCTCAAAGGCGTCGGAGACGAACGACATGTCGGCGATATCGGGGATGAAATCTTCGCCGATTCCCTCGACCGCCCAGCTCCCGGCCTTCTCCATTTTTCCGGTCTTGACCCACTCGTAAAGAATCGAGCCGGTCGGGTCGGCCAGGATCAGCTCGAGTTTCGGCTGCACTTTTTTGAAGAAACGGCCGAGGCCGGTGAGCGTGCCGCCGGAGCCGACCCCGATCACGACCGCATCGACGTGATGATTCATCTGCTCCCAGATTTCCGGGCCGGTGGTCGTCTCATGGGCAAACGGGTTGGCCGGGTTGCCAAATTGGTTGACGTAGAAGGCGCCCGGGATTTCCTCGGTCAGGCGCGCGGCCACATCCTGGTAATACTCGGGATGCCCGCGGGTCACGTCGCTTCTCGTTAGGCGAACTTCCGCGCCGAGGGCGCGGACGTGGGCGATTTTCTCCTGCGACATTTTGTCGGGGATGACGAGGATGAGCCGATAGCCTTTCGCGCCCGCGATCAGGGCGAGGCCGAGGCCGGTGTTGCCCGCGGTCGCCTCGATGATGGTCCCGCCGGGCTGCAATTTCCCGTCGCGCTCGGCTGCTTCGATCATGGCGAGCGCGACCCGGTCCTTGATCGAGCCGGTCGGATTTTGGTTTTCCAGTTTGACGAAAAGCTGGCAGGGGCCGGTATCCATCCGGGTGATCTCGATCAGCGGCGTCTTGCCGATAAGCGAAAGGATGGCGGGCGGTTGGTCAGGCGAAATGGATTTGGCGTGCGGCGAATTGGTCATGAAACAGAAGGCAGGTCGCGCGGCGGCGTGCCGGTGACCACAGCTATGCAACACCGCGCTTCGGAATCGTCAAGCGCCCTTCCCCGGCAGCCGGTCTTGCGCCGTCGTTAGGGCTGCGGCACAAAGGGCCAGAAAATCGGTATCAAAATGCTGGCCGCGATCCAGAGAATGATGTTCAAAGGCGCGCCGACCTTCGGGAAATCGGCGAACCGGTAGCCGCCCGCACCGAAGACGTAGGTGTTGGTCTGGTAGCCGATCGGGGTGGCGAAACTCGCGCTGCAACCAAACATGACCGCGACCGCGAAAGGCCGCGGGTCCACCCCCATCGTCGCCGCAATCTGGAAAGTGATCGGCGTGAGCAGAACGGCCACCGCGTTATTGCTGATCAGTTCAGTCAAAACCATCGCGACGAAGTAGGTCACGGTAAGCGCCGCCGCCGGCCCGAAACGCCCGACCGAGGTCGTGACGCCATTGGCAATGAGATCGGCCGCGCCGGTCGTTTCCATCGCTGTGCCGAGAGCGAGCATGCCGAAAATGATGAAGAGCAGTTTCCACTCGATCGCTTCGTAAGCCTCTTCGACGTCGAGACATTTCGTTAGGATAACGAGGATCGCCGCGATCAACGCAAGGGCGGTGATCGGCAGGACGTTAAAGGCCGCCAGGATCATGACGCCAGTGATCGCGGCGATCGCGAGTGGCGCCTTGTGGGGACGAAAAGCGCGCTGTTTCGGCTCGGTCAGGCTGAGGAAATCCCGCTCCTGCATCAGGCGATGAATCCCGCTGGCCGGCCCTTGCACGAGGAGCGTGTCGCCAAAGGCGAGGCGCACGTCTTGGAAATTCTCGCGCAGATTTTCGCCCTGCCGATGAACCGCGAGGATGAGCACGCTGTAGCGCTGGCGAAAATTTAATTCGCGCAGCGTCTTGCCGACAAACCCGGAGCGGCTCCCGATGATGCCCTCCATCAGGACCGCTTCGCGCGGCTCGGCCGGCTCATCCCCGAGGTCCGCCTCCGGTTGAAAAACGACGCCGGGCATTTCCTTGATCCCTTTGACTCCGGCGACCGGTGTCTCGAGCAGGAAGGTATCGCCCGCCGCAAAACGCAGTTCGTCGAGCGGCGTCTCGAGCCGTTCCCCATTGCGCATCACATCGATGATCCGCGCTTCGCGCAAACGCACGAGCGGCGTCTCGGCCAGTGTTTTGCCGACCAGCGGCGACTCGCGGCTGATCACCGCCTGCATCAAAAACTGGCGCGCCATCCCACTCCCGATGAGCGCGGCGAGCGTTTCGCGGCGGGGCAGCAATTTGCGGCCGACCACGAGAAGGTAAACCACACCGATCGCCGCGTAAATGATGCCGAGCGGAGTGATCTCGAAAATTCCAAACGGCGTCATCCCGTGTTTCCGAATGACGCCGTCGACCAGCAAATTGGTCGAGGTGCCGAGGAGTGTGCAAGTGCCGCCGAGGATAGAGAAAAACGAAAGCGGAATGAGTAGCCGGGATGCTTTCAACTCCGTATTCCGCGCCAAGGCGAGCACGACCGGGAGGAAGACCACCACGACCGGCGTGTTGTTCATGAACGCCGAGAGCGGCAAGGTGAAGAGCGCCAGCGCAAGCAGCGCGCGCAGCTCACTCTTCCCGGCGAGGCGCAGGAAAACTCGCGCCAGAGCGTCAATCGCGCCGGTTCGTTCGAGCGCCGCGCTGAGCACGAACATGCAGCCAATCACGATTGGTGCGCTGTTGCTAAAGACGGTCAGTGTCTCATCCAGCGTCAGGATGCCGGTAATGAGGAGGATCGCGAGCGCGCTCAACGCGACCAGATCGGGCGAAAGCCATTCCCGCAAAAAAGCGATGAAGACCGCCCCGACGAGCGCGAAGACGATGATCAGGTGAATGGTGTGCACGCTCATGTTCGTCGCGGTTTGGGAGCCCGGGCATCTTTGGCGACAAATCTTCAGATCACAACCGCCAATTTGCCGTCGGCGTTCGGTTTCCGAAGCCACCAAACCAGCCATCTTTTCGTTGCACAACGAGACCGGCCGGGCCTAACTATCTTCATGGGCCCGATTTCCGGAGCCAAACGGCGAGAGCTGACGCAAACCCTCGGGTTCCTCCTTCTGCTTGCACTCGCCAGCTGCACGCGCATCAGCTACCAGGATCGCGCGCGCACTCCGCTCAAGCCGATGATTTCCATCGTGCAGAAAAAGTCGGACACCTTCGACACCCCGCCCAAAGTGCTAAAGGGAATGCGGCCGGAATATCCTCCACTCGAGGCCGACCGGCGCGAAAAAGGTTTCGTTAGCGTGATTTGCACCATCGGGATCGACGGCAAGGCGACCGAGTTTGCGATCGAGACGATGACCAATCCCGCTTTCGCCTACGAAGCGGTGCGCGCGATCGAGAAATGGAAATGGGCTCCGGCCCGCAAAGATGGGCATGCGGTCGCGCAAAAAATCCGGGTGCCGATGCATTTCAACGCCATCTAGGAGCGACCTCGCCCACCATCCATCAGCCAACCCCCGTCCCCGGTCACTCGCACGCGGTCGACCCCCTAGCTCCCTTTCCCTAACGAACAAAACGAACGTCCGCCGGTTCCGCGCCTCCCTCGCGGAATTGACGGCAGGCTCGAAATGCGGTTCATCGTTATTCTGTGAGCCGCATCCTGATCGCCGACGACCAGCCCGATGTCCTCGAGGCTCTGCGCATTCTGCTGAAGGGCGAAAATTACCAGACCGATGTCGTCACCTCGTTAGGCGCGGTCATGAATTCGCTCGAGAAACGGAGCTACGCGCTCCTCATGATGGACCTCAACTACACCCGCGATACCACCTCGGGGCAGGAAGGTTTACAGGGCATTCCTCGCATTCAGGCATTCGACGAAACCCTGCCCATCGTCGTTATGACGGCCTGGGCCACGATCGATCTCGCGGTCGAGGCGATGAAACTCGGGGCCCGCGACTTCGTCCCCAAGCCCTGGGATAACGAGCGCCTCCTCGCCATCGTCCGCACGCAGATCGCGCTCGGCAGCGCTTTGCGCAAGAGCCAGCAACTCGAGGCCAAGAACGAGCTGCTCCGTGGGAAAATGCCGAACATCATTTCCGAATCACCGCGCATGCGCCCGGTCATCGAGCTCGTTACCCGGGTCGCGCCTTCCGATGCGAATGTCCTGATCACAGGCGAAAATGGCACCGGCAAAGGCCTCGTCGCCCAGGCGCTTCACTCGCTCTCGAGCCGCGCGAGCAAGATCATGATCACGGTGAACATGGGCGGTTTGTCCGAGGGCGTTTTCGAGAGCGAACTTTTCGGGCACGTCAAAGGCGCCTTCACCGATGCGAAGACCGACCGCGCCGGACGTTTCGAGTTGGCTGATGAAAGCACCCTCTTTCTCGACGAGATCGCGAATTTGCCGCTTAGTCAGCAGGCCAAATTGCTCCGCGTGATCGAGACCGGCGAATTCGAACGGGTCGGTTCCTCGCGCACCCTGCACGCCAATGTCCGGATTGTTTCCGCGACCAATTCGAATTTACACGACGAAGTCGCGGCCGGGCGTTTCCGCCAGGATTTGCTCTTTCGCCTGAACACGATCGAGGTCCCGCTCCCGCCTTTGCGCGAACGGCGCGAAGACATCGCACCGCTGGCCGCCCATTTCCTCCGCCAGCACGCCGAACGTTACCGGAAAAGCCTGACCGCCTTCGACCCCGCCGCCCACGAAGCCCTCATGCGGCATGAATTTCCCGGGAACGTGCGGGAGCTCGATCACGTCATCGAGCGCGCCGTCCTCATGGCGCAGGGCGCGCAGATCAAAGCGAACGACCTTGGCCTAACGACTATCTCGGATGGTTCTCCGCGACTCGAAGAAATGAGCCTGGAGGAAGTGGAAGCATTCCTGATCAAGAAGGCGCTGGCCCGGCACGACGGTAACGCGCGCAAGGCGGCCGAGTCGTTAGGCCTGAGCCGGAGCGCCTTTTACCGGCGTCTCCAGCACTATGGACTCTGAGATTTTCCAACGGTCGATCGCTGATTGAAAGAAGACGTGGCCAGGTCAGCAAATCAGCAATCAGAAATTAGAAATCAGAAGTTCCGCCGCCGCCTTTCCCACGAATCGCGCCTGACCTGGCTGACGTTAGGCGCGATCGCGCCGGCCATGATCGTCGCCCTTGCCCTCCTCTGGTTCGGTAATTACAGCGCCAAGGTCGACTGGACCCTCACTCTTCTCATCGCCGTCTGCGCCCTCGGCTTTCTGGCCAGTGCCCGCGAGCATGTGGTGCGGCCGCTCCAGACGATGAGCAACCTGCTCGCCGCCCTGCGCGAGGGCGATTACTCGATCCGCGCCCGCGGCGCGCGGGGCGACGACGCCCTCGGAGAAGTCCTGCTCGAGATCAACCAGCTCGGTGAAACCCTCCGGGTGCAACGCCTCGGCGCTTTCGAGGCGACCGCCCTCCTCCGCACCATCATGGCCGAGATTGAGGTCGCCGTTTTTACTTTCGATCCCGATCGCCGACTTCGTTTGGTCAATCGCGCCGGCGAAAATCTGCTCCGCCAATCAATCGATAAATTGCTCGGACGCCGCGCCAGCGATCTCGGTCTCGCCGTCTGTCTCGACGCCAACGAAGACGAACCACTGGCGCTGACTTTTCCCAGCGGGTCCGGCCGCTGGGTGGTGCGCAAAAGCGACTTCCGCGAACGCGGGCTGCCGCACGAATTGCTCGTCCTGACCGACCTGAGCCGGACTCTGCGCGAGGAGGAACGCAAGGCATGGCAAAGGCTCGTCCGGGTGCTCGGCCACGAAATGAACAACTCGCTGGCGCCGATCAAATCCATCGCTGGCAGCCTCGAGACGCTGCTCCGGCGCGACCCACCGCCGCGCGATTGGCGCGATGACGCGCGCAGCGGGTTGAACGTGATCGCGACCCGCGCCGAATCGCTCAGCCGCTTCATGCAGGCCTACGCTCGCCTCGCCCGCCTCCCTCCACCGCAGAAGGAATCAGTCGATCTCGGGGCGCTCGTTAGGCGAGTGGTCGGACTGGAAACGCGCCTCGCCGTCCGGCTTTCCGAAGGCCCCGACCTTGTGATCCGGGCCGATGCTGCGCAGATCGAGCAACTCCTGATCAACATCCTGCACAATGCGGTCGACGCCTCGCTCGAGACCGGTGGCAAAGCCACCGCCGGCTGGCGCGAAGCAGGCGATTGCGCGGAAGTTTTCGTGCGGGACGAAGGCCCGGGCATCATGAATCCGAGCAACTTGTTCGTTCCATTTTTCACCACTAAACCGGGCGGCTCGGGCATCGGGCTGACCCTCAGCCGCCAGATCGCCGAAGCGCACGGAGGTTCCCTCAATCTCGGTAATCGGCTCGATCGCTCCGGCTGCGAAGCCCTCCTCCGCCTCCCTCGTTAGGCCCTAACGATACGCCGGAACGGACGCAATCGCCCCTCTTGCGCGGCGAAAATCGCTCAACGCGGATGTGGTCCTCCGTCATCGCACAGCACAGACCGAACGCGTCCCGCAATCGGGACGCCTCAATCCCAAGCCTGAAGCGAAAACAAAAGACGAGCGATCGGTTAAACGTCACAAATAGATAGACGCGAGCACGTTATAAATCATCCGACTAGTTGGCACGCCCATTGCAATAGCACCCGGCGTCTTCAGAAATTTTTCTGAATCCAAACGTGAGTGCGAACGCATCTCACTCGTAACCGAAGAAACCTTTATGAAAAACAGACTGCCAATCCAAACGCTCAAGTCGCGCCACCAATCCGATCCGCGCTCCTCGCGGGGTGCCCAGCGCCAACCGCTTCCCGAGCAGGCCTACCAAAACTCGCAGTTGCTCGGCAGCTGTGGGACGCCGGCAAAATTCCATCACCCGGCCTTCTTCGAGCTCAGTAAGAAATATTTCGCCGACGAAGCGCCGCGCGGCTTTGCCCTCGAAGCGAGCGTCTTCGCCGCGCTCATCCTCACCGCGCTCCTGCCGATCGCGAACGGTCTCCAGGCCGTTGCCACCCTCCTCCATTAACGACGGCGTGCAGTCCGAGCCGGTTTCAGACATCATGCAAAGAAGTTTCGAAGTGATCGCCGGCGCTGAGCCCGCGCGCGCTCCGGGCTTCACACCAGTCACTTCGTCCATGGATGTCCCGCGCCCTGATGCAGCCCGCAAAAAAAAGAAACGCCGATTGATCATCGGGGGTGCTTCTCTCCTCGCCCTCATTCTCATCACGGTCGTGATCTCGCGCTTGAAACCGGCCGCAGTCAGCGTCGATCGCGCCGCTGTCTGGGTCGACACCGTGAAGCGCGGCCCGATGCTCCGGCAAGTCCGCGGGCTCGGCACGCTCGTCCCGGAAGACATCCGCTGGATCGCCGCGAGCAAGGAAGGCCGGGTGGAAAACATTGTCGTTAGGCCAGGAGCTAAGGTGCAGCCGGAGACCGTCATCCTCGAGCTTTCCAGTCCCGATCTGGAACAGGCGGCACAAGACGCCAAGGCCCAGGCGACCTCTGCGGAGGCCGAACTGACGACCCTTGGCGCCACTTTGCAGCGCGAACTATTGAACCAGGAATCCACCACCGCGCAGGTTCACTCGGAATATTTGCAGGCGAAGATGGAAGCTGAGACGAACGACAACTTGAAGAAGAACGGCCTCATCGCCGACCTGGAATACAAGACTTCGATCATTAAACGCGACGAGCTCGAGAACCGCGACAAGATCGAAGAAAAGCGCCTGCAATTTGCCCAGGACTCGATTGACCCGCAGCTCAAGGCCAAGCAGGCGACGGTCGATCAGCTCATCGCCACCGCGAAATTAAAGGCGCGCGACGTCGAAGCGCTCCATGTGAAGGCCGGCATGACCGGCGTCCTGCAACAATTGCCGGTCGAAGTGGGCCAGCGCGTCATTGCCGGAACCAATCTCGCCCGTGTCGCTGATCCGGCCAAGCTCAAGGCGCAAATCAAGATCGCCGAGACCCAGGCGAAAGACATTCAGATCAACCAGCCGGCTTCGATCGATACGCGCAACGGCGTCGTCGCCGGCCATGTCATCCGCGTCGATCCCGCGGTCGAACAAGGCACCGTCACGGTCGACGTCGCCCTCGATGGCGCGCTTCCGAAGGGCGCGCGTCCCGATCTTAGCGTCGATGGCACGATCGAGCTCGAACGTCTCGACAACGTCCTCTTCGTTGGGCGTCCGGCTTTTGCCCAGGACGGCGCGACCGTCGGCGTTTTTCGCCTAACGACCGGCGGCGAGGCCTTGCGCACCCCGGTGCATTTCGGCCGCAGCTCGGTTAACACGATTGAAATCCTCGAGGGTCTCAAGGAAGGCGATCAAGTGATCCTTTCCGACACCAGCGCCTACGATTCACACGACCGCATACGCCTCAACTGACCCACTTCACCTCAACCACACCACCACATGACTAACGGCAACCACACTTTGATTCACCTCGACGGCGTCACGAAAGTTTTCCTGACTGACGAAGTCGAAACCCACGCGCTCTCCGGCATTCACCTCGACATTCGCAGCGGCGAATACGTCTCCATCGCCGGCCCGTCCGGTTGCGGAAAATCGACGCTCCTCTCCATTCTCGGGTTGCTCGATACTCCGTCGGACGGCAGCTATTCGCTCAAGGGCGGTGAGGTCGCTAACCTCTCCTTTCCGGAGCGCGCCCGGATTCGGAATCGCGAGATCGGTTTCATTTTCCAAAGCTTCAACCTCATCGGCGACCTGACCGTTTACGAAAACGTCGAGCTGCCCCTGACCTATCGCGGAATGGGCGCGAGTGAGCGCAAGACGTTTGTGAACGAAGCGCTCGAGCGCGTCGGCATGGCCCACCGCGCCAAACATCTCCCGAGCCAGCTCTCCGGCGGCCAGCAGCAGCGCGTCGCCGTCGCCCGCGCCCTCGCCGGCAAACCGGCCATTCTCCTGGCCGACGAGCCGACCGGCAACCTCGACTCACGCAACGGCGAGGCGGTCATGGATCTGCTAAAGGAGCTGCACGCGGGCGGAGCGACCATCTGCATGGTCACGCACGACCAGCGTTTCGCGCAGCACGCCGATCGCACCATTCACTTGTTCGACGGCCGCGTGGTCGAGGACAAAATCGCCGCCTAACGAGAAACCGGAACGATGCTCTGGAACGATCTCAGTGACGGATCGATCAAAACGTTCCTCATCCTTGGGCTGTTGGCGGCCAATATCGCGTTGCTCTTGCCTGACCAGCACGCGCCAGCGCCAGCACGCGAGACGCGCGCGCTACCCGGAGAGCCGCCGCGCTAACAATCTTTCCGATGCTCCAGGAAATCCGTCACGCGCTTCGATTGCTGGTCAAAAACCCGCTCTTCACCCTCGTTGGCATTCTTACTCTCGCCCTCGGGATCGGCGCCACCACCGGGGTTTTTACCCTCGTTAACGCGCTCCTCATCCGCCCGCTCCCCTACGAAGATCCAGCGCGTCTCGTCCTCCTCTTCGAGCACTTCAAGGACCAGCACCTCGACGCCATCCCGGTCTCGCCGCCGGAGTTTCTCGAATACAAAACCTCCGTCCACAGCTTCGACAAGCTGGCCGCTTTCAACACCACCACCTACAACCTCGTGGACGGCGACGTCCCCGAGCGCATCTCCGGCGCGGCCGTTTCAGCCGATCTTTTCCCATTGTTAGGCGTGCAGCCTCTTCGCGGCCGCACTTTCCGTCCCGAAGAAAATGCCGCCGGGCGCGACGACGTTGTCGTGATCAGCGAACGGCTCTGGCGCCGAAAATTTGACCGCGATCCGCGCGTTCTCGGGAGCAAGTTGCTGGCCGACGGCCGCACCTTCACCGTCGTCGGGATCATGCCGGCGAGTTTCGAGTTCCCGCTCCCGCTCTTCAATGTCACGGGCGGAAGTTTCGGCGAGCGGGTCGATATCTGGCAGCCGCTCGGGTTCACGGATGACGAGATGAAACGCCGCGGCTCGCGCAGTTACGGCGTCATCGGTCGTCTTGCGCCGGGCGCATCCGTGGCTCAGGTCCAGGCCGAGCTCGAGACCGTCGTTAGGGGAATGCGCGCCCGGTTCCCGAATAATTATCCGCAAACCGACAGCTTCGGCGCCACCCTTTATCCGCTCAAGGAACAGGTCGTCGGTGGGATGAAGCCGCTCCTTCTCATTTTGTCAGGCGCGGTCGCGCTCGTCCTCCTCATCGCCTGCGCCAATCTCGCCACCATGCTCCTGGCCCGCGCCACCGCCCGCGAACGCGAGATGGCGATCCGGGT
This sequence comes from Spartobacteria bacterium, assembly GCA_040007175.1. Lineage (GTDB taxonomy): Bacteria > Verrucomicrobiota > Verrucomicrobiia > Chthoniobacterales > UBA10450 > Palsa-1392. The sequence continues at coordinate 84,485 of JBDTVP010000005.1, forward strand.
CGCGGTCGGTGCGAGCCGCGGACGTTTGCTCCGCCAATCTCTCACCGAAAGCATTGTTCTCGCCGTCTTCGGCGCCGGCGCCGGGGTGTTGCTCGCGATATGGGGCGTCGACCTGGTGAAATCGATCGGCGCGCAAACCATCCCGCGCCTGAGCGAAGTGAGCATCGATTCCACCGTGCTCTTCGTCACCCTCGCGATCGCGGTCGGTTCCGGCCTGGTTTTCGGACTCGTCCCCGGCCTCGCCAGCGGCAAACCCGACCTGACCGAATCACTCAAGGAAGGAGGCCGTGGGTCCACCTCCGGTCGGCGGCACAACCGCCTGCGTAACGCGCTCGTCATCGCCGAAGTCGCACTCGCCCTCGTCCTCCTGACCGGCGCGGGTCTGCTTCTCAAGAGTTTCGTTAGGCTGCAAAATGTTTCTCCCGGTTTCAACCCGCGCAACGTTCTGACCGCGGAGATTTCCCTGCCCGAGTTGCGTTATCCCGACCAGCCAGCCCAGGCCAATTTCCTCTCCGAACTCTCGCGCCGCGTGGCCGCCTTGCCGGGGG